>DAOTWA010000049.1:0-50694 GCA_034435955.1 Anaerolineaceae bacterium | reverse complement strand
AACCATTCGATCCTCTGCCTGAACTCGGGCAGATATTCTCCCACTAGCCGCCAGAATTCTCTGGAGTGGTTTCGCACCCTGAGGTGCGCCAGCTCGTGCACGATCACGTAATCGATCACCTCGAGCGGTGCCAGCGCCAGCCGCCAGGTGAAGCACAGCGTCCCGCGAGCGTTGCACGAACCCCAACGCGTCCGCGCTCCGGTAATCTTGATTGCACCCGGCTGCAAACCCATCCGCGCGGCATACATCCCGACTCGCTCAGCGAACACCTCCCGTCCCCTCGCCCGATACCAGCTCACGAACACCTCGCGCGCACGGGGAAGCGCGTTCCAGGCCAGCTCAAAGCGCCCATTCGCCTGGCTTAGCGCCGGTTGCTCCCGCTCGACCAGAGCCAAAGGATATTCTCGTCCCAGGTAGAGAAAACGCTCACCGGGCTGGTAAGTGTGGACCGTGCGCACCAGCGCCGCGCGAACCTCAGACAACCGCGCCTCGATCCAGTCTGCTTTAGCAGTCAGAAACTGTGCGATCTGCGCGCGGGTGGCCCGCAGGGGCGCGCGCACGACCAGTCTTCCTTCGCGCGTCACGATCAGGGCGATGGTCTTTCGCCGGGTGCGGATAATTTGATCGGGTTGCATGGGATCAATGATCAGTGAGCACGAGGCTGTTTGTAATCTCGATCCACTTTCCACTTGTTGCGGCCGCGCACCAGCCGCGCAAGAGTGACGCCGTGGGCCTCCCCGCAGGGGTGCCAGCCGGATTTCCCTCCCCCATGATCGGCGCAGGGATCATTCTTCTCAAACTGCACCTCGTAGCCCTCCTCAATGCGCGAATTCTGCATCTCCGCCGCCGTCGTGCCGCTGCCTGTTAACGGAACCGGATCGGTCTCCACTTCTTGATAGCTGAGGACAACGTAAAGCTCTGCGCCATCCTTGGGTTCTTGTAGCTCCACTGCCTCGCAGACGGCGATCTCGTTTCCGGCGCAATCCAGCGCGAACCCCGGGCTGACGCGCAAAGTGCGCTTCTTGCTCACGACTTCCAACCCGTCCACCACACCAAAGCCATGCAGGCTGCGATTGTGCCGCCGGGCTTTCTCACGGAAATAGCGCTGTTCTTCGGCCATGTCCTCGGGAGTGATGATCTGGCCGGCAAAATAGCGGACGCGCTTGAGGGGATGACATTGAAATGAACCGCTCATAGTTCCTCTTGAGGAATAATAATAAAAATGTAGTTGGAAGTATGCTGAAGATTTCCCGCGTTTGTGCTCTCCTAATAAGTTCTTTCTACGACCAGTCTCGCAGCCACCAGTCGGCATGGGGCATGCCGCTGGTTCGAACCGCCGCCTTTAGCGCTTCCAGATTCACCGGTGTACGACGAAAATCGACGCGCAGCTCGCCAACCCCTGCGCCATGGTAAGTGCGAACCGTATTATTGGTAACCAATGCGTACTCCGCCCAGGATGGATTGCGCACCATGCCATCCTCATAAACAAACGGCAACCCAACGCTTCCCGGGTTGATAACTAGGGAACTGGCGTAAGATCGTAACATGACCTGGTGAGTATGGCCGCCCGCGAAGATGGTCGCATCATGGCCTGCCAGCATTTCTGCCAATGCATCCTCGGGTGTGGACATTTCAATGCGCTCCTTGTTCGATCGCGGACTGCCGTGATAGCAAACCAGTCGAACCCCCTGGCCCATATCCACCTCGACGTGAGGCTGAAATGTGCGCAGGTAATTCAAATCATCCTCGCCGAGCTGCTCGACGCACCATCGGAAAATGTCCTCCATCCGCTTTCGATCCTCGTCCACCTCCTCTTCGGTTTCGATGGGCTGCAGCATCTGAGCGTCAGTATTGCCCATCACCACTGGATCACCCAGCTCGCGCAGCCGCGAGATCACCTCACGCGGCTGCGGCCCGGTTTCAGCCACGTCTCCAAGGCAGATTATGAGATCAGGGCGCGCTCTCTTCAAGTCGGATAAAACGGCTTGAAAAGCCGTGAAATTGGCGTGCAAATCGGCGATGAGAGCAATTTTCATACTCGCCTCTCCCGCCTATGCCGGGATGCTCCACATCGGGACGATCGACTGCTGAAGCTGGATAATCCGATCGCCGTTGGTCCAAAGCCAGGCTGCGGCAGCCACCATCAGCGCACAGCAGCACAACAGGATCACAACCACCGCTATCACAATCCAAATCCAGGTATTGTTTCGCTTGGGGACTGGTGCGCCTGGCGGCAAGGGCGGCTGCAATGGCGGTGTGGGCTCTTCACCGGGCTGAGTCCACGGCGGAGGCCCTTGCGATGGGATTGGTTGCCCGCCAGGCGCTTCGGCTTCCGGCTGGGGCGGCAACCCCTCAGGCTCCGGTGAAATCATGGGTAAGTTCTGTTCGGACATGATTCCTCCTAATAATCATGGAAAGTTCGAACGCACATCCGCTGACTCTCCTACCAGAGGCGCAGGAAAGGAAAAAGTACGCCAATCTCTATTGAATTGGTAAACGGAGCGCAAAGAAATGACAGAGAGATCAATCCAGCGATCGCCGCCGCCGCCAGACAAAGTCCCAGCAGGGTGAAGATAAGGTTGGCATAGCCGAGGACCAGGCCGGCCGTTGCCAGGCCATCGCCGGTCAACGTTCCACCGCTACGTCGTATCTCGCCTTTCGCCAAATGGCCGGTTACTACGGCGGCGATGCCACCCACAGTGGGTAGAATCGTCCAGCTCAATGCACCGAGGATCAAACTGGCTATTGCCAGTGCACTGGCTTGTTGCGCGGCAATGGGAGAAGGAGCAAAATCAGGGCGATCGCTCATTTCGCGCCTCCAAAGTAAATAGACATATAATGAGCGGACCCTCTCCAGGGGATTGGAGCATCCGCTGCCAACCACTCATCAGTCGGTATCATTATAGAATAGTTTTATTTTCGCCGTTCGAGAAACTAAAAGGTGAAACCGGCCCAGGAGTGGAAAACCGCATAACGCAGCAAGTCGACCAATCCGATTTGCAGCATGGCCGATGTGAATCCGGCTGTCAGCCATGGAATCAGAGCGCGCCAGGTTGGAAAACTATTCTCACGGTGAAATGCCATCACCCAGATTAATGTGTAGACCAAGATCAAGATGACCACTACCCCAGCCGCGCTGAGCAACGCCAGCGGATAGAGCGCAAGCGGATTTTGCCAGGCGATAAGCGCGTCCAGGCCGGCTGCCAGGATCAGCAATGTCCCCAGGCGTCGCCAGGATTCCAGCGCAGAGCGCTCGTCTATGGCTTTCCAAACCGTCTGATGAAAGACCGGCATCAGGATGGCAGCAATTCCCAAACCAATACCGCTGCCAGTGACCAGCCGCAGCCAGTTCTGTGGCGTATACAAACCAGAAACCCCGGGGAAGAAGTGCATGTACGAATTGATGCCGTCAACCGTGAAAGCCAGCAACAGAACACCCAATACAAGATTAACCCGCAGGGGCGGCAGGCCCCCGCGCCTTCGCCTCAAGTCTTGGAAAGCAATGCCCAGGAGAGCGCCCAGGTACATCCCTGAACAGCGCGCACACAAGGGCAGTTCGCGCCCGCCAAGGTGGAATGAATGACTGTCGATGCGGTGACAGACAGAATAACCGACGGCATCCGCCTTACCCAGCAGGCCGGCGGGTGTATTAATCAACCAGACGGCCAGCACCAGGCCAGCCGCTACATATATCAACCTGCGCCATACGGCGCACGCTGTCCTCGAGGTCTGGATCGTTTCCATTGGTGGCATCATTATAAGGGAAATTGGTATTGGAAAGGTCAATCGGTTGGCAAGACTGCCCAGTGAAGGTATGATTAAACCGTTCTACAAGGAGTTGTCGCCATGAATTACCGTAGGTTAGCAATATTGCTTGCCCTGACCCTAACGGGCTGCGCTTCCCTGCCCACCGCCGCTCCTATCCTCACGCCGCTGGCCACAGTCAACGCGCCTGTTTCCACCGCTCCCAATCCGACCATGGCTGCAAGCGCAACGCTCGTTCCGTCCCCTTCTCCGACCGGTTCGGAAGCTTCAGCCGCACTCGGCACAGACACCGATCCGCTTACCGGGCTGAAAGTTTCCAATCCAAATTTACTCAATCGCCGGCCGATGGCGATCAAAGTCGAAAACATCCCTCGCGCTGATCGGCCCCAATTCGGCCTCTCTTTTGCTGATGTAGTCTATGAATACTACACCGAAGAGGGCGCCTCCCGTTTCATCGCCCTATACTACGGCCAGGACGCGCAGCAGGTTGGTCCGATTCGTTCTGCGCGCTTCTTTGACGTCAACGTCGTGCGCATGTACAAGGCAATTTTCGCCTTCGGCAGCGCCTGGATACGCGTGTTAGACCGCCTGCGCCAATCCTCTTTTTCTGACCTGTTGGTGGTCGAAACTGGAAACGATTGCCCGCCAATGTGTCGTTTCGAGCCTAACGGACGCAACTTTTTGATTACCGACACCGCAAAATTGAGCGCTTACATTACTCAAAAAGGCATCGACAATAGCCGTCAGGATTTGAGCGGCATGAATTTTCAGTCCTCCGCGCCTGCCGGTGGGCAGCCGTTGAGTCGCCTTTATGTTCGCTACTCGGCCGCCGATTACGCTCGCTGGGACTATGACCCGGCGACCGGCCTGTACACCCGTTCGGTCGACCAGCAGGATGATCCGACCGGTACAAAGGAGATTTACGGCGTCCTGACGGATCGTTCGACCAAGCAGCCCATCACTGCTGCGAACGTGGTGGTGCTGCTCATCCCTACCGATTACGTCATCCGCCCACCCAAGGGTGAGGTGGTGGATATGGAGTTCAATTCAATCGGTGCAGCTTACGGCTTGAGGGATGGACAGGTCTATAAGCTGCAATGGGAACGGCTAAACCCCGATTCCATCGTGCAGATCAGTTTCCCCGATGGAACGCCCTACCCATACAAGCCTGGCAACACCTGGTATGAAGTGATTGGCGCGAGTTCGACCTTAACCCAGCAGAACGATGGTTGGCGATTTATCTTTAAGATTCCGTAAAGCCCGGTTCTATTGACAGCCGGTGTGAACCGTTCTATACTAAGTTCAATCGGCGCAAAGCCGTATAAAGGTGCTATCTTACAGAAGAGGAGGTGATGCCAAACCATGTGTGACCATGAACGTCTAAGTGCTGCGGCATCCCTCCTCTTCGTGTCGTAGGGATGCCGCAGCCAAAAGAAAACCGCCCCCGGACGGGGCGGTTTTCGCATCCAATTCCCTCGACTGGTCTTATGAATAATCAATGCTATGCCCCAGGTCTAAGGCTAAAATGACGTTAAGGTTTCCTTATGATGGATCAATCTGGGGCTGCAAATACTCGAAATCGTTTTTACATATTGGTATAATAGAAGCATGGCTTCGCTCTTCAATATGCTCCAGCCGCTGAGTGGTTGGGCCTATCTCGGTATCGCAGTCCTGGTTGCCGTGGAAGGCCCGATTGTGACACTCCTTGGAGCAGCAGCGGCGGCAGGGGGCTACCTGAAACCTGGACTGGTTTTCATTTCGGCCGCGGCCGGCAACATGGTAGCCGATAACTTGTGGTATCTACTCGGCTATCTGGGCAAGATGGAGTGGATGGTGCGCTACGGGCGCTGGTTCGGTGTGCGCCGCGATCAGGTAGAGCGCCTCGAACGGAGCATACAAAAGCATGCTCTCAGTATCCTCTTCATCGCAAAATTGACGCTGGGCTTCATGGTCCCGGCGTTGATTGCGACCGGCCTGGCGAAGATCCCCTGGCGGCGTTGGATCGGCGTGCTGGCATTGGGGGAGTTCATCTGGACCGGTACGCTGGTTCTGGCCGGTTATTTCTTCGGACAATATCTGAAAACGATGGAAGTGGGATTGCAGATCGTCACCATCATCGGCGTGGTCATTTTCCTGAGCATGATCATCCGCTTCATCATCGGGCTCAAATCCAAACCGACTGGGCTGTCCGAAAAAGCACCAACCCCATAATCATCAAGGGCCTACCCGTAATGCGCATCCTCATTGTGGGTGAAACCTATTACCCTGGCTCGAATGGCCAGGCTGCATTTACGATTCGCCTGGCCGAAGGTCTTGCCGACCAGGGACATCAGGTCATGGTCATGGTTCCCGGTGCAAGGTTGGCTGTCTCTGAGGAGAACATCCACGGTGTGCGTGTCTTCCGCTTGCCGGCCATCTCCATCGGCCTTTTTCATCCCGAAACGTATATGGCCTTGCCTGCGCCCTGGCTGGTCGCGCAGGTCATCGATTCTTTTCATCCTGACGTGGTGCACATTCAGGATCATTATCCGACCGCGCGCGCCGTCGTCAGCCTTGCCCGCCGGCGAAAACTACCCATCGTGGGAACCAACCATTTCCTGCCGGAGAACGTCCTGCCATACTTTAATTTTGTCCCCCTTAATCAAAGCACCAAGGTATGGATTTTGTGGCAGACCATGCGCAACGTTTACCGGCATGCCCGGATCATCACCACCCCTACCGAGACGGCCGCGCGTATTCTGCGCGAGCAAAAGCTGGGCAGCCCGGTTCATCCCATCTCTTGCGGCGTGGACACGACCCGCTTTCGTCCGCTGCCGGATTTGGATCGCGCTGCCGTACGACGAAAATACGGCCTGCATCCCGACCGCGCCCTTATCCTCTATGTGGGCCGGTTGGACGGAGAAAAACGTATTGACCTGCTGATCCATGCCTTGCACCTGCTGCGGCGCAGCGATGTTCATCTCTGCATCACCGGCAAGGGCGCCCTGGGCGGAGCGCTGACCAGCCTGACGCATCGCCTGCACCTGGATGAACAGGTGACCTTCACCGGCTATGTGCCCGCCGAAGAACTGCCCTCCCTGTTGAACAGCGCCGACCTGTTCGCTATGCCCAGTCCTCAGGAGCTTCAGAGTATCGCCACATTGGAGGCCATGGCGACCGGCCGGCCTATCCTTGCGGCGAACGCGCGCGCCTTACCCGAACTGGTCGCCCATGGGGTGAATGGGTACCTCTTCCGTCCTGATGACCCACAGGATGCGGCTCTCTGGATGGCACGTCTCCTGGACGAACGCGACCGCTGGCCTGCCATGGGACAGGCCAGCCTGGAGCGCGCTCGCGCTCACAGCCTTGAAAATACCATCCGCAGCTACTGTGAGGTCTACCGCACGCTGATAGATGGGCGCGTGTTCGTCCCTCACCCCGCCACCGAGCGTTCGTTGACGACGTAGTGTCTGATTTTGTTGATAAGAAAATCCCCCGCAGGAATTCCTGCGGGGGATCATTTTCATTCGTCGAATAGATCGGTGTCTGATCTGCTCGTGCGAAGCGGCTACGGCAAATCGAAGAATGAGCTGCTGGGCGTGCCTAAGCCTGTGACGTTATCCCAGCCAGGGTTGGTGTGTTGTGTCGGCGAGCCGGAATAATCGTCGAACGTGCGCAGGAAATCTGACGTGCCATTGCTGGCATCCACACCATTTTTGAAATTGCGACGGGCTACCGCGGTCTTGACGGATGTGACGTCGAAAAATGCACCCGGATGCGCATAGAACAGCGGATTAGCGAAGCCGTGGTGCATGCCATCCTTCTGATCCAGGAGGGCCATCAATCCGGCAAAGATGGGCGATGCCAGGCTGGTGCCGCCAATGCGGTACTCATCGTAGTAAGTGCCATCAGGGAACGTTTGCGTCTGACCGACGAGGAAGCCCATCTGCGGATCGGCGAGCGCTGCCACGTCCGGCACACCGCGCCCACTGAGGTTCAGTCCCGCGTTTTTCTGATAGCTGGGCTCCGCGAAGAGCTGACTCACGCCGCCGCCGGCGCCATACAGCCAGCCAGTGCGAGTACAAGCCAGAGTGCTCGTGTTGCAGCTATAGTTGGCCGTACCCCAGCCGGTTTCAAACACGCGGCTATTATTTGCATCTACTGCGAGGCTGGTGCCGCCGACAGCGGTCACCCACGGACTCGACGCGGGCCAATCGGGCGTTGCAAAACCGTTCAAAGCGGTATTGTCTCCATAATCGCCCGAGGAAAAGTACACGCCGATCCCCTCAACCGCTGCCTGGATCAAGGTATCATTGAAGGGCTTCACATAGCCGGGTGGGAGCAACTCGGTGGGGAAACCGTATGAATTCGTCACAATCTGGGCTACCTGGCGGTCCACAACGTAATTCATGGCGGCGTCCAGATCTTGGTAATTGTTGGGAGCACCGACAAACACGATCTTTGCCGCCGGCGCCATTCCGTGAACTGCTTCAATGTCCAAGGTCTCCTCGCCATACCAGTCAGAAGGTCCCTGGGCCGGGTTATTTGGCATGCGGTAGATGCCCGGTGGAACGACCTGCACCAGTTGCGAAGGGCTCATCGGCGGCAGACCGCGATTCTTGGACCATTGATTGACGTCTTGCAGAATGGTGGGTGAGGCATACGCGTCAATCACGGCCACGGTTTGACCCGCGCCATCCAGATTCGAAGGCACTCCATAAGCACCTTTGATCTGAGCGGGTGTGTAACCCTTGATCGACCAGGATGCATTGGCTGGATTGGTAATATCGGTAAAACCGCCGGGATAGGAGTAGGGTGAAACCAGTTGCGCCCAATAATCCGAGAGCGGTGGCGCATTACGGAAGCCAGCCGAAGGCGGCGCATCCCTGATGATATCGGGCTGGATAAAAACGGCACTATCATCCAGCCCAACCACACCTGTGACCAGCGAAGCCAGTGAGGCGGGGATCGATAGATCGCTGGAAGGCGAACGCACTGATTTGCCCTTCACCTTGTACATACCAAACTGTACCCCAAAGGCGGTTTCAGCCTGGGCAACCGTGCCCTGAGCTGAAACGTAGTGGTTGTTTTGAGGGGTATAAACGATGCTAAAGCCCTGGCTCCTGAGCCAGTTTTGCACGGCTAACACATCGCTCTGTGAGGGCGCAAACTGCTGCCGGAATTGGGCCGCGGTTAGATAATGGCCATAGGAAGGGCTGTTCGGATCGGACACGGCGTTGGCCAGCGCTTCGGCCGCCGCGGCGTTTTTCCATCCCAGGTAAACACGGAAGCCGACGCTGCCTTGTGGATCGGCGGGACCGGCGAAATCCTTTGCATTCGCCCAGGCCGGAATGCTTCCGTGCAAGGTGGTTCGAGCTGGCATCGGTGCAGCCAAAGCAGCGCCGGGAGCAATCGCCGCCATTGCGAGGATCACTAGTAAAACTAGAAACCTATGCTTCATGCCGAATTCCTCCTTTGTAATATCTTTAAACGGTTAGACGTTTTGTTAGGCTATCATTGGATGATGGGTACAATTCGTGGAGCGCACCTCCTTTCTCGCCTTGTTTCGTCTACGGCTATAAGGTGAAAGTCAATGAAGGCGCATGGCAGAAAATGGACGTACAGTGAACCTCAACACAGTTAACGGCTAGGAGTTGATCAACGTTTCAATTTCCCCACTTGACGCTAGGCGTATCCTCTTGAGCCTATGAAGTTGCTATCCATGCGCGTTTATTTTATACCACGCGATTATTAATATAATCTTATTAATATCTATATACCCTTTAAATTGGGCCGTTTCATCCACCCCAATTTCCCCATGGGCTAAGGAGGGATGAGCTGCCCCGGTCCAGCTTTCGGCTTTCAACCATGATTGGAAGATCGGCCTGGATGTCAGAAGCCACACCAGGGCAGAATAGTTTAAAATAAGGGATCATATCCCAAATCACTTAGAGGTATCCGCATGGATGAAGACACCAGCAAGGATATTCGTCGCCTGCTCAAGACCTTTGGCGTAAAGGCCGACCAGGCTATCGTGACCCACCTGAAGGAGACCGCCGTCCGCCCTCTGAAGGTGCGCATTGTCCTCGAGGATCTTACCGAATACCCACTCGCCAACACCCCTCGTCTCCATCTCGAAGTCGAAGGCGAGATTCGCGAATAGGAGGCAGATATGACCTATACCCCATACCAGGGACGCTACGAACGTATGCGCTATAACCGCTGCGGCCGCAGCGGACTTCTGCTTCCGGCCGTCTCGCTCGGTTTGTGGCACAATTTCGGCGGTGTAGACACCCTGGAAAATGCGCGCGCCATGCTGCGCCGCGCTTTCGATTTGGGTATCACCCATTTCGATCTGGCCAACAATTACGGACCGCCTTACGGCTCAGCCGAGGAGACCTTCGGACGCATCTTCCATCAGGATTTCGCCCCGTACCGGGACGAGCTGGTCATCTCGACGAAAGCCGGATGGGACATGTGGCCAGGGCCCTACGGCAACTTCGGCTCGCGCAAATATCTGATTGCCAGCCTGGATCAATCCCTTCGACGCATGGGTCTGGACTATGTGGATATCTTCTACCATCATCGGCCCGACCCAGACACGCCCCTCGAAGAAACCATGGGCGCCCTGGACCACATCGTGCGCAGCGGCCGGGCGCTCTATGTGGGCATCTCCCAATACAGCGCAGAGCAGACCCGCCGTGCTGCGGCCATCCTGCGACAAATGGGCACCCCCTGTCTGATCCACCAGCCTTCCTACAACATGTTCGACCGTTGGATTGAGGGCGGCTTGATGAACGTGCTGGAGGAAGAAGGCATCGGTTGTATTGTCTTTTCTCCCCTGGCGCAGGGCTTGCTGACCGACCGTTACCTGACCGGCATCCCCTCCGATTCTCGCGCCGGCAGGAGTGGTACTTACCTGCAGCGCGAGGACGTCACTCCGGAGCGGGTTGCCATGGTGCGCAGGCTCAATGAGATCGCCCGCTCCCGCGGCCAGAGCATGGCTCAGATGGCGATTGCCTGGGTTTTACGCCTGCCCGGAGTCACCGCGGCTCTGTTCGGCGCCAGTCGAGTAAGTCAGATCGAAGAGATCGTGGCTGCTCTCGACCACCTGGATTTCGATTCGTCCGAGCTGCAGTCCATCGAGGCCATCTTGTCAGCCAGCTAAGAGGAGAAGCGGAGAGCGTGTGGCACGACAGGATTGGCGGCCTTTCCTCGAAGAGTTCAGCCGCTTAATGCTGGAAGACGAGAAGATCCGCTCGACGCTCCCTGAGAGCGTCCTCGCCTCCGGCTGGTTGGGCTTCGATCCGGCCCCGGAAGAAGAGATCGCCGAGTTGGAAGGGCGCCTGCGGGTGCATTTGCCGCCTTCTTACCGTAGTTTCCTGGAAACTACCAACGGCTGGCGGAACTGCGGTGCATTCATTTACCGCCTCTGGCCGGCTCGAGAGGTCGCCTGGTTCCGCCAGCGGCACCAGGAGTGGATTGACGCGTACAACAACCCGAAATACCCCCTGCCGCCGGTAACCGACGCCGAATATTATGTTTACGACGGCCGACAGGACCCTACGTTAATGCGCTCTGAATACCTCAAGACCGCTTTAGAGATCTCTGATGTGGGAGATGATGCCATCCTGCTGCTCAACCCACGCACACTGACCATTCAGGGTGAATGGGAAGCCTGGTTCTTCGCCGATTGGCTGCCCGGAGCGCGACGATACCGTTCTTTTTGGGATTTGATGAACGGCATCCGCAGCGAGTTTATCCAGATTCGGCACATGCGCTGATCTTCACCCCGTCTGTGGCCTCTTCCACAGGAGAACAGTATGATCCCCATTACTGCTTACGCTGCGCTGATAGACGGCGCTGCCGTCATGGGACTTTTATTGGCTGGCTTGCGGATGCTTTCTTCGTACCGCGCGCAGCTCATTCGTGACAGATTTGTGCATCGCCTGCACCTCTTGGCCATGGCCCTTACCGCTGGCGCACTCATCGCTATCGGCTCTCTGAGCTTCCTCCTGCTGACCGTTTCCCACAGTCATGCGCTGACACGCTTCGTCCATACCGTCTATCTGCTCTCTTTGTGGCTGCTGGCAGCGCTGCTGCTGTTCACCTTCCTGGTCGCGTTGCGCCTTCGCAGATTTGCGGCCATGGTCTTGCTGGCCGGCCTGGCGTTCCTCGCACCGCCTTTGATCGCTCTCACTTCCCTGGAAACCTTCACCGAGGTATTCGGACCATTGGGCGTTGCCTTCCCGCTGGTCGTAGGCGCAATACAGGTCGCCGGCTGCATCGCTGTGTTGATCGCCGCCCAGCATTTCATCAACACGTCTGCCCCCTCATCCACTTCCCAATTCATCGACAGGTAACCATGACCGTATTTTTCTATCTGCCCATTGCATTGACGATTGTGTCCAATATTTTCTATCACGTATTCCAGCGCGTCACTCCGACCGGCGCCAACCCCTTTCTGGCGCTGACAATAACCTATCTGACTGCTGCAGCTGTTTGCGCCCTCCTTCTCGGAGTTGAACGGCCCGGTATACCACTCGTCCAGGCCCTGGCAAAAGTGAACTGGATCAGCGTGGCCTTGGGTGTGGCCATCGTCGGCCTGGAACTGGGTTTTCTGCTGGCTTACCGAGCTGGTTGGAGGATCAGTCTTGCGGCGCTGGTCTCCAACTCGCTAGTGTCGCTCTCGCTTATCCCGATAGGGCTGATTTTCTTTCGCGAAAAACTGTCTCCTCTCAACCTGATCGGCATCGTGGTGTGCGTGATCGGGCTGGCGATGATCAATTTCCGCTCATGACCCTGCCGAGGCGAACGATTTTCACCCCCTAAAATGATCTATCCCCTCATGGCGTCCTGTAAACAGGCGCTGCAATTCTGCCAACGCTTCCCTGGCGCGGCGCCGCTCCTCATCCCCCAGCGGTAAAGCTACGAATTCCTCTTCGTCCAGCACTGCCTGGCGTCCATCCGGATACACTAGCAGGTCCAGGGCCAAATCCTCGAAGGAAATCGTATCGTCCGTGATTTCTGCCGGACGGCAAACATCGCAATACCAGCACTTGACCCGCCCATCTTCACGATCGTGCACCTCATAGATGGTGTACCACTTGCGGCTGTCGTACCATTCCACAAAGCGATCCCCTTTGCGAAAGGATATCTCCCCCACCGGCACATCCTGTTCCCGGTTGAAGAGCGCCTCGATCTGCACTGAATGATCGTCGCGGCTGATCACCTGGGCCGGATAACGCCAGACCTCCCGTCCTGTATAGTCGCGTTTGATTACTGTGATCCCAGGCACCGTACCTCCTCGGGCGCCACAGCCAGGGATACCACTTCTCCTGGAGTGAGCTTGCGGTCCAGAAAAAAGCGCAGCGACTGACCATCTCCAACCCGCAGGTCCACGCGGAAGCCTTCGCCGCGGAAGACTGTATCCTCCACCTCGCCGCGCAGCACGTTCTGTTCCTTGTTTGTACCATCCAGCGGGCGGGCGCTGCCCGGGCCAAGCAGCACAGTAACTCGCTCACCAGGCGCATGGTGCGGGTGCTCACATTGCGCCTGGAATTCTCCCAAGGCCGTGTGCACAATCAGCGGCGAGGTCTTCTCCACCACTCCCGCCACCAGGTTGGACAGGCCTAAAAAACGAGCCACCCATGTGTTTGCCGGACGATTGTAGACCTCTTCTGGCGCTCCGCTCTGCTGCACGATACCCTCATGCAGCAAAACCAGCCGGTCAGCGATAACAAAAGCCTCCCCCTGGTCGTGGGTCACGTAAATGGCAGGCAGACGCTCCTCATGCAGAATGCGGCGCAACTCCTCGCCGAGCTGTTCGCGCAAGGCCCGGTCAAGGGCGGCCAGCGGTTCATCCAGCATTAACAGACGCGGCTGAGGCGCCAGTGCGCGCGCCAAAGCTACGCGTTGCTGCTCGCCGCCGGAGAGATCGGTCACTCGCCGGGTGGCAAATTCGGACAGATTCACGCGTTGCAGCGCTTCGCGCACCCGCCGCTCGATATCCCGGCGCGGCAGCCCTCGCATGACCAGGCCGAAGGCTACGTTGCCGGCCACATCCCGGTGAGGAAAGAGAGCATAATCCTGGAACATCAGGCCGAATTCACGGCGATGAGCGGGAACACCTGCCAGGTCTTTGCCTTCCCACAAAATCTGACCGCTATCAGCCTCCTCCAATCCGGCGATGATGCGCAGGATGGTGCTTTTTCCGCTGCCCGAAGGTCCAAGGAGGCAAACCGTCTCACCCAAATCAACGTGGAAAGTAACTCCGCGCAGCAGAGGTTTACCTTCATAATATTTCCAGATTGAGCGGACCTCCAGCGCGCTCACATGCGCCTCTCCTCATCGGAATTTACGCTGATGTCTTGTTCCTAAAACTCACCCACGCCCGGCAGGCGCAGTCTTTCGATGATTATAATCCCCGCGCCGGTTATGATCATCAGCAGCGTGGCCATGGCCAGGGCCTGGCCATAATTGAGCGCTCCTGGCTGGGAAAGGAAACGGTAGATGGCCACAGGCAGAGTGGGATAATCCGGGCGCGCCAGGAAACTGGTGGCACCAAACTCGCCCAGTGAGATGGTGAACGCGAAGGTCGCGCTGGTCAACACTGCGCGCATAACGATCGGCAAGTCCACCTCACGCCAGACGCGCCACGGCGATGCGCCCAGAACAGCCGCCGCGCTGCGTAGCTGCTGGGGGATCGCTGCCAGCGCCGGCTGCAGACTGCGGACAACGAACGGCAGCGCCACCAGACTATGCGCCAGCGGCACCAGAACCGGGCTGGCGATCAGCATGAGCGGCGGGTGATTGAAAGCCACGATGAAGCCCAATCCCAACGTCACCGCTGAGGTGCCTAAAGGCAACATCAACAGCGGATCAAGAACGCGGTTGAGCGTCGAGCGCCGGGTCAGTGCGGTAGCAGCCAGCGCCCCCAACGTCAGCGAGATAACCACTGTGGCACCGGCGTAGATGAGCGAATTGCGCGCCGCATCGATGGGGGGCACGTAAAACCATGATTCGTTCCGGTTTATGAATAGTTCGCGGTAATAATCCAGTGTCAAGCCGGTTTGTACTGGGCCGCGCTCGCCGCGGTTGGCTTCAAGCTGCGCCACCGAACGCATGGCCAGCGCTGCCAGGGGGGAAACAAGCAAGACCAGGAGGAAAGCGACCATCAGACCCACGATGAGCTTTTCCACAGATTTGCGCGCCTTGCGCGCCGTTTCCGCCTGAGATCGCGGCATTACCGGGGTTATCCCACCTTCTACCCAGCGCGTGTATGCCACAGTCATGCCCAGCGTGCACAGGAGCTGTACCAGAGACAGCAACCCGGCCATCGGCAGGTTGAGCAGATAGAGGGCTTGGATATAAATCGACACCTCGAGCGTGGCGAACTGCGGACCGCCCAGCAGCAGCACCACGCCAAAGCTGGTGAAATCAAATATGAACACCAGCAAGGCAGCCGCCAGCAAAGCCGGGCGCAAGAGCGGCAGGGTCACGTCCCAGAGGACGCGCCCGCGCCCCGCTCCCAGCACACGCGCGGCCTGTTCCAGACGTGGGTCGAGGTGTGACCAGGCATTGCCGACCATCCGGATCACGATGGTGGTGTTGTAAAACACGTGAGCCAACAGGATGGCTCCCAAAGTATTCAGAAAATGGATGGGCGGTTGGCTCAAGCCAAAAAGCCCCATGAGTGCTTCGTTGATCCAGCCGTTCGGCCCGAGCAGAGAGTTGAACGCGGCTGCTACCACCACCGTCGGCAGAAGAAAGGGGATGGTCGTCAGCACCCGCAGCAGTTGTTTGCCGGGAAATTCGAAATGGGAGAAAAGATACGCGGCCGGCAGGCCTACCAGCAAGGTAAGCAGGGTAGAAAGGATCGCCTGCCAAATGGTGAAACCCAGCGGGTCCCACACCTGAGAGAGATCGATCTGTTCAAGCCCACCCAGCGCCCCTGAAAGACCCACCCGCAGCACCGAATACAACGGGTAGAAAAAGAAGACGCTCAGGAAGAGGAGCGGGAGGGCCCAAAGCAGCAACTCCCGTTGTCTGGCCAGCCGGCCGCGAGCAATCATTTAAGCACCGCTGCGGTCCACTCCTGAATCCATTTGTCCCGATTCTGCGCGATCTCGTCGGGAGACATGGTAGCCGGTTTTTCCGGCACCTGCGAGTATTTCACGAACACTTCCGGTAGTTTGGCGTTCTGGTTGACCGGGTAGACGAACATTTGCAACGGCATATCCTCCTGGAAAGGTACACTCAGCATGTAGTCCACCCACTTTTGCGCCAGAGCCAGGTGCTTGGTTCCCTTGAGGATGCCGACAAACTCAATCTGTCTGAAGCACATGTCATTCCCGGTCAGTGTACCGATGGGCGAATCGGTCAGCGGCGTCTTGGAATACACCACTTCAGCCGGCGGGCTGGAGGCGTATGACACGACCATCGGCTGAGGGCCTTTGCCAGAGGAACCGCTGAAGTTGGTGTAATAGGCTGTCTCCCAGCCATTGACTACCACCACGCCATTCTGCTTGAGGCTCGCCCAGTAGTCCACAAACTTATCCGCTCCAAAGTGCGCCACAGTCGCCAGCATAAAAGCCAATCCTGGCGAAGAGGTGGCCGGATTTTCCACTACCAGCAGCCCCTTGTATTCCGGCTTGGTCAGGTCTTCCAGCGATTGGGGGAGAGGCAGGTTGTGCTCCTTGAAATAGGCCTTGTCATAGTTGATGCACACATCGCCATAATCGACAGGCAGGGCACGATCTTGCGGGTCCAGCTTGAACTGGCTGGGGATATTGGCCAGCTCGGGTGAAGCGTACGGTTCGTAGATACCGGCCTGTAACGCGCGTGACAGGAAAGTGTTGTCCACCCCATAGAATACGTCTGCCAGGGGAGCATCCTTGGAGAGGATGGCCTTATTCAGCGCAGCGCCGGCATCGCCGCTCTTCAGGAAAACCAGCTTGGCATGGTTGGCTTGCTCGAAGGCTTTGATCACCGAGTCGCTGGCCGCGAAGGAATCGTGGGTCATCACTGTCAGCGTCTCGACCGGCGCGCCGCCTGTCGCCGCAGTTTCAGGGGTAGATATTTGCGCGGATGCCGTGGCCGCTTGCGTCGGTGTACTCACGGACGGCGCACCGGCGCAGGCCGACAGCATCGCGGCGGCCAATCCCAAAAATAACAATGTGTAAGTCAATCTCTTCATCTCTTCACTCCCTTCGTTCGGCTAAATCCTGAACAGGAGCCCGGCGGATATGGATGCACAATAAATTACCCGCACTCAATTCAACCTGCGCCACCGGCCTTTCCAAGACGTTGCTGATGCCGCGCGTGCGTTCGGGGTATAGCGTCTCGCGGTGCAGAGGATAGCGCAAGCCCGCGGTTAGCACACCAACCGCCGGACCGAAAAGTGGCAGCAGGGAAACAATGTCACCTATATCGCCGCGGATTTCTGCCCGGCCGTGGATTAGAAAGGCCTCAGTGGTCCCATCCAACAGGCGCACCTGCAAGTCATCCAACCCCGGCTGGGCCAGCAGACTGACATTGCCCAGCGTTTGGTCCAGGCGACCGCCTAACGCGCCCACCACAACGATGATCGGATACCCGGCGCGGGCAGCCCATTGCAGGGCTAACTCCAAGTCCGTCTCGTTCTTGTCCTTTGGATGGAGCTCTATCTGCACACCTTCCGCCTGCAGCCGCTCAGTTTCCTCTTTCGACAGCGAGTCCATGTCACCCACGATGAGGCCGGGTCGAAGACCCAGCGCCTGCATATGATGGTAGCCCCCGTCAGCCGCGACCAGAAAATCATCCGATTCGATCAGTCCGCGCACAGCTTCCAGATCGTTGATCTCGCCGTTGGCAAATACAATCGCGCGCTTTTCAGCCATAAAACAGCCACCCTCTGCCAGCGAGGGTGGCTTTATTCGATTGCGCTCTGCTCCCTCCGCCGGCATTACCCGGATCAGGTTCTGCGGG
Source organism: Anaerolineaceae bacterium (assembly GCA_034435955.1). Classification (GTDB taxonomy): domain Bacteria; phylum Chloroflexota; class Anaerolineae; order Anaerolineales; family Anaerolineaceae; genus DAOTWA01. Next base: position 32,982 of record DAOTWA010000049.1, on the reverse strand, counting down.
TCGAGGACTATTGGTCCTCCTCTCAGCCCGGCACAACCGGGCTCCCCGTTGACTTTCAAACTTATTCTAGTGAGGATCAGGGAGAATGTCAAGAGTGAGGGGACAGGATAAACCAGCCCGGCCGCTCACTCAGTCCTGTCCCGTTTCCATCTCGGCCAGGATCGTGTACAGCAGTTCCAGCAGAACGGTCTTCACCGTTTCTCGGTTTACGGCCACACAAGGCAGCATTTTCACCCTGGAATCCAGACGCAAGGCATAGCGCATGTCCTCGACATCCCACGCGTCCTGGCAATCCTGTTTGTTGGCCGCAACGATGTAGGGCGTTGGAGCGTAAGCGCGGAAGGTCTCCAGGATGCTGCGCGCCTCCCGAAAAGTTTCTGGTCGCGTGCTGTCGACCATGACGATGAAGCCCAGCATACCTTCCGAGAGGATTTCCCACATGAAGTCGAAACGCTTCTGCCCAGGGGTTCCAAACAAATAAAGCACCAGATCATCGTCAACCGTAATACGCCCAAAATCCATGGCAACGGTGGTGGTTTCTTTGACCATCCGTTCGGCCGGTGAGGAGATCTTGCGCTCGGTTGAGACGACATCAATCTCACTGACAGAGCGGATGAATTCGGTCTTGCCCGCATTATAGGGACCGGTAACCACCATTTTGACCGTCTGCATGATCCATCCTCAAGAAAAAAGCGTCAAAGCGATCGGATACGGCTGATCAGCCGGTTGATCAACGATTTTTGCTCCACCTTATTATTGGACTGGAATGCCGGCCGATAGGTGATCGGCGGCGGCATGCCCTCAGGCCTTACAATCTCGGCCAACCCTGCCTGAATGAGCCCATAAACCACCTTGCGTATTTCCATGTCGCTCATTTTCGCGGCCTGAGCAATCTGGCGAATAGTGTTCCTTGGATTGATATAAGACACCACGCGCCACTCTTCCACACTCAGATTGACATTGCGCAGGTTCGTGCCCGGGCGATCGGTAAATTTGAGGGCCATATCAAGGCTGGGGATTTCTTCCTGCAGGCGCTCCCATTCGCGCATCCGCCGGGACCCTTCGATGATCAGATTTTCCAGGTCGATGCGCACGGTAATCTTGCCGTCCGGCGGCGCTACCGCGTTCTCGAAGCGGAAAAAGCCCTCCACCCAGGTGAAAAGACGCTGGACGATGTTGATGAAATATTGCTGGATGCTCAGGAGGATGTCCTCCTGAGTCAGATAGCCGGCGTTGATGAGGAGCAGGCCGAGCTCCTTGTCGCTCATTTGGTAGGCCCGTTCGCGGATCGTGCGGTACTGCGACGAGGAAATCTTGTTCGTACGCCGCAGTATATAGGCCAGGCTGTTGTCCTCGTGATCCATCTGGGCGTAGGAAAGCTTGCCCTCCTTGAATGTAAGCAGCGCGACATCGCTGGGACCCTCCACAACCAGGGTGCCCGTTTTCCTTGCCAGGTTTACCAGATTTAGTAACTGGGTGATGGTAAAATCGCGTAAATTACCTTGTAAAGCCATTATATGGCCTCGCCATAGCCGATTGGCGCTGTATTTGTTGAACAGGACATTAAAAGATTATAACGGTTAGATTTACGCCCGTCAAATGGTGATATTGTTCAACACTTAATACTTTTGCAAGGTAACCTGCAGCGCTGCATTACAAATTCGTTACGAATTGAACAGGGCTGGATTCGACCCAAAATATAAAAATACCTTTAAAATAGGCTCATCTCAGGTATGGAACGCCCCTCCCTCTTTTATTGATGAAAATACACCGCAGGGGGATACGTTCATCTTTCTGGCCATAAGACCTATGGACCCCGATGCTGAAACACTTACTCGCTTGCTGGATCATCTAAACAAGAAACGTATCACGGCTTCGGATCGCGAGCTGTTAGCCAGATTGATTCGCGAGCGCCTGGCATCCATCCAGGTGGCTGGCAGAGGTGATACCTTCCCCCCTGTGGACGGCATGACCGAAGGCGGCCTTCCTGAACAGGTTTTGCGCGAATCTCTCGAACAGCGCATCACTGAACTGGAAACCCTCCGCCAGGTTAGCCTGAATTTGACCGCCAGCCTGGATCTTCAGACCGTGCTCAAGATCATCCTGGAAAGCGTCCTCCACTTGATCCCCGATGTAGCCGACGCTCACATTTTCCTCTACGAAAACGACCGGTTGAATTTCGGCGCCGCGCTCTGGTCGGACGGGCGGGACAATATCCCCTGGACCACACCGCGCCCGCATGGCCTGACCTACACGGTTGCCCGCCACGGCGAGATCCTGCATGTACCCGACATGAGCCGCCATTACCTCTATCGCGGAACTGGATGGAGCGGCGCCATCATCGGCATCCCGTTGAAGGTTGGCACGCGGGTCGTGGGCGTGATGACCGCCGCTCGCGAACGCCCCGGCCCTTTTACCAGCGATGACCTGCGCCTGCTTCAGCTTCTGGCCGACCACGCAGCCATATCCATCAACAATGCCCGTAAGCACAAACAGGCTTACCTTGAAGCCCATCTCGACCCGCTGACCGGCTTGCCAAATCGTCGCGCCTTAGAAGAAAGGTTGCAGTTCGAGTGTCAGCAGGCCCAGAACCTCCAAACCTCTTTCGCCTTCATGATGCTGGATCTGGATGGCTTTAAGGTCATCAATGACACCTATGGGCATCTGCTTGGCGATCAGGTGCTCAAGATCATCAGTCAGGACATGCAGAACGCAGTCCGGGATAAGGACTCTCTGGCGCGCTACGGCGGTGATGAACTAGCCCTCATCCTGCCGGATACCTCCATGGAGACCGCTGTCGCGGTTGCCCGGCGCATTCAGAATTCCCTGGCAAACCTCGATTTGCACCTGCCCGGCGCGCCGGACCAGCGCGTCAGCGTTTCCGTAGGCATCGCCATCTTCCCAACCGACGCTTACGATTGGCTCTCGCTGATCCAGGCCGCCGACCAGAACCTCTACCAGGCCAAACACCTGGGACCCGGCAGCGTGCTTCCTCTGCTCAGCGAATTGCCTCCTTCGCAAGACTTGTACGCGGATTTTTCCGGTAATTAATCACTCCAACCATGTGAGAATGGATGCCCAAAGTCAAGCTGATCTTTAACCCAATTGCGAACCTTGGCAGAGCCTGGCACATTGCCTCTTCACTCCGGCCGATCGTTTACGAGCATGGTGGTGCCGACTGGGCCGGAACCGTCTACCCCGGCCATGCTTCTGAAATTGCCCACCAGGCTGCCCTCGAAGGCTATGATGTGGTGGTGGCCATGGGTGGCGATGGCACCGTCCATGAGGTCATCAACGGACTGATGAAAGTGCCCCGCGATCGCCGCCCCCGCCTGGGCATCGTCCCGCTCGGTTCGGGCAACGACTTTGCCTTCTCTATCGGCATCTCGGATCGCCCCGATCTGGCATTGCGCCAGGCGCTTTTTGGTCAACCGCATCCCGTTGATGTCGGCCAGATCGTCGATGGCCATGGGCGGGTCGAATATTGGATCAACGCCATCGGCATCGGCTTCGACACGGTGGTAACGATCAATTCCCGCCGCGTCCCCCTCTTCCAAGGCTTCGCCGTCTATTTTCTGGCCGTCCTGCAGACCATTGCGTTTAATTATTTTCCCTTCCGCCTGAGCATCCAGACGGAGAATGAAACCTGGGAACGCGAGCTGCTGATGCTCGTGCTGTGCAACGGACCGCGCGAGGGCGGCGGCTTTTTCCTCGCTCCCAATGCCAGGCCGGACGATGGTCTCTTCACTTACGTGTCTGTTAACCGCATCTCGCGCCCGATGATGCTCTACACCCTGACAAGGTTCCTGAATCACACCCATCAAAGCCTGCCCTATATCCACATGGCGGATTTCAAGCGCCTGACACTCACATCAGACCGGCCGCTCTATATCCACGCCGATGGCGAGGTCCTGGCCGGCTTTGGCTCCACCACCGACCGGCTGGAAGTGCAGCTCCTTCCGGGTGAACTGGATGCGGTCGTGTGATGATCATTCGGTATGCCTGACCTGATTCACAGCCTGCAAGGACGCGACCTTGGCTTCTTGAAGATCGTGGCAGGTTTGTGGGGCGTAGAGCTCGAGGCTCCCGATGCAGCCGCAGCCAGGTCGATCCTGGTTTCCCGCTTGCTGGATGCCGATCTGGTGCGCGAGATCGTGGCCGCCTTACCTCAAAAGGCTCAGACTGCCCTGGCCGATCTGCAATGGAACGGCGGCCGCCTACCCTATGCTCTCTTTGCCCGCCGTTATGGCGCCATCCGCGAGATGGGGCCAGCCCGGCGTGACCGCGAGAAGCCCCAGCTCTCCCCTGCTTCCCCCTCCGAAGCGCTTTGGTATCGCGCCTTGATCGGGCGCGCCTTCTTTGATACCCCCACCGAACCGCAGGAATTCGCCTACGTGCCCGATGACCTGATGGCGTTGCTTCCGCCTCTGGAGGGTCAGGAAGGACCGCCGATAGGACAGCCTGCCCCTCCGGAAGAATGCGCTCACGCTATTCCTGGCGACGATCGCATCCTCGATCACGCCACCACCTTCCTGGCTGCCCTGCGCGCCGGTTATCCACCTCCCGAATTCGCCGGGCTGGATGCGGCTTTCTCGCGTTTTCTGGAGATGCTGCTGATCGCCGCCGGTCTGGTGGATGAAAACCGCCTCCCACGACCTGAGCCAGCTCGCGTATTCCTCGAGGCTTCGCGAGGTGAGGCGCTCGCCTCTCTCGTGCAGGCCTGGAGAAATTCCCCCACTTTCAACGAGCTGAGGCTCCTGCCAGGACTGATCTTCGAGGGAGAATGGTCCAACGACCCGCTGAGGGCGCGGAAATTCCTGTTGGATCTGATCACCAACCTGCCTGCAGGGATGTGGTGGAATCTCGCCAGGCTGGTCGAAGCCATCCACGAGCGCTGGCCTGACTTTCAACGACCGGCCGGCGACTATGATTCCTGGTTCATTCGCGATGCTGTCAGCGGCAGCTACCTGCGTGGTTACGAGCATTGGGACGCAGTGGACGGCGCCCTGATCCGCTTCATGATCTGCGGTCCGCTCCATTGGCTTGGCCTGACCGATCTTGCCTCCGCTTCGCCGGAGACTTTGCCGGCTGCATTTCGCCTGTCTTCCTGGGCGTCTGCGCTGCTGGCTGGTAGCGCTCCCGAGGGACTGCCAGCCGAGGATGGGCGCCTGGTTGTAAACGCCGAAGGCGTCCTGCGCATCCAAAGGCGCTTTCCCCGCTCGGCCCGCTACCAGATCGCCCGCTTTTGCCGTTGGGAAGGCCAGGAAGGCGGTGAATACCGCTATCGTATCACCCCCGCTTCATTGGCTCGGGCGCGTCGGCAAAACCTGCGTGTCAGCCATCTGATTACCCTGCTTCGCCGCCATAGTAGCGCGCCGCCGCCGCCCTCTCTGGTACGCGCCATACAGCGCTGGGAATTGGACGGCGTGCAGGCCCGCATGGAACCGGTCACCGTCCTGCGCCTGGCTTCCCCTGAAATGCTCGCCGCGCTACGCCGCTCGCGCGCAGCGCGCTTCCTGGGCGACCCTCTCGGACCCACCGCGGTCGTTATTCAACCCGGTGCCCGGCAGAAAGTGCTTAGGGCCCTGGCAGAAATGGGTTACCTCACCGAAGACGAGAGCGAAACCAAGCCGGGTGTATAATCCGGTTACACAGGCGGGGAAAGGAAGCTCTCCGCCGTCGTTCCTTTTCCAATCCTGGAACCAGCATCTCGAGGTGAATATGTCTGTGAAAACCCAGTGGATCCTTGACGAAATCTCCAGCTTAAAAGAAAGCGGTCTGTACAACACCATTCGCACCTTGAGCTCGCCGCAAGGCGCCTGGCTGATTGTTGATGGCAAGAGGGTGCTCAATTTTTGCTCCAACAACTACCTGGGGCTGGCCAACCATCCTCGCCTTGTCCAGGCGGCTCAGGAAGCAGTGAACAAGTATGGCATCGGCCCGGCCGCAGTGCGTTCCATCGCCGGCACCATGGATCTACACGTCGAGTTGGAGCGCCGCCTGGCTCGTTTCAAAGGCGTCGAGGCGGCGATTACCTTCCAATCGGGTTTCTGCGCCAACCTGGCCGTGATCCCCGCGCTAATTGGTAAAGAGGACGTTATCTTCTCCGACGAGCTCAATCACGCCAGCATTATTGACGGCTGTCGCCTGTCCGGCGGCCGCATTGTGCGCTATGCGCATACCGACCCCGAGGATCTGGACCGCCAGATCGAGGAAAATAAAGGCAGCTACCGCCGTGCTCTGATCATCACCGATGGGGTGTTCAGCATGGATGGGGACATCGCCCCGCTGGATAAGATTTACGCCGTTGCCGAGAAACATGACATCCTGCTCATGGTAGACGACGCCCACGGCGAGGGCGTGCTTGGCCGGGGCGGGCGCGGCATCGTCGACCACTTCAACCTGCACGGCAAAGTGGATATCGAGGTTGGCACGCTCTCCAAGGCTTTCGGCGTGGTGGGCGGCGTTGTGGCAGGCAGCCCGGTCGTCGTCGAATGGCTTCGCCAGCGCGGACGGCCGTTCCTCTTCTCCTCGGCCGTTACCGTGCCCGACGTGGCCGCGACCCTAGCTGCCCTGGACGTCCTGGAAGAATCCACCGAATTGGTTGACCGCCTGTGGGAGAACACGCGCTATTTTAAAGCCGAGATGAAGCGCCTGGGCTTTGATACCGGCCAGAGTGTCACACCCATAACTCCCATCATGCTCGGAGACGCGCCCCTGGCGCAGCAGTTCAGCCGCTCGCTGTTCGAGGAAGGCGTCTTCGCCATGGCCATCGGCTACCCCACCGTCCCAAAGGGCAAGGCGCGCATCCGCGTGATGATCTCAGCCTCGCATACCCGCGAGGATCTGGATAAAGGGCTGGAGGCTTTCACAAGGGTGGGCAAGCGTCTGGGAGTGATCCACTAAGCCCTCATCGAACTCCCAGACCCTTAACAGGCCTTTGATGGCTATTTAACCGCCTGGCCATCATCTGTTGGCAGCACGATGTGAAACTGGACTGCCAGAATTTTCCTGTTCCTGATTGCTGTCGCCGGGAAAGGGAAGAAAGAAAAGGCCGGACTTCAAGATTGGTGTGGGGTTTTAATGCCGAACCCGCGATTTTACGCGGATTCAATGATTCCCATCCGCAGAAACAAAAACCTTGCGACAGGAGCGTTCAGGCCTTTTCGAGAAAAGGATCGTATAACGGGTTGCTGCCAGACCAGACACAGGCCACCTGATCGGACTGCTGGCAGAGGAATGCGTGGGAGCAGCGGTGGCCCAGCACCCGCGGATTCTGCTCCGGCAAGAACTCAGCCGGATAGACGACCTCGGCTTCGAGATTGACTGGGCGACCTGCATGCGGACAGAACTGAACTTTGATCGTGTGCCAGGCCTTCACCGCCATTCTTCACCCTCCCCAAAAATTCGTATCAATATCTTTTTTGTATTGTATATATAGCCGAAACAGGCAAACGCTGCCAGTGTCAGGCGTCACCTCGCCAAACGACGAACATCGCCCCTTCACTTCGCGAAACAAAAAATAGCCTCACACGGCTCCTGCTGTTATGCGTAATTCGTTGTCCTTCCTCACTTCGCCGCCAGCTTATCCAGGCTCCCGGCGTAGTCCGTCAGATAAAGCTCCCCATCCTCGCTCAGTCCGAACGATGTGACAGAGATGCCGCTGTCGAACAGCCGATTCGACTGCCATGACCCGTCAGGCATGTGCAGCAGACCCCAAATGCGCCCGGAGCAGAAATCCCCGAAGACGTAAACGCCTTCCCAGGCTGTCAGCTCCTGCCCACGATAGACCTCTCCCCCGATGACCGCGCACCCCTCAGCGTGACTGTATTCGTAGATCGGATCCGCCAGATTCAAGCCAGCGGGGGGCGTACCCTTATAAGGGTGTTTCCCCTCGCGATAGCTCCAGCCGAAGTTCGTCCCACCCGGGCTGCCGGCCGGCAAGAAGTCGATCTCCTCCCATTGATCCTGACCCACATCGGCGATGTAAAGGTCTGCGGTCGCCTGATCGAAAGAAAAGCGCCATGGGTTGCGCAGACCGTATGCCCAAATCTCGGGCTTTCCGCCCCCGCTGGCAAAGGGATTGTCCGCCGGGATAGAATAAGGATCGCCGTGATCCACGTCTATGCGCAGGATCTTCCCCAGCAATACTTGCAAAGATTGCCCATTGCCAAATGGATCTCCCTGCGAGCCGCCATCGCCCAATCCGATATAAAGATATCCGTCAGGTCCAAAGACCATCTCACCCCCGTTGTGGTTAGCGAAAGGCTGCTTCACGTGCAGCAGGTCTTTTTCGCTGCCAGGATCGGCTTTGTCCGCTGTGGGATCGGCGTGGAAACGCGCGATGACTGTGTTGCCGCTGAGATCAGTGTAATTCACATAGAAATAGCCGTTGCGGCGGTAATTCGGATGAAAGGCAATACCCAGCAGACCGCGTTCCGAGCCATTGCTGCCAACCCTGTCGCGGATGTCGAGGAAAGGTTCGGCCAGCAGCACCCCGCCCTTGATCACCCTCACCTCGCCAGCCTGCTCAAGCAGGAACAGGCGCCCGGAGCCATCGCCAGCGTTAGCCACGCCGATCGGCCGGTCCAGCCCTTCTATTACCGGGCGCCATTCGTAACCGGCGGCATCCGGCAGTTGTGTAACCGAAGGCAGATAAGCTTCCTTGATCGGTGTGGCCTCCGCCTTCTGAGTTGAAGTGGGTGAAGCGGCCCCGGCGGTTGGTATAGACGTGAATGCGGCCTCCTCGGTCGGAGCTGTCTCCGAGGGTTGCAGGGGAGTATTCGTTGGAATCGTGATCGTCCCGGGAAGCGTGGGGGGCGTGCAGGCAGTGATAAAACCAACCAACAGGATCGCGGTGCCCAGCGCAATTGCTCGAATCTTCCAAACCAGGGCTGTCTGCCGGGGATAACGTTGTGCGGTGCTTCTCTCAGGGGCTCGATTTATTCCGTTCAGTACCGTCAACCTCATGAACGTGTTCTCCGTCAACAATAAGATATTCTTGCGGCGACACCTCCCGCCAGGAACCAGGCACCACGCCGTTGATCGCATCAAGGTGCTCGCGCACCACGTCTTGCGGGCAAAGCTCCACAAACAGAACCGTCCCCAGCCAGATCACCAGCGCATCGTCGATCGGCCCAATCATCACATCTGGGGAAAATAGATACACCAGTGTAGCAATCGGCAGCAGTTTCAGAAAGGGGCTGACGCGCCGGTCGCGCATCAGGCGCACCACGAGGCGGGCCTGCTTCCCCAGGTTGAGGAACAGGCTGGCGCGGGAGAAGGGATTGGATCGGGGACTGTTAGCCATGGTTTTCTCCAAAATTGGCGCAACAGACTGGATCGGTAGGCAGACCCATCACGGCGGTGGCGCAGCCGCTGGCAAGATGTCCTGTGCGCCGGCCAGCGGGTGGCGCAGGTCAAAGATCACATAACCGTCACCCTGATCGTAAATCGAATAGTCCGAGTATAACAAATTCTTTAGCACCGGCTGTCTGTCCAGCTCGCTGAAGAGCGTCACCAGAAAGAATTCCTTGCCCTGGGTGTATTCCTGGAAAAGCTGTCGGGCATCGAATTGTTCGCCGGCCAGCGCGCGCAGATTGAAATCACCGCTGGTCATCCAATTGGTGGGCACCAGCCAGCCCCAGTATTGCAGCCGATAGCCGTAATCCTCGCTCAGCGCCACCACTGCCCGCCCATGCAGCTCCTCACCCAGTTTGGCCCAAAAAGCGGCCTGGCCGCGATAATCTACCCGCTTGAGTTCCGTGCGCGCCTGCCAGGCCGCCATAATCACCCCAAAAAGGAGGGCGGAGGCTGAGACGACCCAGGCCAGACCGCGGGCATCCACCTCTGTCAGACGGCGGAGCACGACTTCCGCCAGCGGTGCCAGCCCCAGGGCGACGATCGGGATGAGGGGGAGCTGATAATAATCATGGGTGGTCATGAAATAGGCGAAAACCATTCCATACACACAATAACCGACCCATAAACCTGCCAGCAGACCTCGTTTGATCAACCCGGCTGCGAAAAACGAGCCAATTACAGCCAGGATTAGCGCCCACAAGCCGATGGTATCGCCGATCTGCGCCTGCCATTGCAGGTAAAAGATTGGGTTGATCCACATCTGTGGGAAAAAGCGTAATGCAAACTGACTTTGCAGCAGGTGAAGCACACTTGTGCCGTAGTACAGATAGGCGAGGTACGGGATCACCGCCAGCGCTCCCACCGTCCAGACCTGCGGATCGCGCAGAGCCTTCTTCAATCCCCAGCCGCCCAGCACGACCCCTACCAGCCCGCCGCCCACAAAGAAGGCCCCCGGCGCTTTGATATAAACCGTAAGGCCGCTTAAAAGGCCTGCTGCAATGGCCCATTTCCACCTGCGTGTGCGCCCCCAGTGGTAAGCAGCCCACAATGCGAAACACAGCGTGCCAACCAGCAAAGGATCGGGCATGAAGGCGCGGCTGGCTATGATCGCATAAGGGAGATAGAGATAGAAAGTCAGCGCGGCCAGCCCGCCAAAAATTCCTGCCAGCTCACGAGCCAGCAGGAAGAGCGCGATCCCGCCCAACAGCCAGAACACGATCGAGAAGATGCGTGGTATCCATAACATTTCACCGGTGAAGCGGTAGGTGAAGGCTGCCATGCGCTCGATAACCTGCGGCTCGATCAGCCCCTCGGCTTTCCACTGGGTGACGGCCATATCACGCTGCCATTGCGGAACGCTCGTCAGATTCTGGTAGTACATGCCACGCGCAATCAAAGCCGAGTGAAGCTGTCGCGTGGGTTGAAAATCAAGCGGTAGATCGGTCAGGTCATACAAACGCACGGCCAGCGCGCCCGCAAAAAGCAGCCCCAACGCCAGGATCAAAACCGGGCGTGCCAATGTATCGATGAGCCTTGCGCCGCTTTTTTCGCCCATCTTCTTATCAATTCTGCCCTGTTTGAATGCCTGGTCGGCGGATCGCCTTGCGCACGCGCAGATATGCAGGCTTCAGCCACCCCATACCAAACGGCCGCGCCAGGATATAGACGATGCGGTGGGCTTCGTTCAGAGCCGTGGCCGGGTGCCAGCGAAAGCTCTGCCAGTACCATTGCAGTGCCGCGCGGTAATGTCCCCCATCGAGAAGATAATGCGCTCCGAAGCGATACGCTCCCGCCCGGATGCGCTTTTCCAGCCGCCTGAAGCGCTCGGCCAGCGCCGGCTGGGTCTGCATCCATTCAACCAAAGCTTGCGCATCACGCCCGTACATCTCTGTGTGGGCCACATTTTTCGCCCCTGCGTGGTAACGCGCCATGGCCCAGGTAGCCGGTACGTAACACATCGGCGCGATCTGGAGCATACGCAACCACAACTGATGATCGAGCAGGTAATGGCAATCGGGATCGAGGCCTCCGCCTGCTTGGAGGAGAACATCGCGGCGCATGAAAACCGCCGGCTGGCCGATGATGTGGAAGGTCATCAGCTCATCCAGGCCCCATTGCCGGTAACGCATCAGATTGATCGGCTTTCCCTCACCATCGATGGCCAGCACATCGGCGTAGACCATGCCCGCCTCGGGATGCTCTCGCAGCGCTCTCACCGCTGCCGACACCGTCCCTGGCAAATAAACGTCATCTGAATTCAGCCAGGCGACCATCTCACCCGTCGCTCGCGCCAGCCCTTTGTTGATCGCATCCCCCTGGCCGTTGTCCTTCTCGGAGACCCACCAGGCCAGCCGATCGGCGTACTTTTTAATGATGTCTACACTGCCATCGGTGGAGCCGCCGTCCACGACCAGGTACTCGATGGCAGGGTAATCTTGCTCGAGCACCGAGCGCAACGTCTGTTCCAGGTACTGCGCCTGGTTATACGAAGGGGTGACAATGGAGACCAGAGGGTCAGCCATGAGCATCCAACAGGCGGTTGTAATCCACCTTAGGGAAGACGGTCAGCTTGCCGCCTACTGTCGCGTCGAGGATCTCCCGTCCTGCCGCCCTGTACGCCTGATGCGCCATGCGATAGGCCATTTCCGAGGTCTCCAGGTCGGGGAGCTGCCAGCGGAAGCCTTTGCCGAAGTAATTCGGATTGAAGTGGTTGGGATCATCGCCCTGTGATATGACCGTGCTGTTAGGTTTACCCTGGGTCGCGAAGTTGTGATCCACGCCGATCAGGATCACCTGGCGGAAGCCCATGTGGAAGGCAATTTGCATGGCCACGTAAGTGACCGTGGCGCCCTCCCATACCCGACCGCTGACGTCGGCGGCAAATTTGGGATCGGTGTAGGTGCTGTAAATGAAATGCACATCCACGGCCGGGCGCACGAATCGTCTGGCTCGCCACGCCAGGAACTTGGGGATGGTCAACGCCTGGATGTCGCTAGCACACTGATCGATCACCAGATCATTCATCGCCACATAGTAGGTTGTGGTGAAACCCCAGTCTGGAAATGCCATGTAAATGCGGTTCATTCCGAAGGTGATCTCGCCGCGCAGGCGGGAGATGTCGGTCTGGCGCAGGCTTGGGCCGTTGCCGATAATAAAGCATCGTTCTCCCCGGTGGATGTCCTTCAATGCCTGCAGCTTGCGCATGCTCTCGCGTCGGACGGGGTGTAGATAGGCGCCTGGCAACTCAGGCAAACGCAAAGCAACGAAGAAAGCTTTGCGCGCCACCTTCCACAGAGGTGTCGGTGCGGCGTTCTTGACAGTCTGGCGTAAGCTGGTCATTCGGTGCTCAAGCGCGCTGTGGCGCCCCCATCCACCACCAGCGCCTGGCCGGTCATAAAAGACGATTGGCTATCGTCGGCCAGGAAAAAGATTGCCCGAGCGATTTCCTCGGGGCGGCCGACCCGCCCGTTGACCGTGCGGCGGGCCAGGTTTTCCAGGCGCTCATGTACGCTTTCCCCGCCCAGATGACCGCGCGAAAGACCGGCGCGCAGCATGGGCGTGTCCACTGCTCCTGGCAGGATAGCATTCACCCTGATGTTGTCGGCAGCGAATTCGATCGCCATCGCGCGCGTCAAGGCCAGCAAACCGCCCTTGCTGGCCGCATAGGCGGCGATGTTGGCCGAGGTGGCGATGGCGTGCACGGACGAAACATTCACGATCGCCCCGCCGCCAGCCGCCTTGAGCAGAGGGTGGGCAAGCTTCGCTCCGATGAAAACCGAGCGCAGATTAGACGCCATGACTGCGTCCCACTCTTCGATGCTGGTCTCCAGAATCGGCCGGGCAATCTGGATGGCAGCGTTGTTCACAACCGCGTTGAGGGTCGGGCTGAACGCGCTGGCTCGATCGTAAATCGTGTGGATGTCCTGCGGTGCGGAAATGTCCGCACGGATGAAGACGCCGTTTTCAGGGAAAGCATCGCCATACTCGGCGCGATCCACGCCGATCACCCGCCAGCCGGCCTGAGTGAAAACCTGCACGGTCGCCCGTCCCACTCCCCCCGCGGCTCCTGTGATCAGGACGGTAGGATTAACCACGCTCATTAAAGGTTTCCTCCGCTCTCCTTATTGCTGTTGAGGTACGGATCATCGCAATCCCGACTGCACTCATGGCAATTCCTACAGGTATCATCAAGCTTCATGCTGGGTGCCGCCGCCTCACCTCGTCGAGGTCTTCGCAGGGGATGCCCAGCCCTTCCAGCAGATTGCGCAGCGTGTTCCAATGCACCCGCTCCCAGGCTGCCGGACTGGAGTTGGCGTTGTGGGCCGCCAGCATCACATTGTCCATTGTACGCAGCGGGCTGTCGGCCGGCAGCGGTTCGATCTCGAACACGTCCAACGCCGCTCCGGACAGCCTTCCCGAACGCAGTGCGTTCACCAGCGCGGCCTCTTCCACCACCGGCCCTCGGGAAGTGTTGATCAGCACCGCGCCCGGTTTGACCCAATTTAACGTTTCTGCATTGATAAGATGGCGGCTGCTCGGATTTAAGTCGCAGTTGAGGCTGATAAAATCTGACCGCTCCAACAGCTCCCGCAAACTGACCATCTCCACCCGGTTCTCGGCCAGGAAATCGGGGGCGATTTCGATAATATCGTTTCCCAGCAGGCGCATGCCGAAGGCGCCTGCCCGGCGCAACACAGCCTTACCGATGTTCCCCACACCGATCACCCCCAGGGTGCACTCGCTGAGGGAGCGCCCAGGAAGCTTGCCCCACGTTCCGCTCTTGACCACGCGGTCCATCGCCGCGAGCTGTCGGGCGAAGGTGAGGATATAGCCCAGAACGCTGTCAGCTACCGGCAGGGTGAAGGCGTTGGGCGTGTTGCGCACCCGCACGCCCATGCGTTCGGCCGCCTGGCGGTCGATCGAATCGATGCCCGTGCCCCATTTGGAAATCACCTTCAGGCGCGGCAGACAGGCGCGGATGACACGCTCGCTGAAATAATCATCGCCGCACAACGCGCCGTCGAAACGACCCGCGTACGCCAGGATCTCGTCCTCCGATAAGCGTTCATGCACCTCTGGGACGATGAGTTCCACCCCGTAGTGCTCCAATACCGGGCGGAAGCGTGCCAGGCTGTAGATGACATAAGGAGCCGATAACAAAACAGTAGGCATGGAATATAGGCTTTCTAATTTGGTGCGCCTGAGATTATACCATCCGCTCAGATTCGAATTGGACAAACCTCATCCTAAGCGGTATACTTGGGCCGTTCTGGGCTCATCCGCAAGGGGTCACACACGCGGAGTCCCAATTTGCTCGAGCGCTGACGAAGATGACGAAGATTCAGAAGCGTTCCACCCATTTATAGGAGATCGCGTTTTCGTATGGACATGATTCGCTCGCGCCGCTTCTGGTTCGGCATCGCCGTCAGCGCGCTTTGCCTGTGGCTGGCCATCCGCGCCGTACCGTTTGGTGATTTCGCCGAGGCCTTGCAGCATGCCAATTATCTGTGGTTGATTCCGGCCGTAATTTTCCAGTTTTTCGCCGTGTGGGGCCGCGCGGAACGCTGGGCCACCTTATTGGAGAAAAAAGGCCTGGTCAGGACTGCCTTCTGGTCACACAGCATAGGTTTCCTGTTTACCAACGTCTTCCCGCTCCGCCTGGGTGAGGTGGCACGGGTGGTGGTAATGTCCGAGCGCTCTGCCATCCCGGTGGTGCAGGTGGCAGCCACCGCTCTGGTCGAGCGCGTGATGGATGTGGCCATCGTTGTGACCGGCCTACTGCTGGTGTTGCCCTTCATGCAGGTGCCGCGCCTGGTGATCGACGCAGGCATGACCTTTGGCGTCATCGTGCTGGTCGCACTGGCCGCCCTATGGTTCGTGGTTAAATTTCGCCCTTTCAGCGAGCGCATCCTGCAGGCCATGCTGGCCCGGCTCAAGTTCCTGCCGGCTGCGTCCGTCATGTCCCGCTGGCGTGAGCTGGTCGATGGTCTGGCGCCTCTCACCCGCGCGCGCACAGGTCTGCTGGTGGTTTTTTGGACAATAGTCGCCTGGTTTTTCTCGACCGGCATCTACTGGTTCGTGCTGCACGCATACAGGCCGGATGCCACTCTGGTCGAAGCTGTGTTTGTCGTCGTAGCACTGGCCCTGGCGATCACCGTCCCCTCCAGCCCAGGATTCATCGGCGTCTTTCAATACGTCGGTCAGCAGGCGCTGGTGCTGCCTTTCGGCAATAAATACGACATGAGCACCGCCCTGGCCATCACCCTGACATCCCATCTGATTTACTATCTGATCACCACCGGATTGGGTCTGGTTGCCCTCTGGCAGTTCGGCGAATCGTTTGCCAACCTAGGACGCATGATCACCGCTCGACAGCGGCTACGCAAGGCCTGATTGCCGTCGCTCGGCCATCAAGAACTCAGCCAGGCGGAAATCCATTTCGTCATCGATATCCAGCGCCTCGACGGCGTCCATCTCGAACATGTAAGGCCGTTCGCCCAGTCGGTTGCGCCGCGCAACCAGCGTCTCCCGGGTGAAGATGTAGAGGCATGAATTCTCCTCGAATACGGGCGGCAGGTCCTGGGTGCGCAACAGAATAGACGGGTTGTGGTTGATTGGCCGCGTCAGCGCATCCCACAGCCGGCGCTGTACCCTCGTCACCGAAAAGAGCGAATCGTACGCGGGATACATATCGTGAAAGGTCTTGATAGCCCGTGAGACCGTCTCCGCACGTAACAGGGGGTTGGTGCTGTGCGTCTGCAGGTAAAAATCGGCCTTCACGTGGGCAGTATCGTGCAGCAGCACCTCGTTCATCGGCACTGTGTCGGCGCGCAAGTTCGCTGGCCGATCAATCACCTGCACCCCGGGGAAATTCTTGCGGATGCCAGTGCTGATTTCCGGGCTGTCCGTATCCACAGCAATCTGACCAATCTCAGGGCAGGACTGCAGGGTCTCAAGAATATAATAGTAAAGCGGTTTCCCGGAAAGCAGGCGGTAGTTTTTTCCGGGCACGCGCACTGATACGTGGCGCATGGGTACTAAGGCAGCAATCATATTCATGTATGATCCCATCTCACGGATAGCTGGTGATCGGATTGAACCGCTGATTGCGAAAGCCGTCTTGTAAGGTCGAACCCCGCAGGATGACTTCCGCGCTTGGGAAGGGTGCACACGGCAGCGGATGATACCAGCATTGCTGGCTCTCCCCAGGATAATATACATCGAAATTGGTCAGGTGTTGAGTTTCCGTGTTGATTCGCGGGTAATCGGCCGGCAGCAGGACCGTCGAACGCAGGTTGGGCAGGGTCGCTGCTTTCACCGCACTGCCTCCGATGAATACCAGCACAACGGCCATACCCAGCGCCAGCCCCTGCCGGGCGTCCAGGCTATACAACGCGCGTACGATGGGCGCAGCAAGTAACAGGAACAGAAAGAAGATGAAACCATAGCCGAAGCGGACGTCCGGCGCGGAAATGAACCAAAAGACCACCCCCGCATAGGCGCTCAGCGCCACGGCTGCCAGGCCGATTGGATCACCACCCTGCCGACCTCTCAGCCGATATCGAAGCGGATGAAATACCGTATAGAAAACCGTCATCCCGATGGAAAAGGCAAAGATTAATTTGAACCAGGGTGAGAGCCTGCCCAGCCAGATAGGAAACCAGGCGGTGAAAGGCATGGCCAGCACCTGCTCGTTGTCCATGCCCGGGATGCGCCCCCAGCTCGTAATCCAATGCGCCTCGTTGACCGTGTAAGGAACGGGCACCTTCCAGTCTACATTGAACAGGTTTATGGCGGCGAAGGGGTAAATCAGGTAGCCGGAAAGAATTACATTGCGCGTCAGCCAGGGCGCGAAGATGAGGAGTGCCGCCAGCCCCAGGATACCGAAAGCCCGCCCGCCATTCCGCAATCGAAATTCGCGCACCAGCAGGTAAAGCGGGAGGATCAGCAGCGGCAATACCGCCAGCTTGACCGTCACGGCGTAAAAAGCCAGGCAGGAAAGGACCACCCCGGCGACGTCCAGCCGGCGGAAGCCGCCTTCCTCGACCCGCTCCAGCGCCAGCGTGAGCGCCACCCAGACGAGAATTGCCGCCGGTAGATCGGTGCCCGGCGAAGCCGAATCGCGCACCAGGAAATAGATCAGGGGCGGGAGCATCCCCAGCCTGACAAAGTCGCTCAACGCACGCCGGCCGCACAACAGATTACTGATCCCGTTTAACATCCAGATGCCAGCCACCAAACAAAGCCAGGGATTCAGCAAATGGAAAGACCTCAATCCCAGGAAGGCAAAACTGAACAGCGCCTGCGGGAGAAACCAGCCGGAATCGAACGCCAGCCGACCGAATAAATTGCCTAGCCCGGGAACCGCACGGTAGGATTCGATCCAACGGATGGCCTGAGCATGGTAAAAACCGGTATCGAAGTTGGTCGGGGTAACCGAGCCGTAGCGCAATACGGCCACCGCCAGCAGCAAAGCGCCCGCCCACACGGCCGGGTTCGCCCTCCGCGCCGACGCTCCTACCTGCTCAAGCCAGGAACGGAACCCCTGCCAGGTCAATCCAATGCCCGGAGCAACTACCAAAACGACGACGAGATTGGCTGTCAAGCTTACGGGGATGAAAAGCGACAGGATCGAAGCCAGCGTCCCCACCAGCGCCACGCCCAGCAGCAGCACGACCGGCGTTTCTATGCGCACTTCTTCGCCGGCCTGGATCAACCGGCGCAGAATGGCCAGCGCCAGCCATCCATAGGCGCCTGCGATCGCCGTTATATACACCCACAAGATCAGCGCTGTCAGCATGATCCCTCAATCCCCCTCGTCATGGTAGAGAATAGGCGCCACCTTTCGCCTGGGCGAGGATATTTCCGTCTGTGCGCCGGGAGGATAATAAAAGGCTTGTTTGAGCTGCCAGGTCAAAGGACCCGATTGGCGGTAACCCTGGAAGGTGCCCCAGAATTGCATCCAGCGGAACCAAACGACCGCACGCCAATGCTTCCCGAGGACGCCCTGGCGCGCTGCCGCCCGCCAGTCATTCCAAATGTTGACCAGAAACAGGCGCGCCAGATCGTCTAAACCGAAACGCTCTTGAGGATAAATCTGCTTGAAGGCCATGCCCTCCCGCCGGTAGCGGTTGTAAACCGCCCGCGGGGTCTCGCGGTGGACATGCACCACTTCCGCGTCCCCCACGTACTGGATACGGTAACCCTGCTCCACCGCCCAGCGCGCCCAGGCCAGGTCTTCCAACCCCGGCAACGTCTCATCGTAAGGATGTTGCTCCCATAATTTCCGCCGGATGGCGGCGTTGGCGTTGTTGCAGAAAGGATAACCCAATCCCGGGCGCGGCCGATCAGGAAACCAGCTCGCAAAGATCTGCCGCTCGGAAAAGTGGGTACCATCATCCCCTCGCTGTTTCCCATAGGTCAGGGCTACCCGCGCGTCATCGAACGGCTCCAGAAGGCGTTCCAGCCAGTCGGGGTAGATCGGGTAGACGTGAGCGCTGGCGAAAACGAGCAGATCCGCGCCTGAGGCGGCGATCCCCCGGTTGAGCGAGCGGCCAAAGCTGAATTCCTCTGGACGGATGTGCACCACCTGCAACGGGTAGCGTCCGGCTACAGCCAACGTGTTATCGGTTGAACCTGAATCGACCAGGGTCACCTCGACGTCTTTTATGGTCTGCTGGAGGATGCCATCCAGTAGCCGGCCCAAGCGGCGCTCCTCGTTGTAAGCACGGATCACGATCGAGCAGAGAGGTTTCATCCTTAATGCATCATGCAGCCTACCAGAGAGTCATTTAAAGCGGTCATCTGACCGCTTATGGTTAAATTTCTCCCTGGCTTCTTCTATCCATCCGATACGAATGTCTTCCTGGGGTTCGATAGCAGGAATGTAGGGCTTGATATCCAATAATGGTGTTCCGTCCAGGGTATCCAGGTGATCGACCGAGAGGATGTTGCCCTGAATGGAAACCAAACGTACGATGGAAAGGCCGATCGGATTCGGGCGCGTCGGTGCGCGGGTAGCAAACACACCACGTGTCTGTGTGTCGAGGAAAGGCGTCACCAGTAAACGTCCACCCAGCACCTGGTGGAAGTGGTAAATCAGGATGATATGTGAAAAGCCTTCGAGGTCCTTCAAACCTGCCTCGAACTCTTCGAAAACCTCGACCGTGCCCGGCGCTCTCAAATCTTCGCCGGGCTGAACAGGCATCTCAGCCAGGTCGTGGAACGGGCTGTGAATAATTCCGATAGGGCGGTAGACGATTTCCATATGAGCCTGTTGTTGTAAATTTATAAGAGTGTTTCCTGAAGCCTGCTGGTTATTAAACCGCCTGTCTGGTCTTCTTCTCCAACAGAAAATTCCCTCCATCCAGGATGCCGTCCAATATGGCGCGCATGGTCGCAGAGCGCTCGGGCAGCAGATCCTCCCAGTCGAAGGGTTTCAGGCGCACATAACCGCGCCATACGCCATCCTCCTCCAGGTAACGCTCGAAGGGCAGGGAGGCCAGGAAAAGCTGATAATATAAAAAACGCCGTGCGTTGCGCCTGAATTCGACCGGCGCTTCTATCTTCCCTCCGGGGCGGGAGAGAAATTCTTCAGCCAGGCGCCGGTATTCATCGGCCGTCTCGGGAAAATAGACCGTGGGAAGCTGGGTGAAGCGCGCTCGTCCGCCGCACAGCACTGCCGTGCCGAGCAGCGATGCTTCCAGGCCGATGGTCGAGTTGTACACCATGACAAATTTGGCCCGCTCGATCAGCTCGTAAGAGCTGAAATACTCACCCGCGTCCACAAAGCGCACGTTGGGCATCTCAGACAGGCGGCGCTTATCAGCCCACTCGCGCACGCTCTCCCGGCTCTCTTTGCCCTGGCGCCCTTCGTCCGGGTGGGCGCGGAAGACAAACAATGTATCCGGGTGCTCGCGAACGATCTCCAGCGCCTGATCCAGCCAGGCAAACATGTGCGGGAAGATCGTATTGGCGTGCCCCTGGCTGGTATCAAAAATTACGTTAGTGAAAACCGGGACGATCTGCCGAAAGCGGGCTGCCTGAGCGATAAAATCCGCGCTAAGCCCGCGCATCTCTGGCCAGAAGCGGATGCCCGCCATGCTGAAATTGCCTTGAAAGCGCTGCTGTAAATAGTCATCCAGGAGCGCGTTCTGCTCATTGGTGAGCTCGAATTCCTCTGGTACGTGAATGGGATAAGCGGTGGCTTCCCCTGCGGTGAAAAAGGCCGAATAAGGCTGGAGCCCTACTTCGTGACTGATCACGCGGATATCACGCTGCTGCGCCGTGCGTCTGACGACTGCCTCGGGGTAGAACATGCCATTGAACACCACCACACAACGCGGGGAAAACCGCTCCAGCAGGTCTTCAAACTCGCGCTGCACGTGCCATACGGAAAGAATGTATTCCCGGTAAAGTTTGCGGGTGGCCTCGTTGTCAGCCAGATGATGACGGCGTAAGATCCAGCGCAGCGAGGGCAGAACCAGCGCACCCAGCGGGCGCCCCTGCCATTCGAATGCCGTCAGGTGTTCCAAATCCAGGTTCGCGAGCGCTTCTGCCAGGTGATCATCCCGCCTGTAGCGAAACCCGTTCACTTCCAGGTGGGTAAACAATCGGCGCGATTGCGCTTTGCAATCTGCGCAGGGTGGGAGGATAGAAGGATCGTCCCGGTCGGTACCCAAAACGCAGCGGCTCATACCCGCTTGACAGACGAATTGAACCACCGGGACGCCCTGCAAACGCAAAGCCCAGGCGGTTAACAGTTGGAAAGCCGCGTTCAGACTCAGCCCTGTCAGCCGGGTGGAGGCATTGAACATCACCACTGGCGAACCGAAAGCAGGCGGAGCATGTGCTTCCACCTGGCGTGCAATATGCATGATGCGTTGGTCATTATCCCAATGAACCCAACGCCGGCGCAGGCCGCTCCGAACGCGCACTGTCCAAGCCGTACCTTTCAATTCTGCACCCGCCGCAGCCTTTTCAGCGAAGATTGTTCGCTCTCATAGACGTGTTTGACCCCGTCACCCAGGGCCTGTTCAGTCACACGCACATATTTGACCAGGCGCTCGAAACCACCCGGTTCGACTGAGGCCGCCTGATCGCTGCCCCACATGGCCCGGTCGAGGGTGATATGGCGCTCGATCATGCAGGCGCCCAATGCCACCGCCACAACAGAGGTGACCAGCCCCACCTCATGGCCTGAGTAGCCAATCGGGCATGGGAACACCTGCCGCAAGGTCGGTATCATCCGCAGATTGAGCTCATGAGGCTCGCAAGGATAAGTGCTGGTGGCATGAGCGATGAGCAGATTGCTCAGTCCAAGCACGCCCACAGCCGAATGGATCTGCTCCATGGTGGACATGCCTGTGGACAGGATCACCGGCCGGTTGGTCGCCCTGACCCGCCGTAAAAGCGCCAGGTCAGTGAGCGACGCCGAAGGGATCTTATAGCATGGCGGATCGAATGACTCGAGAAAATCCACCGAGGGCTCGTCCCACACGGAGGCAAACCAGGAAATCCCCTTTTCCTTGCAATAGTTGTCGATCTCGCGGTATTCGTCCTCCCAGAACTCTAATTTGTGTCGGTATTCCAGATAACTGATATACCCCCAGGGTGTATCCCGCATCTGATCCCGCTGATCAGGGGGCACGCACAGCTCGGGCGTGCGTTTCTGGAACTTGACCGCGTCCACGCCGGCGTGGACAGCGGCGTCGATCAGACGCCGGGCATTCTCCAGGCTGCCATTGTGGTTGATGCCAATCTCGGCCACGATAAAGGTTGGGTAGCCATCGCCGACCATCCGGTCACCGATCCGAATTTCCCTCGCCATCGTTTCACCTCTTCCCTTTGTGCTCAAGGATTAGATCGCACAGCTCGCGGACAGCGCCGTAGCCGCCTCTGCGCGCCAGAATATGGTCAGCCTCACGCAGCACATCCGGTTCGGCGTCGGCTGGAGCTGCGGCCCAGCCCACCAGCGGGAAACAGGGCAGATCATTGATATCATTGCCTAGGTAGATCACCCTGGACGCATCCAGACGGCGGTCTTCCAGATAGCTGCGCAGGGCAGCGGCTTTATCCGCCACTCCCTGAAGGAAAGGCAGTTTCATTTTCTTACAGCGGGCCGCAACCACCGGGTTGACTTCGTAGGAGATGACCAGCGCTTCTACGCCCGCTTTGCGCAAGATTTCCAGCCCCAGGCTGTCGCTGCGGTTTGCCATCACCGCCTCACGCCCATCCTGATCCACCCACACGCGGTTGTCCGTCAGCACGCCGTCAAAGTCCAACACCAGCAGAGCGGGGTCTTCCGGAAACCGGCGCCTCAGACGGCCTGGTTGCACCATGGTCAACTCCCTCTGGGTGACAAGCCATTCCGCGCGCTGCCAGTCGCTCAAATTATCCAGGTCTACCGTGTAACGTGGATCAATCAGGACAGGCAGGATGACCTGCCCGCTCATCGAGCCGCCCTCCAGGATGGTTTTCGTGCGGATGGCGTCGATGTGCCCCGTCTGCCAGTATACCGGCGGAAGCGCCTGGCGCGGCGCATTGTACGGTTCGGCGATGCCCTCGACGTCCAGCAACGGTCGCATGTGTCCGTCCGCACCGATGCGCCACATCTTGTGTGGATTCTGCCCGGCGGGCACCACGCCGCGTACCGAGTCGGCGTCAGGATGCTCCAGAAGCAGACCCACTGCGCGATCCACCAGCTCCGGCGGACGGATCGGCGAAGTGGGGCGCAATTGAACCACCACGTCCGGCCGGTAGCCCTCATTCTCCTCCAGCCAGCGCAACGCGTGCTGGAAGACCGGCAAATCAGGCGTGTCGTCCTGAGCCAGCGATGCTGGGCGCAGGAACGGCACCTCGGCGCCGTAGCGCCGGGCCGTCTCTGCGATCTCTTCGTCATCGGTAGAGACAATCGTACGGCCAACGCTACGCGCCTGAATGCCCGCCGCCACGCTGTACGCCACCAGGGGATGCCCGGCGAACAGCTTTATATTCTTGCGCGGGATACCTTTGGAACCGCCGCGCGCCGGGACAATGGCCAGCACTTCTTTGTCTCCTACCATGCCGTCCACCCCCCGTCGACCACCAGATTAGCCCCGGTCATATAGGACGAAGCGTCGGAGGCCAAAAACAGCAGCGCGCCATTCAATTCGTCGCGTTCTGCCATGCGCCCCAACACCGTGCGGGCGGAGTAATTCTGTACGAAGATCTCATCGTGTCCATTGAACACCCCACCAGGGGTGAGCGCATTGGCGCGCACCTTTGTACCCGCGTAATAGGTTGCCAGGTAGCGGGTCAGACCCAACACGCCCGCTTTGGTGACCGAATAGTAGACCGGCTTGTACTGCGGCGGCTGACCGGGTTTCTGGTAAATGCGCTGATCAGGCCCCACCAGTCCATAAGTAGAGCAAATGTTGATGATCGAACCATGATTTTGCGCCACCATGGGTTTGACCGCCGCCTGCGCGCACAAGAACAGGCCGGTCAGATTCACCGCCAGGGCCTGTTCCCAGGCCTCCAACGGATAATCTTCGAAGTTGCTGCCGTGGCCGCCGGTGTGCTGCGGGTCGAACTTGGGATCGAGCGCCGCGCTGCACACCAGCACGTCCAGCCGCCCGAACGACTGCAGGGCTGTGTCCACCATGGCGGCCACCGACTCGCGCCGGGTCACGTCCACCCAGGCAGCGCGCGCCTGGTAGCCGGCGTTGCGCAGCCCCGCGGCCACCTCCTCGGCGACTCCCTGGTCAAGGTCGGCCACAACCACCCCTGCGCCCGCCTCGGCCAGGGTGCGCGAGAACTCCCGGCCGAGCAAACCCCCACCGCCAGTGACCACCGCCGCCTGGCCGTCCAGTCTGAACTTATCGAATACCGTAGCCATGAGTCTTGTCCCTTGCTTTATAGATTTTGTATCAACTGCATCCTTTAGCGATCAGTTCGCCGGCGGACGATAGAAATAGATCGCTCCATCATTCCCCTGGAAGGCCCGGAACAGCCCTTGCGTCATCGCCGCCAGACGAGCCCTCGCCTGATCCCCGTAATAAACCGCCAATTGATCCTGGATTGAGTTGAACAACACCAGTGCAGCCCCGTCCTGCCGGAAAACGCGTTCACCCTTGTCGGTGGCCAGATCGCCATCGCCATAGGTCACCGCCGGGGCATTGCTTACCTGGAAGGGCTCCTGCATTGAATACGTCGGCCGCCCGAGCAGATAAAGAATGGCCGTCTCCTCATTGGTGACGATCAGTGTGCTGGCCGGAAGCGCTTTGACCGCGCGGATCGTATCCGATTCTCGCCAGTCGGCCGAATTGTACCCCAACCCAGAGGCTTGATTCTGGCGTACGATGCGCACATCGCGCCAGCCGTACCAGAGCGTCGCCAGGCCGAAGGCCGCCAGCGCCATCTGTCCGATCCACCGCCGATTCGGTACCCGGCTCAAGCTCAGCCCCGCCAGCGCCGTCACCAGCCATAAGAATGCCACATGCACCGGCGAGAGCATGCGGTTGTTGATGTCGATGGTCGGGAAAGTCAATGCGTAGACCACCACCACCAGGCCAACGTATGCCACGATAAATAGTCCCAGCAGGATGATCAGACGGTAAACCTCGCCGGCGCGGTCGTCCTGCGCCTCGTGTTTGGACGCAGTTCGCGCCGCCCATACAGCCCAGGCCAGCACTCCTGCCAGGGTGACCGCCGCCAGGGCCGAATTCAGGATATGCGGATAAGGCGGCGCGGTTACCCAGGAGTTGGGTACCAGCCAGTTCAGAAAACCGTCCTTCAGATAGCCCCAGGCGCCAAAGAATTGGCTCACCATCCTCTCCACACTCTCGAAACGGCGCGATGAGACTGTCGCAGTTTGAGTGAGGTCCACTGCCAGCCAGGCAGCCATTGGCGCAGCCGCCGCCACGGCATACACGATCCCATCGCGGACCCGCTCACGTCTTGGCCGCCGGCTGAGCCACAGCAAACCGATCAACCCGGCCGCAGGGAAGGCCGCCGCACTATAACGGGTCAGGAATGAGAGACCGGCCGCCAACGCAGCGCAGACTAACAGCGCCAGGCCTTTATCACCATGACGCAGAAAAGCCAGCTCGAGGACAATGCCAAGAAAGCCCAGGAATATGCATAACGGCTCGGACATAACCCACGAGTAGACCGGCGAGAGCAGCGGAGAAAGCGCCAGAACGCAAGCAAACAGGATAACCAATCCGATCGGACGGACGACGCGCAGAAGCATTTCTCCGCTAAGCACGATGATCCCGGCGAAAAGCAGGATATTTAGCCACCGGCCGGCCAGATCCAGGTCAATGCCAGACGAACCGACGGCCGCCAGAGCCAGCGGGAAGCCTGGCGGGAAGTATGGCAACAGACGGAATTCTCCCTGCGGCCCAACCAATCCCAGGCCGTGACCGGCCAGCAGGTTTTTGGCTGAGTAGATGTATATCGTGGCATCGCCGCCCACCCCAACGCCCGATGAAGTGCTGTACGCCACCAGCCCGGCGCCCAGAACAGCCGCCAGCAATAAACCGACATGTGCCGGGATCATATCCTTGCGCATGCGTTTGTCATCCTTTTCATGGCTTCAACTCGAAGACGAACTGGCCGTCCAATTGTACTCTTAGGATCAGTCCAAGCGCCAGGCATTGCTCCACAAGGCCGGGATCATTTTGATAGGAGGGTCCATCTACGACCACATATTGAACACCCAGTTCGCGGAGCAACGCTACGCTCTTCGCGTCTGGAAAACCATCCATCGACCCGCGGATGCGCTGGTATTGTTCTGGCGGAAATGCGTTGAAAAAACCCCCGACGAATGGTTTGCCGTAATAGGTCAGCGTGTAATAGACCTGCGATTGGTCTTCCTCCAGCGCAAAGGGGAACACAGCGACTGCGCCCTTTCCCGGCTGCTGCGCCAGCCAGGCGTCTACTGCGCGAGGCTGGATGCGGGCAAACTGCCGATAGGGCCCGGGATAAAAATCCACCAGAACCAGGATCACCAGCAGGGCGGTGAGCAGGACCTGCCAGCGCTTTCGAGCGCGTGCAAGCAGCCATGCCGCGCCGATCCCTGCTGCAGCGCAGGCGAAGACCAACACGAAGGCGCCGAAGCGCATCCACACTCGCATCTTGGCATACAGCGGGAAATATTTGAATAACAGCAATCCCGGCAGCGGAACAGGCAGCTCTGCCCGCCCTAAACGCGCCTGCAGGAAGGCTGGCGCAGAAATCTCCACCGGAGCGCCGTTCCAATGCAAGTTGGTTCCCAACGCAAGCACGAAGGCCAGCATTCCGGTCCACAACATCACTGCCAACAGGCGACCTTGCCCGCTCTCGCGCCGCTTTAAGCCGGCCAGGGCCGCTAACACTGCCACAGGAGCCCCAATGTACAGCGTGCCTTCCACCCACATATCACGATTAAAATGAGAGCCGATCCAGGCGCCCCACAAGAAATGGTCGGTGGATGGCAGAAGGAAATCCGTCGGGCTGGCTGAGTACATCTCCACAACGCTGAGACCGCGATCCGGCAGGCCTCCCTGGCGCAGCAGGGAGACAAAGGGGGCGATCCCCGCCGCCACCAGCGGTAAAGCGATCAACCCCATCCCCGCCAGGCGCAGCCACGTGCCGCGCTCCCTGGCAGCCGGCCGGTCATAAAAGATGAAATAGATGGCCGTCAGGAAGGCGCTCAGTAAAATGGTCATATAAAGATAGTATTGGGAAGTTAGGGCGATTAATCCCAGCCCAATCCCACCCAGCAGAGCCGGCTTCCATGACCATTTGCGCGCTTCGAGCGTAGCCCACAAACCCCAAAAATACAGCGGAAACCATTGGATTGTGGCCAGGTTCAGGTGGCCGATCAGAAAATGGGCGAAATGGTAGGGCAGGAAGGCGTAGGCCGTACCGGCCACCAACCCGGCGCCGGCCCGCCCCGTCAGGTGCTGTACCCACAGGTACATGGTCAGCCCGGAGAGCGCGAAGGTCAGCATGAGCACGGCGTTGTAGGCGAAGGTCGGCCCGCCCAAGAAGCTGAGCGGAAGCGCCATGGCGATGTTGATCGGTGTGATCTCTGTGTATGAGAGACTCCAGCCCTGCGGGTAATTCAAGAACCAAACGTTGAACGGTGACACATGCAACTCGAACAGCGCCTTCTTGAACCAGCCGATCAACCACACGAAGTAGACATTGTCGCCGATGTCGCCAACCACCGAATCCCGCATATGCATGGCCAGCGGCCAGGTCATGAAGACCGTCAGGGCGGCGAAGTAAAGCGCCGCCAAAAGCCAGCGGGGAAACAATCTCCCGGCTGCCTTATTAACTTCTTCCGCGGGTTGAACGGTCATTGATTGGTTCCACCCTTTTCAGAGCTCGATCAAACGCCCTTCGCTGGCCGATTTCAGCGCTGCCAGAGCCAGCTTCAATGCCTGGATGCCATCCTCCAGTGTGCAGGCGGGCTCAACCTCACCGCGGGCTAAGGCCAGAAAGTGGCGCATCTCTTCCAGGAAAAGATCGTTGCGCTCGAACCCCTCTGGCGGGGTATATTGTTCCCAGTCACCGCTTGCCGCCTCGAAGACGCGCAGCGTCCCATCGGCGTTGTCCCAGCGCAAAGTCCCACCTGTGCAGACGATTTCCAGGTCATGGCGAGGTGGCCGCTGAACGTAATCCAAGTGGACGCTGGCCAATACGCCGCTCAGGAAACGCAGCCCGATTTCGGCTGTGTCCTCTACCTCAATTCCAAGTCCGCCGCGCCGGCCGGTGAAAGCCCATAATGCTTCCACCTCGCCCAGCAGCCAGCGCAGATAATCCAGCGGGTGGCTGAGGGTCAACACCACACCTCCGCCAAGGTCAGCGCGCGCTGAATAGCCATTGCGGTAATCTTCCCACGGGTGCCAGGCGGGCAGGTACTCGCCCCAACGCGCCCGGGCTGAGACGGGCTTCCCAAGCCTTTCTGAAGCCAGGATTTCAGCGGCTTTGCGCAACCCCGGGTGGAAACGAAATTGGAAACCCACCAGAGCACGAGCGCCGCTCGTGCGCAGCGCTTCGGCCAATTCTCCAATCCGCTCCAGATTGTGCGAGAGCGGTTTTTCCATCAATAATGAGCAGCCTGCTTGCGCAGCCGGGATGGCCACGTCCAGGTGCAGCGCGGTTGGATTGGCCACGATGACCGCTTCTGGCCGATGATTCAGAGCGCGTTGAAGGTCATTTTCCACCGGAAGGCCAGCCAGCTCCTCGTCCGGCAAAGTGGCCTGGTGGGTGCGATAGAGGAGGATGTCCGTCTCACCCAGGGCGCGCAGGTTGCGCAGGTGACGGCGCCCGATCGAGCCCAAGCCGGCGATCAGGATCTTCATACACCCCTCTTTCCCAATCGTGAAAGGAAGTACTCGCCAGTACGCCGCCCGGCGCTCCCATCCGTATAGGTCACCTCGCGTTCGACAAATGCCCGCCGTTCGGCGCTATGAGCTTTCGGGTTTTGCAGATAAAAGTTGATCGCTTCGCGGAGCGTATCCTCCTCGGAGGCTACCAACCCGGCACTTGCTTCGCGAAAACGCAGGTGGGTCGGCCAGTTGCCGATTTGTGACAGCGGCAGGGAAAACTTACCGGCTGTGTTCCATCCCCCCGGAGTATCCAGGCACGCGCTTACGATTGGTCTGTCGTGGATGGCTGTCTCCACCACCATGGTCGAATAGACCGTTACGAAGACGTCAGCGTACGCCATCATGGAATCCTTTTCAGGCATGTCTTCGCCGGAGTAATAGCCCAATTCGCCGCCCAGGGGCACCGGCTCGACCAAATGTACATGGGGGTTCTCACGAACCAGCGCCCGTACCTGCTCGGCTTCCTTTTCGTAAAGGCTTCCCTTCAAGAAATGGTTCGGGTGCAGGCGAATCAGCAGTTGTGCTGGCTGGATCAGCCCGTCTGAAGCGACCAGCCGAACCAGCGATTGGATATTGCGTAGATTGGGTGCAAAAGTGACGAAGCTGGAAGCATATGCAATGAGTTTCCTCTGGGGATCTAGGCCGTGCCGGGCATAATATTCCTCACGAGGCACACGCCAGGTGCCCAGGAAGTACCCATCATATGAGGGAATACCACCGACGTTTACCTGTTTCTCAGGCCAATCCGAGCCAAGCACCAGTTCTTTCTTTTGAATATCCGACCAGCAGGTTACCCAATCCACTGGCGCGCCCGGCAATCGGTAGCTGCTTGGGTTATCCCAGCCGATGATGGCCGCTGCGGTCGCCACACCTCGCCGGTGTGCTTCCCGCAACAGATAGCGGTCCCAGCGCCAGCCCGGAGTGCTGGCGACCACGAGCTGCGGTTGATATTTATCGAATAGATCCCCGTAAATCTGAGGCGTGAAACGCATTTGATAATTGACCAACCACTTGCGTAAGAGCGCCGACCGTCGCAGCCCATAAGTCAGCGCACGGATCGCCGGCATGAGCATCTTACCACCGCGCGAGGCCTCCACCCCCATCTGCGCCAGATGCCCGTCCATCGCGGCTGTGTTGATCCGTCGCGAGCCGCCCATCCAGCGCAGGAAGTGCAGCCAATATTGCAGAGTGCGGTGGTGAGTGTTGAAATAGCGACGAAGCTGGTCTAATCGCAATCCTTCCACTGTTAATCCAGGCTGGCCGAAACGCGCCTGGATCTGATCCTTAAGCCCATCATCGGTCAGCAAAACCACCCTCGCCCCACCCGCCAGCAGCGTGGGCAGAACATCGGTCTGCAGAAAATAGACGATGGAAAGACCGTGATCGGCGCTGATCATGAGTGTTGGTTCAGCCATACAATACCGGGCAGCCTTTAAGGAATTTAGCGATCATAATACCAGCGAAAAATCGCATCGTAAAGCGCAAGCAAGCCGCGCCGTAAAGGGGGAAAGTCCAGCAGGGCTTGCGCACTTCGAACGGCCGAGCGGGTTTGCAATCGTCCAATTCGCTCGACCAAATGACCTGGCGGATTGTTACTCATATTCATCGCCAGCGGTTCCGCAACCATCAGACGTAAAAATCCAGACGAATTCATCCTTTCGTCGAGTTGCCTGACCTGACCCATCGGGCGATCCATTTCAAAAGGCAAAAATTGCTGCAATCTCGATTTATACGCGCAAAATTGCCAGTGGGAAGCTCCCACAAAAGCCTGTACGCCCTTATAAGTCAGGCGTACGTCTTGGGTTGTTTCATAACGCTGGCGTATCTCAACCTCCTCCTGCCCAAGGCTCAGGTCGAACTCGCGGAACACCTCCCAGGGTATCAGGCGCCCACGCTCGACTTTCACTTCGGGATTGCTCTCAGCCCAAGACAGGGTGCTCGTGACCAGCTCCTCTCGGGTACGAAAAGGCCGTGCTGTCACCATCCCGACGTTAGGGTAGGTTTCCAGCAGTTCGACCGAGCGCGCCAGCCAGCTTGGCGAAAAGAGCACATCGCTGTCCGCATATGCAATGATTTCGCCTGGAGCGCCAGAGAAGATGATGTTCCAGGCGCCACCCTTGCCAAGGTTTTTCGAAGAAAGAAATAAGTATTGAATGTTACCCGCGCGCTGTTCCTCAAGAAGAAAATCCTGAACCTCAGCGCAGCTGCCATTATCGAAAACCATCAGGTCAAAGGTTAGCCCGGCGCCATCGCGCACGCTGTGCAGGCAAATTTTAAGCACATCCAGGCTGTGAGCATAAAAGCCGCTCTGGAAGGGGATGAAGTTCAAAATGGCTACGGTTACCCGCTCTGGATGGGCGACAGTAGCGATGAACTTGGCCGGGTTTTGCCCCTTACGCATGAACCAATCTCCTGAAACGACGAATTTTAATATATGTCTGACTTCGTTTCTCGAGCCACCATTCGCTATCCATCTTTGCTGACCTGGGCATTTTCAAAATCGGCAGCTCTTTGTGCGCCCTCGCCGCCTCTTCGTATATCCCGGTATGCTTTGATCGGATGGAAGATGGCATAAAAAATCTTCCCAAGGATGGATGAGTTTAATCTCACCAGCGGGAAAATTTCCACCTCGCGCCATAGCCGCCTCCAGGACAGCGGTTTTCGCTTCAGCCGTCCGTCCACCAGATTGTGGCTGGCATCCCGCAGCTCGAATATCGCCATTCTTCCGCCGGCCAGACGCACGTTTTCACCTGTTTCTGGCAGGCGATAGTGCGGCTGGCCGCCGGGCAGGTGGGAATAATCGTGATCTTGGTGGATGACCGTAATCGCCTGGCTGGCGTCCACCACCAGCCAGCCATGAACCCGACCAGCGTAAATCATCCAGTTATCCCAGCCCGCTCGCCCAATGGCAAAACGCGGCATGTCCGTGAAGCATTCACGCGGGAAGATAAAATAATCCGAGCCAGTCGCTTTGTGCAATCTACCCTGGCTGGTCAGCCGGTTGCGCAGATCTTTGTCCCAGCCGGTGCGAAAGTCCAATTCCTCGGTCACTTTCAGATCCCAGCGCTGACCTACGATCAGGAAGCGCTGCGCTTGTTCGCGCACCATCCGGGCGGCTTGAATGAAATCGGGCAAAAGCATCACATCGGCATTGACACAACTCAACAAAGGACTGGTGGAATTTCGCCGCGCCAGCTCAAACATGGAAGAGACCAGCGGTGTCCCCATCGCATTTCGCTCCACTTCAGGTAACTGGCGAACGCCCAGCTCGGCGGCGGCCTCCGCCATGCCCTTCTCCTCACCGATCAGCAATACATCGACCTCCGGCCTCAACGCCAGCCAGGAACGGATGGCGTTCCGTTGGATGGTGGCGATGTGCGGATCGGTGAACGGCTTTGGTGCGGTGAAGATGGTGATCAGCGCCATTTCTCTATGCCGAATCCTTTCTTATCCTTCGCCTGCATTGCGGGCATTACCCGGCGCGCTTGTCCACATCCATGCCGGTCTTGTGCTTCACCGCTGCGTTGATGCGCGCCAGCTCGGGCTCGCGTTGAAACAAAGCCAGCACCTCCTGCCAGGAGAAGTCCATGCGCCCATCCAACCGTTCGACTACGGCGCGCAGCAGGTTGAGGTCCTCCGCCGTATCCAGCGTCCATCGCAGGCTGCCGTAATCCGGGTCGTGATTTACTACGTGAACCTTGAACCTGCCCGGCTGATCGTAAAAATATGGCATGACGTGCTCGCGCTCGAATTTCTCCTTGGCCTCTTTCCAGGCTCGTTCCAATCCGGCGAAGGAGCACACTTCGGTATCTAAACCGATGGGATAGGTGCGCTTCAGCGGCGGCGGCAGGCGGTTGGCGGCAAAGTCGGCGCCAGTGCGGTGGAACTCAGCCACAACCTGGTCGACCAACCCCGGATCAATGAAGGGACAGTCGGCTGTCACCCGGACAATCACCTCGGCGCGCAACTGCCTGGCCGCCTGATAGTAACGGTCGAGCACGTCGTATTGGCTACCGCGGTAAACTGGCCACTGATGCGCCTGACATAGCCTCACAATCGCATCATCGGCCGCATCCTGGGAGGTGGCCACCACCACCTGATCTACCGAGCGCGCCCGCTGTAACCGCAGTACGCACCATGCCAGTACTGGCTGACCGCCCAAATCCATCAGCACTTTTCCCGGCAGTCGACTTGAGGCGAAGCGCGCCTGGATGATAGCCACAGTCTTCTTCGCGGCAGAGCTCATAGGATACAC
>DAOTWA010000048.1:0-15469 GCA_034435955.1 Anaerolineaceae bacterium | reverse complement strand
GTGGCGCGCACGGTCGGCGCCTCGCTTTCACCGGTCCTCACCGGGATTTTTCTGGCTAACCCGGCGTTGCTGGGTTTGCCCTTCCTCCTTTCGGGAGGTCTGAAGATCATTTATGACCTGATCCTCTATCGTGAATTCCACAGCCTGCGCCCGCCCGAGGAACAGCCGCCAATCCCTTCGGCAGGCGGGCTTTCCAGCCAGGCGCCCGATGCGCGCCGGCAATGACCAGACAATTCGTTTAGAGGGCATGATTGAAGTTTCGCCAGGCCTCGCCATCGACGAGCGGGAAATCCAATTTGATTTCATTCGCTCATCAGGCCTAAACAATAAATGATCTACATATTCTTTTCAGTATTAGCTCAACCATAGATAATAATATTCCTCGCAATATTTCCTAATTTGTTATAAAATCTAAATACTTATTCAATTGTTGTCTAAAAATTGGCTTTACAATGAATAAAAAAGAATTTTTCACAAAACGTGAACTTGATATCATCACGAGGTTAATGCAGGGAAAAAGCAACAAACAAATTAGTTTGGAGTTGTCTATTTCACAACGCACGGTCGAGTACCATATTACACACATTTTTTCAAAATTAAACGTTTCTTCCCGTACAGAAGCTGTAATAAAGCTGTCCGAAAACCAATTACGGGAAACCGTAAGCCCACCTGAGAGGATACTACGGAACCCCGTAGTAGATTTTTCGCCCATTCCTCCCGAAAATGAGGCAAACTCAAGTTCAAAGCGGAGGGAAACCATGAAAAAGGTTTTTTATTTCATCGTAGCATTTGCTTTGGTTATTGCATTAGCATATATAGCTAATAAATCCATAAACGGGTCTTCCAAAATAAAGCCTGCAGTAATACCAGAGCCAGTTGCTGAAAATACAATAATGCAATCAATACTTACCCCTAAAATCACCGCTCAACCCATTTTCACTACAGTATCCCCTGCGAAATTTGTTCCAACGCCTACGGCGACCTTTATGTATGCTGCTTTGCCAACGGAAACAGAAACTATCAAGAACACAGAGGTTGCTAATGCCACTTGGGAACCATCTGTTGTATCTCCTGTATTTCCTAATGAAAATATTTATTTACAGCCACTCTCTCTGAAATTTGGAGCTTGGCCGGCAACGGCAGGATGCCCAAATACAGAAGGGCTCGAAGATTATGCGGGGTTATTACCTGAAGTGGTTGTTGATACGGTACAGCATATGGCAGTTGGAACGCGCGAAGCAGAAATGCAATGGACTGACCCTGCTTATTGGCCGGTACTAATCAATCCATTTGCGGGTAAAACAATTACGCAAGAGTGGATAAATAAAATCGCACGGGCTGATAAATCTCCATACGCGCAACTTATTACTGCCCAATGCGGTGAAGAGACAACGAAATTAAGCTGGTGGGTTCAAATGTGTCCAGGTCCATGCGAAACAAACGGAACTTCCCAAGCATTAATGACAAATGTTTTTATGATTAACAGAAAGCAGTGGCTTGTCTGGGCTATTCAATAAAAGCAAGGTTGTTGATGGCCTTATCATAATAAAGCGATTGGGGAATACTTAATGATTAAAATTACACCTTCCCTCTCGATAGAGGATACTGAAATACAGTTTGATTTCATCCGTTCCTCTGGCCCTGGGGGCCAGAACGTAAATAAAGTCGCGACAGGGGTTCAACTTCGATTTAACGTTGATACATCAACTACATTACCGGATGAAGTTAAACAGCGGTTGCACAGCATTGCGCGGAACCGAATTACCGAGGAAGGCGTTCTGATTATCGAGGCAAAACGGTATCGCACTCAAGAACAAAATCGCGAGGATGCAATTGCCCGCCTGGTTGCTTTAATCTTTCAAGCAACGGAAAAGCCAAAACCACGCAAAAGAACCAGGCCTACCGCTGCTTCTCAGGCTGAACGAGTCGAAGAAAAGAAACGCCGCGGCGCTATCAAGCGATCGCGGCGCACAACGCCCACGGATCTGGATTGACCTTTCCGTTCTCGCTTCGGTTTCAAGGGGTGGACGTAAACGATGGAAATTGAAAAATGTACTGTCTTAAGACCACGCCATGAACAAAGTCGCCACCGCGGTGCAACTTCGCTTCAATGTCCTGGACTCGCCGTCTTTGCCGGGGGAAGTAAAAGCGCGTCTGGTCCGGCTGGCTGGCAGGCGCATCACCGCGGGAGGGGATTTGGTGATCCAGGCCAGCCGCTACCGCTCGCAGGAGCGCAACCGCCAGGACGCTTTGAACCGTCTGATCACGCTGCTACGGCGCGCCCAGGAGAAACCCCGGCCGCGCAAGACGACCTATCCGACTGCCGCTTCCCGCCAGCGGCGGTTGGCCGACAAGCGCCGCCGCGCGGAGATCAAGCGCCTGCGCCGCTTGTCCGGCGAAGAATAATCACCTTCTGACTTACGGAGTCTACCGGGAGATCCTTAAGGCCTGCCCGAGAGGACGGCGCTCCTTCATGAGGCTGGAAGGGGCCAGGCGCTCACGCGCTTTATTCACATTCAGGAGATACGCGAACGCCAGAGCGACCATAAGGCCATTGCGGACAGCAAGGATCGGGAGAAAGCCCGGCATGTGGGGCAGGCTGTTGCCATTCGGCGCGAAAGAATAGTAGCCCGGGAAGATCAGGCTGGTCAGCACGCATACCGCAATCCAGGTCAGTGTCAGGGTGCGGTTGGGAATTCCGGAATAGGCAATCAAGGGGATCAGCCAGAGCAGGTATTGCGGGCTGAACACCTTGCCGGTGGCTACGAGCAGGATCAGCGCTGCCAGAGCAGCCTGCAACAAATCCATCTTCTGCTGCCAGAGCTCCTTGAGAATCCACACCAGGCCGGCAGCCAAGAAGAGGGTGAACGCGCGCTCCATCCACACCCCGAGCGGGCTGAGCCAGTTCAAAGACCCATAAGAATACTCCAGCTCTAGAGGGACACCAAAGAGGGAAGCCAGCCACAGCAGCGTGCCCTGGACAGATTCGATCTGCACCGGCCGGCCTAATAGATACAGCAAAGGGTGCAGCACCGCATTCTGCAGATCGAAAACCGCGAACAGTCCCATCACGGCCAGGACCAAAGCGGAGAATAACAGCGTATTTTTCCAGCGCCAGGTGCGCAGTCTGAGGACGGATGTGGCAAAGGCGCGTAAGGCTTCAGAGAGCGAGGCGCCCGCCGTCAGTGCAGGGATGCGCCCGGTTTCGATTTGCTCGGCCAGGAAAAAGACCGGCAACAGGACGATCGGATAATATTTCATCAAAACGCCGAAGGCCAGAAAAATATAGGCCTGCGGCCAGCGTTTGCGCTCGGCGGACAGGACGGCCAGCAACGTGAGCGCGGCGGGTATCAGGTCGTAGCGGGCGAAAGTGGTCACGGCCGCGCCGAGCACGAGAAAGACCGTGTACAGCTTGACTGCCCTGCGCGTGCCGTAGCGCAAAAGTAGATAATAGACGCCGATGGCTACCAGAGCCATCATCAGGGCAAATACCAGCGGATAGCGTTGGATGGAAAAGAAAAGCGGAAGTAAGAAGACCAGCAGCGTCAGCGGGGGATATTCAAACGGGAAAAAGCTGTAAGGAACCGCCGGAGGAGGACCGGCAAAGGCGCACTGGTGCAGGGGCAGCAGCCTCAACGCCCCTTCGCCGTACCAGTAGTAGAGAGCGTAACACTGGTAACGGGCGATATCGCTGGTGGAGAGGAAAAGAGTCCAATACTGGGAAGAGAGAATGGCTGCGATGACCAATAAAAAGGGCAGGCTGGCCCAAAGGCGGCGGCGCAGCGCTTCGCCCTTGATCTCGGGCCTGAGGCTTTGAATGGGCTGAGTAGTGGCCTTGTCTTGGATAATGGTTGCCTTTGCCATGAGCACCTGCGGGTTCGAAGTCTTTAGCGGCTTCGAGCGGCCGGCGCGGCGACAGTTGACATGGTTTGTGAGCGAAGTTGAATATCCTGCTCGGTTCCTGGGCTGGCCGGATCGATGGGTAAACCATGAAAGGTTGTGATCAATTATTTTATCTCAACAGGAGATCATTCAACTGTCGCATCACGCATAATTGTTTTTCGGTCACACTTTTATTATAGCGGTTTTACGGCCTTTTTCATTAATCACAGTAAGCTCCTTCGCCGGCGAGCCGCCCTCGCACCCCATTGTCTGTCCCTGCATCCATCGTCAGGTATGGCTGCTTGCCGTTCAAGATGGGCGTTTTTCCAGACAGGACGCCGGAAAACTGTCTGCATCAGGCTCAAGGGGAACCAAATCGAGATGCTGTTCGGGCAACATCCCAGGGGCTTATAATTAATCCCCATAGACTTAGGAGGTATGGATATGGGTTTTCACGGCTCTGGTTGGTGGGGCTATTTGACCGCTCCCGAAGAGCGCCCCAAGGTAAGCATGGGTCTGCTGCGGCGAGTCTTGAGCTATGCGCGGCCCTATCGGAAGCAAATCCTGGGCATGCTCGCCCTCATCCTGACCAGCACGGGTCTGACCCTGCTCACCCCGCTGATTCTGCGCGACTTGATCGACCGCACCATCCCACGCGGCGACCTGCACCGCCTGATGCTGCTGGCCATCGCATTGCTGATCATCCCCGTCCTGGGCGGGGCGCTTAACGTGGTGCGCCGCCGGTTGAATGCCTCGGCCGGCGAAGGGGTCATTTATGACCTGCGTGTGGCCATCTACACACACCTGCAGCGCATGTCCCTGCGCTTCTTCACCAACACCAAAGTCGGCGAGCTGATGAGCCGCATGAACAACGACGTGGTCGGAGCGCAGAACGCGATCAGCAACACCATCGTCAATATCGTGACCAACATCATCCAAGCGGCGGCCGTGCTGGCGGTCATGCTCAGCCTGGAATGGCGGCTGACGCTGATCAGCGTGATCGTTCTGCCCCTGTTCGTGCTGGCTGCTCGACGCCTGGGTTCGCGTCTGCGGGAGATCACCCGCAGGCAGCTCGAAGCCAACGCCCAGATGAACGCCATGATGAACGAGACGCTCAACATCGGCGGCGCATTGCTGGTCAAGCTTTTCGGCCGCATCCGCACCGAAGTGGAGCGCTTCAGCGGGCGCGCCGCTCAGGTGCGCGACCTGGGCGTGGACAGCGCCCTGATGGGCAGCGTCTTCTTCGCCATCATCGGCCTGCTCAGCGCCGTTGGGACGGCGCTGGTTTACGGCCTGGGCGGTTATCTGGTCATCCGCGGCACCTTCACCATCGGCACCATCGTGGCGTTTGGCGCCTACCTGACCAGCCTCTACGCCTCTTTACAGGGTCTGGCCAACGCGCCGGTGGACTTCGCCACCTCGCTGGTCAGCTTCGAACGCGTCTTCGAGGTGATTGACCTGCCCCTGGACATCGATGAGAAAGAGAACGCCATCGAACTGCGCGACGTGCGCGGTGAACTGGAATTTCAGGATGTGACCTTCCGTTACGAGATCGATGAGACCCATTTGCTGAGCACCGTCTCGCGGCCGGGTCGCATGGATAATGTGGCGGCGACTTTCTCGGGAGTGCAGGCGCCGCTGGAAGAAGCCGCCGCGCTGCATACTCAGGCGCGCGAGGATGCCCTGGAACATGTCAGCTTCCATGTCGAGCCGGGCCAGCTCGTCGCCCTGGTCGGACCGAGCGGTGCGGGTAAGACCACGCTCACCTATTTGATTCCCCGCCTGTATGATCCCAGCGAAGGGCGCATTTTGATCGACGGGCACGATTTGCGCGACGTGAGCCTGTCCTCGCTCAGCGCCCAGATCGGCATGGTTACCCAGGAAACCTACCTGTTCCACGACACCATCCGCACCAATCTGATGTACGCGAAGCTGGACGCAACCCAAGCGCAAATCGAGGCCGCCGCGCGGGCCGCCAACATCCACGATTTCATCACCCAGTTGCCGCAGGGTTACGATACGGTGGTGGGTGAGCGCGGCTACCGGCTGAGCGGCGGCGAGAAACAGCGCATCGCCCTGGCCCGCGTCATCCTCAAGGATCCGCGCATCCTGGTGCTCGACGAGGCCACCAGCCACCTGGACAGCGAATCCGAGGCGCTGATCCAGGAGGCGCTCAGACGGGTAATGGCCGGCCGCACCAGCATCGTCATCGCCCACCGGTTGAGCACGATTCTGGCGGCCGACCTGATCTTGGTCTTCGACCGCGGCCAGATCATCGAACGCGGTACGCACGCTGAGCTGTTGGCCCAGGATGGACTGTATGCAAGACTGTACGAGTCCCAATTCCGGGCGGAACGCGTCGCGCAGAATTGAAACCGTCTTCACGCCAGGTGCAAACGACCATTTACTCGCAAAGTGCGAACGATGATAGCCCGGCCATCGCGCCTGATCATCAGGGTGAGGCCGCCGCTCCGCAGTGGCTGAATCCTGCTGGATTATAATTGGCCATCGGAGGAACCAACCCATGACCCAGGCACCGCGATCCACCTCGGGTAGGCAGGTGCGCCTGACCAGCCTTTCGAGCTGCGCCGGTTGAGCGTCTAAACTGAGCGCGGAAGCGCTGGCGCAGGTTCTGCGCCCGATCGAGGGGATTTTCATGCCAGACCAGTACCCCGACCTGCTGGTAGGTTTAGGGGCGCCTGACGACGCTGCCGTATGGCGCCTGGACGATCAACGCGCCCTGGTGATGACCACTGACTTTTTCACACCAGTGGTGGACGACGCCTATGACTACGGTGCCATCGCCGCGGCAAACAGCCTCTCGGACGTGTACGCCATGGGCGGCCGGCCATTCCTGGCCCTCAACATCGCCGCCCTGCCGCCCAACCTGCCGTACGACCTGCTGGCCGAAATCGTGCGCGGCGGCGCGGAAAAGGCGCGCGAGGCAGGTGTGGTCATCGCCGGCGGCCACACCGTGCAGGATAAGGAGCCCAAATACGGCCTGGTGGTGTTGGGCTTTGTCGATCCACGCGCCATGCTGACCAAGGCCGGCGCTCGTCCCGGCGACCGGCTGGTGATCACCAAACCGCTGGGCTTCGGTGTGACCACCACGGCGCTCAAACAGGACAAATCCACGCCGGCTGACGTAGCCGAGGCGGTCAGTTGGATGAAGCGCCTCAACGACGCCGCCGGGAAACTGGCGGTCGAAGTCGGCCTGCGCTGCGCCACCGATGTGACCGGCTTTTCCCTGCTCGGCCACGCTTGGGAGGTGGCCGTGGCTTCGGGCGTTGGCCTGCGCTTCGAGTTTGACCGCATCCCCTTCTTGAAAGGCGCCTTTCATTATGCCGGTGAGTGGACTTTCCCCGGCGGGGCGTTCGATAACCGCCATTTTTTCGAGGCGCATGTGAATTTTTCCCCTGCGCTGGACGAAAAATCCCGGATGCTGCTCTTCGACCCGCAAACCAGCGGCGGTCTGCTGCTGGCTGTTCCGCCGGAAAAGATGGCCGCGCTGAATAAACGCGCCGCCGAACTCGCTCAACCCCTTTGGGAGATCGGCGTGGTGATCGAAAACCAGCGCATCGAGGTCGTCTGAGGCCCGCTCGATCCCCTGGGATTGCCCCCACGCATGGCTTTATCCCGTCAAATTTGCAATTGGAATGCGATTGTCACCAAATTCGTTGTTTTCTTTAACCGATGAACCTTCCTGCATGGGATGAGGCTCAGGTGTCCAGCAGAGTCAAACGGTTTGCATTTCACGCCGCCGTGGCCCTCCTGCTGCTGGCTGGCTGTTCGCCCGACCGGTTGCCCTACGCAGGCCGTCCGGTCGTTCCGACAACCGGAGCGTCCACTGCATCCGGCAAGACGGCCTCCGTCAAGTCCGCGTTGATCCTGCCAACCCTACCCGCCGTCCAGGATTCGACCTCTGGCATCAGCCGGCGCGCCGACCTGCATACCTACCAGCCGGACCGCCCGCGTTTCGAGGTCTACCATTACACCGTCAAAGAAGGCGATAATCTGTTTTCGATCGCCGAGCAGTTCGACCTCCAGCCGCAGACGATTCTATGGAGCAACCTGGATACGCTTGGCGACAGCCCCGATGCGCTGCTGCCCGGCCAGGTGCTCAACATCCTCCCGGTGGACGGCGCCTACTATCAGTGGCATGTGGGCGATGGTCTGAACGGCGTCGCCAAATATTTCGGCGTCAGTCCGGACGACATCGTCGATTGGCCTGGCAACCACCTGGATAAATCGAAACTGGGCGATTACGCCGCGCCGCACATCCCCCCTGGCACCTGGCTGATCATCCCTGGCGGTCGCCGCGAGTTCGTCGACTGGACTTCGCCGTATCTGACGCGCGCCAATCCCTCCCAGGGCAGCAGCATCGGCAGCGGCGCCTGCTCGGGGCCGATCCAGGGCGGCGCAGTCGGCATCGGCAAATACATCTGGCCCACGCCGGAGCACCGCCTCTCCGGCTACGATTACCTGCCCTCCATCAACCATTGGGGCATCGACATCGCCGGCCGGCTCGGTGACCCCATCCGCGCGGTGGATAACGGCGT
This sequence comes from Anaerolineaceae bacterium, assembly GCA_034435955.1. GTDB lineage: Bacteria > Chloroflexota > Anaerolineae > Anaerolineales > Anaerolineaceae > DAOTWA01. The sequence goes on along the minus strand of DAOTWA010000048.1, from coordinate 7,028 downwards.
GGTCGTCTTCGCTGGCTGGTCCTACGCCGGCTATGGCAACCTGATCATCATCGACCACGGCGACGGCATGGAGACCTATTACGCCCACTTAAGCCAGATCTTCGTCCAGTGCGGGCAGAGTGTGTGGCAGACCAATATCATCGGGCTGATGGGCAGCACCGGCCGCTCCACCGGCCCGCACCTGCACTTCGAGATGCGCCACGGCCAATGGGGCCACATCGACCCGTGGGATTATCTCCCCAGGTAGGCCGCGCTCGGTGCTGGAGCGACCCAACCCCCCATCCTGCCCCTGTTGACCTTCACCCGCGAATATGTTATGATGAAACACACGGGAGACCTGCTCCACATGCAAGCAGACAATCGGTCCGGCGACCCGCCTTCACCCACAAACGTTGAAGCGCGGATCGAAGACGACGAACCCATCCAACCTGATCCGGAGGAAAAGGGGCTGGCCTATCTCTGGGAGAATCTGGCGCGCCTGGGCCTGAGGGAAACCGCCCTGCGCGTGGGCACCAGCGTGGTCTCCATTGCTCTATTCCTGGTGGTCATCTGGGTGATGGGGAATTTCTACCTGGATGCCGCTGAGCAGACCGCAGCGCGACAGATGGCCATTGCCGCCGGCCTGCCGACCAACACGCCCACCGTTCGCCCGCCCGCCCTTTTACCCCCGCCCAATGAGATCGCTTTTGTGGGCGGCATATCACGCGTGGCCGACCTGCACACCATCATCCCCACCCGCCCACGTTTCGACGTGCTCACCTATACGGTGCAGCCCGGCGATACGATCATGACCATCGCCGACAAGTTCAACCTGGAGCCGCAGACGATCCTGTGGAGCAACTACGACGTGCTGGCCGATAACCCCGACAGCCTGCGCCCCGGCCAGCAGCTCAACATCCTGCCGGTGGACGGCGTCTATTACCAGTGGCATGCCGGCGATGGATTGAACGGCGTGGCCAAGTTCTTTGGCGTCAGCCCGGATGAGATCGTCAATTGGCCGGGCAATCATTTGGACAAGAACACCCTCGGCGATTACACTTCTCCCAACATCCAACCCGGCACCTGGCTGGTGGTGCCGGGCGGCCGCCGCGAATTTGTCACCTGGAGCGCGCCGCGCATCCTGCGCAGCAATCCGGGCGTGGCCAAAGTGCTGGGGCCCAATTCCTGTCCGACCGCCGTGGATGGGCCGGTCGGGACGGGCGCCTTCGTCTGGCCGACACGCGCCCATTACCTCTCGGGCTATCCTTTCTCTCCCGAGACGAACCACTGGGGCATCGACATCGCCGGCGGCCAGGGTGACCCGGTCACAGCAGCCGACAATGGCGTGGTCGTCTACGCCGGATGGAGCGATCTGGGTTACGGCAACGTGGTGGTGGTGGATCACGGCAACGGCTGGCAGACCCTCTACGCCCATCTGAGCCAGGTCGATGTGGCCTGCGGCGCCAGCGTGTACCAGGGCGCCACCATCCTTGGGTTGATCGGCGCAACCGGCAACGCCAGCGGCCCGCATCTGCACTTCGAGATGATGAACGACCGGCTCGGGCGGGTAAACGGCCTGCTTTACCTGAAATAATGGCTTCTCGGCAGACGAAGCCGGCCGGCCGTCCAGCCGGCTGTTTTATTTAAAATAATATAAAGACAATACCATAACGACACAACCAGATGTGCTAGAATTAATGTACACTTCCTCCTTTTTTCGCTCAGGAGGTATGACCATGAAAACCGTGTCCGCTATCCGCCCCTCGCCGATTGCCGGCACCTGGTACAGCGGCGACCCGCGCCGGTTGGCCGAGGAAGTGGACGGCTATCTGCAAAAAGCAGAGTTGCCTGAGCTCCCCGGCAAGGTCGTGGCCTTGATCGCCCCCCACGCCGGACACCGTTACTCAGGCTGGGTGGCCGCCCACGCCTTCCGCGCCGTTTTCGGCCAGAGCTTCGACCTGGTAGCCGTGATTTCTCCGATGCACCACGGTTATCCGCCACCGTTGTTAACCACCGCCCACAGCGCCTATCAGACACCCTTGGGCGAAATCCAGGTGGATCAGGTCGCACTGGCCGAGGTGGATGACGCCCTGAAAATCGAGCTGGGCTTCGGCCTGACGCCCGTGTCGAACGACGAAGAACATTCGCTGGAGATCGAGCTGCCCTTCCTCCAGCGCGCTCTGCAGGGCGAGTTTCACCTGCTGCCGGTCATGCTGCGCGACCAATCCCCGCGCGTGACGCGCGCCCTCGGCCGGGCCATCGCCGGCGCACTCCGCTCCCGCGACGCCCTCCTGGTGGCCAGCTCAGACCTGTCCCATTATTATCCAGAGGCCATCGCGGCGAAGCTGGATCAGGAAATGCTGCGTCAGATCGAAAACTTCTCGCCGGAAGGGCTGTACACCGCCGAGGAAGCCGGCCAGGGACAGGCCTGCGGCCTCGGCGCGATCGCAGCGGTGCTGTGGGCCGCCCGTGACCTGGGCGGCGATCAGGCGCGCGTGCTGCGCTACGCCACCTCGGGAGCGGTTACCGGCGACTACTCGGCCGTGGTCGGATATGGAGCGGCGGTAGTGCTGAAGACCACATGATTTTCGGAAATCTTGCCCTTATCATCATCCTGATCGGGCTGAACGCATTCTTTGTATCGGTGGAATTTGCCGCCGTCGCCTCGCGCCGCTCGCGGCTGGATCTGCTGGCCGATGCGCACGGCCGCGCTTCACAATTGGTGCGCGCCTGGCTGGAGGATCCTGCAGCGCGCGAGCGGCTGATTGCCGCCACCCAGCTCGGCATCACTATGGTCAACCTGGCGTTGGGCGCGGTGGCCGAGAACGCCTTTGCGGCTCTGCTCGAGCCCTACTTCCAGCAGGCCCGCCTGCCGGAATGGCTGCAATTCGTCAAAGGAGCGCTGCCAGCCCTTCCGCTGATCCTCTCCCTGGCGATCGTCACCTCCTTGACGGTCGTGCTGGGTGAGCAGGTGCCCAAGGTGGCCACGTTGCGCTCGCCTGAGCGTCTGGCGCTGCTTTACGCCCCACTGATGCAGGTCTTCAGCACGATCTTTAAATGGTTCATCGACCTGCTGAACTGGGCCACCCATCTGGTGCTCAGACTGGTGGGCATTCCGGAGAGCGCGGCCCACCCGGCCTATTCCCTGGAGGAGCTGCGCCAAATCGTCTCCGGCCCGGAGACGGCCGGGATGATCGACCCGCCCGAGCGCGAGATGATTAACGCCGTTCTCGACTTCGGCGAACTGGTGGTGCGCCAGGTGGCCCTCCCCCGCACCGAGATCCAGGCAGTCGAAGCCGATGCGCCGCTGGACGAGCTGATCCGCCTGGCCTCCGAATCCAACCTCACCAAATTCCCCGTCTATGAAGAGGACCTCGACCACATCGTTGGCATCGTGCACATCCGCGATCTGTTGGCCGCCTGGCTGAATCCTGAACGGCGCAACACCACTGCCCGCTCACTGGCGCGCGAGGCCCTTTTCGTCCCCGAAACCATCTCAGTCAACGACTTGCTCTACCAGTTCCGCACGCGCAACCAGCACATCGCCATCGTCCTGGACGAGTACGGCGGTACGGCTGGACTGGTGACCCTCGAGGACCTGGTCGAGGAAATCGTGGGCGAGTTCCGCGGCCCGTTCGAGGCTCGCCCCCCGGCTATCCAGACCCTGCCGGACGGGTCGGCTCTCGTGGATGGCCTGGCGCTAATCGATGAAATCAACGAACACTTCGGCCTGCACCTGCACGATCCCAATTACGATACCATCGCCGGGTATGTCCTCGGGCGCCTGGGGCGCATCCCAAAGGTGGGCGATGTAGTCGAAGACGCCGAAGAGGGCATCCGCCTGGAAGTCGAAAGCATGGACCGCCTGCGCATCGCCCGGTTGGTGCTCAGGCGCCTGCCCTCTCCCGTGCGCGATGAGCTCCGGGAAAAATAGAAAGCCCATTCGATGACGACCTACGTTGAGCTCGCCGTCAACGTTCCCCAGGCCAGCGGTCTGTTCCATTACCATCTGCCGGCCAACCTCGAAGGTCGGGTGCCGCTCGGAGCGCTGGTGGAGGCGCCTTTCGGCCGCCAGGACGTGCAGGGCGTCGTACTCGGCTTCGTGGACGAACCGCAGGTCCCTTACACACGCCCGGTTACCCGCCTGGTGGACCCCGAAGCTGTTCTTACCCCCGCGCAGATCCGCCTGGCTCGCTGGATGAGCGAGCATTTCTTGGCTCCTCTGGCCATGTGCATCGACCTGATGCTGCCGCCTGGCTTGAGCCAGCGCGCTGACGTGCTCTACGCTCCCGTTCACGGCCGCTCAGAGCCTGCGCCGCGTGAGCTCCCCGCCATGCAGGCGGACCTGCTGGCGCTGCTGCGCCGGCGCGGACCCCTGCGCGGGCGGCAGATTGACGCTGCTTTCCCCCACCACAACTGGCGCCCAGCAGCCAGCGCTCTGGAGCGCCGCGGTTGGATCACCGCAACCAGCCTGTTGCCGCCCCCCGAAGTACGCCCCAAAGTGGTGCGCACCGCTCAGCTTGCCATGCCGCCCGAGGCAGTCGCGGCGGCTTTGCCAAAGCTGGGCCGCGCCGCTTCGCCGGCCTTCAACCGGCGCCGGGCTATCCTGGACTTCCTGCAGCGCGAACCCTGGCCGGTCGAGGTGCGTTGGGTGTACGCCGAAACGGGCGGAACTTCGACCGACCTGGAGAGACTGGCCGAGCTTGGCCTGATTCGCTTGAGCGAGAGCCACATCTGGCGCGACCCCCTGTCGGAGACCGAATACCTGCCGGCCGAGCCGCCCGAGCTGACTCCCGACCAGGCGCGTGTCTGGGCGGACATACGCGCCGCCCTGCATCTCCCCGCCCCAAAGCCGATCTTACTGCACGGCGTGACCGGTTCCGGCAAGACCGAAATCTATTTGCGCGCGGCGGCCGAAACCCTCTCGCGCGGCAAGCAGGCCATCGTCTTGGTGCCCGAGATCTCGCTGACGCCTCAGACCGTACGACGCTTTACCGCCCGATTTCCCGGCCGGGTCGGATTGATGCATTCCGGTCTCTCTGCGGGCGAAAACTACGACACCTGGCGCCGTGCGCGCCGCGGGGAACTGGCGGTCATCGTCGGCGCGCGCAGCGCTCTGTTCGCGCCCCTCCCGGACATCGGCTTGATCGTCGTGGACGAGTGCCACGATGGATCGTATTACCAGGATAACCTGCCGCCTTTCTATCACGCCGTCGGAGCTGCCATCGCCTATGCGCAGTTTACCGGCGCCGCCTGCCTGCTGGGCTCGGCCACCCCCGACGTCGTCCACGCCTACCTGGCCCGCCAGGGCCGCTGGCAGCTCCTCGGCCTGCCCGCGCGCATCCTCGCCCATCGCCAGACGGTTTCCCATCAGCTTGCCCAGGCCGGCTCCGCCAGATCCGTCCCTGTCATGGACGACCGAATCGCACACCTGGAGCTCCCCCCCGTGCGCCTGGTCGACATGCGCGCGGAACTCAAATCCGGCAACCGCTCGCTGTTCAGCGTCGCGCTGCTCGAGGCGCTGCGCCAGACACTCGCTGCCGGCCAGCAGGCAATCCTGTTCCTCAACCGGCGGGGGACGGCCACTTACGTCTTCTGCCGTGAGTGCGGCGCGATCCTGCGCTGCCCGCGCTGTGAGCTGCCCCTGACTTACCACACGGATGCGGAAGGCGGCCGAAACAGCCTGGTGTGCCACCACTGCGGCTACCACCGGCGCATGCCGACTAGATGTCCACAGTGCGGCAGCAGCGCGATCCGCCGCTTTGGCGCCGGTACGGAACGGGTGGAAGCCGAGGTGCAGGAGCTCCTCCCTGGCGCCCGCACCTTGCGCTGGGACGCCGAAACCACCCAGAAGAAGGGCGCCCACGAGGTCATCCTGTCGCACTTCGCCAACCACCGCGCCGATGTGCTCATCGGGACGCAGATGCTGGCCAAAGGTCTGGACCTGCCGCTGGTCACCCTGGTCGGGGTGGTGCTGGCCGATGTGGGCCTGAGCCTGCCGGATTACCGCGCTGCCGAGCGCACCTTTCAGGTGCTGACCCAGGTTGCCGGACGCGCCGGCCGCAGTCCGCTGGGCGGACAGGTGATCCTGCAAACCTTCCAGCCCGAGCATTACGCCATCCAGGCGGCCTCGCGCCACGATTACGAGGAATTTTACCGCCTCGAGCTCGAACAGCGCCGCCGACTGCGCTACCCGCCCTTCTTCCGCCTGGTGCGGCTGGAATACCGCCACCGGGAAGAGGAACGTGCTCGCGCGGCGGCCGAGTCCCTGGCCGCCAACCTCCGCCGCTGGATCGTCGAGGGGGATCGGCGGGCCACAGACCTCATCGGTCCAGCGCCATGCTTCTACAGCCGGCTGAACGAGCTGTACCGCTGGCAGATCGTGCTGCGCGGGCCTGATCCGGCCGGACTGCTGCGCGGGCGCGACCTGGGAGAATGGAAAATCCAGGTAGACCCGCCAAGCCTGCTATAATAATGCCGGACTTATCTCCCTGGCTCGTTATTTAATAAAAAGGAATTTTCCGTATGCGCCGTGAAGTTCTGACCTGGAACGAGATCGACCGGCTGATCGACCATCTGCTGCCCCAATTCGAATACGAGTTCGAAGCCATGTTGATGATCACCCGCGGCGGAATCATCCCCGGTGGGCTGATCGCCGAGGCGCTGAACCTGACCCACATTCTCGTCGCCGCCGTTGATTTCCCCGCTCAAATGGAAATGGAGAAGGACAAGAACCGCCTGCTGGCCTGGCCGCAATTCATTCAGTTCCCTGACAACAGCTTGGTGCGCGGTCGGCGCGTGTTGGTGGTAGACGACGTGTGGGGTTCAGGGCGCACCATTACGGCGGTGAAAAACCGCGTCTCGGTCGCAGGGGGAATGCCTTACACCTGCGTATTGCACTTCAACCCGTACCGCAGCCTCTTCGGCACTGCCCGGCCGGATTATTACGCCGCCATCACCGACGCCCACATCGTCTACCCATGGGAGATCGAGCGCGGCCCGGATCGGGTGCTGCTAAAAGACCTTTGAAGAAATCTAGACCCAATTTA
>DAOTWA010000047.1:0-69103 GCA_034435955.1 Anaerolineaceae bacterium | reverse complement strand
CGCCGTGTCAAACTCGTTCAGCCCCTCCGCCCGCAGAATCTCCCCAAGATAGCTGCCAAATGGATCCCCACTGTAGCTCCCGTTCGTCACCAACAGGATCGGCGCCGACCCCGAGCTCGCCTGACCTGCCGGCAGCAGCGAGACGGATAAAAGGAAAGCGGCCAGCACCATTCCGGCCTTGGCGCGAGAAAACAGCATCTTTATCATTTGAACCTCCCGGTTCTAACCTCTATTGCAGCTATCTGGAAATAAAAGTCAGGGAACAACATACTGACCGATGGGAAGACAAGCCTCGATCAGGTTTGCCATTTCTTTTCATCTGAACGCAATGGTGACAGGAACAGCACGTGTAAGGCCGGAGGGTGATATTGAAAATAGTGCTCCGAGCCGACACGAAAACAGGGTTTTCAATTATCGGAAGGCAACGCTGGGATTTTTATTGGCGCAGGCGATACAACTGGTAACCGCCAATACTGGTCACCAGACTGTAATGCGCTGCCAGAAAATCCACCGGGTAAAGCTTTACCCAGGCAGCGAAACTGCCGATCAGCACATACGGCGGCAGATTCTGCTCAATGTAGTGATATTCCTGGCCAGGCGGCGTTTTCCCCAACCAGATGTAACCGATCGCGGTGTTCAACAGGCCGGGAGGCGGGAAATGGTAATTATGGTCTGTGAGGAAACCCATCTCAGGCTCCCAGGTTTCTACAACGGCAGATTTGGATATGTTTTGATCCATGTAAGCCGCCATCGCTGCAGGTGCATTAAACGGTGGAAAAAGCTCATTTGCGAAATTTTGCACCAGAGGAATGGCGATCATAGCGACCAACCAGAGGAGCAACACACCGCGCAAAGCCATGCCCGTCTGGATGGATGCCCCTCTTCGCAGACTATCCCATGCTCCCTTGAAATCGAAACGAAAGCCATTGGTCAAATCGCCGAAGAAACGTGCGACGAACAATCCGCTGACAGCCAGGCCGGGGAACGCATACCGCAACCACCCGATTGAGGCGAACATGTACCAGGCTAAATTGAACACCGCGAGAATGAAAAGCGAACTCCAGCGCAATCCTTCACGGCTGCGCGGAAACGAGAGGATCAGTCCGTATACAAGGGCTGGGACCAACAACCCGAGGAAAACATTGAGACTTAATAAATTGGCCAGTGCCTGCTTCATCAGGTGGGGGGAAAAGACTAAGGCTGCTCCCTGGGTTGCCTCGCGCAGCATGGTGAAATTTTGGCTGGCTGTGGCGGGTCCAAGATTGATGATTAGATAAATGTTCCACAAGAGAAAGACCAGGACACTGATAAAGCCGGGAACCAGAAAAGCCCGCTGAGGCGCCGAGCGGTAGTAAATCCAATTGGCTATCCAGGCCAGACCCATTGTCGGTGCCAGCACCAACAGATACTGGTTCTTGGTCACCATGCTTAATCCCAATAACAGGCCGGACGATATCAGCCTGCTCCAGGTGGGTTTCTCCCAGGCGGTGTACCATATTGCCAAACCAGCGGCCAGGAAGAAAAAGCCCGGCACTTCGCCAAGGACCTGACGGCCATACTCCAGCAGGGCAACACCCCGCGAGGTAACAATCAATGCGCTGGCAACCAGCGCCACCCCAGGACCACTGACTATCTTTGCCATCCGATAGAAGGCCCACACAGCGGCCAGCAGGTATAACGCCATGACGACCCGTGCCTGGGCCAGCCCGATCCCGAACAGCTTAAATACAGCAGCAATGGGAAGGAATACCGTCGGGCCTACGCCGACGGTGGGACCATAATAGCGAAAGCCATCGCTTGAATAATCGGCGTAAACCCCGAATCGTACGAGCGTCTTTGGTACGTGAAGGTGGGAGCCTTCGTCGAACCATGTCAACGGCCAGGCAGTCAGGTGGTAAAAGGCAAGAAAGAGCAACACAAGAATCGCGGCGGTCAGTAAAGTTTCACGCTGCAAAACGATTTTCATCAACCGCGAACGCGATCCCACGATTGGATCGCTAAGCGCTCCGGTATCCTCTCTCATAACGCACTTCCTACCGGCAATGACTCATGGGAGTGGACTGGCTGTGTGTGCAGGTCTTCGAGAATGATGCGGGCCGATTCTTCAGCGTGGCGCGTGACAGACTCGCCGTTGGTCAGAGCCGGATAAATTTGGGCTGTTGTCGAGAGATACAATCCCTCCACCGGGGTCTTCACAGGAGGGATCAGATGAGTACTGTTCAATCCGTGGATCGGCTCAACGTAGCGCTCGCGATGAATGAGAAAATAGCGAATCCAGCTCTCGTCGAAATCGGGGAACATGACCTTCAGGTTTTCGATCCAGATGGCGCGGATCTCTTCATCGGTCTTCTTTTGCCATGGGCTGCCTGGAGCGGTGTACTTGGGCAAATAAACCAGGTGGTGACCGCCGACATATTGAGGATCGATATAAGCGGTGGTCTCGATCACGCCGGTAAAGGGGATGCGGTCGTCGGTAATGTTCAGTGTCCAATAACCTGTCAATGGGCGATCAAGCACCATCAGTGGACAGATGATGCCGATATAATCGGTCATCGCCAGGTATCGCTGATAATCCTCTGGCAGGCCGGGTGCCAGTCGGCGAAACAGCGGCGTTTGCAAGGTGACGGCCACGGCATCGAACTCTTTCTCCCCTTCTTGGAGACGCAGGCCTTTCACGCGTCCGTTGCGGAGGATCGTTTCCTGGACCGGGGTGCGCAGGTAAATCTTCCCTCCAGAGTGGCGAATGCTTTCCGCCATGGCCGCCAGCAGTGTACTGTATCCGCCGATCAGATGACCGGCCATCTCTTTCTGGCTGGCACCCCCACGGGTAGATTTCATGCGCACCAAGCGGGACCAGATATATGTGGCGGGCGTATCTTCAAAACTGCCGTCAAACTTGGCCTTTAGCATTGGGCGCCAGATATTTTCATAAGTTCGCCGTCCGCTCCAGCGCAACAGCCACTTTTCTACGCTCACACCTTCGAGGGCCATCCAATCTCGAATAAGTTGGGCGTAGAGCACTGTCAATCCCAATCGGAAACGATCAGTCCAACCCAGTGGAGGGAAAGTAAGGAACTCGATGATGTTATTCATCGAGAAAATCTTGCCTTTGTAATAAAAACCGGTCCTGGTCTCCTTGAAACGCAGCCGGTCTGCGATTCCCAGCTCCTCGCTCAGTTTCCGCAGGTTGCTATCGCTGGAAAGGATGGCGTGATAGAAACGGTCCACTGCCGTGCCATCTTCAAGGATCAGCGGGCCAGCCAGGCCGCCCAGCACCGGTGATGCTTCATAAATTTCCACCTCCGCTCCTTGGCGGGTGAGGAAATATCCCAGGGTAATGCCATTAATGCCGCCACCAATAATCGCAATCCTCATAACGCCGCTCCAATCGTCGCTTGTTATCTGCGCCTGCCAAACTCTGGCACACCGTCATCTAAAATATCGGCTATGTGCTCAGCCGCGTGTCCGTCGCCAAATATATTTGGATGATCGGCAGGCGGTGTAAAAGTGCGCCATTCTGCCAATATACGCTCCGGCTGTGTGCCGACCAGGCGGTTCCAGCCAGCCTGCACCGTCTCGATCCATTCCGTCTCGTCGCGCAACGTCAGGCAAGGCACACCAGCGAAATAGGCCTCGCGTTGCACTCCGCCCGAGTCGGTGGCGATCAGGCGAGCGTTCTCTTCCAGAACCAGCATATCAAAATATCCCAATGGTTCAATCCTGTGCACATGCCGGCCGAAATGAGCATCGATGGCTTCGAGAGCCTTTTGTGTGCGCGGATGAACTGGAAATATCACCTTTTCTTCAATTTGATTCAAGGCTGCGACCACTTGGCCGAGCCTTTGCGGGTCGTCCGTCGTGCCTGAACGGTGAATGGTGACCAGCGCATACAAGCGGGGCTCCAGCTCGAGCTGCTTCAAAATGCGCGAATCCTCTCGTGCTATGGGGCGATTGGTCAGAAAGGCATCGTACATCACATCGCCCACCCAATAAACAGAATTCCGAATGCCTTCGTTGGCCAGATTTGTCACCGCATTATGGCTGGCGCACAGATGTAAATCGGCTACCACATCGGCCACCAGACGATTAATCTCCTCGGGCATACGCCGGTCAAAACTGCGCTCCCCTGCTTCGATGTGGGCGCAAGGAATGTGCATCTTGCTTGCAGCCAGGGCGCCAGCCAGGGTGGAATTTGTGTCGCCGCGCACGATTACCAGATCGGGCTGTTCCTTGTCCAGGACTTCCTCAAGACGCACAAGGATTTCGCCTGTCTGCTGCCCGTGCGGACCGGAACCTGCTCCCAGGTTGTAATCAGGCGCAGGGATGCCCAACTGGTCGAAAAATGTCTGCGACATCATATAATCGTAATGCTGGCCGGTGTGCACCAGAATCTCCTGGTGTCGAGTTCGCAGCGCCTTGCTGACCGGGGCGGATTGGATGAACTCTGGGCGGGCGCCGACGATTGAAAGAATCTTCATCCTTCTGTTTCCCTCGCCCTCACGCCTTTCGCGGAGACTCGTCCCGGTAGCGGCGCCAGACCCAGGCGGTAGAGCAATATACGCCATTGGAAGCCCAAATGGGCCCGGATTGTGCGCGCTATTTTGGCCTTGGAAACACCCGCAGCACGTGAATGCAGCACAGACGGATATTCTGCCACCCTGTATCCCGTCAACATGCTATTCACCAGGATTTCTGTTCCTGCCAAAAATCCATCCGCATCGAAAGGCACATTCTCGATGATCTCACGACGGTAGGCGCGGAATAAAGCTGTATAGGTATGGATTCGCCAGTTCACCAGCAAACGATAGAGCAACGATGAGCCCTTGCTGAAAATCAGGCGAAAACCCGGCACATTTTCCACCCCCCCTTGGGGATGATAAGGTGAAGCCGTAACCAGATCGATGCCCGGCGCTAAACATTCCAACAGTGAGACGATCTCTTGAAATCGGTATGTGCCGTCACTGTCTGTGGTGATGACGATCTCCCCTCGCGAAGCGCGAAAGCCAGTGCGCACGGCGGCACCAAGACCACGGTTGCGATCATGCTTCTCGAAGCTCAATTGGATGCCGGGATGATCCTCCTGGTTAAAAGCACACTGCAACGTTTCCAGGGTTCCATCAGTGCTCCCATCGTCTACAAAGATCACTTCGACGGAATGCGTCTCGGCAAGACGGGCAGCCACCGGGAAAAACTCATCGCGCAGTTTTTGCACGTTTTCAACTTCGTTGTAACAAGGAATGATGATGGATAGGTCCATGACGAATCCAAACAGGACTCTATCGTGCCAACGGATGCAAATCTGGCAAAGCCGGCTGAGCCGTCTTCTCGTGAATATTCACAAGATTGGCCCGTGTGGCGTCTCTTATGCTCAACGCCAGGCGCAAAGCGCGGAGACCATCCTGCGGGGTGACAAGCGGGGTTTGGCCCTCCACGACGCAATCCAGGAAGTGTTGAAGTTCGGCAGAGAGGGGTTCGATCACCGGCACGACGATCGATTCAACCACGCCTTCCTGGCGGTATTTCACTCCACGCGAGTTCTGATTGACGTATTGTGCGATTGTCCGCCGGTGGACGGTCACCGTCTTATTCAGTAAATTTGCTTCGACGTATGCTTCCAGGGCGGTTACTTCGATGGAACGTACTTTCTCTTCTGTCAGCCGCGAGGCCGTCAGAAACATCAGCGGCCCGGATTCAAAACGCAATTGGGCAGAGGCGTAGTCGACCGCCTTGCCAAAAGCGGAGATGCCCCCAGCCGCCATCCAGACCGGTTCATTGTTCGCCAGATCAAGCACCAGATCGGCATCATGAATCATCAGGTCGAGGACCACATCCACGTCGGTATTGCTGCCGGCGTAAGCGCTCAAGCGCCGGAAGTTGACCGCCACAACGGTCAGCTCCTCGAGGACATTTTTCATCTCTACGTATGCTGGATTGAAGCGCTCGATGTGGCCAACCTGCATCACCAGGCCGGAGCGTTCGGCCAGCTCGACAAGCCGCTCTGCTTCTTCCACCGTCTGGGCGATGGGCTTCTCCACAAGCACATGCACCCCCCGCTCAAGACAACGCTTGGCAATTTCAAAATGATACGGGGTTGGCGTTACGACACTGACAGCTTCCACCCGGGCGAGAAGTTCGTCCAAGTCTGTAAAATAAGGAATATCATACCGCTGGGCGATATGGTTGCCGACCTCTGGGTTGACGTCGCACACACCCACGAGCTGGGCCCGCCGTATGGCCGAATAAACACGGACATGCTGCTGGCCCATGCGACCAAGACCGATCACACCAACACGTCTGACCTGATTCATTTCCTCTCCCTCCTGATCCTCTCGTTCTCATCCATTTGCAGGAGAGCCATATCATGAATACATCCTCGCAGGTTACACCCCACGAGGTCGGATTAAATCAACCGCCAAATCCGCCGAACGATGCCCCCTCATCCGTCTGCCATTGCAAAGCCTGAAAACCCACACTCAAAGCCGTGCGCATGGTAGACCAGTCATAAAAGAGCATCTTCAAATACGTAAGAATCGGTCCGGGTCGGAAAGCCCACTCGCGGAAAGCGCGTTTTTGCCAATATAGCAGTTTTTCAGCCGGCAAACCCGGATAATCGAGCACTGTTCCCTTGTCCATATCCACCTGCTCCCAGCGCGTTCCAGGGCGGAACCAACCCTCGCGGACTACCTCGAAGAAAAATGGAGTGCCGGGGTAAGGGGCAGCCACGTGAAATAGCGCGATGTCCAAGGGTAGTTTCTTGGCGAAATCGATGGTCTGGCGGATGGTATCCTCCGTCTCAGTCGGTAAGCCAATGATGAAATAGCCCCAATTCATGATGCCTGCCTGCCTGGCCCATCGCAACGCCCGTTCGGCCTTATCTGGATAGGCTCCCTTGTGGGCGTGGCGCAGCACCTGTTCGTTGCCGCTCTCGATACCCCATGAGATGAGCCGGCAGCCTGCTTTGGCCATGAGCTGCAATTCCTCTTCATCCACGTAATCGACCCGGCTGTTGCAGGTCCAATGGATATTGATTTTTTCCGCGATCATCAGCTTGCAAAGATTGACCACCTGATCCCGGCTCACTGTGAACAGATCTGCATACATGTGGATATTGTTGATACCCAATTTCTTCAATACCCACAATTCCTCCATGATCTTCTCCGGTGAACGCAGGCGAACACTGAATTGGTATGAAACATGTTTAATGCAGTACGTACACCCTGCCGGACATCCGCGACTGGTCACGATGAAGGTAAACGGCCCTTTGATCAAAGGCATGCGGTAACTCATCAGAGGCAGGTCCTGATGGAGAGGGATGGGCAGATCGTCCAGATTGCGGATGAATGGCCGCATCCGGTTGAGCACGATTTCGTCGCCGCGCCGCCAGCACAAACCGGCGATTCCGGCAAGATCCACACTGCCATCCTCGCGAATAGCCGGCTGATAGTTCGCATCATGTTCAGCGATCATTTTATTCATATAAGCTGGCCGCTCGCTAATCTTGCCTTCCAGATGATCGAGGAGATCGCGTATGGTCAGATCTGGCTCGCCGACGAGCGCAAAATCCAGCGCCGGAAAAGTGCGCATGGTTTCCACAGGAATTGGGGTGACATGGGTGCCAAAAGCGATCGTCTTCGCACCACGAGCTTTGGCCAGAAAAACGCCATACATGTCATTCTCCAAAGTCGGCGCGGTAAGCTGGGTCATATAGTATTTCGGTTGGTACCTGTCGAGGAGCTTGGTAAAAGCTGGCCAGCTCATGCGCTCTGCATTGGCGTCAATGATCTTGTACGTATAGGTGGGATGCAGGATTGCTGCCATCTGAGCGAGTGACACCTGAGGCCAGACCATATTTTCGCGGGTTCGCCTTCCGACACGATGCTGAGTGCGTATCCAAAGGCCGCCATCTGGAGTAGGCGGATTGACGAGCAGGATATCGACCGCCTCGGGTGAGCGCGAATGCGCGATCCCTTGACGCACAATGGCGTCTGCATTTGGGAAGTTGGACATGCGCAATTCCGGGATGCGTGAAGCGCCCAGATTTATCTTTTTCAGTTCAAATTTCTCGTCGGACATGATGACACTCTCCTTTCGATAACACCACTAATTAAGCGACTGCGAAGCAACGTCCAGGTCTTGACGCGCGAGGATTTCGCGCTGGCTTAGATCTTCGAGAACCCGCATGAGTATCCAGTAAATAACCAACTGGACCCCCGTTAAGATAAACATGGCACTGCCAAGAAGATAGAGCCACAGCCTTGAAATTTCCCATCCATTAAAACCCAATATGGCGGAGGCTAGGGCCACCGCCAGGCCAGTCACGATGGATGCCAATCCCAGCCACCCGAAATGACGGTCCAGAGATGGTGTAAAGATCGGGCGGCCAAACAGCCCCTGGCGGATGGGCTTTTTATAAAATAGAGAAACCAGATAGTTGAAGGTCGTGCCCAGGGAAAAGATCGAAATCCCTGCCACCCCAGAGACCATCCCCCAGAACAAGGCAGCCACCTCCCAGGCGTGCAAGATGGTGATGCCCATCAAACGCTCTACGATCAAACCGAACCCAACCGCCCCAGCCACGGCAATGCCCCCCAGGCCGATTAAGCCGAGGATACGCACCGGATTATAGGCCAGCGCGGTCCACAAGATGGATTGCAGGAAAACGCCCCCATCTCGTATCACACTCAGTTTGGAGCGACCTACCCGCTCGCTATACGGGATTGGCACTTCGACAATGCGTATCCCCTCATGGATGGCTCGCGTGCTCATCACAGGGGTCAGATTCAAACCATCTGGGAGCGGATAAACCTGCTCGAGGATCTCACGCCGGAAGACGCGCATGCCGCTGGCGCTGTCGGTGACTCGCTGGCGTCCCACCAGGCTGAGCAAAGCGGCAAAAAAAAGATTGCCGATGCGGCGCGTCAGAGGCATCTCGCTCTCTTCACCGGCCATGCGTGAACCGATCACCAGTTCACCGCCGTCAAGAGCCATCTTGCACAGACGAGGGAAATATTCGGGCGGGTAGGTGCCATCTGCATCCAGAAAGCCGATCAATTCGCCATGCGCATTAGAGAATCCGTTTTTCAAGGCCGCGCCATAACCACGGTTGCGCGGATTCGAGATCAGGCGCACGCCTGGAATGGAGCGCGCGATTTCGGCGGTGCGGTCTTTGGAACCATCGTCCACCACAAGCACCTCTAATTGGTGCACCCCGACCTCGCCGAGTTCTTGCTCGATCGATAATACCCGCTTGACAATCGATTCAATGCCTTTCTCTTCGTTGTAAGCCGGAATAACAACAGTAAGGGTGGTCATTGAATGGCCTCCTGCTCTCGCGCAAAATAAACCTTTCTACCGTTACCATTTCTTGCCGTTCCATCGATGACGCGGATGGGGCGAGCAGGCACACCGCCCACTACCGTGTGCGGAGGAACGTCGCGGGTGACCACAGCGCCTGCCGCCACCACCGCGCCCTTACCCACCCGCACCCCATCGGTGATTACCGCGCCTGAACCCAGCCAGACATCATCCTCAATCACGATACCCTCGGCGGTAATGCCTTGATCGACGAACGGTCTATCAGGGTCATCGAATACGTGGTTCACTGCGATAATCTGGGAAAAAGGAGAGGTATAAACCCGATTGCCAATTGTGACGCCACCCTGACCGCGGATGACGGTGTATTCGCCGACCAGGCTGTCCTCTCCGATGCGGATACCAGCATGGGGCAAATCGCGGAAATTGTAGACATGCAGAACTGCCCCATGCATCACAATCGTGCGTGCACCGATCTGGATGCCTTTTGGGCTGGCGTGCAGATACACCCCCTCATCCAGGTAAACCCCGTGATCCAGGCGGATATGGTTGGCAAAGCGCAGGCGTACATTCCGCTCGATGGCCGCCCACCCGTCCATGTGTAAAATCAAGCGATACAGCAGGCCTCGTATGGCAATGCCAATGATGGTGGGAATCCAGCCGGCGATAAGGAAAAGCGTTTGCTCCAGGATGTAGCGCGCTGGATCCGATGCCTGGCGGTTGAGGTAAAGCCGGATAGACTCGGCTGCTGACAGTCTCTTAGGATTTGTAACCATACTCAATATTCGGTTTATGTGTGCTTGCGAAATTTATGAAAGGGCAACGATTTGTATATTATTGAACGCAAACCATGCTCCGCCCTTCCGACATAACCCGGTTAAAAGGGCGTATGTCAGAGAAGTAGCGATATAACCCAATTCCAACCATACACCTTGCCAGGTTGTGGCTGGAGCTGTTTTGTCGGTTTACCCGGATGACGACCCCCGTATCCGGTCCACATTTGCCTTAGATAGAGCGAATGACATAACCCCTGAAAGCTCTATCCGCTGGCAATACGACGGCTCATCCACCTGCTCGGCCTGGATGACCGGACAACTGCATCACAGACAAAATACCGGCACAAATTAATAAAATAACTGCTCGAGGAAAGGTCATTTTTACCCTCCTCCTGATGAACGCCCAATCCGATGCATATGGACGATAAAGCTCTCGGCGATGCTGCTCTTTTTTCCCTCTTTGATTAACCCCGTAATCATACCATACAGATATACATTGTCAAGATAGCTCATGTTGTACCTATATCGGATAAAGAATTCGATTGCCTTCAGGTGCTATCCTTCGGCTACCCAAATTCACTTCGTGACGGATAATGAAGATGGGTATTCAATATGATGTTAACGGGCGGATTACAATCTCACCCGTCGCGCTTAGTTACCCCCTGCATCGACAACCTTCCGACAAGTTGCACACCCATATAGCTATCTCCACGAAACCGATACCTCAACGATAAACAAAAAGGCGAAACCCTTTAAGCCGGTTTCGCCATTTGCTCCCCAGAAATCTACTGCGTAACCCTACCGCAGTAAGCGACCAACTAAGACCCCTGGATCCTCGCAGCCTGTAAATCAAGCGCCATTATTCAACTGTAACAACTTCAGAACTACGCAACTGCCATGTTTATAGTAACAAATTCATACCATTATGTCAAGTTAATATTACCTTAACAATACCTCCTAATCGCACGCAAAACCTCGATTTTGCTTCACTCTGTGGATAGTCGCAGGCGCCGATTATTCTTTTGGTTATAACGAGTTTACAAATAAAAAGTTACAAGCGATCTTACTTGTTTTATTCCTGCTAGTCCGTGACCACAAATCGCAGCGGAGTTTCGGCATTTCATTGCCTCAATCATGTATAATCGCCTCATGGACGCAGCCTTATTTATCGACCGGGATGGCGTGATTATTGAAAATCGTGATGAATATGTAAGATCCTGGTCAGATGTGGCGATTTATCCCCAGGCGCTGGAAGCGTTGGCGCTGGCTGAGAGCAGCCCTTATAAGATCGTGGTAATTACAAACCAGGCTGGCATCGGGAAAGGTCTTTACAGTCTGGAGACTGCTCTCGAGATCAATGAGCGTCTAAAGGAAGTCATACAATCCTACGGAGGGCGTGTAGATGGTTTGTACCTGTGCCCACACCGGTCCGAAGATCAATGCTTCTGCCGAAAGCCGAAGCCGGGCTTGCTCATACAAGCCAGCCAAGAGCTATCCCTCGATTTGAGTCGCTCGATCATGATCGGTGATGCGCTATCAGACTTGCAGGCGGGCAAAGCCGCAGGAGTTCGCCGGACTATCCTGGTGTTGACCGGGCGAGGTAGTTCTCAGGTCGCACTACCTGAAGCCAGCCAGCTAAAACCTTTCACCGTCTTCGCGGATTTGAAAGAGGTTATTCAAAGCCTGCTTGGAAAGCAAGACATTGCAATCAACAAACCGGTGTTTTGAAACTGTAAGTCAGAACACGGTTGCATTTGACCCCCGTTTTCCGTATAATCCGACAAATCAAATCGAATTCTCGATCTGGCTGCACATCCTGCGGAAACCATACCCTTCTACCCGTAGCCCGGCATATCACGATCAGACAGGCCGTTGAAGTAGAAAGGCGTGCACCTTTATTGAAACCATGATGGCTGGGTCGAGGATAACGCCTTAGACATTGCCGGTATCCCTGATCCACAATCAAACCAACCCCTCACAGCCGGCCAGAAATCGAAGGGCGCTCGCCAGCGAGACGCGCCAGAGAATAGCTTATGCAGCGTTTAAAAGTAGTAACGATATTATCGGTGGGGGTGTTTATTCTCGCGATGATCAGCAATAGCCAGGGGTTGCTGTTTTCATCCTCCTTGGCAGCGGCTGCTGATGGAACGACCTATATTTACCTGCCGTTGATATCAAAAAGCCAGCCGCCACCTGGTGAGGCGCTGCCGCGAGTACCCCGAGTCAACGTCCCCTTCTTTCAATCTATACAAAACGACCCCAATTCATTCAATCAAGCTGCGATTTTCTGGTTTGGCAAAGTCGACCCAAACAGCAATTATGTGGACGTTCGCGTTTCTTATTCGCCTACCGAGCTGTGGATTTATGCAGCCATAATCGACCGCGACCTCTGGTATGACACCAGTCCTTCGCTGGCAGATCTCACCAATTGGGATTCGATCACCCTCAACTTGGATCTTGATGGCAACGTCGGTCAATACCCCGACACCAATAGTTACCGGTTCGTCGGCCAATTGAATTGGTACGAGCCGCGCACGAACTATCAGGCCGTCTTTCGTGGAAACGGTGTCGGCTGGTCTCCGGCAGCGGTGGCCTTCACCACCCAATCAGGATACATCGGTACGACGCCCAATTCCGGTAAACCAGCTCAGGGCTGGTCTATGGCCTTCCATCTGCCTTTCAGCAGCTTTGGGCTTTCTTCCGCGCCCCCCGCCGGTACGACTTGGGGGATTAGCCTGGTGCTTCATGATCGCGACACCGCCGGCGGTGCCATGCAACCGGACGAATCCTGGCCAGATAATATGATGAACGACCAACCAGCAACCTGGGCGCAGCTGCACTTCGGCATCCCATCCTACACCCCGCCCAATGTTCCATCCTCTGGTTCGATCACCCTTCGCGAAGGTCTGAATGGCCAGCACGTCCCAGACGGCGGCGTAGGCGGTCAGCTCGGTTACCTGTGCCCACCGGATGATCAGCTCAGCACCTGGCAACAGTGGGGAGGCAAGAATTTCGCCTTCGCCACCGGCGTAAACATCGCCAATCAATCCAACCTGTCCGATTGGCCATGTTTTGCCAAGTACTACATTACCTTTCCATTGAACAGCCTGCCGCCGAACAAGGTCATTCTATCTGCGACCCTCACACTGCATGAATGGGGATACGCCGGCAACATCAGCAGCTCCAATCCCGATGACCGGCCAAAACCCTCTTATATCCAGGTTTTCACCGTGAATAACGATTGGTCTGAATCCACGCTGACCTGGAATAATGGACCTCAGGCTCTCGAAAACGTCAGCGGAGCCTGGGTGGGCGTCCCAGCAGACATTAACTCGATTGCCTGGCCGAAATACGCATTGAATTGGGATGTGACCTGGGCGGTGGCGCAGGCATACACCTCCGGGCAACCGCTGCGCCTGGCATTCTATGAAGCCGATTCGGACTACCACAGCGGTAAATATTTCAGCACCTCCGATACCGAAGATTGGAATGCGGACGGACGCCCGACGTTGGTGATCAAGTGGGGAAATTAGTCAAGATACATCGTGAAAAGGAAACCAAATTTGAAAAAATTCCTGACCCCACTGATTAGCATCGCCCTCTACCTTATTCTTCTCCTGGGACTCTACCGCAGCCCCGCGCAGCATGTTCATGCGCAATCCTCTTCGCCTGGAAATTATTATGTCTACCTCCCAAGCGTGATGAACCGGCCTACCAGTCCATCGGATAATTGGCCACAGTTGGGCCGGGATCCACAGCGCACGAACTGGTCTCCAGAGCAAATCGATCCTCCCTTCTGTTACGCCTGGAAATGGTATGCTGTTCCTTTCGCCTCACGCGCTCAACCGGTGGTTAAAGATGGCCGGTTTTATCTTGGCGGATTAGATGGGGTGCTTTACGCACGTGATGCAACCACCGGCGCTCCGGTATGGAGTTATAAAAGCAGCGGGCCTATCCGCAATTCACCCGGTGTGTACCACTCGATCGTGATCTTCAGCTCCTATGACGGCTTCACTTACGGTTTGGATGCTTCAAACGGCGCTCTGATATGGAAGACCTCCACGGGGCCGAGCGTGACTGCACCTTTGATCGACGAGTCGCATGGTGCAGTTTATGTCGCCAGCTCGAATGGCATCTTGACAGGGTTAAACGCCGCAACCGGCGCTGCACTCTGGCATTACGATTCAGGCGCGCCCATCTTGACGTCGCCATCGCTGAGCCAGGATGGTAGTCTGGTCTTCTTCGGCAACGAGGCAATTCAGGCAATCGCCGTCCAAGCTGGCAACGGCGCCAAGGCCTGGCAGACCACATTGCAGGGGCAGAGTCTGGCGGATCGCTATCCGGTGGTTGCCGGCAGCACAGTGTTCTACCGTTCGGAACCCTTGTATTTTTTTCACTGGATGCTGCAGCAGTATGGCGACAATATTCTGGATCAGGCTGGGTCGGTCAATCCGGATTGGAATACGGATTGGTCGTTGGTAAAACCCCAGATCATCAGTTTCTTGACCGGTAAGCCCGCATTTCAAACTTTCTTCACCCTGAACGCCTCCAATGGGAGCAGCCGTGGCGTCGCTCCCGTTTTATATACCTTTGGAAGCCAGGATACACCCGCCGTTCCAGTAGTTGCAGGGACCGGGCAGGTGTATGTCGCTTACCGCCCCCGGCATGGCATTCAAACGGATAACGGCGCTGTACACGTGACCACCCGATACGATGCTGAGCTCGGCGTGATGAACCTCTCCTCTTTGGATATCACCGGTTTACGCAACTCCAACTCCCTGTGGAATCCGCTTAAATTCCGCATGACCTCAGACGAAGGGGGAATGCTTACCATGAGCGGCAATTTCCTTCTGGTGGACAATTGGGAGCGTCTGGGCGGGATAAACGTCAGCAATGGACAATTAGCTTATGTGGGCAATGTTTCCAACGACTGGCCAGAATGCGACGCCCAGTGCGGGCCAGGCGGTCCAAACCCATATTTTCCGCTTAGCGGAAACCCGAACGATCCAGCTTACCCATTCCCGGGTCCGCGCACAGGCGAGGGCCATGCGCGCGCCGGCGCCATCATAGCCAATCAGATGATCTACTGGCATGTACTGGATGCAGGAATCGCTGCAATTTCCCATCAGAACGGCGCAGCCTGCCCGCCTCCAAAGGTGTGGCGAGATTCCGCCGTGAACCTCCCCAGTTTCGACCCCAACTCGGTACCGACGCCGGGGTCGCCAACTGCCACCTTCCAGGATTACGTCAAGACGGATATGACCGGCCCCGTTCCGATTACGCCCCAGAATACCGACCTGGTCAACCGCTTACGCAACGAAGTGCGCGCTTTAATCCAGACCGCCAACGGTCAGCATTTGTTGCCATACTTCGTTGAACGGGGATTTTCCACCCCCTATGCCTGGCCGTATACATTGCAGCAGGATAAGTCGATCAGCCAGTACGGCATCGCACAGATAGCCTACCAATCGCAGGGTACGGCCTATTGGTTCGAACCAGGCGACCTGCTCTATACGCTCGCGGCTGCTTATCCTTACCTGGATAATGATTTGAAAGCCAGCGCCAAGAGTTACATGGCGTCGGAAATGAACTGGTATCCCCCACTCCAGGATTTGCCATACTCCAGTCCACCCAGTCCCTGGATCAGCACTGGAAGTCAGCGCGAGCTGTACGCTGTGCCCTTCCGCAATGCCATCAATAACTGGCCTCCGGTTGGAGCCAATATGCAAACCATCTATGCCCTCTGGTTGTGGTCGAAGAACACCGGCGATTATTCATACGCCCAAAATCACTGGAGCCAGATACAAAACCTGTTCAACAACCGAAAGGGCTCGATCCGCTATTATTCAGACATTGCTGGAGCGATAGGCTTCTACCGGCTTGCCGACCATCTTGGCCAGGCCAGCGACGCTTCCGCAGCACTGAGCGTTGCTGTCAATGCCATGCAAAATGGCGCATCCTCTTTTCAGAATTTCGTCAGCACCGCCAACGCGGATTACCTCGATCCGCAAGGTTTTCAAACCGGCTGGTCTGCGCCGGTATTCTTTGGGATGACTCCCGAGGTGGGCGCCTACATGGCTGATTATCTGGGCGGCGCCCCCCAGCGTTTGATCATCTCCCTGGAAACGCTCAATAGCTCAGGACGCGGTATGCTTTGGTGGTACCTCACTCGGGTTGGAGAGCATGGCGAGCCCGGCGAGACCTCCTTCCTGGCACCCATCACCGCCTGGTCGCATTTCATGGCTCACGCGTACATCCTTCACGATTCACAATCCAAGCTGCGCAACTGGTTGGATCGCCCTTGGGCTCCCGGGGATTTGTTCTCCATCCAGAAAATTGTGGCCACCATCCAGGCTAACCAGTAATCAAATCCTTTCGGTGACATTCATCAGCCGCCTTGTCGAGGCGGCTGATCGGGTTGTATTTTCATGAGATACTAAATTAAACCTATATAAACCAAATTGTCTTAAGGTGATCTTAAAGAAATCACAAGGTTTTGATAATGACTTGATAAGGGGCGAGATGGTATATACATTACAGGAATAATCTTGCAGTTTGTATTGACGTAATAGGTGGTTTACAAATGGATGAAAAAAACCGGCAGCCCGATCAGAAAAAGCCTTCCCTGGGGTGGGGATGGTGGATCATCCTCATCGCTCTTCTCGTCTGGAATGTGATCGCATTGCTGCCGAAAAATAACCAAGCAGCCTCTATTCCTTACTCTACCTTTCTGGATCAGGTAAAACAAGGAAATGTCAAGAGCGTAAAGATATCCGGCAGCAGTATCAGTGGTGTGTTTAATAATCCGGTTCTCTGGCCGCCGGCAACATCCGTTTCGGCTTCCCCAACCAGCCAGCCTCAGGTCGCCGCCACACCCGTGAAGCCGCAATCCTATACGCAGTTTCAAACCACTTTTCCTGAGACGGTGGGTGACCCCAACCTGATGCCCCTCCTGACGCAAAATAACGTTCAGGTGGATGTCATCCCGCCGCCCAGCCCGTGGCTGACGATTCTGCTTTCAAATGGGCTGCCATTTCTATTGCTGATCTTAGTGCTCTTCTGGGTTGGCCGTCAGGCAACCAGCACGACTCAATCGCCCCTGCTCGGTTTCGGTCGTAGCAAAGCGCGGCGATACGTTGGCGCACAGCAGTCGATCACCTTCGCCGACGTGGCTGACGCTGAAGAAGCCAAACGAGACCTCCAAGAAGTGGTCGATTTTCTGCGCCACCCGGAGAAGTACCATAAGCTGGGAGCTCATATCCCTCGCGGAATACTGCTGATTGGCCCCCCCGGTACGGGCAAAACTTTGCTCGCCAAGGCGGTTGCCGGCGAAGCCGGCGTTCCTTACTTCAGCCTGAGCGCATCAGAATTCGTGGAAATGTTCGTGGGGGTGGGTGCCAGCCGCGTGCGCGACCTCTTCACACAGGCAAAATCTGCGGCGCCTTCTATCGTGTTCATCGATGAACTGGACGCCGTCGGTCGCCGCCGGGGCGCAGGGCTTGGCACCGTCAACGATGAACGCGAACAAACCCTCAATCAGTTGCTGGTCGAGATGGACGGTTTCGATGAGCGCCACGAGGTGATCGTGCTGGCCTCGACCAACCGGCCAGACGTGCTGGATCCGGCTCTGCTCCGTCCAGGCCGTTTCGACCGCCAGGTAGTCGTAAACTTGCCCGACAAACGCGGTCGCGAAGGCATATTGAAGATCCATACGCGGGATATGCGCCTCGCCCCGGATGTGGACCTGACCTTGATCGCCACGACAAGCACTGGACTAAGCGGCGCAGACTTGGCCAATCTGTGCAATGAAGCCGCCCTGATCGCTGCTCGCCGCAATCATGAGGAAGTGAGCATGTCCGATTTCGAAGAGGCGCTGGACCGCGTCCTGCTCGGCGAGGTGCGTCCATTGTTGCTAGACGAGCACGAACGACGTGTGATCGCCTATCACGAGTCTGGACACGCCCTGGTAGCCTGGCTCACACCCATCGCTGACCCTGTTTATAAGGTCACTATCATACCGCGTGGACGGGCACTGGGTGTAACCGAACAGCTCCCGGGCAAAGACATGTACAATTACAGCCGAGAATATCTGTTAGGTCGTTTGGCCGTCATGTTAGGGGGGCGTGCTGCGGAGGAGATCGCCCTGGGCGATATCACCACCGGAGCCGAAAACGACCTCGTCCAGGCCACGCGCTTGGCGCGCTACATGGTCACCCGCTGGGGAATGGGGTCGCTTGGGTTGATGGCGTTTCAAGCGGATGAAGAACACCCATTCCTGGGTTACGAGTTGTCCCAGGGCCGTGAATACAGCGAGGAAACCGCATCAACCATTGATCGAGACGTGCGCCGCTTCTTGGACGAACGCTATCGGGCAGTGTTGCAGATGCTCAAATCTGAGCGCAAAAAGCTGGACGATTTGGTTGCATTGCTTTTGAAAGAAGAGACCGTCGAACGTTCAGCGCTGGAAGAAATCTTGGGGCCGCGCACGACAATCCAGACAAATCAACCAGAGATTGTCAAAATATCTTAGTTGTGGTATATGATACATGATAGGAGCTGAAAGATGACATCGATTATTGGTATGGTGGCTGCGGCGTTATTATCGTTCTTCCTGGGCAGTAGGTGGGTGCGCAGCCCAAGTCTACAAACCCAGCCCGTCCCTGCGCGGGTTCGCAGAATCATCGACCCTCGGGAATATAGAAACAATTAGGAAGAACACAGCCCCTGCTTTGGTGTTTAAGTTCTTAAAAACCGAATAGAAAAGGCATTAACGCTCTGGCCTGAAAATAAGGCAAGGGCGATTCAGCGATGCCCGGTGTGCTGCAAGAGAGCTGGTGCGAACAGGACTGAATAGTGGGCACATGGTCCTGCCGTTCTCTTATTGGTAGAAGTGGAGAATAAAAATGACCGAGCGTGTCATTCACTTCACTCAAAGCGACATCGACCGTCTCGTTCGTGAGCTCGAGAACAAGAACCCAACTACGCGCGCAAGGGCACGCCTTATCCTGGTCCAAATTGGCCGACCGGCCGTTCCAGCTCTGATACGGGCATTGTCACATTATGAAACCTACGTTCGCTGTGAAGCAGCGCACGCATTGGGCGACATTGGTGATCCAACGGCGATACCCAAACTGGTGCGTTTGCTAGAGGATGAGGACGTAGCAGCGCGCTGGCGAGCCACAGTCGCACTTACGGCTATTGGCACACCCGCCGTCATCCCTCTTCTGCTGGCGCTGGTAGATCGGTTCGAATCGGTGCGCCTGCGGGAAGGCGTGCGTCGAGTGATCCAGAACCTGAAAGATCGTGGAGAATTACCACAGCCTGTTGTGGATGTATTAAATTCTTTGGGGGACATCGCCGCTGGCGTTGAATCACCCTGGGTTGCAATCACCGCTCTCGAAGCGATGGGCGTGCGCAATTATGAGCCCAGGGGGAAAGGTCCTCAACCAGCGCAATCCTAACTGGCAATGGCGATGAGACACGAATTACAAATTGGATGCGCTGGATGATGACCTGTCCGTGATCGGCAGGTGAATGATGAAATCGCTCCCCAATCCCGGGGTGCTGTGGATTTCCAAACGACCACCGTGGGCGGTCACCAGCGATTGGGTGATACCCAACCCCAATCCCATCCCTTGAGGAAAGCGCCGCCCACGCCTTCCGCGATAGAAAGGTTTGAGGATCATCTCAATTTCATCCGCGGGAATGCCGGGGCCGGTGTCGCTGACCTTGATCCATACATCGTGGTTATCGTGACCCGCCATGATGGTTACTTTTCCCGAGGAAGGCGTGAATTTGATTGCATTGCTGACCAGATTGCCCACCGCCTGAGCGATACGCGCTGGATCGATCTCCACCTCGGGCAGGCCGGATTGCAGTCTGACCTCCCATTTCAGATGCTTTTCTGCGGCTGCAGCCCGCCACGGCGCCAGAATTCTTGGCAGCCAGTCATTTAGTGAAACAGGCTTGCGGTTCAGTTCAAGGGAGCCCAGGATCTGCTCATGAAGCCGGGAGAGTTCGTCCAGCAGGACTTGCAACCGGGCAGCTTCCTCATCCATGCCTTCGAGCAGCTCATGGCTCAGGGCGGGATCCCTCACTGCGCCTTTCAGCAAGGCATGAATACCAGAACGGAGCGCTCCTAAAGGCCGCCCAAGCTCATGAACCAGGTTGGCCAGCAGTTGTTTACGGGATTGCTCAAGATCGCGCAGGCGAACAACCAAGCTGTTTACCGAGCGCATCAGTAGCCGAATTTCTTCGGGACCCGACTCGGGTAATGGTTCAAGTTTCCCGCCCGAGGTTAGACTGAACACTGCCTGGGTCGCCTCTTCTATTGGTTTGCCCAGGTCTAATGACAACCAGAGGCCAACGATCGCGCCGACAATCAATCCGGCTGTCAATACGATTACGACAAGATAACGGAGCTGAATGAACCGCTGGTAAATCGATTGCAGAGGATACGTTATTCGCACGATGCCGATCATCTTCCCGTTCTGATCGATTACCGGAACAAGCACGTCGGCTACTTCAGAGTTCAGATCCTGGCTGTATCTCGAAATCGAGACGGTTTTACCTTGCTGCAACAGGGCCAACCCCGAAATATTGAGGACACGATTTATCCGCGAATCGTCGCGGGAGTCAGTGGACGCTATTAAGATGCCCTGGGGATTGAGCAGCATCACTCGTACGCTCAGGTCGCCGCTGACGGATTTCAAAATTTGTTGTGCGTAGACCGGATCCTGCCAAAGGCGGGTTTGATCGCGGGTAATTTTAGCAAATAACGTCGCATCCCCTTCCAGCTCTTTCGCCATCCCCGGCAGGAGGATGCGCGTCTCCAGCGCATAAACCAAAACGAACCCCATTAAAGGCAAAATGACCAAAAGGGGTAAAACATGGCTAAAGATCAAGCGAACGCGCAACGTTCGTAACATCATTTATTGATCGGCGCCAGCTTATATCCAATGCCTCTAACTGTAATGACGCGCTTGGGTGCGTTAGGGTCCTCTTCAATTTTTTCACGCAGCCAGCGAATGTGAACATAGACGACCTGGGGCTCTCCGACGAACTCGGCTCCCCAAACACGAGTGAGCAATTCATCCACCGAAATCACATTATCAGGTTCCATCGCCAGGGTGTGGAGCAAATCGAACTCCCGCGGGGTTAACTCGACGGGTCGATTGCCCACTGTAACGGTATGCGCAGCAGG
Source organism: Anaerolineaceae bacterium (assembly GCA_034435955.1). Classification (GTDB taxonomy): domain Bacteria; phylum Chloroflexota; class Anaerolineae; order Anaerolineales; family Anaerolineaceae; genus DAOTWA01. The sequence continues at coordinate 47,812 of DAOTWA010000047.1, read as the reverse complement.
ATCGATCACCAAATCACCGATTGTGATCGGCATCGGCTCAGATTGGGGCGGCGTTTGATACTCCCAACGGCGCAGCACCGCTTTGATGCGCGCCAGCAGTACGTCGAATTCAAACGGTTTGGTTACGTAATCATCCGCGCCCAGCTCGAGACCCAGGACCTCATCCAGCTCGCGCCTGCGGGCGGTAAGGAAGATCACCGGAATACCCATTTGATCCTTAAAATAACGCAGCGCATCTAACCCATCCATGCCTGGCAGGCCAATGTCTAGAATAACAAGATCCGGTTTCTCACGTCTTGCCAGGGCAAGAGCGTCTTCGGCATTGCCCGCTTTGCTGACCACGAACCCCGCCTGTTCCAGATTAAAAGCCAGGCTGCGACGCATCAATGTGTCGTCATCAACAAGAAGAAGGTGTTTTGGCATACGGAATCCTGCGTTTTGCGTATACGCTGCTTTTAATTATACCTGGCTTACTCAAATATTAAGGAAAATGTGCACATAGCTGGTTCCACCAAAGCTCATGCCTTGATCAATTTGACGTGAACCCGCTCCAAATATATACTTCTTAACTGAAAACGGATGTGAACTGACAAAATCATTCAATCAACCGAGAGGAATGATAGATGGCCGGGTCAAACTTTCTGCAATTTCCTGCGGATTTTCTATGGGGAGTTGCCACTTCAGCGTACCAAATTGAAGGGGCTTGGAATGAGGATGGGAAAGGACCTTCAATATGGGACACATTCTCTCACCAGCCAGGCAGGATTGCCAATAACGAAAACGGCGACGTAGCCGCGGATCACTACCACCGCTGGGCCGAGGACGTTCAGCTCATGGCCGAGATGGGTTTGAAAGCCTATCGCTTTTCCATTGCCTGGACGCGGGTAATCCCCGATGGGAAAGGTCCCGTTAATCAAACCGGATTGGATTTTTACGACCGTTTGGTGGATGCATTGTTGCGGCGGGGAATCCAGCCCATCCCGACATTATTCCATTACGATTTGCCGCAGGCTCTCCAGGATCAAGGTGGTTGGCCAAACCGCGCCACCGCGGATCGCTTTGCAGAGTACGCGGAGGTAGTCGGTCGGCGACTCGGCGATCGGGTGACCTGGTGGATCACGCACAATGAACCCCAGGTGAGCGCCATGGCCGGTTACCTGAGGGGTGATCATGCTCCGGGCATCAAGGATATGAGAGCCGCGCAGGCCGCCGCCCATCACCTGCTGCTCTCACATGGCAAAGCGGTCGAGGCCTTGCTTACCGTGGTGCGTCTGGACGCGCATGTGGGGATCACCCTCAACCTCACCCCGGTTTATCCGGCCTCGGACAGTGAAGAGGATCGCAACGCAGCCTCTCGCATGGACGCTGCCATAAATGGAGCTTTCTTAGAGCCTGTTTTCAGGGGCCGCTATCCGAGTCTGTTGCTGGAAAACGCACCCGCTTTGGCCGATTACATCCGGCCGGGCGACATGGAAATCATCTCTGCGCCGATCGATTTTCTGGGCGTCAATTATTACACCCGTTATGTGGCAAAGCATGACCCATCTGAACCTTTGTTGCGCTGTACGCAAGTGTTCCCGCCGGATAGCGAATACTCGAGCATGTGGGAAATTTACCCGCCCGGTCTGTACGACCTGTTGCGCCGTGTTTGGGAAGAATATCTTCCGAAGACCATTTTTATCACCGAGAATGGCGTCCCGGTGCCGGACGGCCAGGATTTCGATGGAAAGGTTCGTGATAGCCGGCGTATCCGCTACCTGCGCGATCATTTGATCCAGGTACACCGGGCAATCAAAGACAGCATCCCCATCGTAGGATATCTGGTCTGGTCGTTAATGGACAATTTTGAATGGGCATATGGCTACGGGATGCGCTTCGGCCTGGTTTATATCCCCTATCCCCGATTGGATCGGGTGATAAAGGAAAGCGGCCACTGGTACTCGCGGGTGATCCGTCAGAATGGTTTTAATCCGATTGAGCCGATCCCCTAGCCTTTCACCCGGCGATTATTTACGGTGAATTTGTGCGGAGATTCTCCAGCATCCTCTTAGTAGTCTTTACCATGGCCTGCGCGACAATACCCGCGCAGGCCGCTGATTCGCCTCTTCGCGTGGCGTTGATCGGCCCTGCTGGCAGTCTTGAAACTGCCTTACGCCTGCCAAAGGAGGTTCAAATTGTCACTGATGCGGATCAGGCAGACGTGCTGGTTGTCAACGACACGGTGAATGATCCAGCCAGCCTGGCAAGGCTCGTATCCCAAGGGAAGGGTTTGGTCTTGGTTCTGGCCCCCGGCGATGGGGCAGACACTCTAACGCCCCTGCTGGGCGCCAACACCACCCTGGTGCAGCGTGAGGCTCCCCTCAGCCTGATCTCTGCAACCGGAGTAGAAGATCCATTAATGCAGCAAATCCTTTGGACCAGTGCGCCGCAGATCCGCGAGCGTTATCAAGTAATCGGCTCGCAGTTGCAGCCGCTGGTCATTGGTTACGAGGACGGGTCGGTGGTGCTCGGCCAGCGCAAATTGGGACAAGGCACGATCTACGTACTGGCGGCGTTCCTGAATGGGCAAAACCCTCAGATACAGCAATGGGCCTATTTCAACTATTTGATCTATCACCTGGTCGAGCGTGCAGGCGGAAGAGAACCTCTTTCCTTCGACCGGTTTGAAGGCTCCCCGGTGCCCCACAACCGCGAACGGGCAATATTATTTGCCATCCTGGCTGGGATGTGGTTGGCTGCTGGTTTTGTATTCTTGCGGGTGCGCCGTTACAGCCAGGCCCACCCGGAGCAATTGAACATACTGGTTGCAGATCGAAAGGAATTCGAACAGCGCCAGGCTCACACCGATTGGGAGGAGGTCGGATTCCACCGGCCGCTGGGCGGCTTTCTCCTGGCAATGATGCTTGGGCTGATATTTTTCATCCCACTGGTGGTGTATCAAAACCTGATTCTTCCGGTTTACATACTGCCCTCAGCTCAGGCGCTGGGCATCTGGGGACGGGTCGTGCAGTTCTTCAACCTGCTCTGGCTGCTGTTCGACATGGGTACGGCGGCTGCCTTCATAAAGTTTTATTCACAATTCCGGGTGAACGACCCGCGCCAGGCGATTCAATATGGCCAGGTTTACGTTTGGTGGCAGGCGTTGTCTGGCGCCTTCCAGGTTGGCCTGATAACCGCAATCGCTGGAACATTGCTGCCACGCACGTTCTTCGCCATCTACACCTGGAGCGTGATCATCCACACTATGATCCAGATACCTGGCTTCTATCAGGTTATGCGCAATTCGCTCATCGCCAATCAGCGCTTTGATTATGCCCAGATCCTGGACATCACCCTGGCCGTCTTTGCTCCCATCGTCACCCAGCCAATCCTGGTTACCCTGATGATTGCCTGGGGTCGCGCCCACCCGGTTTTTGGACCATCGATGGGCGGATTGTTGGGGTTGGGCATGGCTGCTTACGCCTCCGAGGCGTTAACCTTTCTAATTGGTCTCTGGCTTTATCGCCGCCTGGGATATAATGCACGCCTGCTGTTTCTGGCGCACTTCGATTGGAGCGTGGTGAAGAGCGCTTTCCGTTTCGGGGTATTCGAAATGCTCGGCTCGGTCGCTTGGGGAGTTGGCCAATCCGTCGAAATCCTTATCACCCAAGCCAGACTGGTCAATTACGCCGAAATCTGGGGCAATTGGGTATTGGCACAGAATTTCATTTACGCATTCATGATCACAGCCACTTTGTTTGACGATTTGATGCCTTCTATCTCTGAAGCCATCTCCCATGGCTGGAAAACGCTCAGCCAATATTATGCTGCCATGGCTTACAAATGGGGTGGCTTCATCAGCGGATTCATCTGTGCGGTGCTCTTGGCGGTCGCAGACCGCTTCATCATCGGCGCAAGCGGACCCGAATTCACCCGCGCGGCGCTGTACGCCATTCCGCTGACCATCTGGGGCGCCTTCCAGTACCCTTCGTGGGTTGGCGACAACGTTCAGCTCGCCTCGAACCGGCCCTATTTGAAAGCCTCGCTGGTCGCCGGCGAACAGACCGTGCGGATATTGCTGGCGTTCTTTCTGATCACCCGCTTTCAAATTTATGGGTTAATCGCGGCCTATTTCATCGGACTCTTCACTAAGGACATTGCGGCATACTTCATCAACCACCGGATTTGTTTCCCACAACGCTTTTACTTCTGGCAGTCGCTTTTTGCGCCGTTGCTCGCCGGAGCCAGTCATTACTTACTACTGCGCTGGATTACGGGTTTTATCTGGCAGCACGATCAGGTGACCAGCGTTCTCATTTTCTTCATCGGCATCCTGCCCTCTTATCCGGTGTATGCCTTTTTATATGGACTGTTCGGTGGTTGGGACAACGAAACGCTCGACGAACTGCGCCGCGCCGCCGATTTGGCCAGCTTCATGCGGCCACTCGCCCGCCTGTTCTGGGCATCCACAAATCTGGGGGCTCGCATAAGCCCGTTGCACGGCCGTTTTCCCATCGGCATCCGTCAGGCAGCCCTGGCGGAAGCCGGCGCTTTGACCGCCGAGCGTGTCACCATCTAAACCTGCCCTGTGGAGGTATCCTCTGTCCACCCTGCACCTCGTTTCTCACACCCATTGGGATCGGGAATGGTACCAGACCTTCCAGCAGTTCCGCTTGAGGCTGGTGCATGTGCTGGACCAGCTCCTTGAGATATTCGAAGCCGATCCCGATTATCGCGCTTTTCTATTGGATGGCCAAACTATTCTATTGGGTGACTATTTGGCTATCCGCCCGGAAAAACTCGAAAAACTGGCCCACGCCATCCGCCTGGGACGTTTGTTTACCGGACCCTGGCGGATTATGCCGGATGAGTTCCTGATCAGCAGCGAGAGCATCGTGCGCAACCTGCTGGCGGGGCGACGCGAGGCGAAACTTTATGGCAAGCCGATGCCGGTCGGATACTCCCCCGATCCGTTCGGCCACATCGGCCAGATGCCGCAAATCCTGAACGGCTTCGGCATCCAGAGCGCCGTGCTGATGCGCGGCTTGGAAGATGAGCCGTGCGAGCTATGGTGGGAAGCGCCGGATGGCTCGCGCGTTCTGCTGGCTTTCCTGCACGATGGCTACGCCAACGCTGCCTCGCTGCCTGTTTCCCAGCCGGAGGTTTTCCTTTCTGAGGTGCAGCGCGTGGCGGACGAGCTGAGACCACACGCGGCCGCCTCGCATTTGCTGCTTATGCAGGGCAACGATCATTTGCCGCCCTTCGCGGGAACACCCATCGCGGTTGCCTACGCCAATGAGCGCCTGGAGGGAGACAGACTGATCCACTCCACTTTACCGGAATATCTCGACGCCGTACGCAGCGAGATCGAGGCGCGTGCATTAAATATCCCGGTAATACGCGGCGAGCTGCGCGGTTGTCGGCGCCACGCCTTGCTGCCCGGTGTGTTATCAACACGAATATGGATTAAGCAGCGCAACCAGGCATGCGAGAATCTATTGGAGCGTTGGGCTGAGCCGTTTTGTGTTTGGGCCGACCGCTTTGCAGAGAAACCTTCATCCGAAAACGTGGCCTTTCGCCTGAAAAACCCTGCGCCGGTGCTGCAACTGGCATGGGACCTGCTGATGGAATGCCACTTTCATGATTCAATCTATGGCAGCGGCATCGATCAAGTACATGAAGAGATGAAATCGCGCTTCGACCAGGTCGAGCAGATCGGCGAGGAGCTGACCCGCCAGAGTCTGGAGGTTCTGGCTGAGGAAGTGAATACCTCCGCAGGGCGATCCGATGAAACGCTCTCTGCGCTGGTGGTTTACAATTCGGCCCCATTTCCCCAGACGGGTGAGGTTCAGGCTGAGTTGCGCATCCCGGCCGGTGCGGACTGTTTCGAACTGGTGGACGCCGTTGGCCAACCCATACCCTACGAGCTTGACCAACTCAGCGGGGCTGAGCTGGCCAGCATTACCCTGGACCGCGATGGTCTGTCTTCATCACTTGGCATGATCCAGGAAGGCAGGCTGATGGGCCTGAATCTGGTAGACGTAGGATTCCACCGTTCCAGCGATGCATTGCTGATCGACATGATCATGGACCAATACTTGCCGGTGGATTTTAAGGCTCTCGAGCGAGGCATGCGGAAGGTTCAGGAATATCTAGCAGATAACAGCATCAACAACTTTACGGTACGCGCGCGCGAGATACCCTTGAGCAAGCTGAGATGGGTGGCCAGGGAGGTGCCCGCATTTGGAAACCAGACGGTTTGGATTCGCCGCTGTGAAACCTCATCGTCCAGGCAACGGGTGAGTTATCAGAATGACCACATCGAAAATGAGTACTTCGTGGTACGAATGGAACCCGAAGCGGGCACATTCGAACTGCACGATAAACGAACGGACCTTACCTTCAAAGGTCTGAACCGGTTGGTAGATGGCGGCGACCGCGGCGACCTGTATAATTACTGTCCACCGGCTAACGACTATTTCGTCACTCCAGATGTCCGCTCAGTGGTTGCCGAGCATGGAGCGACCAGTCAGAGCTTGAACGCGACGTTGAGGCTGCATGTGCCGACCGGCCTGAGCGATGATCGCAGCGGGCGGAGCGAAGAGGCAACCGACATCAACGTGGAGATGCGCGCCACCCTTATCCAAGGCGTGCCGCGCCTCGATTTCCATGTTGTGGTTGAGAACCATGCTCGCGATCACCGGCTGCGCGCACATTTCCCCACACCCTTTACAGTAGATGCCGCCGACTATGGCGGAAATTTCGAGGTGGTCCGCCGTCCTTTGGGCCTGCCGGAGTATGACGAGGAATGGGCCGAATACCCGCGACCGGAGAAGCCCCAGCGTCTGTTCACCGATGTGAATGACGGTGAGCAGGGTATCATGCTCGCCGCACGCGGACTGCCAGAGGTCGAGGTGATGCGTGGAGAAGGCGGCCAGGCTGAGATCGCCCTTACGCTGCTGCGCTGTATCGGTTGGCTGGCGCGCAATGACCTGGACAACCGCAAAGGCCTGGCCGGACCTCCTTACGAGACACCTGCGGCACAGATGCTGGGGCGATGGGAGTTCGATTACGCGATTATTCCCCACCAGGGTGATTTCCGCCAGGCTTGGGGATTGGCCTACACCTTCGACCTACCGCTGCGGGCGGCCCTGACCGGAATCCATGCAGGATCATTGGCGCCAGAGGGCACATTCCTGCGGGTTGATCCGCAGGACTTCCTCCTTACAGCGGTCAAATTCGCCGAAGACGGGAAGGGCTACGTGGTGCGCGGGTACAATCCACTGCCCGATCCCATCACGGTGCACATCAAGCCATGGTCGAAATTCCGGAAAGTCTTCCTGGCTCGCCTGGACGAAACACCCATCCGGCCGCTGGGGCGCGAACGAGATGGAACCATCCTGCTTGCCGTGCGCGGCCATGAAATCATCACGCTGCGACTGTTATGACGGTTGCGACTGGATGGCTGCTGTTCCTAATTTAACACCGCGCAGCAGTTGGGCATTGATGGCCACGATCACAGTGCTAAGCGACATGAGCAGGGCACCAGCGGCCGGGGAAAGAATCACCCCCGCCCAGGACAAAACGCCAGCAGCCAGGGGTAAAGCGATCACATTATAGCCGGCCGCCCAGACCAGATTCTGAACCATCTTGCGATAGCTGGCACGGGACAGTTCGATCACCTTGACCACGTCCATCGGGTTGCTCTTGACCAGGATAATACCTGCCGATTCGATCGCGACGTCCGTTCCGCTGCCAATAGCGATACCCACATCGGCGCGCGCAAGGGCCGGGGCATCGTTGATGCCGTCTCCGACCATGGCCACACGTTTACCATGCTTCTGTAACCCGGCCACCTGTTTTTCCTTATCCTCTGGCAGCACTTCGGCAAAAACCTGATCAATTCCGAGTTCAGCGGCCACGGCTTCGGCCACCGCCTGGCTGTCGCCGGTCAGTAAAACGACTTCCAGCCCGAGATCGTGCAATCTTGCGACAGCTGGTTTGCTCTCAGGGCGGAGCAGATCCGCGAGAGAAAAGCCAGCCACCACCCGACCGTCGCTGATTAGATAGACGAGACCCGCACCCTGCGCCTCTGCTCTACGGGTGAAATCCGCGAGCAGCTCAGGCAGTTTGGCATCCAGCATCTCCAACAAGCGCGGACCGCCGCCATAAAATGTCGCGCCATCCAAAGAGGCACGCACGCCGCGCCCCTTGATGGCCTCGAAGCTGCTCACGGGCAGCAGTTGGAGACCTTTCTCATGCGCCGATCGGCGTATGCCCTGGGCGATTGAATGTTCGGAATCGCCCTCGATAGAAGCGGCAATGGCTAGAGCCCGATCCGCATCCCAGCCCAAATCGACCGCAATCGAATTCACGCCAAACTCACCGCGCGTCAAAGTCCCGGTTTTATCGAAAATAACAGTATCGATCTCGCGGGCCAACTCGAGCTGGGCACGGTCCCGCACCAGCACACCGTTTCCGGCCCCGATGGCGGTGGTGATAGCTACCACCAGCGGCACGGCCAGACCAAGAGCGTGTGGGCAGGCAATGACCAGCACGGTGGCCACCCGCTCGATGACAATCTGATTGAACCCAACCGATAGCGTCCAGGCGGCGGCGGTGATCAGTGCCAAACCCAGCGCTACGTAGAACAGCCATCCGGCGGCACGATCGGCCAGTAATTGGGTGTGCGATTTGCTCAGCTGAGCCTGCAGAACTAGGCGCATGATACCAGCCAAAGCAGTGCCTTCGCCTACCGCCGTGACCCTCACGCGCAGGCTGCCTTCCCCGTTGATCGTACCGGCAATCACGCGGTCGCCAGGTTCCTTGGGAATCGGACGAGATTCACCAGTAATCATGGCTTCGTTCACCTCGGAACGGCCTTCATCCACCACCCCATCCGCCGGGATGCCGGCGCCCGGTCGCACGAGGACACGGTCCCCTATATTCAATTTCGTCACTGGTATGACCTCCGTGTCCTCCCCGGAAATGATTCTCTCGGCGGTATCCGGCATGAGCCTGGCAAGCTGGTCGAGCGCCCCAGAAGCCTGCCGCACGCTGCGCATCTCGATCCAATGTCCCAACAGCATGATGTCGATCAATGTAACGAGTTCCCAATAAAAGCCCATCCCCGTACCGGAGAATGTAGCCAGCAGGCTGTAGATAAAAGCTACACTGATTGCCAGCGAAATCAGCATCATCATCCCCGGTTGGCGGTTCTGCAGCTCAGGGATAGCCATGCGAAGAAAAGGCAGACCGCCATAACCGAAGATCGTAACGGCGAAAACTGGTCCGATCCAATCGTTGCCCGGAAACGCTGGCATCGTAAACCCGAGCCAGCCCTGAATGGCTGGGCTGTAGACCAGGACGGGTATCGAGAGGATCAGAGAAATCCAGAATCTGCGCCGAAATATCTGCTCGTGGCCGGTATGATCGGGGTGAGCATGGACGGCCTCGGCGCCCCTACCTGGCGCTCGATGTCCCTCATGGCTAGCGTGCTGCGCATGGACTCCTTGGACGCCCTTCCTGTCGTGTACCATCGGAGTCCCGGGCTTTTTGTGGCCGGCATGCTCATCGCTAGAACGCAGTGTAGCCAGGGGAGAAGGTTCGCCTGTATGACCGGTCGCCGAAGCCTCGCTATCAGGATCCTGTCGAGGGTGGGAATGTTTATGCTCCATATTTACCACCTCTATTGAAAACAGATCAGGCTTCTAAACATCCATACGGCCTTGAGGCTGCAAAGCCCCACAGACGGCTATGACGAGGGTGGGGTTGAATCGGATCCTGACCTGGTAAGCTTTTCAGCAGCTTTCATGGCCTGTTCGTACTGCTCCGAGGTAATTTCCCCACGCGCATAGCGAGACAGCAGCGTTGCCCGGGAATCAAGCGATGGAGGAGGAGACTCCGAGCGCCCTGACCGTCCGGTGCGGAACAGAGCATGCACCACCCAGACTGCCGCCAAGATGACCACAGCCCAAAAGAGGTGCATGAGGATGAGCTTCAGCCAGAAAGGGATCAGCGACCACATTAACATCCCTTGCTCCTATAGATGGAGGCCGCGAAGGGTCAATGGGTGCTGGCAGCCTGACCATCTTATTCCATGCTAACCATCACGAATAAAGCTTCTATAAAGTTATTGTAAAGTTTGCTAGAAGATCACCGACGGGCTTTCCGTAAGCGTACCTCAGCCGGCATGGTCGTCGTTCCTTGCAACCGGAAGGGTGAAGGTAAATGTGCTGCCTTGACCCGGGCCAGGACTCTCCGCCCAAATGCGCCCATGTTGGGCTTCAACCAGATGTTTGGCGATGGTCAGGCCGATGCCAGTGCCGCCACCTGCCCGAGAGCGCGATTTATCCACCCGATAGAAGCGGGTGAAGATGTTTTGCAGGTGCTCCGCGGCGATGCCGATGCCGTTATCCGCTACGGCTACACGAATCTCTTTGCCCTCCTGGCGAACCGAAACCGTCACACGCCCGCCCTGAGGTGTATATTGCAGGGCATTGCCAATCAGATTGGTCAACACCTGGTCCACCCGGTCTGCATCGGCCTGGGCGCGAGGGAGTGAGGCCGGCACGTCCAGATTCAACTGGACGCCCTTTTCCTCGTACTGGCGGCCCAAGCGCGAGGCGACGGAAGTGACCAAATGACCAACCGAGACGGGCCTGAGATTCAGGCTATATGCGCCAGCCTCGACCCGGCTGAGCTCCTGCAAATCGGCGACCAGGCGCTGCATCCGGTCCGCCTCGCGATAGACATGCTCGAACGTCTCGACGGTGGCCGGAAGGACTCCATCCATCAACCCCTCCATTGAACCTTTAATGGTGGCGAGGGGGGTGCGCAACTCATGAGCGACATCACCGATCAACTGGCGGCGGAGCTCCTCGGTTTGTTCCAGGCGAGAGGCGAAGCGGTTGAAAGTCAGAGCGAGTTGATTGAGCTCGTCGAATTGGTCTGGCGGCGCATCAGGCAACGGCACCCGCGCGCCAAACTCACCCTCCGCAATGCGCTGACTGGCGGCCATCATTGCGCGGATGGGTGCACCCACCTGACGACTGACAAACAAGCTGGCCAGCAGTGCTGCGCCGATGCCAGCCAGGGCGGCCAAGAGTAAGGCTTCGGTAAAGGCCCCATAGAAACCGGAAAACAGCTCCTGCTCCGCTTGAGAACCGGGGCCCATCAACCCACCCAAGGTCTGACCCATGGAGGCCAGATGAGCCTCGAAGGCGCGTGGGGCGACGATATCTGCGGCGGTGACCTGCACAATGGCGCCCACCAACAGGACGACCAGATACGAAAGAAAGAGTTTCCACACCAGGTGACTGCGAAGGTAAGCGAAAAGCTTCATCTCGATTCGTCCTCAAAGCGGTATCCGACCCCGCGCACGGTGGTGATCAGCTCACCTCGGCCCAACTTTTGGCGCAGGTGGCCGATGTGGACATCCACAACCCGGGTATCCCCGTAGTAGTCATAGCCCCAGACTTTCTCAAGGAGTTGTTCGCGCGTGAGCACACGCCCACGGTTCTCAGCCAGAGCAATCAACAGATCGAACTCGACGGCGGTCAATTCCACAGGCTGATCCTCCACCCAAACTTTTCGGCTGGCTGCATCGATGCGTACATACCGGAAATTCAACCGATCTGCATCTGGAGGGACGGCACCGCTTTTCAAACGGCGCAGAGCGGCTTTAACCCGCGCCGCCAGCTCACGCGGGCTAAACGGTTTGGTAACATAGTCGTCTGCGCCCACGGATAACCCTACGATTTTATCCGTCTCCTCGGTGCGGGCGGTGAGTAGGATGACATAGACGTCCGACTCGCGGCGGAGTTGAGCCAGCACCTCCAGGCCATCCATGCCAGGGAGCATGATATCCAGGACGATCAGGTCAGGGTTTACTTTCCGCGCCATTTCCAGGCCTGATGGCCCATCCGATGCGGTGAACACCTGGTAGCCGTCGGCCCGCAGATAGGCGCTCACTAAATGAACGATGTTTTCCTCATCGTCAACGACCAGGATTTTGGCAGCAGACAAATTCGATCACCTCCCCAATTCAGCAGGCTGTACTCACAGAGTCGAGGCAGGGTTGAGAGGCGAAATTCACAGGTCAGTATTTATCAAATTCTACCCCGATTATCTACTATTTGGGGGATCAAGAACATGACGATCCATCTCATCAAAGGGATGGTGCGTCGGGCTAATCAGCCTGAGAGGCTGGCAAACGAATGGGTAAAACGATGAAGGATGAGCTGGCTCTGCAAACCATGACCGAGAAATGGGAATGAGCGAATCTGTTTATGGCACACATGTTCTGTACTTATCCCAAGAATTTGAAGGCGCAGCAGAAAGCGGCAGGCGGAGGTAACGGGCTGAACAAAAGGATATTTTTACATTTTTCTAACGAATATCTCATAAATTGATGATATTAATTATTTCGGTAATATCAAACAGGAGGTTTATGAAAGGTATGACCGCATTGGATTATGGTATCACGGTTCTGCGCGTGTTCTTGGGCCTGCTTTTTATCGGCCACGGCACGCAAAAGTTATTTGGCTGGTTTGGCGGTGGGGGTATGCGCGGCACGCGAAGCATGATGGATAAGCTAGGCGTTCGCCCGGCCCAATTTTGGGCGTGGGTTAATGCTCTGGCTGAGACTTTAGGAGGGGTGGGGTTGTTCCTTGGATTTCTCACCCCGCTCGCCGGCGCTGCGATCATCGGATCGATGTTGATGGCCATCGCGCGGGTTCACTGGAAGAACGGGTTATGGAATTCTAAAGGCGGCATCGAATTCCCGCTGATGCTCGCAATCCAGGCTGCCTTCCTGGGTCTGTTCGGGCCGGGTGCGCTCGCGCTGGACTCGCTGCTGGGTCTTGCATATCCGAAATCTCTGACGTTCCTGGTGGCTTTAGCGCTCTCTGTGTTGAGCGCGTTAATCGCCATGGCCACGATTCAATCCCCCATCCGACAAGAGGCCAGCCATGCCAAACAGGCTTGAGTGAAAAACAGTCGATTCGATTTTCTTTCCGAGAAGGCCTCCCGAGGTTGATCAAGGGGTGACCCCGCATCCTGCTTCGGGAGGCCAGATTTTAGCACGGTCGTGGCGCACTACCGGTCAAATGAGTTAGGTTACGACATCGTTCATCGGGACTATTCCCATTTTGCCACTTCTGGCCTTCGGGGTGCATAAAAAACTCACGACTTCCGAGCTTTCCACAGCGCGTTTCATCAGGAAATAATTCCCGGTACGCGCCAGGGGGAGCTGTATGGATCGTGGCGATCCCCATTCCTGCCTATCCCTGTGGATGAGCCTGATGACAGGTCGCACGCGCATCATTCCTGCCTGGTAAATTCGCGAGTCTTCAGCGCCAATCCCCGACTCGGGGAATAAATAATTTCACCAATCACGATGTATCCCGCGAACGGGATACCATAAATCAATTAAATTGTCAATTATTTATGATTATCTGCGAATAATGTCCAAATCTATTGAATAATATTCTGCTTCTTGTTATAATATTCACAAAAGGCTCCTGTAGGCTCTCGAGGAGGTGGCAAATGTTTTACGTGTTCGTTGCCATCTTTGCAGTTGTATGCCTTGTCAGGTGCTTCTTAAAACCTTCGGAAAGGGCTAAGTGGAGAGAACTTTTAAAATAACTTTGGTATGATCCTCTCAACACCTACCGAGTGGTTGGACCCTTGACAAGCCTAATGATCAGGTTTTCTCAAAAAGATTGAGTCGACCTTGATTATTTTTATGATTTTTTCCGATGCCAGTAGATATCTACATAACAAGTTTACAGCCAGAGACTACCGCTCAATGTAGTTTTCTCCACTTCAACAATTTTCCAACCGTCTATCCAATTGGTACATGGCCGAATTAGCCTGTCAGGGGCAGTGTTCTCTGGAAAAGGGCCAGGCATAACTCGCCTTACGAGAAGACCCATGTGGAAAGTATCTCTTCAGCGGCGAGGACGGCCGGCAGAATGGCTCTTTCAACAGCAGGGCTCATCTGTTCAGAGAATTCCCAGCGAGGATCGATTTCCACCGCCAATATGACAATCTCCTGGGGAAGGTGGACGCTCAGCCTGTGGCCCATCTCCAAAGCAGTCTTCAGGGACACATCGTGCGTGCTATCGGCATACAAGGTAGGCAAATCATCCAGAGTAAGGCGATGAAGGGTGCCTGCGGTCTCTGGCCGCCCAGCCAGGGCGTCGACGATCAACGCACGATCGTAACCAACCAGCCGCTCCATCAGAGCGACGCCCCCCAGTGAAAATGTCTCGAACTCTACCCGTTTGGATACTTCGCGATCCAGGGTCTCCTTCAAGGCCTCGATCACCTGCCAGCCAATGGCATCGTCGCCCAGAATTGGATTCCCCAGGCCGATCACCAGTGTGCGCATGCGGTTCTAATCGTTTTCCCGGCGTATGACCTGAATCACCTCACCCTGCATATCTCGAATGGTGACCTGGAGGGGCATCTGGCCGGGGAAACTGTGCGTGGCGCAACCTAAACATGGGTCATATGGCCGGAAAGCCATCTCGATGCGGTTCAGCAAGCCTTCGGTAATGACCGTACCCTGATGGATCAGTCCGCGTGCGGCTTTGTTGATGGACATGCTGATGGGCGCGTAGTTGTTGGTGGTGCCCACGATTAAATTCACTTTGGTCAAAATACCGCGCTCGTCAGTCACATAGTGGTGGGTGAGCGTGCCCCGTGGAGCTTCAACGATGCCGACCCCCTCGGTGGGTTTCTCGGCCGGAAGAGTGTGAACATGCGGCGATGTGATCTCGGGATCAGTAGCCAGCTCGACCACACGCTCGGCAGCGTACAGCAACTCGATCAACCGCGCCCAGTGGGTAGCCAACCGCTGATGGACCGGCTTCCCGCCCAGGGTGTCGAAAAAGCGCTCGTATTCCTCTTGTGCCCGTGGAGTGGCCATTCCCTCTGCGGCGTTCAGGCGAGAGAGCGGGGTTGCCATGTAAACGCCTGAGTCTTTGCCGTCGACGAATCCCTTCCAGCCTATTTTCTTCAAGTAAGGGAACTTCAGATAGGTCCACGGCTCAACGTGTTCGGCAATCCAATCCGTGTACTCGGCAGGAGCATATTTCCCGATGCTCGTACCTTCTGGATCCACCACGCGAACTTTACCATCGTAGAAGTTGACTTTGTCATTCTCATCAACCAGGCCAATAGAATACGTCCTGTGGGCATAAAGATCGCTGAAGATTAGGTCCACATACTCCTGGTTGCCCAGAACGATGTCATCGAAGAGCTTCAGGCTGAATTGTCCGAACTCCACCAACCAGCGGCCCATGCGCTCGATCTCGCTGCGCTGTTCCTCGGAGATGCCCTTTGTGAGCCCGCCGGGGATGGATGTGCACGGGTGCACCTTACGTCCGCCGATCATCTCGATAATGGCGTGTCCGAATTTGCGGCATTGGATCACCTTACTGCCAATCTCCAACCCTACTTTGTGGATTACACCCAAGATGTTGCGCTCGGCAACGGGGGCGTCTGGCCCCATAATGAAATCTGGGCCGCCCAAAGCGTAGAAGTGGGTGGCATGATCGGCGCAGAAGAAAGCACTGTATAGGAGCTCGCGCAGCTTTTTCGCGGTTGGAGGGGGTTCGACGTGGTAGACAGCATCAGCGGCTTTGGCGGCAGCCATGTGATGCGCCTCAGGGCAGACGCCGCATATACGGTTGGTGAGCAATGGCATTTCTTCCACCGGCCTGCCCACGCAAAAGCGTTCGAATCCACGCAATTCCGGAATCTGGAAATAGGAATTGGCTACCTCGCCATGCTCATCAAGGAAGATCTCGATTTTACCGTGGCCTTCCAGGCGGGTGATGGGATCAATTGAAATCCGCTGAGTGACCATCCTGCCCTCCTATTTCCTTTCCCAGGCTGGCTTGCCTGCCCGCAGCAGGGATTTACTCAAATTGAAGCGGTAGAATTGCCCCGTTGGATCGGGGATGCCGTCGAGGATACGCTCGATCTCCTCTGGATCGTTGCTGTCGATCACCGAGGCAAAAGCGCTCATCAGGCGAGCGCCGTAATCAATAACCCCTTCTGCCGGGCCATAGCAACCGATGCATTGCGCCCCCGCTTTTGGACATAAGGCTCCACATCCATCACGAGTTGCCGGTCCATTGCAAGGAATTCCCTGTTCGAGCAGGCAGATTTGCGGATCTACATGGTCTAAATCCTGGATGCGTACGAACTGGTGGATCGACTTGACGTTGCGGGTGCGAGGGCATTCGTCGCACACGGTCGAATGACCGGCGCCGATGGCCGCACCAGATGGCGGGAGGGTCGCCTGCCCGTGTAAAACCTGAATCACGAGCTCGATCACGGCCGCAATCTGGGTCGATTCGGGCGGGCAGCCGGGCATGTAATAATCGACCTGGACCACCTGATCCAGTGTCTTGAGGAGTGGATAAAAGGCGGGCAGCCGCAACTCCCCCTCTGGTGCCTGCCATTTGTGCTGCGGTTGGACACCATTGTCATTGTCGGTAGTAATTGTGTGATAGACGGTATCCAAAAGCGTGTGGGGCGAACTCAAATTGGCCAGACCAGGAATGCCCCCCTCGCAGGCGCATGAGCCGAAGGCAACCAGAATTTTTGATTTACGCCGGAGAAGGTGGGCCATTTCCTCGTTCTCGCTGGTGCGGATTCCGCCATCAAACAGCGTGAGGAGAATCTCTCCATCGGCCATTGCCTCGACGTCTCTGGTCTTGGCATCCATGGCCACCGGCCAGAAGACGACGTCGAAATTGGCGTCCACATCCAGGATCTTCTCATGCACGTTCAGAACGGCTATCTCACAGCCCCCGCAACCGCCGGCCCAATACATGGCGAATTTTGGTTTGGCGCTATCGGTCATGCGCTCACCTCCCTGCTCTCCACACTGCATGCAATAATACCTTCCTCAGGTTCCTGGAAGCGCTGTTCGGCCCATTGCGGCCATTTGAGCGGACCGAGAGCCCGCACCTCCTCGGTAAAGGCGATGATCTCCTGGACCAGCGGCAAACCTTCGGCGGCGCTGGCCCACACCAGTTTGACGCGCCCTTCCTCGATGCCCATTCCTCGCAGGGTGCGACGGAGGAGTAAATAGCGGCGCAAGGTCTTGTAATTCTGCTCCACGTAATGGCAATCACCAGGATGACAGCCGGTAATCAGCACGCCATCTGCGCCGGATGCCAGGGCCTTGAGCACGAAGGTTGGATCAAGGCGGCCCGAGCACATCAAACGGATCAGACGCACATTGGGCGGGTACTTCAGGCGCAGCGACCCAGCCAGGTCTGCGGCACGATAGCTGCACCAGTTGCAGGTGAAACCGACGATCAAAGGTTCAAAAGGTTCTTCCATGATATCCTCCCGCGGCCGAATGACTATACACCGACCGTCTCCGGCGTACCACGAATGCCGATGGCGAGCAACCCTTCGATTTGAGCCAGGATCTGCTCATTGCTGAAGCCCGTACCGCTGATCGCGCCAGCGGGGCAGGCCGCCACGCATGTTCCACAACCCTGGCATAGGGCGTGGTTGACTTCGGAGACCATCCTGTCCTCGTGAAAAACGATGGCGTTAAAGGGACACAAACCGTTGCATATGCGGCAACCCGAACATTTTTCTTCATCAACGGTGGCCCGCACGGGCTCGAGCTGGATCTCGCGCTGCTGGATACGGCCAATAATGCGCGCAGCGGCCGCCGCGCCTTGCGCAACCGTGGCAGGAATGTCTTTGGGGCCCTGGTTGCAGCCGGCGATAAATACCCCATCGGTCATGGTCGCGACCGGATCCAGCTTGGGGTGGCGCTCGATGAACCAACCATCGGCGCTGCAAGCTATGCCGAAGAGTTTGCCGACCTCTTTCGCATCGGCACGCGGCTGAAGGCCAGCCGATAGAATGACCATATCGACCGGAATGCGCCGCTGGACGCCCGCCAGCGTGTCATACACCTGAATAATTAGTTTGCCCTCTTCTTCAGGAGACCGCGCCACGTCGGTGATCTCGCCAACCTTGCCGCGCACAAAGTTGGTGCCTTCGTCAAGAATGCGCTGATAGAATTCGTCGTAGCCTTTGGCTGGTGCGCGAATGTCGATGTAAAAGTTGTAGACCTGCGCGCCGGTCCTCTCTTTGACAAGATGGGCAAACTTGAGCGACTGCATACAGCAAATGCTGGAGCAGTAGTTGTTGTAGTTCTTATCCCGGCTGCCTACACAATGAACGATGCCGACTACTTTGGGCACGGAGCCATCCTTTAGCACGATTTCGCCCGAGGTTGGCCCGGCCGAATTCGAAAGGCGCTCGAACTCGAGATTCGTGATCACATTAGGAAGGCGGCCATAGCCGTACTCGGGGATCCGCCGTGGGTCGAACAGATCGTAGCCCGTGGCCAGAATAATGTTGCCCACGGTGATATCGATCAGTTCGTCCTCCTGGTCGAATACGATGGCGCCGGCGGGACAGAATTTCTCACAGGCCTTACAGGTGCCCTTAATGTAATAGGTGCAGTTCTCGACGTCAATGACCGGGTATTTGGGCACCGCCTGGGGGAAAGGCACGTAGATGGCCTTGCGTTTGGCCATACCGACTTCGAAAACGTCATCGACCACTTTTTTGGGGCATTTCTCCTGACAAATCAAACAGCCGGTGCAAAGTTCTTCGTTGATCTTGCGGGCTTTCTTGCGAATGCGCACATTGAAATTGCCGACGTAACCATCGACTTTTTCGACCTCACTGTAGGTCAGCAAAGTAATATTGGGATGCTCTCCAACGCTAACCATCTTGGGAGTAAGGATACAGGCGGCGCAATCGAGGGTGGGGAAGGTCTTATCGAATTGAGCCATGTGTCCACCGATAGAGGGTTCGCGCTCCACGAGGTAGACGTGCGTGCCGCTGTCGGCCAGTTCCAACGCCGCCTGGATGCCGCCAATGCCCCCGCCGACTACAAGCGTGTCCGAGTGAATGGGGACAATGATCGGATCGAGCGGCACTTGGTGGACAACACGTCTGACCGCACCCAGGATGAGCGCTTTAGCTTTCTGCGTTGCCAAAGCGCGGTCGGCGGTGACCCAGGAGACCTGCTCGCGAATGGAAACCATCTCACACAGATAGGGGTTTAGGCCTGCACGGGCACATGCCCCACGAAAGGTTGCCTCATGAAGGTGGGGGGAGCAGGCCGCGACCACCACGCGCGTTAAGCCGAGCGTTTTGATATCCTCTTCGATGATCTCCTGCCCAGGGCTGGAACACATGAATTTATAGTCCCGGCTGATTGCCACATCGGACAATCCTTGCGCCCATCGAGCCACTTCGCCGACATCCACCTTGTCGGCGATGTTGCTTCCACAATGGCAGATGTACACTCCGATCTTTTCGCTCACAGATATCCTCCTCATGGAACCCCGGCAGGCCGGCCCACTCGCACCCGCCACTTCATGCATATTTCGAGCAAAGATCACAAGGCGGCGTGAACCACCTCGATCAGATCGGTCACAGCCAGACGTTTCTCCAGCGAAGTCGTCTTGACGGCATCTTTAAACATAGCCACATCCTTTGGACAGGCGACGACCAAAGAACGAACGCCGTCAAGGCCGGCCGCCTCACGCACGCGGTTTTCACTCGGTCGTTCATGGACCTCGCCCTCCTGCATCCAGATGCGTCCACCGCCAGCACCGCAGCAAAATGAATGCTCACGGTTGCGCGGCATTTCGACCACGCGGCAACCAGCCGCCTCCAGGACGCGGCGAGGGGCATCATAAACGCCATTGTAGCGGCCTAAGAAACAAGGATCCTGGTAGGTAACGGTCTGGCCGAGCTTTTGGGAGAATGTCAGCCTGCCAGAAGTAATGAGCTGATCGAGCAATTCTGTGTAATGGAGCACCGGTCGGCCATCTAAGGCTTCGGGGGGGTATTCATTTTTCAGGGTGTTATATGAATGCGGGTCTGTGGTGACAATGGCCTTGAAACTGGCCTTGGCGAAGGCCATGGAGTTCTTTTCAACGAGCAATTCGAATAAACCCTCTTCACCAGCGCGGCGAGCGTCATTACCCGCGTTGCGCTCGCTCTCGTACAGAATACCGAAGTCCAGGCCGGCGCGCTGGAAAACTTCGGCTGTCTTGCGGGTAATTTCGGCCAGCAGCGGGTTGTAGGAGGCATAATCGCCCACAAACCAGAGGTATTCGACAGGTTCACGGCGCGCATCTTTGATCTTCGGCTCTAAGGCGAGAGCCCATCTGGCTCGCATGCGCTCAGATTGCCCGAAAGAGTTACCGTAACGCCCCAGGTTATCCAGGGCGGATTGCAGCATTTCGTCCACACGGCCTTCATTGACCAGATAACGGCGCATGGCGACAATGGTGTCCACGTGCTCGATCAATACCGGGCATTCTGCCACACAAGCCCCGCAGGTGGTGCATGACCATAGCATTTCGTCAGTAATGCGGTCTCCGACCAGAGCACGCGCCTCGGGCCTGCCCGCCAGGATGGCGGCGCGTTCTTCGTGAAAAGCGTCCCGCACCGCTAATATCACTTTTTTGGGGCTGAGCGGAGTTCCAGAGGAGTGGGCAGGGCAGGCATCCTGGCAACGACCGCACTCGGTGCAGGTATCTCCATCCAGCAATTGCTTCCAGGTGAGGTGATTAACGCGATCGGCGAAGATCGGCTCGCTGCCATTGTTCATGGGAAGCGGCGGTAACGCGCCAACTGGCCGATCCAGGCGGGAGAAGAATACATTGAACGGGCTGGTCAGCACGTGCAGCATGGTTCCAACCGGCAATGTGACTAGAAAGAAGGCCACCACGGCCCAATGCACGGTATGGGCATAGAGGTGCCAGTTGAGCAACGTCAGGTCAGAGGCACCTGTGGCCAGCCAAAGCTGCGCCAGGGACCAGCCCATCGGCGTCCACCACGCCCATGGCGGACGCTGTATGGCCAGGCGCAAGGATTCGACTACCCAACCGTTCAAGACAATGAAGGTCAATAAGACCAAGGAGAAGGTGAATTTCGGCGCGAGGGTCAGGCGTGGCGGGCGCTGGATGAAGCGCCGGTAGGCAGCCATTCCAGCGCCGACTAGGAAGACAAGGGTGAACACGTCCAGTGTAAGCTTAAAAATCAGGTAGATTTCACCCTTAATGAAACGAAAAATATGACCGTTGATGGCAGAAAGGGTCGTCGCAGCAAAGAAGACGAAGAAGGACCAGGCCAGGGCGACATGCATGATGCCGGGATATCTCTGTGACAGCACGCGCACTTGAGCAATCGCAACCTCAACCACTTTCCAAATCCGGCGGAAAGGATGGTCCCAGCGTCGTTCGGGTCGGCCGACTTTCCACCACAAGCGGGCTTCGAGGTAAAAGCGCACGAGCATCACCAGGGAGGCCGCACCCATAATCGAATAAATCAGGATCGGTCCCCAGGGTTGAGGAATTCCGAAGAACTCGGTCAATTCAGGCATTTCTTCCCTCGCAAGAACCCGTTCCCTGGCCTTCGCCTCATTTAGACTGCCGTACCTTGTCGGTCAACGCTGGCAGCAAGTCCAAAATATCCACCTGGGCACCGTATTTGGCCAAGCTAAAGATCGGAGCGGCTGGGTCGGTATTGACCGCGATGATCATCTCGCTGCCGGTGATGGCTTCGGTGTGCTCAGGGGCGCCGCTGATGCCCAACGCCAGATAAACCTTGGGCTTGACTACCTTTCCAGATTTACCAACCAGTCGAGTGGTCGGCAACCATTTTTGGTCGATCACTGGCCGGCTGGCTACAACCACGCCGCCCAACGCATCGGCCAGCTCCTGGGCGAGAGGAAGATTGTCCTCGCGCTGTATGCCTCGTCCAACCGCAACGAGTATTTGTTCGCGGGTGATGTCTACGTCACCGCTTTCCGGCTCGATAAACTGGCGGATGGCGACGCGGGACGCATCTACTGGCGGAGGGGCAAGGCGGGTCACTGGCGGAGGCGTAGGACTGCGTCCTTCGTCCACTTTAAAGGCGCCCGGCAACAACGCTGCCACAACGGTTCCTTCCGGCAGGACTCCTTCCGCAAGGAGCTTGCCGCCGCAAATCTGGCTGAGGAAACGGATGCCCCCATTTGCGTCCAACCGGCGGCAAAAACCAACCATGGGCGCATTGAGGCGTGCCGCCAATCCGGAAGCGGCTTCAGCGCCAATGCTGGTATCCCCGAAGAGAACCAGGCGCGGGGCGCGCTCTTTCACCACAGCGGCCAGGGTTGTGAGATACGCATCCCAGGTGTACTCGGCCAGGGAAGGGTGATCGAGATAGAGGATTTCATCGGCGGCCAGGTCATGAGAGAGGGATTCGGCCGCATTGCCGAGCAGCACCCCGACCACTTTGCCTCCCGTAGAAGACGCCAGGGCGCGAGCCTGAGCCAGGCCCATGTAAGTGATGTCCGCCACCACGCCGCGGAGATGCTCGATGAAGACAAAAATATCCTGAGACATTTCAGCCCTCCTTCAGAGCAGGCCCTGTTCTTTGAAAATTGCCACGATCCGATCGGCAACCTCATTCACGCTGCCAGCGATCATCACCGCCCCGCCAGCCGCCTCTGGCAGGAACACACGCTGCGGACGAAGGCCGCCGCTCGGGTCAAGCTCGCCGCTCTGTTCTTCGATCGAAGCGGACTTCATAGCCATGCGCACCTTGCTGATGGGGACATAACGCGGAGGCTGGGCCGCCACCTGGATGCCCAGAACTGCCGGAAGGGTCACCTCAATTTCCGCTGCCAAACCGCCGGGATATTCCTTGTGGGCAATAACCCGATCGCCGTTCAGGGAGACATTGGATACAGTTCCCACAAAAGGTAGGCCAAGTCGCTCTGCCAGATAGGGGCCGAGGGGGCCATCCAGAGCATTGTGCGCCTGAACGCCGGTAAGAACCAGGTCGGGATGAATGGCCTGAAGTACCGGATGGAACAGGCTCGCGAGGGCATGGGAGTTGAAGCCAGCGTCAAAATCGGCGGTCAGCTTGATGAGCTGATCGGCGCCTTTGGCGGCAGCGGCAAAGAGCACATCGTCAGCGCCTTCGAGGTCAGGCGCCAGCACGGTGACTTGGGCTCCATGGCTCTCTTTAAGCAAAATGGCCTGCTCGATGGCGTGGTCATCATATTCGTTGAGAATCCAGCGCACGTAGGCGCTGTCCAGACCATCTCCCTGTTCGTTGATCACCAATTCTTCGACAAGATCCGGCACGAGTTGAACCGGAACCGCGATTTTCATTTTTCCCTCCCTCGGATCATTCCATGGATTCACATAGCAATTCGGCAATGTCCTTGATGACCAGATGGCCATCCGGCAAGACCGTCTTGACCGCATCTTCGAAACGGGGCGGCTCATACGGGCAGGCAACCGCCATCACTTCCGCTCCAACTTTATCGGCTTCCAAAACCCGCCACTCAGAAAGGCGCGTGTGGGCGATCTCCCATTGGAAGCCATCCATCCACATACCGCCTCCGCCGCCGCCGCAGCACAGGCTGTTCTTGCGATTGTGGGGCATCTCGACCAGTTCGAGGCCGGGTATGGCGGCAAGCAGTTTACGGGGTGCCTCATACTCGCCATTCACCCGGCCAAGGTAGCAAGGGTCATGGAAAGCGACTCTTGCTTTGACCTCTTTAGTCAGATGCGGCTTGAGCCACTCTAACCGTTCGGCCAGGAATTGGGTATAGTGGCGAACCGGATAAGAAATTCCCAGGTTGGGATATTCGTTTTTGAAAGCATTAAAAGCGTGAGGGTCAGTGGTGATGATTTCACCGAACTGGTATTTGCGGAAAGCGCGTCCGTTCTTCTCGGCCAATAGCTCGAAAAGGCCACGCTCACCGGCCAGCCGCTGCGAATCGCCATCGCTGTTTTCCTCAGCGCCCAAGATGGCGAAGTCTACACCGAGGATATTCAAAAGGCGGGCAAAGGCGCGAGCTACCAATTGCTCCCGGGGATGATAGGACGGATAATCACCGACAAACCACAACACATCGGCAGAGCGCTTATCCCGCCCAAAAAGAGGCACCGGGATGTCCAAGCCCTGGATCCAGTCCGCCCGCTTACGCGGAGATTCACCCAACGGGTTGCCATACCGCTGGGAGTTTTCCAGAGCGGTCTGCAACTCGGTCGGGACATTGCCGGCCAGGAGGAGTTCCTCCTTTACGCGCGTCATCAGGTTTTTCGTGATGGGGATTTGAACCGGGCAAACCGAGGTGCAGGCCGAGCAGGCCACACACATCCACACGGTCTCGCCCGAGAGCACTCGGTCGAAGATATCTGCTCGCAAGGCAGATACCATCCGGCTGGGGGGATATTCCATCAAGTATGCAAATGGACAGGCGCCGGAGCAATCCCCGCATTGGATGCATCCTCTTAGATAAGCATCACCACGCAATTCCACCGCAATGCCATCAGCCTTACCGGAAACCTGGTCCAACGCAGCAGTCCCCGCCATCTCTTCCTCCTATGCGCTCAACCCGGAGAGGATATCGAACCGTGGATCAATTCAGTTCTAAAGAAAAACGGAAATTTAGGGATAATACAAAACAATACCTCCAGGATGGAGTTGGAATGCCAAATCACTGAACCACGCCTATCACTGCATATCCCTAAAAGAACGGAAAGAATAAAAGACATTCAATATAACAATATTGAGTGTCATACCCTTTATAGGGATTTTATCCCGTCAAGGATAGTGATAAATGTAACAGAAAGGCTGTGACGGTGGACAAAACACTAGCTAGAAAAACGGCTATTATCGGGGACACACCTTTTCCCCATCGGTGTGACCTCCAGGGATATTCTCGTTACCATCCTGCCTGGTGATTCCTCTGCGGGCACTCTCCAGTTCCAGGTGGCGCTGTCTGACCAGTCTGCAGGGGTAGTGCTGGGAAAGAGTGTAGGAACCTGCACAATTCTGCATTCGGAACCATTTTTCATACCATTAGTGAGAAAGTAATCGGCGAAAATACGGCGCAACAGTAAAATCCCACCCTGATTCCTGGGTGGGATTTTATATTTCTAAGTTGGCAATTAACAAACCGAAGCCAACTTAAGCAAACCGCATTGGAGCCAAATTTCACTATCATACATGGCGAATGCAGCGATCATCGAGAGGCCGATCATCCATGGCATCATGATCGTAACAGCAAACATAAAAATCTTTTTATGGAGGGAAACATGTACCACAATATCCGCAGTCGTCTGGTTATCATTATTGCCCTGGCTTTGATCCTGGGCGCCAGCAGCTACGCGTTTGCAGCGGCCAATACCGTGCCAGTTACCGGCGCAGGTGATGGCAGCGGAACGATCAGCGGTTATGCTGCCGGATCCATCCACTACAACCTTAACACAGGCAACCCGTCTTCGATCGACTCGGTCAGCTTCACGCTGACGCCGATCGATCCCAGCGCTGGTACACCTGCCTCAGTCAAGGCCCAAATTGGTACGACCTGGGCAGATAGCTGCACGCTGAGCTCCGGCACATGGACATGCTCTTTCACCGGGGGTGTATCGGTGCTCAACGCGAACAGCCTGCGCATCGTTGCCGCACAATAACGCCCACAGATTATTGGATGAGGGGGGCGGATTAATCCGATTATCTTGACACCGCCCCCCTCCAGGATTTATCCAATCTTTATCAAGAAAACAACCATGAACCGCTTCCCTCATCTCTCCCGCACGATGCTCGCCCTGCTGATCGCTACAGGCATCAGCCTGTGGGTGCTTCTTGCGCCTGTTCAGATTGGCGGGTGGACCTCTTACGTGATCGTCAACGGCAACAGCATGGAGCCGCTTTACCACAAGGGGGATCTGGTCGTGCTGCGAGAGGCGCAGGCGTATCAGGTAGGGGACGTGGTGACGTACCGGAATCCGGATGTCGGACCGGTCATTCACCGCATCATCGGCCGGAATGGGGATCGGTGGATCATCCGCGGCGACCACAATACCTGGATCGATTCATACCAACCCCAGGATAAAGAAATCATCGGCAGGGCCTGGTTTGCCCTTCCCGGCTTTGGGAACGCTGTGCGCTGGCTGCGCCAGCCGCTTGCGATGGGCACAATGACGGCCCTCGCGACAGTCTTTTTCTTTGCATCCTTATGGGTTACACCACCTCAAACGAAACAGAAGCGTCAATTCAGGGAATTGGGTGGAAAGGCAATGCGAGCCATGAACAAATTCATAAAATACAAAGAGGGGTTATTCTTCGGCATGGCTGTGGTGGCCTGCCTGTCAGCAGCGGGGGCGGTGTTCGCCTTCTCGCGCCCAACCAGAACTACCCAGGAACGGGAAATCACCTACATGCAGGAAGGAGCCTTCAGTTATACCGCGAAAGGCTCCCCAGCGGTGTACGACACCGGCGTGGCGCGACCCGGTGAGCCGGTCTTCCAGAGCCTGAGTTGCAATGTGACCTTCCAGTTTTCCTATCATCTTCTCTCCGACCAGGCAATGCAAACCAATGGTCGTTACCAGTTGGAGGCCGAGGTGCGCGGGCCAAACGGCTGGCTCCACCGCTTCCCATTGCAATCAGAAACCGTATTTAACGGCCAAAGCTTCCAAACGTCCGGAGTGGTGGACATCTGCCAGGAACAAGAGCGCATCGAACAGGTGCAGAATCTGACGGGAGTGGAGATGCCGGCTTACAAGCTGGCTATCCTGCCCAAAGTCACCATCGGCGGCCAGATTGGCGATCAGGAGGTAAAGGATCAATTCTCGCCTGAATTACTTTTCCAGCTCGATCGCCTGGAAATGGTGCTGATCGACAACGCGCCCAACGGCGGCGATCCACTCAAACCTACCGCTTCCGGCCAGATCAAGGCCACGTCGGTGGTGCCAAATACGATGCTGGTGCTGAACAAATCGGTGGATGTGCTCACCGCCCGATGGGTCTCCGTGGCGGCTCTCATGCTGGCTCTCGCGGGGATTGCCATCCCGGAATATCTGGCTGTGCGCGAAGGCCGCGATGAGGTCTCCGCCATCCAGCAGAAATACAGCCAGCAGATTATACAAATCAGCCCGGAAACCAGCCTTGGCAATGGCAAAGTAGTTGATGTAAAGAGCATTGATGATTTGGCGAAAATCGCCGAGCGCTCCGACGCACATATACTGGCGCGCGAAACGGGTCCCCAACAGGAATATTGGGTGGTGGAAGGATCGATAGCTTACCGCTACACAGCAAAAGGAAGCCAAATCGGGGATCGCGCAGAAACTTGCCTGCTAGAGCGTGACCTGCACCGCGCGTTGGAGAACGGGGAGTTCGAAGTATATTACCAGCCAATTGTGTCTTTGAAGGATGGTCAAATCCACATGGTCGAAGCGCTGGTACGCTGGCAGCATCCCGCGCTCGGACTTCTCAGGCCGGCAGAATT
The DNA here is from genome assembly GCA_034435955.1 of Anaerolineaceae bacterium. Lineage (GTDB taxonomy): Bacteria > Chloroflexota > Anaerolineae > Anaerolineales > Anaerolineaceae > DAOTWA01. The sequence continues at coordinate 20,466 of DAOTWA010000047.1, read as the reverse complement.
CCTGCCAATCGCCCAACACATTGGAATGGGCCAGGCGATCGACTTCTGGGTGCTGAAACAGGCCTGCGCTCAGATGAAAGCCTGGCAGGGAATCAGCAACCGACCCCTATATGTAATGGTGAATCTATCTCTCCAAACGGCATTGTCCGCCGATCTTATACCGTTTATATTGGCCAACCTGGAAGAAACCAGGCTCGAAGCTCAATACCTGTGTCTGGATATTTCGACACAAATGCCGGATATTCCCGATGAGCTGCGCGAGCGGATTATGAGGATCAAACAATTGGGGATTCATGTATCACTCGACGATTTCAGCAGCTATCGATCGTCGGAAACCCTGGACATACTGCCATCCGATGAGATCAAAATCAATCGCAGCCTCTTCCAGGGAGCCATCAGCGATGTACGCGAACGTCTGATGGCCTGTGCACTCATTCGCGGAGCCCATGATCAAAACCGCCAGGTCATTGCTGAGGGAGTAGAGACCGAGGAACAATATGGCTTTCTAAAAAAGATGGGCTTTGATCAGGCACAAGGATACTGGTTCTATAAGCCAGCGCCAGCCGAGCAAGTCACGGGATTACTGGCCGCCAGTGAGAATCGTGCCAGGGTCGTTTAATGGAGGACAGCAGATGATCCGTCGCAGCATGTTCCTGGTGATGCTCATGTTCATGATTGTTCTGATTGGGAGCTTCGCTGTGGTGCTTGCAGCCAGCAATACCATACCGCCAAGCGGAGCTTCGAATCATACTTACCCCATCACTCCCAACGATCTCAAACCGCCGCAGTGCGCCGGAATCAACCTAACAAATCTGGTGGCTGGAAGCGGCAAATTAGATGGGACAAGCGGGAACGATCTCATTCTGGGATCCAACAAACACGATGCCTTGAACGGGTTGGGGGGAAACGATTGTCTTTTGAGCGGGGATGGAGCGGATAACCTTTCTGGCGGCGATGGGGACGATGTGATCATCGGCGGAAATGGCAGCGACAAGATCGATGGCGGGCCTGGGAACGACACCTGCTTCGGCGGGGGCGGCAACGATCATGTCTCGAATTGCGAATCCTGGGTTCCCTGAAGGGCGGCGGGGAAGCTCATTTCAAAAAACACATCCCCCAGTTATATAAGGGGGATGTGTTTTGCCTTGATGGAGATATCAACCAACCTCAGCTTGTGATTATTCCTGTACCGAAGACGTTTCTTTCCTGACGCCTTTGGCGGGTATAGCTACCAAAGTGGTAAAGACCAGCTCGTTTTTGCTCTCGTCCACGTCTACCAATACCGTCTGACCGGAGGAGAATTCACCTGCCAGCAGGCGAAGAGAAAGCGGGCTTTCCACGTGCTTTTGCAGGGCGCGCCGTAGCGGCCGGGCGCCAAAGTTGGGATCATAGCCAACCTTGGCCAGCCAGTCACGGGCAGCCGGGCTAAGCTCAACATTCAAGCCATGCTCAGCCAGGCGATTCTGCACCTCTTTCATCTGCAGGTCGACGATCAGCTTCATTTGCTCCAATGAAAGTGGCGAGAAAATGATGATCTCATCGACACGATTGAGGAACTCCGGCCGGAATGTGCTCTTCAAGGCGCGTTCGATCTTTTCGTGGGCTTCACGCTCCTCATCGTTTTCGGCGGTTTGTAGGAAACCGAGCGTGCCACCTTTTCGTACGAACTCGGTGCCCAGATTGCTGGTCATGACCAACACGGTGTTGCGGAAGTCCACCACATGGCCCTGACCGTCTGTCAGGCGACCATCGTCCAGGATCTGGAGCAGTGCATTCCATACTTCTGGGTGGGCTTTTTCGATTTCATCGAAAAGGATTACGCGGTAAGGGCGCCTGCGCACCGCTTCGGTGAGCTGCCCGCCTTCTTCGTAGCCGACATACCCCGGCGGCGCACCAAACAGGCGCGAGACGGTATGCTGCTCGCGATACTCGCTCATATCCAAGCGCACCAGCGCATCTTCGTCACCAAAGAGGAATTCCGCCAGAGCACGGGCGAGCTCAGTCTTGCCGACGCCCGAAGGACCGATGAAGATGAAGGATCCAATCGGTCGGCGAGGGTCTTTCATGCCTGAGCGGGCGCGGCGGATGGCATCCGAGATGGCATGAATCGCCTCATCCTGGCCGATGATGCGCTCGTGCAATCGTTCCTCCATGTGAAGGAGTTTCTCGGCTTCGGTCTCCATCATCTGGCTGACGGGGATGCCGGTCCACTGGTGGATCACTTCGGCGATGTCGTTCACGTCCACCATCTCATCGAGATGATGTTCGTTTTCCCACGCGTCCCGTTTTTGAGTGAACTCACTCTCCAGGCGCAGCCGTTCTGCTTTTTTCTTGGCAGCGCGCTCGTAATCGCGCTCCAATCCAGCCTGCTCCTCCTCGGCTGCCAACCGATCAATCTCGGATTTCATCTCTTTCAGATCGGGCGGCAGGGAGTAGAGCGCGACGCGCAACTTCGCTGCGGCTTCATCGATCAGATCAATCGCCTTATCCGGTAAGTGACGATCGGTGACATACCGGGCAGACAGCCGGGCGGCTGCGATCAATGCGTCATCAGAAAAGCGCACTTTGTGGTGAGCCTCGTAGCGGTCGCGCAGGCCACGCAGCATCTCGATCGTATCCTCGACCGAGGGCTCTTCCACAAATACAGGGGCGAAACGTCGCTCCAGGGCGGCATCCTTCTCGATGTACTTCTGATACTCGTCCAGCGTGGTAGCGCCTACACATTGCAACTCCCCGCGAGCCAGGGCCGGTTTGAGCATGTTGGATGCATCCATGGCGCCCTGGGCGGCGCCTGCGCCCACCACGGTGTGCAGTTCGTCGATGAACAGGATGATCTCACCATTGGAGCGCTGAACCTCTTCGATTGCGGCTTTGAGCCGTTCCTCAAACTCACCGCGGAAGCGAGACCCGGCAATCATGCTGCCTAAATCCAGAGACACCACGCGCTTGCCCATCAGAATCTCAGGCACGTCATTGGCGGCGATCTTTTGGGCCAGGCCCTCAACGATGGCGGTCTTGCCGACGCCGGCCTCACCGATTAATACCGGGTTATTCTTTGTGCGCCGTGACAGGATCTGCATCACCCGTTGGATTTCCTTGTCGCGGCCGATGACCGGATCAAGCTTGCCTTCACGAGCGAGCTGGGTCAGGTCGCGGGAATACTTCTCCAGGGTGCGATAACGCGTCTCGGCCTGCGGGTCGGTCACACGCTGCCCACCGCGCATCTGCTGAATCGCCTCGTAAACCCGATCGCGAGTCAATCCAGCCCCTTCCAGCAGACGGGCTGCAGGCGTGTTCCGCTCGCTGAGAATGGCCAGGAAGATGTGCTCGGTGGAGATATATTCGTCCTTGAGCCGGTTGGCCTCCTCGTTGGCTAAATCAATGATGCGTTTAACGCGCGGGGTGATGAATATTTGCCCGGCGCCACCACCAAAAATGTTTGCCTTGGGGCTTGTGCGCAAGATGTAATCCAGGCGCTCGCTCAATGCGGCCGCATCCACCTTGAGGATCTCCAGCAACTGGGGGATGACTCCTTGGGGCTGCTCGATGAGCGCCAGCAAGATGTGCTCGGTATCGATCTGGTTGTGTCCGTACCTCTGAATGATTTCCGCAGCACGTTGGGCAGCTTCCTGCGCGCGCTCGGTAAATCGATCAAATCTCATCATAAGATTACTGTCCTTTTTAAATATCTGCACAGGAATTATTACGTCCTGTCAGAATTATATCATCAGGTCTATTTGCGAAAGACTAGAATCACGTTAGAAATGCGTCAGAGGGTAGGCGCATTACCCAGCCAATACATTTGTAAGCGATTAAAAAGGGCTCGGGTAACATAACGTTCGATCCTCTTCATGACGGATTCTATCTTACCTGCTATGTCAACAATGAGAGCCTTTAATCAATTTGGGTAACTGGCATTAAAATACAAATAAAATGGAACGCAATCAGACCTACGGCGCAGTGACCAGTGGAATACGTCCACTCGACCCCAGCAGCGACCTCGGCGCGGTCGCCGATCTGATCGAGTTGTGCTTTGCCCACACGATGGACATGGATGGGATCGACTATTTGCGCCAGATGCGCCAGGCAGCCACAAACGCTGCGTTCCGGCGATGGGCGCCGCGCGCTGCCGAGCGCGTCTCACTACCGTTGAGCGGATATGTGTGGACAGAACAGGGCCGCATCATCGGCAACCTGAGCCTGATTCCGCTGCACAAACAGGGTCAGCGCATCTACCTGATCGCAAACGTGGCGGTGCACCCCGATTTTCGCCGACGCGGGATTGCCCGCAGGTTAACGGAAGAAGCACTCCGTCATGTACAGCGCAGAGGAGCCCCGACCACATGGCTGCAAGTGCGCGATGATAACCCTGTGGCGATCCATCTGTACCAGACGCTGGGCTTTCAGGAAAGATCAAGGCGTACGACCTGGATCAGCCAGCCGGGGTCTTTGCCGGAAAAAAGCCCTGACGGCGTCCGTGTGTACACCCGCCGTCGAGAGGACTGGCATCAGCAACGAATCTGGCTGGCAGAGATCTATCCGCCAGAGGTCATCTGGAATCTGCCCCTGCGCATCAATCGGCTAAAGCCAAGTCTTCTGAACGAACTCAACTTTTTCTTCTCTGGCGAGGCGATCAAGCATTGGTCTGTTCGTTCACAAGGCAAATTGATCGGCGTGTTGAGCCTGGAAGCCACTCATGGCTACGCCGACAATCTCTGGCTGGCAGTCGACCCGCTGTTCGAAGACACTGCAATCGCCGGTTTGTTACGGCATGCACGGCGCGAAACTTATCATAGAAAGCAACTCACTGCTAATTATCCGGCTGGCCGCGCAGAACAAGCTTTCCGATGGGCTGGTTTTGACGCCGTGCAGACGTTGATCTGGATGGAACATCCTTTCACGTAACGCCATCGTGGACTTCGGTTTGCGCCCAGAACAATGTATTTCGAACAGGAATTCGTTATTTGTATTTCATAGCGATAATTCGAAACAAATTCAAGCACTATATGGTAAGATGAGGACAGCGGTTGATTGAGTACAGCCTATCCTGTAGCCGTATCGAGTGGAGGACAAATGGTCCGATTCTTATTGCGGTGGGCCATCAATGCGGTCGCCCTGTATGTAGCCGTCGCCATACTCCAGGGCAATGGGATCCACCCGCAAAGCACAAATTGGCTCTCTTTTGTGTGGCTGGCGCTTATTTTTGGCCTGATAAACGCAATCCTGCGCCCGATCTTGAACCTGCTTACCTGCCCTTTGCTCATACTGACGCTTGGTCTGGGAACGCTGTTGATCAATACCCTGCTCTTTTACCTGGCGGGACTGATCGGCACGCAATTCGGCGTAGGTTTCACCGTAGATGGCATCCTGCCAGCCTTTTTGGGCTCGCTGATCGTGAGCGCGGTCAGCATCGTGCTGAATATGGTATTTCGAGAAGAACTGAGGCGTTAATCCCTTGGGTTAGGCCAGATCACAATCCGGGCACTGCGTGATGCCTCTGCCTTCCCAAGAAACAAACGCTCAAAGGGAACGCCTCAACGGCATTGGCGAATGACGTAAACCCGATGAGCACAGTCGAAGAACTCATCACCGAGAGTATCCTTCACGAGGAGAGCGGTGACCTTCACGGCGCTCTGGAGAGGGCCACACGGGCAGTTGAGATCGCCCGCGTGGATGGGTCATCCAATCTCGTTGCCAGGGCACTGGTACGATTAAGTGAAGCGCTCTTTTTACTGGGAAGCAAGACTAGGGCGGCCAGCTTGTGCGAAGAGGCGATTGCGCTGGCCCCCGATACCCCTGAAGCCGCCTGTGCCTGGATCACAAAAGCGGCCAGCATCTCCGAAAGCCAGAATCTAGAGGCAGGCGAAGCGCTCTTCCACCAGGCGGTTGAGCTTTGCCGACGGCTACGATACAATGCCGGTCGGGCCCGCGCCTTGAGCGGGCTCGCTTTTTCAGTTTATGTGCCGCGAGGCCAGTTTGATCTGGCCCTCTCCTCAATGGAAGAATCGGCCCGGCTGAAAGACCGCCTGGGAACTCCCACCTGGGAATTGCCTTTTCTGCAGGCTTACGTGCACGGATTGGCGGGCGACCGCTTCCGCGCACGCCGTGCCTTGGACGAGCTGCTGCCAATGGTCCATCCTGGGTCGCGTGTGGCCGGTGCTTACTTTTACTTGTGGGCGCGTTTGTCTTTAGACGAAGAGGAGCTGGAAAAGGCTGACGAGTACCTGCATCTGGCTTTCAATATCGCCAATACAACCGGCGCACCGGACTTGAACATCTGGGTACGGCTGGAGACGAGCCGGTACCACCTGTTGAAGGGTGAAGCGCCGTCGGCAGTGAATTGGGCTGATGACGCTTACCGTTACGCCCGACGGACGGGGTTCCGTTTTCTTGCTGGCCAGGCGCTTCTGGCGCGCGGAAAGGCCACCTGGGAAACCGGAGATGTGAACGGTGCAGAACAGGATTTGCGCGCAGGCATCGCCGAACTGGAGAAGCTGGGGGCCGCATACGAACTGGCTCGCGGGAAATTCTTACTGGCCGCCCTGTATCATACCTTGCAACGCCCGCAAGCCGAGGACCTGTGGCTAGAAGCTGCGGGACGGATCACCCGCGGTGGATTCGCTTTCATTCTTGAACAAGAGCGCGGGCTGGCCTTTCCCTTGGTGGAAAAGTATCTGCATAGTCGGCGGCGGGAGGTGCGCGAAATCTCCGACAATTTGCTCTCGTATCTGGCGAACATCCGGCCGCTACCCCTGCGCGTCTCCGGATTGGGTTATTTTCGCGTATGGCAAGGGCGCAAACCCATCCCCGACCAAGCCTGGAGCCGGCGAAAAGCCGGCGAGCTGTTCCGCTTTTTACTGCTACAACCGCACCGAAGCGCCCATCGCGACGCGATTCTCGATGCGTTGTGGCCAGATTACCCGCCCTCCACTGCGCAGGATTTATTCCATCAGGCCACCTCCGCCCTGCGGCACATTCTTGAGCCCAACCTTCCGGTCAAGTTCCCATCTCGCTACCTCAGGGTGGAAAGCGAGCGGGTAACACTGGAGCTCCCGCCGGGATCCGCGGTGGATTTCGAGCAATTTGAAACGCTCCTTCCGGCAGCCATCGAAGGAAAGAAGATTGATGAACTCAAGCGTCTGCTTGCGCTTTACACCGGCGACCTGTTCCCCCACGACGTGTACTCTGATTGGTCAGTGGGGGCGCGCGAGCGCCTGGCTCACCTGTACGTGCGCGGCCAGCTCGCGCTGGCAGAAGGCTATCTGGCCAACGGGCAGGTTTACCCGGCTCTGGAGTGCTGCATGGATGTTCTCAAACGCGATCCATGGAATGAAGACGCCGTGCTGTGGGGGATGAAAGCCTGTCTGGCGTTGAACGACGCGCCGCGAGCTATGCGACTTTACGTCAATCTGGAACGCACGCTACAAAAAGAATTGGGTATCACCCCACGATCCGATTTGCGCGAGCTGGTACAGCAAATACGCCGACGCTGATTTTATCAAATTTATTCTTGTTGTTGATGCCCCGCTTCTATAACCGCTGGGGACTGTCAGTCAATTGTCAGTACAGCCTGATATTCTGTCATCGAAGGAGTGATCATGCGCCAAGCCCAAAAGTTTTTACTCACCGTTCTCCTTCCAGAAGAGGATAGCAAGATTCTGTGCGGGAAGATCAAATACATCCTTACTGGTGAAGAGAAGCCCTTTTCAAACCTGGACGAAATGGCCAGCATCATCCGCCAGGAAATCGAAGCCGAAAAAGAGGGCATACCTCACCCAGCGATGAATGAAAAGCTGGCATAGGGATAAGGCGCATAAAAGATCACGCTCGAAATCATGACAATTCATGCAGTGCGGAGGATAGACATCAGGGGACCGCACTGGAAGATTAGAGCCCCGTTTTCATGAAGAAATAGGGGCTCTATCTTTTATTAAACGCCTGAAAATTCTCGCATTTAGCCTTGTTTATCTGCATCCCTGACCAAAATCCGCACCAAATCCAGGAATTCAACCCATTCTTCCTGGAAAAAGTGCAATGTTACATTGTTGAGCTCAAGATGATAGGTCGTCTCACCATCCGGCTCCTCTGCGCGCCAGGCCAGATAGTTCTCAGTCTCTGCCATCGTCTGAGTCTTGGGTTCCGACTGGTTGCTCATAATTTCTCTCCTCACTACATTCTCGGATAAATTCTTTTCGACAACTCTGATCCATTATCCCACAGGTCAAAACTGAGTGCCAGAAAAAATGCCGGCAAACGCAGATACGGTGAAACTACAGGTCGTTCTTGCGTCGTTTATCGGACATCAGCATTTGCCGTCGGGTCCCGCCAGTGCGGCGCATTGGCCGAAAGCGCGATCTGAGCCATTCCCTAAGGCCCTTGAGCCAATCAGGGATAAACAACGGCTGAGGCGGATTGATCTCCATCCCCTCCCAAGGATCCTGATCGAGCAGCTTGCGAATAGCGTACTGGCCAAAGAGCTTGAGAGTAGCCAGGACGGGCGAAGCCAGCACCACTCCGACGAAACCAAAAATCGACAAACCGACGATTGCCGCAACCAGGACAGCGGCTGGATGCACACGCAGCGCGCTGGCCATGATGCGCGGTGATATCAGGTTGTCGAACAGGTTATCGACGAGCAGTGCAACGCCTACAACGATCAGCGAATATGCCAGTGGGGTGAGATTGAAGATCGTGGTTCCCTGGAAAAAAGCCACCAGACCATACGTCGTCCAGGCGATAAATGGGCCTACGTATGGGATAAACTTGGCCACTCCAGCCATCACCGCCAGGCCTGGATAATAGTGAACGCCCAGTGTTCCTAATATGACGATATAGAGCAGAACGGTGACAACAAAGATGAATATCTGGCCGCGCAGAAAGGCGTTCCAGATGCGGCTGAGCTCGTGACCAAGCCGGTTGACATCCTCCTCATAACGAGGGATGGTGATGCGCACCAGGCTGCCTGGCGCGCCCCCAGCCTCCACCAATATGAAAAAGGATAAAACCAAGATGAAGAACGTCCAGATCAGAAGATTGGCGGCGCCGCTCGCCAGGCTGCCAAGAAGGCTGGTTAATGTTCCAAACAACGGCTGGATGAGCCCAAGAATCTGATTGGTAATGCTGGCCAAATCCAGATTGGCGAGATCAATGACAAAGGGGCCAAGGACATAACGTTGCGTGGTGAGCTGTTGCAGGAAATCAGGTAACGATTTCAATGATCCCTGGACAAAGTTGACCAGCGCAGTTGCCTGTTCAACGATGGCCAATCCCCCCAGCGTCAACAATCCGAGCAAAACAATCAAGATAATAAGATACATCAAGGTGACTGCCAGGCGCCAGGGCAGGTGCACCCGTGTGCGTAATAAATTGGCAACCGGGTAGAGCAGATAAGCCAGGATAAAAGCCAGCAGGATTGGACCAAGGATATTTTGGAAGCGGGAAATGAACCAAATGGCGATGGCAACAAAGGTCAATGCGACCACCAGCTTGGTCATCGCCCCCCAGGGTGGAGAATTGGTACTTCTTCGCTCGTTCATTCAAATACCTATTGTATCAGTAAAGAGAGACAGCAGCGAAAGCCGTCTCCATGTCCTTCGCCGCTGTCTCTCGAATTAACGGTCAATCTTAACCAGGGCAGCCTGGAATGAACGGGAAAATACACCAGAGGCTGTTCGCGTCGATGTACCAGAAGAATGCACCGCAGGCGCAAACCAGAATAAGCAGCGCGACCACCAGGACGATAATAAGCGTACGCGAGGTGCGCCTGGCGGGTGGGGCTTCGACTGCTGGGCTTTCGGGCACCTTGCCGGAAAAGGACGGGACGGATGATGGGGGCATATACATGGGGCCCGGAGGAGCTGGCTCAGCCGCCGATACTGCGGGCGCCGCAGGAGCAGCAGGCGCCGGAATGCGCGCTGGCGTCGAGGCCACAGTAGCCGCCATGTCCGGGTTGATGGCTTCGAATACCAGGGTGACGTGTTCGCCTAGAGTGATCACGTCATTGACGCGCAGTAGGTACGGGCCAATCAGGCGCTGACCATTGACAACCGTGCCATTGGTAGAGCCCAGGTCCTCCAGCACCAGGCCGCCGGCCTGCATCACCATGCGGGCGTGGCGACGGGAAATCTCTGCGTCACTGATGACAATATCATTGGTCAAATCCCTGCCGATGAAGGTCTCATTTTTTTCGATGGGAAACGTCTTCCCCGGCGTCGGTCCGCTGCGCATCAGCAACTGATAGGTAGGCGCTGCCATTTACTCCTCCCGTTAGCGATCCAATCACCATGAGTTTACAGAGAAATGGGGAAAATGTCAAACGATTGTGACGCCCTCGCCGGTCAGCATGCGGCAACCGAAAACTTCGCCAAATGAAGCGATGACCGCGCCCATAACTGCATCCATGGAGGGCACCGGATCGAGGAAATCGGCCAGACTGACCATCGAAACGCCTTGCAAACCGCAGGGGATAATCCCTTCCCAATAATCCATCTGCGGCGCAACATTCAGGGCGAAGCCGTGATGCGAGACTCCGTTCACATCCACCTTTACGCCAATCGAGGCGATCTTAGCTGGCTGCCGGCGTAAAACAGGGTCACAACGCGGGCAGCGAGACATCACATCGGGTTGAACCCACACCCCGGTAAGGCCGGGGCGTTGTCCTGTGGCGAGGCCGAGGTGCATTAATGCCAGGATAAGCGTCTTTTCCAAATCGCGCACATAACCGACGAAGTCGGCCTGTGGCAGGCGGTTTCCCTGCCAGCCGGCCGGTGCCAGCGGCAGCAATGGGTATCCGACTAACTGGCCGGGGCCGTGATAGGTGGCGTCCCCACCGCGGTCAACCCATTCAATGGTGATTCCACGGCGAATCAGCTCGTCCTGGTCCCAAAGCAGGTTCTCGGCATGGCCGCGGCGCCCAAAAGTGTAGGTGTGGGGATGTTCCAACAGGAGGAGGGTGGCGGGGCGCTGCCCGGCGGCGATCTCGGCCGCCAGGCGCTCTTGTAAGCGCCAGGCCTGATTGTAGGGCATCAATCCCAGCCGCTCGACGACGCATTCAGTGAACAAATACTTTCGAACTGGTTCCTCATCCATCGAGACAATTTTACCCAATTCTATCCGCTTTGGTCAACACGCCGCGTAATTTTTATCATAAATCCAACAAAGGGTCGACAGATCGCCCTCCCTGATGATGTGATCAACAATTTTCATATACACCATTAATAATAATCGTACACCGATGCCCTACTATGTCGACGAAGAAATGCGATCCAATATGATTGGATAACCTGCATCCTTGAATTTAGCTTTATTGTCAGAGTATTGGAGAGGAAAATGAATCTGGAACGGTACACTCAAAAAGCACGCGAAGCCCTGGCCGACGCACAGGTGCTGGCGACTGAGCATAACCATCAGACAATTGAACCTGCTCACCTCCTGCTGGCTTTGTTGCAACAACCGGAGGGCGTGGTGCCCGCGATTGTCACCCAGGTGGCAGGCAGCATCACTGCCTTGCGCGACGATCTAACCCGCGAGCTGGAAAACCGGCCGAAAGTGTATGGAGGGAACGTGCAGGTCGGCCTGTCACGCCCGGCGGCCGATGTTTTAGAAGCCGCCGAACGGTACGCCAAAGGCATGGGGGATGATTATGTTTCTACCGAACACCTGTTGCTCGGCCTGAGTGACAGCAGCGAAGCCCAGCGCTTGCGCCGGTATGGACTGACCAGGGATGCCATCCTGAAGGCTCTGATGTCCATCCGCGGCTCTCAGCGCGTTACCAGCGAGAATCCGGAGGAAACATATCAAGCGTTGGAGAAGTACGGTCGGGACCTGACCGCTCTGGCTCGCCAGGGCAAACTGGATCCGGTCATCGGCCGCGACGAGGAGATCCGCCGCGTCATTCAGATCCTCTCGCGGCGGACTAAGAACAACCCTGCTTTGATCGGCGACCCTGGCGTGGGCAAGACGGCCATCGTCGAAGGACTTGCCCAGCGCATCGTCAACGGTGACGTCCCCGAAGGCTTGAAACACAAGCGCCTGATCCAACTGGATATGGGCGCATTGGTGGCGGGTGCCAAATACCGCGGCGAATTCGAAGAACGGTTGAAGGCTGTGTTGAAAGAGATCACCAGCTCGGCTGGAGAGGTGATTTTGTTTGTGGATGAGATGCACACCGTCGTTGGCGCGGGAGCAGCCGAGGGCGCCATGGACGCCTCCAACATGCTCAAGCCGATGCTGGCGCGCGGCGAGCTGCATATGATCGGGGCTACCACCCTGGACGAATACCGCAAGTACGTAGAAAAAGACGCCGCCCTCGAACGGCGCTTCCAGCCGGTGATGGTGGATGAGCCTTCCGTCGAAGATACGATCAGCATCCTGCGCGGACTCAAGCAGCGCTACGAAATCCATCACGGGGTACGCATCACCGATTCAGCGGTCATCGCAGCGGCGACGCTGTCCAAACGATACATCAGCGACCGGCACCTGCCGGATAAGGCCATTGATCTGATCGACGAAGCCGCCGCTCGGCTGCGCACCGAGATCGATTCCAAGCCGCAGGCTCTCGATGAGGTCGACCGTCAGATCATGCAGCTTGAGATCGAACGCCAGGCACTGCAGAAAGAAACGGATAAGGCATCTAGAGACCGCCTGGAAAAACTGGAGAAAGAGCTGGCGGATTTGCGCGAGCGATCCAACCAATTACATGCGCGCTGGGAAACAGAGAAGAAAGCGATCAGTGAATTGCGCGCCATCAAGGAGCAGATCGAACAGCTCAACGTAGAGGTTGAGCAGGCGGAGCGTCAGGCGGATCTCGAAAAAGCTGCGCGCATAAGATATGGCAGGCTGCCCGAGCTGCAGGAGCGTTTGAAGCAGGCCGAAAAGCGTCTGCAAGATCTGCAGGCGGATGGAGCTCTGCTCAAAGAGGAGGTTGACGCCGAAGAAATCGCCGAAGTGGTCTCGCGCTGGACTGGCATTCCAGTATCCCGGCTGCTTGAAGGCGAGATGCAGAAATTACTCCACATGGAAGAACGTCTGCGTCAGCGCGTCGTCGGGCAGGAGGAGGCTCTTCGCGCCGTATCCAACGCAGTGCGGCGCGCCCGCGCCGGCTTGCAGGACCCCAACCGGCCGATTGGATCATTCATCTTCCTCGGCCCTACGGGGGTAGGCAAAACGGAGCTTGCGCGCGCTCTGGCAGAGTTCCTCTTCGACGACGAGCGCGCCATGGTGCGCATCGATATGAGCGAGTACCAGGAAAAGCACACCGTCAGCCGGCTGATCGGCGCGCCCCCGGGCTATGTGGGCTACGAAGAAGGCGGCCAGCTCACCGAAGCCGTGCGCCGGCGGCCATACAGTGTGGTGCTGTTCGATGAAATTGAGAAGGCCCACCCGGAAGTTTTCAACACGCTGCTGCAGCTCCTGGATGATGGGCGCTTGACGGATGGCCAGGGTCGCACGGTGGACTTCCGCAATACATTGGTCATCATGACCAGCAACCTCGGCAACGAGCTATGGATGGGCGGCGCGGAAAGCGTCTCCCGCGAAGACGTCAACCGTGTGCTACAGGCACACTTCCGTCCGGAATTCCTCAACCGCATTGATGAGGTGGTCGTTTTCCGCCCGCTGTCACGAGAGGACTTGATCGCGATCGTCGACATCCAGCTCAAGCGTGTGGCAGCGCTGGTCAAAGAGCGCGGCTTCGAGCTCGACGTCACTCAAAGCGCCCGCGAATATCTGGCCAGGGTCGGGTATGACCCCGACTATGGTGCGCGGCCGCTGAAACGCGCCATCCAGCGCGAACTTCTTGACCCGCTTGCCAGCATGCTGTTGAGCGGAGAGTTCAAGCCTGGTGATACCATTCGCGTGGATGCGAGCTCCGAAGGACTGGTCTTCCAGGCCGAGGTGGTCGCCGAAAAGGTCTAGTCCAGATAAACGCCTTCGAACAGGTCCTTTTCGCGAAGTCCATTATCAGCGGGTGGATAGGCGCGCATGTACAGATCGCGGCCGGAAAACAGCTTCATCACCAGGCCCTGTAATCCACGCACGGTGTTGGCGCCGCCCTGGCTGGCGTGACAGGCGGCCGCCTCAGCGCGTACACCCGCAACCGGTCGATAATCGATGGAGGCGTGGATGGGTATGTCTACTTCGGCTATGGCCGCCAGGTCGATGTCGCCATTATTGCCAAATTTGTGAGCATCCCGGCCGATCAATCGGAGGAGTGCTACGCCCGTGCGCAGCAAGGTGCGAGAAATGGTGTGGAAATAAAGCTTTTGCGCAGGATAAGGGGGCAACCCTTGCGGATCGCTGAAATCGGGCGAGGCGGCCAGGTCGAAAGCGAGCACGGTGGCCTTGTGGATGGAGATGTGATCGGGGTGGAAATAACCGCCGATCTGGTCAAAAGTGATGACCACCTGCGGGCGGAGCTGTCGGATATAATGCGCGACCTGGGTCGCAACCAGCTCAACTGGCTGAGCGGCCAGCGCTTGCGGATGGTGGTTGTCGGGTGAGCCGGGCATGCCCGAATCGCGATAACCGAGGAAAAAGACGCCTTTCAGTCCAAGGGTGCCGGCGGCGCAGCGGAGCTCGGCCTCACGCAGGTCGCCCACCGAAGCATATCCGCGCAGCATCTCAGGAGGAACATCGCCCACTTCACCGCGAGTGGCCACAACCAGGTATACGTCGACGCCGCGGCGGGCATATAGCGCCAGCGTGCCGCCTGTGCCAAAGGTCTCATCATCAGGGTGAGCCATGACGGCCAGGAGGACTCTCTTGGCTTGAGGCTGGCTCTCATGAAGGATGGTTTGGGATAATACCGACGTATCTGACATGGGTCAAATCCAATGAGCAGTCTGCATCAGCACACCCCTTACAAGAAGCGGTTGAAACCATTGCGCCCAATTCCGACGCAACAGACAGCTCATCCCCAGGAAATGATCGCCTCCCTTCGGTCTCTGCATGCATTCACCATAATAAATCAAGGTCATGGATGCGGTCAATACACCGGCAGCGAACGGTCGACTTTTTCTGCCCAGGCATTGATGCCGCCATGCAGGTTCTTAACCCTGCGAAAGCCGGCGCTGACCAGCAGCTCCAGGGCGCGGGCGGAGCGCGAACCGGTGCGGCAGAACAACACGATTTCCTGCGCGCTGTCCAGGTCCTTTAAACGGCCAGCCAGCTCTCCCAGGGGGATCAGCTCTGCCTGGGGGATACGCGAAATTTGCAGCTCGTACGGCTCGCGCACATCGATCAAACGCACCGGCTCGTGGTCCGAAAGCCTGCGCGCCAGGTCCTCGGGCTCGATGTCCCACTCCTGGCCGGCCGAGCCGTCATCATGGTCACGGCCCGGGACGCCGCAGAAGGCTTCATAGTCAATCAGGTGGTCAATCTCCGGGTGGTCGCTGCAGATCTTGCAGTCGGGGTTTTTGCGCAAACGCACGAACTGGAAACTCATATCCAGCGCGTCGTACAGCAACAACTTGCCGATCAAAGGTGTGCCGATACCCAAGATCAACTTGATGGTCTCAGTGGCCTGAAGGGTTCCAATGGTACCAGGCAGCACGCCCAGGACACCGCCCTCGGCGCATGAAGGCACCAGGTTAGGTGGCGGCGGTTCGGGGAACAGGCAGCGGTAGCATGGGCCTCGCTGGGCGTCAAACACACTCACCTGGCCTTCGAAACGGTAAATCGAGCCGTACACGTTGGGCTTGCCCAGCAGCACAGAGACATCGTTCACCAGATAGCGGGTGGGGAAATTGTCAGTGCCATCCACCAGAATGTCATACTCCCCGGCGATGCGCATGGCATTGTCTGAGGTCAAAGGCTCGTTATAGGTATCGATCTGCACGCGTGGGTTGATGTCGTGCATGCGCTCGCGAGCTGAATCGACCTTCAGTCGGCCCAGCGTGCTGGTGCCGTGGATAACCTGTCGCTGCAGGTTGGAAAAATCTACCACGTCAAAGTCCACCAGGCCGATGCGCCCTACGCCAGCTGCCGCCAGATACAGGGCTGCAGGGGAGCCCAACCCGCCGGTGCCAATCAGCAGCACGGAGGCAGCCTTCAGTTTGCGCTGCCCGTCCAGGCCAACCTCTGGGATCAGCAGGTGGCGCGAGTAGCGCAGGATTTCATCGTTCGAGAGAGTTGGAAGCACCGAACACCTCCAATCCGCCGGCCACGCTGGGGACGATCATCAGCCGATCGCCTTCTTTTACCGGGGTCTGCAGTCCTTGCAGGTCGCGGATGTCCTCCTCGTTGAGGAACATATGCACGAAGGCGCGCAGGCGCCCGTCATCGCCGAAAAGATGTGGGCGAAGCTGCGGGTATTGCTCCACTAAGGCCTGCACGATCTCCTCCACTGTGCCGCCGTGAAGTTCCACCTCGCTCTGGTTCGCGGCATAAGGCCGCAAGGGTGTCGGAATGCGTAATATCGTCATTAATCTCAACCTCGATAACAGTTCGTCAATGTGAACTCACCCGTCGTGTGCATCGATGCGCAGCGGCTCCTCGAAGAAAGCCGAGCGATCCTCCTGGAGACGCCAGCAGCGGCTCCCGGTGGCCTTGCCGGCCTGTACGCTGGTGATGAGATAGGAAAACCACGGGAGCGCCCACTCGCGGTCGAACTCCGAGGGAAGATCGGGGTGGTCGGGGTGAGAATGGAACACGCCCACGATAACCAGCCCGCGATTTGCGGCTTCTTGCTCCGCGCGCAACACATCACGGGGGGTGATCAAGTAGCGGTTGCGGCGAGACGCGTCTTCGCGGGAATTGGGAAGGGGAAGAACGGCCTCCACACGGCGGGGATCATCCCCGTGGCCGAGGAGAAAACCGGCGCCTTCCTCAGGGTAGGCGCGCTCGCCATGGGCGATAATTTGGGCCAGCAAGCGTGAATCGAATTCGATCATGGCCGATTCTCCTGCCAAAAGCCCTCGCTCAGATATTTATAACCCGAATCGGGGAACACGGTCACCACCACTCCCCGCTCCAATTCGGAAGCCACACGCAAGGCGGCTACGGCCGCAGCCGCTGAGGAGATGCCTACAAAGAGACCCTCCTCGCGCGCCAGACGCCTGGCCATAGTATATGCCGATTCGGTGTCGACTTCGATGGTGCGGTCGGGCAGATCGGGATCGAAGATGCCCGGGCGGATGGCGGTGGGCATGTGTTTGAGGCCTTCCAGTCCATGGAAGGGGGCGTTGGGCTGCATGGCGACGATCTGGACGCCGCGGATACGTCTGCGTAGATAACGACCTGCGCCGGTGAGGGTGCCGGAAGTGCCCAGACCCGCCACGAAGACCGTCACCTCGCCGCCGGTCTGCTGGTAGATCTCTGGACCAGTAGTCTGGAAGTGGGCCTGCCAGTTCGCCGGATTGTCGTACTGATTGGCGTAATAATAGCGCTCGGGGTATTGCTCCGCCAGGCGGCGGGCTGCGAGCATGGCTCCATCTGAGCCCTCGGTGGGATCGGTGAGGATCAGCTCGGCACCAAGCGCGCGCAGAACGGCTAAACGCTCACGACTGGCGTTGGCAGGGATGGCCAGGGTGACCGGGATACCCATGCAGGCGCCGAAGGTCGCGTAGGCGATACCCATGTTGCCGGAGGTCGAATCCAGCAGGCGCCGGCCGGGGGTAAGCTGGCCCTGATCCAGGGCAGCGCGCAGGATGTTGAGCGCCGGGCGGTCTTTGATCGAGCCGCTCGGGTTGTACCATTCCGCTTTGGCAAACACCTGTACGTTGGGCGAGAGGCCCGCGGTCACGCGGTTCAAAGGGAGAAGCGGAGTGTTGCCGACCAGCGATTCCAGGTTTTGAACCGTCGGAGCAAATTCACGAGCTTTTGTTACAGCCATAGAAGTCATAGGGCTTCCATATTCTCAATTATTAAAATGAAACGGCCAACGTTCATACTGAGGGTGCCATCCATAACACCGCGCGAAACCAATCCATTTTCGCCTGCGGGGCTGCCGACCACCCTGCGACCGTTGACCGGGGAGTTAGCTGTTTTTTGTTCTCAGGCCGGAGCGGTGATCGTTAACCCCGCCCCAGACACATGCAACAAGCCATGTCCCATCTCCAAAAAATAATGAGTATATTGATCATAATTATATCTATTATTCGAGCGGTGTCAATACGCGCTGTGCTTCTATGCTCCAATTGCCTTGCATCCTGCTGCTTAGGTGAAAAGGGGTTATCCCTTTACCGAAAACCGGCCAGGGACCTTTTTCGAGCGTTCCACACCCGCGGCGCATCAGGATATAATCATAGCGGTTGCGGTGGAGAGGACTGCGAATGGCCAATTTCATAACGTTGCTGAGATTTCCGCTTATGGGCGCCTTCGTTGCGCTGCTTTACCTGGGCTCGCCCACGCTGATCCTGTGGGGAGTGCCTTTCCTCGCCATCATCATCCTGATGGACACCCTGGACGGCACGATCGCGCGGAGGAGGAAGGAGACCAGCCTGCTGGGGAGCGCGCTGGACATTGCCGCCGACCGCACACTGGAATTCTTTCTATGGGTAGTTTTCGCCCATCTGCGGCTAATCTCGATCGCTATTCCACTGATCGTGATCCTGCGTGGGGTGACAGTGGATGCTTTTCGCGCGGTGGGGATTGCGCAGGGGGTGCCGCCGTTCAAGCAGGTCACCTCGCCGATCAGCCGCTTCCTGGTTTCGTCCCCCTGGATGCGCTCCGGCTACGGCATCTCCAAGGGGTTCGCCTTCGGCCTGCTGACCATTGACCTGGGTCTGAGTCGGCTGCAGCATCCCTGGGCAGGGGCCGTCCATGAGGCATCTCTGGTCATCGCATGGATCGCGGTGGCGTTCTGCGTCGCGCGCGGCATCCCTCCCATTCTGGAGGGTTTCCGCCATCTGGGAGGGCAAGACCGGGCGCAAGCCGCGACCTCGCAACTGGATCAGACCCAAGGCTGATCGTCTTGGCAAGGAATCGGGTGTGGAAGCGCCAAAATCGCCAGTGGGGGCCTTGACGGGAGAATGGAACTGCAATCGGTGATCAACAGCCGCCTTGGAGTGGGGATCGCCTTCGGGCTGGGGAGGAGTCTGCCCCCCGACCTGGGCTATCCGGTGGCGCGGGCACTGGCGCGACTGGTGGCAGCGCGGCGCAACGCGCGGCAGGTGCGCGCGGCGCGCGCCAACCAATGGGTGGTGAGCGGTGAAAAAGCCAGCCGGGAAGAGCTCGATAGACGGACGCTGGAGGTCTTCCAGCACAGCGGATACTGCATCTATGAGTTTTATCATTATATGTACAATCCGAACGCGGTGCTGGAGAAGATGGAGCTGACGCCGCGCGCATGGGCGATCGTGAGGCAGAGCGCCGCCGGGAAGCGCGGCGCAGTGCTGGTGGGACCGCACATCAGCAACTTCGATCTGGGACTGCGCGCGCTGGCGCTCAGCGGGCTGCGCGCACAGGTGCTGTCTTTGCCGCAGCCCTCTGGCGGCTACCGCTGGCAGAACTCGATGCGCGCGGCATATGGACTGGATATTACGCCCATGTCGATCAGTGCACTGGGCCAAGCGACGCGGAGATTGAGCGAGGGTGGGACGGTGCTGACCGGCGTTGATCGGCCTGTCGCCAGCCAGAAATATCGGGTGACGTTCTTTGGGCGCAAGGCAGCCCTGCCGGTGGCCTACGTACAGATGGCGCTCAAGACGCATTCGCCGGTCTACGTGGTATGGGCGCATCTGAGAGAAGACCGGATGTATCTGATCGACGCCTCTGAGCCGATCGAGATGCAGCCGATGAAGGACCGCCAGGAAGAGATCGTGCAGAACGCAGAGGTGGTGCTGCAGGTGGTCGAGAAATGCATCCGCCTGACGCCTCAGCAGTGGCTGATGTTCTACCCGGTGTGGCCTGAGACCCTCGAGAGTGTACCTTGAGCACCTGGGAGCTGGGTTTTCTGGGCATCGCGCTGATGGTGGTGGGCGCCGCCTACCAGCGCGCTTCGATGCAGGCGATGGACGAGCATCTCTTCGCCTTGCTACACCGGAAGCTGGGCGTGCTGCCGTGGATCGGCCTGTTCAGGGTGGCCTGGCCGCTGGGCACGACGCCGGTGACGCTGGCGGGGATCGCGGCTTTGAGCGTGGTGGACTGGCGCAAGGGGGTGAGTGCGTTGCTGGCCTTTCTGTTGGCGGTGGGCATCGAACGGGCCATCAAGGTCAACCTGCGGCGGGCGCGACCGTTCGCGGAGCACCACGAGGCGCGCATGCTTCAGCCGGTGAGGCCGCAGGACGCCTCCTTCCCAAGCGGGGACGCCATGCGGGTGTGGTTCCTGGCGGCTGTGCTGGTCCTGGCGCTGCATCTGAGCGCGCCGTTGATGCTGCTGCTGGCGGCGCTGGCGACGGTGACCAGCCTGGGGCGGATCGCGATGGGGGTGCATTACCCGCTGGACGTGGTAGCGGGTTGTGGGCTGGGGCTGGCGGCGGCAGGGCTGTGGATCGCCGTGGCGGATCTGGCCACCGTGCTGTGAGGTGA
>DAOTWA010000046.1:0-12001 GCA_034435955.1 Anaerolineaceae bacterium | reverse complement strand
TCGCCCCGTCCACCTGCGCCGCCCCGGTGATCATGTTCTTGATGTAGTCCCGGTGCCCGGGCATGTCCACGTGCGCGTAGTGCCGCTTGGCGGTCTCGTACTCCACGTGCGCGATGTTGATCGTGATCCCGCGCGCCTTCTCCTCCGGCGCATTGTCGATCGACTCGTATGGCCGGTACTGCGCCGTCCCCATCATCTGGCAGACCTTGGTGATCGCCGCCGTGAGGGTCGTCTTCCCGTGGTCGATGTGTCCCATCGTCCCCACGTTCAGATGCGGCTTCGTCCGTACGAACTTCTGCTTAGCCATAAATCCATTTCTCCTTACAAGTATTTCTGAAAATGGTTTCGACTATCCTTGAATTATAAATTTAATACTTTTTGCGCGACGGTTTCAGAGACCGGCGCATAATGATCGAACTCCATGGTAAACACGCCGCGACCCTGGGTGGCGGAGCGTAATTCGGTGGCGTAGCCGAACATTTCGGCCATTGGCACGAGGGCGCGAATCGCTTGCGCGTTGCCGGGGCGCACCTCCATCCCCAGGATTTCGCCTCGTCGGCTGGTGAGCTGGCCCAACACATCTCCCAGGAATTCCTCAGGCACGACCACTTCCAGCTTCATGATCGGCTCGAGCAACACCGGATTACCGCGCTGCACACCCTCTTTGAAGGCCATATATCCGGCCATCTTAAAAGCCATATCGCTGGAATCGACTTCATGGTAAGAGCCGTCCAGGAGGGTGATCTTAATGTCCGTCATGGCGTAACCGGCCAGAGGGCCGCTTTCGGCTGCCTCACGCACGCCTTTTTCGACGGCGGGGATAAACTCACGCGGGATGGCACCGCCCACCACTTTATCTTCAAATTGTATTCCAGTGCCGCGCTCAGTCGGCTCAATGGACAGGATCACATGCCCATACTGGCCGTGGCCGCCGGTTTGCTTGACGTAACGGTATTCGACTCTGGGTATGGGACGGGTGATGGTCTCGCGGTAAGCCACACGCGGTTTACCGACGTTCGCCTGCACGTGAAACTCACGCAGCATTCGGTCGATCAATACGTCCAGGTGGAGCTCACCCATCCCCGAGATAAGGGTCTGGGCAGTATTTTCGTCGGTGCGCACCCGGAAGGTGGGATCCTCTTCGGAGAGTTTGCGCAGCGCGTCGTTCAAACGATCCTGGTCGGCCATGGTCTTGGGCTCGATAGCCACTGAAATGACCGGTTCGGGGAAGGTGATGCTTTCGAGGATGATCGGGTGAGCCGGGTCGCATAATGTGTCGCCGGTAAAAGTATCCTTCAAGCCCAGCACTGCCCCGATGTCGCCGGCCAAAACTGCGCTGATGTCCTCCCGTCGGTCGGCGTACATACGCAACAACCGACCGATGCGTTCGCGCTTCCCCTTCACCGAGTTGTACACCATCTCCCCCTGGGTGATCTTGCCGGAATACACGCGGAAATATGCCAGACGGCCGACGTAGGGATCGGTGACAATTTTAAAGACCAGCGCGCTCAAAGGCGCATCATCGTCCGCTTCTCGGATGACCTCCTGGCCAGTCTCGGGATTCACGCCGCGCACCGGCGGGATGTCGGCAGGGGAAGGCAGATAATCGATGACCGCATCCAGGACTGGCTGAACGCCCTTGTTGCGCAAGGCGCTGCCACAAAAGACTGGCGTGGCGCGGTTGGCGATCACGGCTTTGCGCAGGGCCGCTTTTAACTCTTCGACACTGATGACCTCGCCTTCCAAGTATTTGATCGTGAGATCATCATCCAGCTCGGCGATGCGCTCGATCAGGTTGTTGCGCTGCTCGGCGGCTGTGGCTGCGAGGTCTTCGGGTATCTCGGCCAGGCGCGGTTCTTTGCCCAGGTCATCCTCCCAATAGATGGCTTTTTGGCTGAGCAGGTCCACGACGCCCCGGAAATTGGCCTCGCTGCCGATGGGAAGCTGCATGGGGATGGGATTGGCGCCCAGGCGTTGGCGGATGGTGTCGATGGTGTACTCATACGAGGCGCCGACGCGATCCATCTTATTGACGAAACAGATGCGCGGCACGCCATAACGATCGGCCTGACGCCACACGGTCTCGCTCTGCGGTTCGACGCCCTGGACGGCGTCGAAAACAACCACACCGCCGTCCAACACGCGCAGCGAACGCTGCACCTCGGCGGTGAAGTCGATGTGGCCGGGTGTATCGATGATATTGATCTGATAGCCCTTCCACTCGGCCGATACGGCCGCAGAAACGATGGTGATTCCCCGCTCTCGTTCCTGAATCATCCAATCGGTGACCGTAGTCCCCTCATCGACCGAGCCGATGCGGTAGGTCTTACCGGTATAGAACAAGATCCGCTCGGTCGTAGTGGTTTTACCGGCGTCTATATGGGCGATGATGCCAATGTTTCGGTATCGTTCCAGCGGGTGACTACGGGACATCCAACACCTTTACTGCCTGATTAAGACTTGCGCAGCCTATACGCGATAATGAGAGAAGGCGCGGTTGGCCTCGGCCATCTTATGGGTCTCTTCGCGCTTGCGCACCGCTGCACCTTGGTTATTGGCAGCGTCGAGCAATTCAGCGGCAAGTTTCTCCGGGAAGGATTTGCCCGAGCGGGCCTTGGCCGCTTCGATTAACCAGCGCATGGCCAGAGTAGACCGGCGTGCGGCGGAGACTTCCATGGGCACCTGATAGGTTGCGCCGCCCACGCGTCGCGGGCGGACTTCCATGATCGGGCCGACGTTTTTCAAAGCCTGCTCAAGGATTTCAACGGGGTTCTTATTGGCCTGCTCCTGGATGCGATTCAACGCGCCGTAGACCAGACGGGTGGCCGTGCTCTTCTTACCGCGTCGCATGACGCGGTTGATAAGAGACTGCACATACACATTATTGAACCGGACATCAGGCGGAATCTCACGCTTCTCGGGTTTTGCGCGTCGCATGCTTAATCCTTCTCCATCCTATTGCTCGAATCAAGATTCAATCAGTCGGTTCGCCAGAAGGTGGATGACTACTTCGGCCGTTTGGCGCCGTATTTGGAGCGCCCCTGAGCGCGCTTGGCCACGCCGGTAGTGTCCAGCGTGCCGCGAATGATGTGGTAGCGCACACCCGGCAGATCCTTGACGCGGCCGCCGCGCACCAGCACAACCGAGTGCTCCTGCAACTGGTGGCCTTCACCGGGGATATATGCAGTCACCTCGATGCCATTGGTCAGGCGCACACGGGCAATCTTGCGCAAGGCCGAATTGGGCTTCTTGGGCGTCATGGTACGCACCACGGTGCAGACGCCACGTTTCTGCGGGGCGCCTTTTTCCTGGCGCACACGGCGGGCCTTCACCGAGTTGAACGTATACAGCAAGGCAGGCGCTTTGCTCTTAACCTTCTTGCTCTGGCGGCCCTTGCGAATCAACTGATTGATAGTTGGCACACTTGCCTCCAATCGTTTCCTGCGGCGAACTGTTCGCTGCGTCTAAGTTGCTCATCTCATTAAGTGAGGCCATCATAAACGATGACGATGGCCTCACTTGAAATCTCACTTCCTCAGGGCTGAGCAATCATCAGCCCCATTTTAAGGCAACGGGCAGTGATTTTACCATAGCCCCATGGGGGTGTCAAGAAATTTATGACCGCGATCATATTTGACTCAAATCCTGACCCAACTCGAGCAGGCCGGTCTCCAGCTTTGGCGGGCGTACGCGCTCCTCGTCTTTGCCAAAGCGGATGACTTCGCCGTTATCCATGACCGCTTCCACGGCCAAACCGAGGCTTTGCAATTCCTTTACCAGCACGCGGAAGGAGGCCGGGATACTGGGTTCCTCGATTGGCTCACCCTTAACGATGGCCTCGTAGGTGCTGACACGCCCCTGGACATCATCGGATTTGACCGTGAGCATTTCTTGCAGGGTGTTCGCGGCACCGTAGGCCTCCAGAGCCCAGACTTCCATTTCGCCAAAGCGCTGGCCGCCGAATTGGGCTTTGCCACCCAGCGGTTGCTGGGTCACCAGACTATACGGGCCGGTGGAGCGGGCATGCACTTTGTCCTCTACCAGGTGGTGCAGTTTAAGCATGGTCATCATGCCGACGGTCACCGGCTGGTCGTAAGGTTCGCCAGTCTTGCCGTCGCGCAGAACCTGCTTGCCCAGGGTGGGTATTGGCTGGTAGGTTTCCTTCATAACCTGCTGAGCTTTCTCGTAAAGCGCCTCAGAGGGGAGCTGGTGGACGTCCTCACCGGTGAGTGTGTGGATCCACAGGCGCAGGCAGGCTTCCACCGCGCGCTTATCCTGGGCGGGGACTTCGCTCAATGGCAGGTCGTCGTCTTCAAAATGAAGGATTTTATCGGGATCGAATTCGTGATCACGCAGCCATTCCCGCACAGTGGCGCGGCGGGCGTAAACCGGTTCGGAGGTGATGCGGTAGACGTCGTAGCCGCGCTCGCCCAGCCATTGTTCCAGGTACAGCAGGCGCACTTCGTCATCGTCACGGATGTTCTCGGGGGAATAGTCCACCGTATGGATCCATTCCCAGGCTTTCTCGGCAGTCTCATCCCAGGCCTGATCGATCATCCAGGCGCGCGCCAGCTCGGCCTCGATCTCGGCCTCGTTGGCGCCATCGAATACAGGGGTTAACGCGCGAAAGCCCAGGCGACTGGCAGCCCAACCCAGGTGGGTTTCAAGCACCTGGCCGATGTTCATGCGGCCCGGCACTCCCAACGGGTTTAGGATGATATCCACCGGCGTGCCATCCGGCAGGAAGGGCATATCCTCCACGGGGACGACTTTAGAAACCACACCCTTGTTCCCGTGGCGGCCGGCCATCTTGTCCCCGGCGGTGATTTTGCGCCGCTGGGCCACCGAGACGCGCACCATCATGTCCACGCCAGCGGCCAGGTCGGTGTTATCTTCGCGGGTGAACACCTTCACATCCACGACCTTGCCACGCTCGCCGTGAGGCATGCGCAGTGAAGTATCTTTCACATCGCGAGACTTTTCACCGAAGATAGCGCGCAGCAGGCGTTCCTCCGGGGTGAGTTCTTTCTCACCCTTGGGCGTGATCTTGCCGACCAGGATATCATTGGGGCCGACCTCCGCGCCGATACGGATGATGCCGCGCTCATCCAGGTCTTTGATCGCATCCTCACCCACGTTGGGGATATCGCGGGTGATCTCTTCAGGGCCAAGCTTGGTGTCGCGCGCTTCGACCTCATATTTCTCGATGTGCACCGAGGTGAAGCGGTCTTCCTGCACCAGCCGTTCGGAGATCAGGATAGCGTCCTCGAAGTTGCCGCCCTCCCAGGAGAGGAAGGCCACGACCACATTCTGGCCAAGCGCCAGCTCGCCGCCCACCGTGGATGACGAATCGGCGAGGACGGTGCCAGGCTTCACGTGCTGGCCTTTAACCACTGCCGGGCGCTGATCGATACAGGTGCTTTGGTTGGAACGCTGGTACTTGCGCAGGTTGTACGTGTGAAGCTGGTTCGATGTATCGCGCACCACGATCTGCTTGCCGGTCACGGAGAGCACTTCACCCTCCTCCTGGGCCAGGACGACCTGCCAGGAATCGATGGCTGCGTGGTACTCCATACCGGTGGAGACAATGGGCACATCCGGATTGACCAGCGGGACGGCCTGCGCCTGCATATTCGAGCCCATCAAGGCGCGGTTGGCGTCATCGTGCTCCAGGAAGGGGATCAGCGCAGCACTGATGCCCACAATCTGATGCGGAGCGACGTCCATATAATTGATGTTCTCCGGCGTGCTGATTACGAAGCCGGAATGGTAGCGGCAGGAGACGCGCTCGATTTCGAATTCACGATACTCATTCAAGGCTGCGTTGGCCTGAGCGATGACGAACTTGTCCTCCGCGTCGGCGGAGAGATACTCGAACTCATCGGAGACGAAGGGCACCACGGCCACCAGGCCATTGATGGCCTTTGAGATGGCTTTGGCCATCTCTTTGGTGACCAGATCCCCCTTGCTCGCGATTCTCTCACCGGTAGTGGGGTGGATGACATCCTCGCGCAAATGGCGTCCAACCAGGCGGGCATCGGTTGCAGGCAGGTTTTTGATCACCCGGCGGTACGGCGTCTCGATGAAGCCGTACTCGTTCACCCGCGCGAAGGATGCCAGGCGTCCGATGAGGCCGATGTTGGGGCCTTCCGGGGTTTCGATAGGGCAGATGCGGCCGTAGTGCGAATGGTGCACATCGCGCACGTCGAAGCCGGCGCGCTCACGGCGCAATCCGCCGGGGCCGAGAGCCGAGAGCGTGCGTTTGTGGCGCAGCTCGGCCAGCGGGTTGGTCTGCTCCATGAACTGGGATAGCTGGCTAGAGCCGAAGAATTCGCGCAGGGCGGCCACCACCGGGCGGATGTTGATCAGGCTGACAGGCGAGATTTGATCCTGATCGCGAATGGACATGCGCTCTTTGATGACGCGTTCCATGCGGCGCAAACCGATGCGCAGCTTGTTCTGGATCAGCTCGCCGACGGTCTTGACGCGCCGATTGCCAAGGTGGTCGATGTCATCCGGCGGCTCGATACCGTTGTTGATCTGAATCATGCGCCGAACCAGGCGGACGATATCCCACTTGGTGACAGTGCGGTGCTCAACGGGGATTTTCTCCGAAAGGTCCAGCTTCTGGTTAAGCTTATAGCGGCCGACGCGCTCCAAATCGTAGTGCCGTTGGTCGAAGAGCTGTTCTTCAAGGAACTGGCGCGCGTTTTCGAGCGTGGCCGGATCGCCGGGGCGCATGCGCTTGAAGAACTCCAGCAGGGCCGCTTCAGCGATGGTCTGATGGCCATTCGGATTCCAGGTCGGCTCCTGTCGCAAGGAAGAAGCGATGAACATGCGGTCGGGGTTGTTATCCACGTCCTGGAAAAGGGCCAGCAGGTCTTCGTCGCTGCCGTCATGGAGAGGGGAATCGGGCAGGCCATCGCTGACTGCAGCCAGGGCGCGCAGGAAGACGGTAATGGGCACCGTGCGCTTGCGGTTGAACTTGAGGATGATGTAATCATTCTTGCGGGTCTCGAATTCCATCCACGCGCCGCGATCCGGGATCAGCTTGGCCATGGCCAGCGGGCGGCCGGTGGAGCGATCGATGGGCGCCTCGAAATAAACGCCGGGCGAGCGGATTAACTGGGAAACGACCACGCGCTCGGTGCCGTTGATGATGAAAGTCCCCTTCTCGGTCATCTCAGGGAAATCGCCGAGGAAGATATCCTGTTTAATCGGCTCAGGGATATCCGGGCCAGCCAGCAGAACCGAAACGTACAGCGGACAGGCGTAGGTGAGGTCTCGCTCTACGCATTCTTCTATGGAGTGCTTTGGTTCATCGAACCAATAAGTCAACCCCCATTGCTGCGCTTCTGGGCTGCGGCCGGGGAAGTACAGCTTCATCCCCTTATTATAGGATTCGATCGGAGAGATTTCGTCGAACAGGTCGGCGAGACCCTCCTTCTTCATTCGATTGAAAGAATCGAGCTGGACTTCGATTAGCTTGGGCAGAGGTAAGGTGACGGGGATACGCGCGTAATTCTTGATAGGGAAATCAGAAGCCATGAGGTTCTCCTAAATTCGCAAACATGGCCGAAAGTGAACAAACAAAACCGGCGTCCTGCGTCTCTAACAGGACGCAATACGTGATTATAACAAATACCTCACCATTGGTCAAGAGGCATTTTTTCGAATTATTAGAATATTCTGCTGTCTTTTCCCCCGCTTGACATCGCTTGCATTATACCATATTTGTCAAGCACGTTTATGAACACGGGCAGAGATCTAAAAATATGAACCGCGGCAGGCGGATCTGCCGCGGTGTTTTTTGACCCTCTTCTCGGCGAGACCGATCGTGATTACTTGACGATCAGTTGCCCGTCCATGCCGGCTTCCAGATGGCCGGGAATGTCGCAGACAACCTCGTAAGTGCCCGGCGTGGATGGCGAGGTAAAGGTTACGGTTGACGATTGGCCAGGCTCAACCTTGGCGGAAAAGAGAATGTCCGAATCATCCGCACTGGTGAAGGGAGGAGTGATGAATTTGTTGACGAGCACCCAGGTATGCTCGACTGAGCCGTTGTTTTTCAACTGGAGGGTGATCGATGTGTTGGCCGGGACGGTCCAGGAGTTCGGGTCGAATTTGAAATCGGTCATGGTCGCGCTGATGGTGGTAGAACCGCTCGAGCTGCTACCGCCGCCGCCACAGGCGGCCAGGGCCACAGACAGGATCAAAATCAACCCCACCACACTTAAGATTTTCTTCATACGGGTATCCTTTCGGTAACGATATAACGCCAGTAAACGTATCTCACCAACATTAAGTGTAAAAATTTTCTCAAACGGCTGCAATCATCCAATGGTATGATTCGATCATCACCCAAATCATTCTCTCGGGTGGTCGGGCAGCCGCTCGATCCACCCCATCGGTCCTAACCGCCCTGATCTGGGCTGTTATTGGTAAGCTTCGAATATCTTAAGGATCAGATCGGCGTAATCATAACCCATGTCTTTTGGCCCGTAATAGCGCAAGGCCTCGCGCAGGTCGCCGTATTTGCCGATCAGGCCAGCCAGCATACGCGTACCATAGGCAACGTTGTACGCTGGATCCATCAGCTCATCGATGGTCGGCCGCGAGGCGAAGCAGGGGCCGTTTGGGCAGATGAAACCAGCCGCCAGACCGTCGCGCGGCATGACCTGCATCAAACCGACCGCCCCGCTCTTCGAGTAAGCATCGGGATGGCCGCCGCTTTCCTGAAGGATCACCGCGGCTACCAGATTGGGATCCAGGCCGTTCTGCCGGGCGTTAGCGGTGATCAGGTCGCACCAGCGGCGCACCTCCTCTGGGTAGCGCACGCTGAGGGGGCAGGCGGCGATCGAATCGGCGGCGGCCCTATCCTCATTGGCCGCCGAGGGGGCGGTTTCCATCTGCGCCTGGCTTGGGCCCGACTGGGCGAATGCCACCACCGGTTGGAGGGCGGGCACATTCACCAGGTTGGCCGCGGCCATCCAACCCAGGCAGGCCACCACCAGGCTGCCAAGGAGCGCCGCCGGAAAAACTGCTGCCTGTGCTCTGTTCATGGATTCCTTCCCCGTAGCATTTTCATCCATTATAGCACATTAGTTCTATTTTTCAAGGGGATCGAGGGCGAGTTTATCCGATTGATGAAGAGGTTGATAAAACCGCTCCATCGGACCACATTCCGGCCGACAGGTCAATTCTGGACTTGTTTTTCAATACCCTCTATTCTTTCGGGTTGACGATGTACACAACAGACGTTATAATCTCATCGTTGCTGTTCGAAAATAAAAACCTCTCCAGAGCGGAGAGGGTGAATGGATAAGAGGGGATTGGTCCCCCCAGGGGTTCTCAAACTCCTACATCTGCGGCGGCAATTTGCGGGCGTGGTTCAGGTGGTAGAACGTCTCCTTGCCAAGGAGAAGGTCGTGGGTTCGAGTCCCATCGCCCGCTCAGATGGAAAAGGCTGATGGCATGCGGTAAATGATCGCCAAGTGACGTCAGCCGAATTTTAACCCGGCGACGTGGCCAAGTGGTAAGGCAAGGGTCTGCAAAACCCTGATCACGGGTTCAAATCCCGTCGTCGCCTCTTATTACGAGCCCGGCAAGGCTCGTTTTCTTTTCCGCCGATGGGCGCCCCATCGAGGCACGCCAGGGCAAGGGTCTGCAAACCCCCGATCACGGGTTTCCCGCGGGATTTCGCTGCGCTCAACAAACCCCGCCGTCGCCTCTTATTACGAGCCCGGCAAGGCTCGTTTTCTTTTCCGCCAATGGGCGCCCCATCGAGGCACGACAGGGCAAGGGTCTGCAAAACCCCGATCACGGGTTTCCCGCGGGATTTCGCTGCGCTCAACAAACCCCGTCGTCGCCTCTTATTACGAGCCCGGCAAGGCTCGTTTTCATTGCCGCCAATGGGCGCCCCATCGAGGGACGCCAGGGCAAGGGTCGGCAAGACCCCGATCACGGGTTTCCCGCGGGATTTCGCTGCGCTCAACAAACCCCGCCGCCGCCTCTTATTACGAGCCCGGCAAGGCTCGTTTTCTTTTTTTTTCCTATATATAAGCCGCTTAATTATATATTATTGTCATAATATTTATATTCAATAATTTCAATCATATCTTTGTAACCAAATAAGGTTTTTATGAAGCTCATCTCAGCTGGAAATAGGAATTGCTTGTATCCCCAAAATTACTAATTGTTGCTATAAAGCCAGGATCAACCATAGCAAAGCTAAGCTCAGGTCTATGAGTCAAAAGGGGGCGACCATTCCGAACAACAAGCCATCCTTCAGGATCATAGTAATCAGAGGTAATAGTCCTAGATAAAAATAACCACTGTCTAACCAATTGCAGCTGGCTTGGCACCAAATTTTCCTCAGGATTATCAGTAGGAATAGTAGCCAGCATATAGCCCTGGGGCTCACCATATGCAAGATATTTTGCAAATTCTATTGAAAGGTGATATTTCCCGTTTGAGTCTTGAACCACATCAAAACGTATGCAATAGCCCGGTTGGCCAAAATCAATGAATTCTCGCTTAGATTGTGGTGTGTTCAAAATTTCTTGAAAAGTGGGTTCATATGATGAAAAAATAATATCAGGCTCAAGAGGTTGACCTGCCTTTTCCACAAACATCAATCTAGGATTTACCACAAGATCTACATTGGGGTAATATTTGGTTAACCTCTCAAAAATATTTAGGTTATAAACAGGCTTTCCTTGCTTCAGCGATTCGAAAAACTTCTCTTCAGTTGGATATCTAGCTTTGAAGGCTGTGTTTTCAGTCTTGATATTTAGAGAGTATAAACTTCTCCAAAGATCTTCCCAAAGTCTCTCACTTTGGGCTGGGTCAAGAGTGATCGCACCACCAAGTAGTTCTGCCTCATTATAATGAATTAAGCCATCTGAAGTAACCTTCCATACATTTTGGACCCAATTTCCAAAATCAGTAAATACGTACTCCTCATTTTCACTAAATCTTGATATAGGGAGCTGAATAAAATCTGGATCAGGTTGTTGTCTTTCTGAATATAGATATCCATTTTGGTCTACATTGAGTTGAGATACAGGCAGTTCTACTTCTTCTCCTCCATCCAGTTGAGGCAAGGTTATTACCAGATTCTGTCCTTTAATTTCACCTACACTGATTGTTTCTTTTTGTTTACTTTGTTTATTTTCCTTTATTCTTACCAGATTCCATATTCCATCTGCTCCTTGAGCTAGACCAAAAGTAGTCTCATCTAAGGTGTGCTTTTCATTAGCAAGTTTTTCATTTAGCTGTTGAACAAGATCATTTAGATGTTGTTTAACATCACTTGGTAACTCCACCGGGGTTGGACTAGGTACTTCTGTCGGGGTTGGGGTCACTTCTGTAAGTTCCCTGGCAGGAGTCATGGTAATTTCTGCTGACATCGTTGAGGTTGCTTTCCCTTCCCCTTCAGGCTGTGCCGGACGTGGGATGACCGCACAAGCTGAATTACCAGTCATTATCCCCGCAATTGTTGCCAGCGTGGCTATTCTCCCCCAAAATCTCCCTTCTACTTTCATAACAGGAAGTATAGTCAAAATATTCATTAAGGTCAAGTTTCTGCGTAGATAATTTATGAAATTACTTCTTCAACTTGGAGTAAGACTGCTTAAATTACCTCTGTTGTTGCCCTCGGCGGTTTAAACCGGATCCTTGATTTCACCATTTCAGCTTAGTAAATGTTCAAGTTATAATCAACATCCCGTTCTAGACATCTATCCTAATCAATCCCAAAGTCGCTTCACCGAAGCCAGGCATACGGAGGAAGGGATGATTCGTTTTCAGCGTCTATCGCCCTGGATCATCCACGGCGGGGCGGCGATCGTTTTCCTGGCGGCGGGGGTGTTCGTCGGGCAAACGATGTTCACCCGGGGTTTCCACAGCCTGCGCGAGGCCCATGTTTCGCCGGGTCTGCCCATCGGCGTGACCGGCGGCGCCGGCGAGCCGGCTGAAGCCTCCCGACGTATCGCCGCAA
>DAOTWA010000045.1:0-92836 GCA_034435955.1 Anaerolineaceae bacterium | reverse complement strand
GAAGAAATCCACCTGGTTGGCTTGAGCCTCGATCAGCGGGGCGATACTCACGGCTTCAAGATCACCGGCCTCTCCTGGGATGCCGACAAGATTGTCGTCGCCGCCATCCTTGAGGTCATGCCCCATCCCAACGCCGATCGGCTGGTGCTCTGCCGCCTTGACGACGGCGCACAGGAGCAGGTCATCCTGACCGGCGCGCCTAACCTGTACCCCTATCGCGGCAAAGGGCCCCTGGAAAAGCCCCTCAAGGTCGCCTACGCCCGCGAGGGCGCGCGCATCTACGACGGCCACCAGCCCGGCCAGGTGCTCACCACTCTCAAGCGCGCTAAAATCCGCGGTTTCGAATCCTACTCGATGGTCTGCTCTGAGAAGGAGCTGGGCATCTCTGACGAGCATGAGGGCGTTATCATCCTCGACGACGACGCCCCCGTGGGCATCCCCCTCGCCGATTACATGGGCGATGCCGTGCTGGAGATCAGCGTGCTCCCCAACATGATCCGTAACGCCTGCATCCTGGGTGTGGCCCGCGAGATCGCCGCCGCAACGGGTGAAACGCTGCGCCAGCCTCCGCAGCGCGCCCTTGCGCAAGATCCATCCATCGAAGGCAGAGCTTTTATCGAGATTCATGATCCTGAACTCAATCCCCGCTTCGTGCTTGGCCTCATTCAGGGCGTTGAGCCGCGTCCCAGTCCCTATTGGGTGCAGCGCCGCTTGCGGCTGGCCGGCATGCGCCCGATCAACGCCATCGTCGATGCCACCAATTACGTCATGTTGGAACTTGGCCAGCCCCTGCACGCCTTCGATTACGATAAACTCGTCGCACGCGCTGGCGGCAAGCCGCCTCTCATCATCACCCGCACCGCCCGAGCCGGCGAGCATTTGACCACCCTCGACGGCGTCGACCGCACCCTGGACGATTTCACCGTCCTGGTTTGCGACACCGCCGGCGCCCTCTCCATCGCTGGCGTGATGGGCGGCGCCGAAACCGAGGTGGATGAAACGACCCGCAATGTGCTCCTCGAAGGCGCTTCCTGGAATCCCATTAACATTCGTCGCACCGTGGCTTCCCAAAAGCTTAATTCTGAAGCGGCCTTTCGTTTCGCCCGCGGCGTCCATCCCGAGCTCGCTCCCTGGGGCGTTCAGCTTGGCCTTGAGCGCATGCGTCAGTGGGGCGGCGGCACCATCGCCCAGGGAATGGTCGATCGCTATCCTGCGCCGGTTGCCGATCCGGTCGTCACGCTTACCCCCCACGACGTACGCCGCCTGCTGGGCATCCGCCTCGAGCCTCACGACATGGCCGCCATGCTCACCCGCCTCGAGTTCGATTGCCGCGTGGAGGGCGATGCCGTTATCGCTCGCACACCGCCCCACCGTCTGGATATCGGTCAGGGCGTCATCGGCAAGGCTGACCTGCTGGAGGAGATCGCCCGCCTCTATGGATACGACCGCCTGCCCCGCGCGAACCTGGCTGACGACCTTCCGCCCCAGCGCGCCAATGTCGCACTGGAGAAAGAGGAGCGTGTGCGCGATATCCTGGTCGGCCTGGGCCTCCAGGAGGTTGTCTCCTACCGCCTGACAACTCCCGAACGGGAAGCCCGCCTCAACCCCCCAGGCGCCCCATCTTCCGAGCTGGAATACGTGCGCCTGGCCAACCCGATCTCCTCCGAGCGCACCGTGATGCGCCGTTCCCTGCTGGCCAGCGTCTTGGAGGCGGCTGAACGCAACGCACGTTTGCGCGATCGACTCGCATTTTTCGAGATCGGTCCGGTCTTCCTGCCCCTGGCCGACCGCGAACTGCCGCTTGAGGCCTCGCGCCTGGCCATCGTGCTGGCTGGCGCCTCCGACCTGCCTGCCTGGGATCGTCCAGCCTCGCCTCGCCTGGATTTCTACGACCTGAAAGGTATCCTGGAAACCCTGCTTGAGGAGTTGCACGTTACTGCGGCGACCTTTGACCCGGTGACCGGCGCAACTTTCTTCCATCCCGGTAAGTGCGCCGTTCTGAAAACCGCCGGGAAGGAGCTGGGGCTGCTGGGTGAGCTCCATCCGCTGGTTAAAGAGCGCTTCGATTTGGCCGATTTGCCCATTCTGGCCGCCGACCTGGATCTTCACGCCTTACTCGATCTTGCCCCTCAGCTTTTCGAAGCCCAGCCGGTGCCGATCTTCCCGCCGGTCCTCGAGGATATCGCCGTGGTTCTGGACGAGAGCGTGCCCGCCGCTCAGGTTGAGGCTCTTATCCGCCAGGCCGGCGGCAAAACCCTCGCCTCCGTGCGCCTGTTTGACATCTACCGCGGCGCCCAGATCGGCGAGGGAAAAAAGAGCCTGGCTTACCGCCTGACCTACCAGGATCCCGCTAAAACGCTCACCGACGAGGAAGCTGCTGCCATCCGCCGCCGCATCGTCAAACGCCTGGAGCAGGACCTTGGCGCAAAGTTGCGCACCTGAAAGATCATCCGACCTCCGAAGTCTCGCCGGTTGATGGGTAGATCCTCCCTGTTTTCCATCTTCATCAACCTTTTCCCGGACTTCGGAGGTCTTCATCGCCACGACCTCCGATGCGGCCATTCAACCCATTGGCGGGGCTCTTAATGTAAAATCTTCGACAAAAACGCCTTCGTCCGTTCTTCCTTCGGATTTGTATACAGTTCTTCCGGCGTGGTCTCCTCGATAATGCGCCCCTCGTCCATGAACAGGATGCGGTTTGCCGCCGCTCGCGCGAAACCCATTTCGTGTGAGACCACGATCATGGTGATTTCCCTGGCAAGCTCCTTCATCACGTCCAATACTTCGCCGATCATCTCCGGATCCAGGGCCGAGGTGGGTTCATCGAACAGCATCAGGCTGGGCTTCATGGCCAGCGCACGGGCGATGGCCACCCGCTGCTGCTGCCCGCCCGAAAGCTGGCTGGGGTAATTATCGCGCTTGTCGGACAGGCCCACCCGCGCAAGCAGCCGTTCGGCTTCCGCTATGGCCTGCTCCCGGGGTGTCTTACGCACGTTGATCGGCGCTTCGATGATGTTCTCCAGCACCGTCAGGTGTGGAAACAGGTTGAAGCGCTGGAAAACCATCCCGATTTCAGCACGCTGCCTGGCGATATTGCGCTCCGAATCCTCATACAGCTTCCCATGCTTCTCGTAATAACCGATCATGTGGCCGTTGACATAAATATGGCCGCTATCGATCTTCTCCAGATGGTTGATGCAGCGCAGCAGGGTGCTCTTCCCCGAGCCGGACGGCCCGATGATCACCACAACCTCGTTCTTGCGCACTTCCAGGCTGATGTCGTGCAGCACGTGGAGTCGGCCAAAGGACTTGTTGACCTTCTCCGCCTTGACGATGACATTGCTGTCCAGGGTTTGTGCCTTAGGAATCGATCTGCCATGATCCATTTCTCACCTCGCCGCGAACAGGCGCGAGAGCCAGCTTGGACTCTTCTCGATCGCCTTGCGTTCTCCCAGGCTGGCCTCGATGCGGCTCTGGATAACCGCCCAGATGGTCGTCAAGGCCAGGTAATAAAGCGATGCGACGATGAACAGCTCGAACGGTTTGAAAACCCCGGCATTAACCTGGGTGAAACCAAACCACAGCTCAGTGGCGCCGACCGTCACGGCCAGCGATGTGGTTTTCATCATATTATTGAATTCGTTTCCTAGCGGTGGAATGATCACCTTTGTCGCTTGCGGCAGGATAATCCGCCGCATGGCGAGGCCAAAAGTCATGCCGAGTGACTTGGCTGCCTCCATCTGGCCCGGATCGATCGATTCGATCCCCGCCCGCACGATCTCGGCCATGTACGCCCCTTCATTGATAGCCAGCGCCGCTACTGCGGCCTGGATGGCTCCCGTAATGGTCGTTACTCCCAGATGAAGATCGGGGAAATCGTAGATGTGGGTCACGCCGAAACCGAAGTACAGCAGCGCCATCTGCACCAGCAGCGGCGTGCCGCGAAAATACCAGATGTATGCATCCGCGATGGACCGCAGTGGGGCGAATTTGGACATCTTCGCCAGCGCCGCAAACAACCCCAGGATCACGCCAACGGCCTGCGCGATCACGCTCATCACAATGGTGGCAATCAACCCATTGCGAATCAGCGGGTTTTGAAATGCCGTCGGCGGCCATAGATATTGCCAGAATATTTGCCAATCAAAATGATACACGCTTTCCTCCCTGCCCCGGGTTGGTCTTTTATCCTCGATAACTTACAAAATGATTCTGACGAGCTCATCCTTTGGATCTGCCAGAAGAACTATTACAAGAGTCTCTGGTCACACTCGTGACCAGAGACTCCTCCTTTCCTCACCTTTCACGAGAAGACGAGAGCAACCGGTGCGGGTTGGATGTCCGCCTTATTGCAGATTTTTAAGGTCGTCCAAAGTGATCGCGCCGGAGGTCAGGTTCCACTTACTGAGAATCTGCGTGTAAGTCCCATCCTGAATCATGCTCG
Organism: Anaerolineaceae bacterium; assembly: GCA_034435955.1. GTDB lineage: Bacteria > Chloroflexota > Anaerolineae > Anaerolineales > Anaerolineaceae > DAOTWA01. The sequence continues at coordinate 88,392 of DAOTWA010000045.1, read as the reverse complement.
TCAACGCAGCCAGCACAGCCTTACCCACTGGGCTGAGCGGCGCCTTGGTGCAGTCCGCCTCGCCGCATGGCATGTTGATCCCTTCCAGAATCGGCTCGATCACCTCACCGACCACCTGGAACTGATCCGGGTGCTGGACGGTGTAATATGCGGCCACCGGCAAGTCGGCCATGTAAGCCACCACCTTGTTGGCCAGGAGCTGCTGTAAAGCGTCGCTGTCCTTCTGGGTGACAATTACCTTGGGCTTCGCTTTGCCTGCTTTGGTGCATTCGGCCGGCAATCCGGCGCCCTTATAATCGCCGGTGCCCTGCAGGTAATCGGCCTCGGTTGTACCGCTCTCGGCCGCTACATTCTGGCCGCACAGGTCCATCACTCCATTAATGTTATCCGGGTTCCCCTTGGCCACCACAATCCCCTGTCCGGCTTTGAAATACGGGATCATGCTCACCTGCTTATTGCGCTCGGCGGTGATGTTCATGGCCGAGATGATGATGTCGCACTTCCCGCCGGTCACCGCAGCGATGATCGTGTCAAACACGCTGTTGACATATACCGGCTGCAGACCCAGGCGCTTGGCGATCTCGTTGCCGATGTCGATATCCGTACCTACCGGATTGCCGTTCTCATCGTACGTCTCCTGCGGCGGGTAGGGGAAATCCGTACAGATCAGCAGCTTGCCTTTTTGTACCAGATTTTCCGCCGGGATGGTCGCCACCGGTGTGGGGGCGGCGGTCGTGGGCGTCGCCGGCACGGCTGTGGGCGCTTCGGTTGGCGCCGTGGTCGCGGTAGGCATCACTACTTGAGTTGGGGCTTCCGTTGCAACGGATGCCTGGGTCGGCGCAGTGGTTGCTGCCGGCGCACAGGCCGCCAGAATCAGAGCTCCAAGGGCTATCAAACCAAAGAGGCGTATCCTTTTCATGATCTTCTTCTCCTGAAGTGTATGCGTGAGCCACCCTGATTGCTGGTCAGACATTCAGGTGATGGGCATTCTTCTGCCCCGACTATCTTGCCTTGATGGACCTCTCTGTTTCCTCCCGGCGAGGATCTGGCGTCGGAATTTCATCTATAATCCGGTCACCATTGGAATAATTATAGGATGTTTTTCCCTGATCGTTCCTTAAGATTAATTTAAAACTCCAACGAGTTTCCACTCGCTGATTCGGTTAAAAGAAATTCTGGAATATTGATTACCGAATATCGAGTATTCGAGCACGGCTTCCACCAGCTACTCCTCCCCGCCAACCCCGCTCCCCGGCCCTATCCCGTAAGGCTGCCATTCCTCCGGATGGGCGCGCAGCCGGTGCGTCCCGCCGCCGCGGTTGTGCAGCTCATCGAAGCCCTCCGGTTTAATGAACATCTCCTCCCCTTCCAACAATCCTAGGATGCCGCTCTGCCCCGGTTCCGCGCGCTTGTTTTGACAGAACCGGCACGTTTTCGCATCGTGCGGCTGGTAGCCCAGCGGCTCCTCGTAGGTGGTGATGTATCCCTCGTAATTGCGCAGTACCACCTTGTGGTCGGAATAGGATATCAGGTAATTGGGCCCCAGCGGGATTTTCCCTCCGCCGCCCGGCGCATCCACCACATAGGTGGGCACGGCATACCCCGAGGTGTGGCCTCTCAGTGCCTCGATGATTTCTATCCCTTTGGAGACCGGTGTGCGGAAGTGGCCAGCTCCTTCTACCAGATCACACTGGTACAGATAATAAGGTCGCACGCGGATGCGCACCAGATCGTGAACGAGCTGTCGCTGGATGTGCGGGCAATCGTTCACCCCCGCCAGCAACACCGACTGGTTGCCCAGCGGGATGCCCGCGCGACTCAACCGATCGGTCGCCTCAGCCAGCTCTTTCGTGATTTCATTGGGATGGTTGACATGGATGTTCATCCACAGCGGATGGTATTTTTGCAGCATGTCGCACAGCTCATCCGTCACGCGCATCGGCAAGAAGACCGGCACGCGCGTACCGATGCGGATGATCTCGATGTGCGGTATCTCGCGCAGTTTCGCCAGCAGTTCCTCCAGCACGCGCGGCGCAATGGTCAGCGGATCGCCCCCCGAGAGCAGCACGTCGCGCACCTGCGGGGTTCGCCGCAGGTATTCGAGCTGCATCTCGAACTCGGCGTGCGAGAAGTTGGCCAACGGATCCCCCACGATGCGCGAACGCGTGCAGTAACGGCAGTACGACGCGCATTGTGTGGTGACCAGCATCAACACCCGGTCTGGGTAGCGATGCACCAGACCGGGTACCGGCGAGTGCCGATCCTCGGCCAGCGAATCCTCCATCATTCCGGTGAACGGCACGATCTCATCCGCCGTTGGGATGACCTGCCGCCGGATCGGGTCGTTGGGGTCGTCCGGGTCGATCAGCGAGACGAAATAGGGGGTAATGTCGACCCGGAATAGGTTTTTCGTGCTCAGCGCTTTTTTCTCGCTGTCGGTCAGGCGCAGAACCTGCTCGAAATCCTCCACCGTATTCAAGCGGTGGCTGAGCTGCCAGCGCCAGTCATTCCATTTCTCATCGGGGACGTCAGCGAAAACCGGTGCCCTTTTGGAAGGGAATGGGGTATTTGCCATGAATTTCACCTTCTTTCAATCGGTCATAATAAAACATCTCTGCCTGATAGCCATACCATCACGTTGAAGGATAGACTTCTCATACATCCCTCGTGGCGGATCGTGATCGGTGCGGAAAAAGCAAGCCATATCCGACATTATTTGACCGATTATCACCTGCTAATTTTAAGGGCAAAAAAGGGATGGGTCAATATGAATATTTCCAATCTGCGCATCCATAGAAATCCCGAGACCCTATTCCAATTTGCTGTCCGTAACTCACCCAATTTTCAGACGATCGCTTCGCGATTTCGATTGTAAACAGCCATTTTCGTTCCATATCCTGTCCTTCGTAATACGGGTGCAATATTACAGGATTAATCTCATGGGCGAAATGTGCCATTAATCACAATATACCATTTGTGAAATTTTGTATAATCGCATATGTAGATATACGGATATATACATATATGTACTTCCGTAATAACTCGACCGAGAGGAGCCTCGATGACCGACACCCTCAGAGAAGAAATTACCCGCCTGCACGCCCAGGTCTGCAGCGGCTTGGCTGACACCAACCGTATCTTGATCATTTATGCCCTCTCCGAGGGCCCCACCAACGTGAATGACCTGGCCAAAAAGCTTGAGCTTCCCCAACCCACCGTCTCACGCCACCTCAAGATCCTTCGCGAGCGCGGCATCGTCCACGCCGAGCGTGAAGCGCAAAGCGTCATCTACAGCCTGACCGACCAGCGCATCGTCGAAGCTCTCGACCTCCTGCGCGCCGTCCTGGCCGGCTCTTTGGAAGGCCAGGCCGCTCTGGTCCGCCAGGCTGGCCAATCTCAATAATATCGTTTCACTTTAGGGAGAGATCCTGTATGAAAACTTTCCTCATCCTCGGCGCCGGAACCGCCGGCACCATGATCGCCATCAAAATGTCCAGAAAGCTGGACCCACAGGAATGGAAAATCATCCTGGTCGACCGCGACCAGAACCATTACTACCAGCCCGGCTTTATCTTCTTGCCCTTCGGCATGCATAAACCGCAAGACGTGGTTAAACCCAAGCGCAGTTTCGTGCCGCGCCGCGTTGAATTCATCCTTTCCGATATCGAGCTGGTCGAGCCGGAAAACAGCCGCGTCAAACTGACAAACGGGCGCGAGATACCCTACGACCAACTGGTCATCGCCACCGGCACCGATATCCATCCCGAGCAGACCGAGGGCATGCTGGACGGCGGCTGGCGCAAGAACATCTTCGATTTCTACTCTTTCGAGGGTTCCGTCGCCCTGGGTGAGTTCCTCAAGCACTGGCAGGGTGGCCGGCTGGTGCTTAACATCACCGAGATGCCGATCAAGTGCCCTGTCGCTCCGCTCGAGTTCATCTTCCTGGCTGACTGGTATTTCAAGCAGCGCGGCATGCGCGATAAGGTCGAGCTGATCTACGCCACCCCACTCTCCGGCGCCTTCACCAAGCCCCGCGCCGCAGCCGCCTTCGGCGACATGCTTTCTAAGCGCGGCATCCACGTCGAAGCCGATTTCAACATCGCTGCCGTCGACTCTTCCCGCCAGATCATCGTCTCATGGGATGAGCGCGAGATCCCTTACGACCTGCTCGTCACAATCCCCACCAATATGGGCGCCGAGGTCTTTGAGCGCTCCGGCATGGGCGACGATCTCAATTACGTCCCTACCGATAAGGCGACCCTGCGCTCCAAAAACTGGGAAAACGTGTGGGTCATGGGCGATGCCACCGACCTGCCCTCTTCCAAAGCGGGTTCGGTAGTCCATTTCCAGCTCGATGTGATCACGGAGAACATCCTTGCCGCCATTAAAGGCCAACCCCTGCCCGCAGCATTCGACGGCCACTCGCTGTGCTACATCGAGAGCGGCGACCACAAGGCGGCCATGATCGACTTCAACTACGACACCGAACCGCTCCCGGGGGTTTATCCCTTACCCGTGGTTGGCCCCTTCAGTCTGCTCAAGGAGACCACCATCAACCATTGGGGCAAGCTGGCTTTCCGCTACATGTACTGGGATATGATGCTGCGCGGCATCCCGGTGCCGCTGCCTTCGAAGATGAGTATGGCCGGCAAGCGCCCCTGATTTCCATTGTAAATCGCGCAGTCGATCTTTAGACCGTAAAAAACCAGGCAAACTTTGCACTATTCAATTACTACAAGGAGAGATGAAAAATGACTACTGTGTCCCTCGAAAACGTGAAGTTCAACGAAGAAGGCTACATGGTCGACCCGAATGCATGGACCCCCGAAATCGCTAAAGCCATCGCCGAGCGTGAGGGCGTCGTTTTGACCGACCGCCATTGGGTCGTAATCAACTACGCCCGCGCGGAGTTCAAGGCGAAGGGCGAAGCCCCCACCCTGCGCAACATCACCAAGAACACCGACGTGAGCACCAAGGAGCTCTATGCCCTCTTCCCCGGAGGCCCGGCTAAACTGGCCGCCAAGATCGCCGGCCTTGGCAAACCCACCGGCTGTATCTAAGCCGACTTTGTGAACACAACAGGGAGATTAGGAATGACCGCCAATTCGCTCGAGACACTAGCCGCCAACGCCCCCGCCATGAGCAAAAAGATCGACCGTAAGCTGGCCATCATCGTTTCGAAAGGCTCGCTGGATATGGCCTACCCGCCCCTTATCCTGGCCAACGCCGCCCGCATGTCCGGCGTGGATGTGGATCTCTTCTTCACTTTTTGGGGCTTGGACATCATCACCAAGAAAAAGATGGGCAAACTGCACATCGCTACCGTGGGCAACCCCAATATGCACCCTTGGTTCCATATCCCCACCCTCATAGGCATCCTGCCCGGCATGTCCGCCTTGGCCACCTGGATGATGAACCGCGAGATCGCCAAGCTGGACTTCCCCCCCATCCCCGAGTTCGTCGAGATGGTCAGCGATGCCGGTGCGCGTTTGTTCGGCTGCAAAATGTCCATGGATATGATGCGTCTGACCAAGGCAGACCTGGTCGATTCGGCCGAGGTTCTCAGCGCCATGGAATTCATCGAAATGTCCAACGGCGCTCAGACGCTGTTCATCTAACCATCTCACTCTGTTCAATACAAAGCGAGACGGGCTCATCGATTACCCGCCCGTCTCGCTTGCATTCTTAGATTTCCATTTCCAGCTCGAGTTCATCGCGGATGGGAATCCCGTACTCGCCTATCAGCGGAATTTCCGGCTTGAGCCGCCTCGCTTCGGCCGCCGCATTGGGATGCACCGCCGCCAGCGTGAAACCCCGCCGCTGATAAAGCCGCAGCGCATCCAGATTGTCATTCGTGGTAATCAGCCACAACCGCCTACAGCCGGTTTCCTGCGCCGCCCGCTTTACCGCCGCCACCAATGCTGTCCCAATTCCCTCGCCAGGCCGGCTGCTGTCCAGGGTGACGATCTCGCACGCCGCCTCCTGGACATGGTAGGTAACCAATCCTACGGGCTGGCCCCCCACCCGCGCCACAAATCCCGGCAGGTGCTGCGGGTGGTACACCATTCCATGCGCGACGACCTCCGCAGCCCCCCATCGTTGTCTGATGAAATCCTCCACCCAGCTTGCATCCTCCGGCCGTAGCGCCCGAACCTCAATTTGGGCCATACCTCCCTCGTCATGCTCATTTTAATCCACCGGCGTAGATCATGAAAAAAAGGCTCCTCGGTTGCCGAAATTCATCCGCCCTATCGGCCAGGGATTAGGCTGACTGGATTCTCGACGAATGGATCGTGAGACCGATCGTTTACCCCCCAATCTCACTCATCACCCGATTGGTGGCAAATTCGCCTTCCGCCAGTCCGTGGCCCCACGGCTTTGCCCAGATGCCGTTCAAAATCAATTCGCGCAGTTCTTCCAATGTGGCGCCTTGACGCAGGGGGGTAAGCAGGTCCACCTCATGGTCGCGCAACAAGCATAACCGCAGCCGCCCATCGGCCGTCAGTCTTGCCCGCGAACAAGTCGCGCAAAACGCCGCCGTTACCGTTGAAATGAAGCCTATCTCCCCCGTCGCCCCTTCCAGTTTGAACGTCAACGCCTCCCCGTCCAATTTGCCATCGTGGCTGGGGATCAGCGGCCCTAACGCCGCTTCGATGCGCGCGCGCATCTCGGCCATGCTCACCACCTGCTTAAGCTGAAGGTCGGTCGCGCCGCCAAAAGGCATCATCTCGATGAAGCGCACCTGCCAGGGGTGTTCGTAGGTCAGTTTGGCCAGATCGACAACGTCGCTTTCGTTGTAGCCGCGCACCACCACCGCGTTGATCTTCACCGGCCTCAGACCGGCTTCCTCAGCGGCGCGGATGCCCTCCCACACCTGCTCGATCTTCCCCCACCTTGTAAGCCGGTGGAACTTCTGCGGGTCGAGCGTATCCAGACTCACGTTGACGCGTTGCAGCCCCGCTTCAGCCAATGGCCTGGCCAGCCTGCCCAACAGGATGCCATTGGTGGTCATCGACAGCGAACGGACCCCCGGCGTGTGCGCGATGCCGCGCACCAGCTCCACCACGTTCGCCCGCACGGTCGGCTCACCGCCGGTCAGACGGAATTTATCGAAACCCAGAGAGGTGAACAACTGCATGAAGGTCAGGATTTCGTCATCCTGCATCATCTCCGGGATCGGTCGGAAGGTCATATCTTCCGGCATGCAGTAAATGCAGCGCAGATTGCAGTGGTCTGTCAGGCTGATGCGTAAATAATGGATGGAGCGTCCGAAACGATCAAGGGCCATAATGGCTGGCGTCCTATCTGGATAATTCTTATAATTATTATACCAATTATAATGCAAATTGTATCTTGCGAATCGTGCGGCTGGCTCTCCGGTAAATGTTATCCGGCAATGCCGGCCGATGACCATCAGACATGCCGCCTCCTGCTCACCTCATCGCATTGCCTGCAGATCTCGGCCCCCTTGCTGCGGTGTTTCGGCTCTTCACCGCCCCGGTCCCAGGCCTCTTTCGATTTTTGCACTTCACTCCGCTCCTGTCTGACAATGCCCACCTGAGCCAGTATAATGGAGGAGGAGAAGTTCCGCAAGGAAACCCTCCTCGGCATTAAAGCCGGGATGATATAATCCCTTCGCTCTTTCCCTTCGATCAAGGAGGTCTGTGTGGGCACCCTGCTGGTTAAAAATGCCGCTGTTGTGATCACCATGGACGATCAGCGCCGCCAGATTCCTGACGGCGGGCTGTTCGTGCGCGAACATGTCATTGAAAAGATCGGGCGCAGCGACGAGCTGCCTCAAACCGCCGATCAGGTCATCGACGCCCACGGGTTGGCCATTCTTCCCGGACTGGTCAACACCCATCACCATTTCTACCAGACCTTAACCCGCGCTGTGCCTGGCGCCCAGAACGAGGAACTCTTCGATTGGCTGGTGCGCCTCTATCCCATTTGGGGCGAGATGGATGACGAAGCGGTTTACGTCAGCTCCCTCACCGCCATGGCCGAGTTGATCCTGAGCGGCTGCACCACTTCCAGCGACCACCTGTACCTCTATCCGCATGGCGCCTCCCTGGACGCGCAGGTGCGCGCCGCCCGCGAAATCGGTATCCGCTTCACGGTCACGCGCGGCTCCATGTCCCTGGGACGCAGCAAAGGCGGCCTGCCTCCTGATCCTGTCGTCCAGGAGGAGGATGAGATACTGAAGGACTGCCAGCGGGTCATCGAGAAGTACCATGACCCGCAGGATTACGCCATGCTCCGCGTCGGCCTGGCGCCCTGCTCCCCCTTCTCCGTAACCGGCGAGCTATTGCGCCAGTCCGCCAGGCTGGCGCGTGCCTATAAGAATGTGACCCTCCATACCCACGTGGCCGAGACCCGCGATGAAGAGACCTTCTGTCAGCAGCGCTTCGGACTGCGGCCGGCGGCCTACATGCAGTCGGTTGATTGGATTGGCCCGGATGTCTGGTGGGCGCATTCTATTTACCTCGACGATGCCGAGATTCGCATGCTGGCCGAGACGGGCACAGGTGTCGCCCATTGCCCCTCCTCCAACATGCGCCTGGGTTCCGGCATCGCCCGCGTTCGCGAGATGCTCGACGCCGGCGTCAAAGTGGGCCTGGGCGTGGATGGATCGGCCAGCAACGATTCCAGCCACATGCTGACCGAAGCGCGTATGGCGCTGCTCCTTCAGCGCGTCAGGTATGGCGCTTCTTCGTTCTCCGTCCAGGAGGCCCTCGAGCTGGCCACCCGCGGCAGCGCCTCCGTCCTCGGACGCGACGATATTGGCCTTCTGGCCCCCGGCAAAGCAGCCGATTTCATTGGCGTAGATCTGAATACCCTGAGCATGGCCGGCGGCGCAGTTCATGACCCGTTGGCTGCACTGCTCCTGTGCACCATTGACCGCGTGACACTTTCCGTCATCCATGGCCGTCTGATCGTCAAGGATGGCCGTCTGCTCACTCTCGACCTGGAAAGCCATATCGCCCGCCACAACGCCATCGCCGCCGAGATGGTGCGCCGCCACCCAGAGCCGGAGCGCTTCAAGCTGGTTTAGCCGGCCGTTGTCAGCATCTGCCTTTCACCATTACGATCGTAAGCTCCACCGGAAATTCGCGCGTCTCACCGCTCGCTTCGCCATCTTTCAGCGCAGCGCGGATGCGCGCCATCCCCGCTTCGTACTCCTGGTCACTCAGCAGGATAAGCTGCGAAGCGCTGTTCTTACCCAAAAAATAATCCCCCAACACCTCGCGCCCGACCAGCCGCTGCGCCACCCGCTCGACAACCTGCGTTTCCACCGCGCGGAAGCCTGCCGCCGCCATCCACGTCGCGATCCTTTCCTCCGACGGATAGCGCTGCAGGTCCATCTCTTTCGTCCCGGGAAAATAATCGTACAGGTACCAGCGCGTACCCGCTTTGTGGGGGTCCATTCCAATTACCGCCAATGTCCCGCCGCTGCGCAACGCCCGCTTGGCGCCGAAAACGAATTCATCCTGCCTCTCGAAGTGATGCAGCGCATTGACGCAGAAAATCAGATCAAAAAAGGCTCCCCGAAACGGGAGCTGCTCGCCGCGCCCGCACACCAGCCTGGCCTCCGCCAAACGCTCGCGTGCCTGACGCAGCATGCCAGACGAAAGGTCCAGCCCGGCTGTCCATGCGCCGGCCGAACCCACTTCTGCCAGCCAGTGGCCTGTGCCACAACCCACTTCAAGCAAGCGCCCGCCCGGGTATTGCCTTGCCAGTTCTAGCAGCGCCAACGTGACGGCCGGGTTGCGTGGACGCATGTAACGTTCATCGTATGTGACTGCAATTCGGTCGTAGGGCACGCGCTTCATACTCATACGAAAGTAGCACCATTGCTTGGTTTAACCGATTCCAAACTTGGCATTAAATGATGATAGAATAGATCATTATAACAGAACGCATGTACGAATATCACTTCGCGTGCGTCTTTCGACACTCGCAGGCAAACAATTTACAGGAGTTAAGGATGAACCAGGACAGGGGCACCACCAATAAGACCACCCACAAATCTGCGAAAGGCACGACGCCGTCCGGCAAAAAGGATGCGGGTTTTTCGGACGAAGAACGCGCCGCGATGAAGGAACGCGCCCAAGAGCTGAAAGCGGAGGCGAGCGCGGACAGAAACAGAGCTGAAGGGGAAGCCGCTGTGATGGCGAAGATCGCCGAGATGCAGGAACCGGATCGCGCCATGGCCGAACGGTTGCATGCGATCATCAAAGCCAACGCGCCATTCCTTTCACCAAAAACCTGGTACGGCATGCCCGCATATGCTAAGGACGGCACGGTCGTATGCTTCTTCCAAAGCGCGCAGAAGTTCAAAAGCAGATACGCGACGCTCGGCTTCACGAGTGCGGCAAACCTCGACGAAGGCGCCATGTGGCCCACCTATTTCGCATTGAAGGAGTTGACCCCCGTCGAAGAGGCCAGGATCGCCGCACTCGTGAAGAAAGCGGTGAGTTGAAAGCCAATCTCGCGGCTGACCCTTGCTCCAGGTAGTATCTGCGCTTGCAATAGGAAAAGCGCACCCGATAGCTGCCTCAGTCCAACGGATCACCGTTCGCGCATTCATGTTTTCGCGAACTTTTCCTCTCAGGGCGGCGAGTATCGCCGCCTGCGTGAGAGGCTTCTCCCCATATCTTCCCTGCCTGGGAGCGGCGTCCGTTGACAAAGATCTCCATTACCTTAACCTGAACTGTTCAACTTAACCGCAGCCGCCCGTCTGTTGGTTATCCAATCACCCTCTGCGCCAGCGTGAAAAGCGTATACGTCGCCGCCGCAATGACCCCTGAAGCCGGGATGGTGAATATCCACGCCCATACGATGTTCGCCGCCACCCCCCAATGCACCGCCCGTATGCGCCGCACCGATCCCACCCCTGTGATCGCTCCAGTGATCGTGTGCGTCGTCGAGACCGGGATGCCCAATTCGGAGGCCGCGAAAATGGTCAACGCCCCGGCCGTCTCGGCCGCGAAGCCGCCGATAGGCTGCAGTTTGGTGATCTTGGTGCCCACCGTATGCACAATGCGCCAGCCGCCTGATAGGGTCCCCAGCGCGATTGCCGCGTGAGCCATCAGCACGATCCAGAAGGGGATCGTCAGGTGCCCCGTTCCATCTACCACTAGGTAGCGGTAGCTCGGCACGGTGAACAGCACCCCGGCAATGATGCCCATCGTTTTCTGCGCGTCATTGGTGCCGTGCCCCAAACTGTATAACCCCGCCGATATGAGCTGCCCGCGCCGGAAAAGATGATCTACCTCTGCCGGCGTCTTCTTGCGGAAAATCCAATACAACATGAGCATGAAGAGCGAACCCAGCGCCCAACCCATGATCGGGGCAATAAAGATAAACGCCACCGTCTTGACCCATCCCTGCAGGATCAGCACCCTGAAACCGACCTTAACCACCGCCGCGCCGGCGTACCCTCCGATCAGCGCGTGCGACGAACTGGTTGGCAGTCCCAACCGCCAGGTGATCAAATCCCAGGCTACCGCGCCGATGAGACCGGCGAAGATCACCAGGTTGTCCACCTGGTTCACGTCGATCATTCCGCTGCCCATCGTTTTAGCCACTGCCGTGCCGAAAGTGAACGCCGCCACGAAATTAAAAAAGGCCGCCCACGCCACCCCCTGCAGCGGCGTCAGCACGCGCGTCGAAACCACCGTAGCGATGGAATTGGCCGCATCGTGGAAGCCGTTGACGAAATCGAAGGCGAGCGCACAGCCAATGATAATGATAATAAAGATCAGGGTCAGGTCAGGCATTGGCGATAATTACTCTCTGCAAAACGTCTCCCGCGTCCTCGATCCGGTCAGTGGTCGCCTCCAGCAACTCATAAATTTCCTTCCAACGGATAAACTCGAAAATATCATCACGATGCACTGCCGAAGAGACCAGCGCGCTCAGCCCATCCTGCAGCACACGGTCGCCGTTGTTTTCCAGCGTGTTGATCTGCACGATGCGCTCCTTGATCTTGGGGTATTGCCTCTTGTCCCGCAGCGCATGAATGGCCGCGTCCAGCTCCTGCGCGCTCTCCAGGATCAGATGCGCCAGGCGCTTGGCCGGCTTGCGCACATCGCTGATCTGGTAGATCGTCAGGCGCACCGCCACTGCCTGGATCGCGTCCAGCGCGTCGTCCACTGCCGACACCAGCCGCTGGATATCCTCATGGTCAATCGGCGTAATGAGGGTGCGCGGCAGCAGATTGGTCACTTCGTGGACGATAAAATCGCCTTGATGCTCGATCTCCGTGATCTGGGCGACCTGCTCTTCCACATTCTCGAAGTTGTCCAGCAGATTTTGCAGCAAGCGAGCGCCGTTCAGCAGGTTGGCGCTCGCATTCTCGAAATGATCGTAGAACTTAACCTCTGCAGGCAGGAAGGAAAACTTCACACCAGCCTCCGCGCTTCTATGGTTCTAAATTCGCAAAATAGGGGTGGACGGAACGGTGACCCCATCCGTGGATGATTATACATGGGTACTCAGTTTAATGAGATGAAGGACCCCCCAGAAGTTAATTTTGGATGCACCCGTTGGCCGGCTTTGTTCAATTAATCGGCTATGGAAGCGCCTTCTGGAAGTGCTTTTTGTCTCGCCGGCTGCGCCAGCGTGATCAGCGCCACCGCCCCGACGATGATCGCCGCAGCAGCCACCTCACGCGGCGCCAACGGCTCCGCCCCTACCACACTCCCCATCACCAGTGCCACGATCGGGTTAACGTAGGCGTACGTGGACACCAGCGCGGTCGGCGCTGCGCGCAGCAGCCAGGTGTATGCGGCAAAGCCCACCAGCGAGCCGAAAGTGATCAAATACCCCAGCCCTAAAAGCGAATTGGGCGTCACAGCCGCCAGGTTGAGCCGGCTCCACTCTCCCGTGATCGTCCCCAACAGCACCAGTCCGACGCCCCCGCTGATCATCTCCAAGCCGGTGCCCAGCAACGATGACTCCGGCAGATCGGCGTCCCGGCTGTACAGCGATCCGCCTGCCCACATCACCGATCCCAGCACCAAAGCCCCCGCACCGACCATATCCACCCCGCTTCCCGTTCTGGAAAATTGCCCCGCTCCGACCAGCAGCACGATGCCCACGAAACCCACCGCGATTCCGCTCGCCGTCATCCACCTGCGGCTCCGATCGGCCTGCTGCTTCCTTATGACCAGCCAGTCCAGCAAAATGATCCAGATGGGCACAGAACCTACCAGCAAAGCAGCGATGCCCGAGTACACCCGCTGTTCCGCCCACGAAACCATGCCGTTGCCAAAGGTCAGCATGAGCACGCCGATGATAGCAGCCGAGCGCCACTGGCGCAGCGTCGGCGGCGCATCGCCCCTCAATCGTTGCACCGCGTAAAGAATGAGACCCGCAGTGAGATGCCTCGCCGCCGCCATTAAAAACGGTGGGATAGACTGAACCGCGTAGCGGATGGCCAGGTATGTGGAACCCCACACGATCCATACCGCGATCAATGCCGCCCAAACCGAAACGGAATTCGTTTTATTGGCTTGCGTTGCTCTCATCAACCGGGGCGCCTTTCTCGCCTTGAAAAAATTCGGTCATTTCGGTCTAAATTTACCCGCCTGATACTGGAAAATCCATCCATTTCTTGCTCTGATCATGTGCCCTTTCGGTCGGCCAGAGATCAGCGCTTTCCGTAAAACATCCCTCGCCTCTTCACCCACAAAGGCAAGGCTGTGACGCCATAATGATATCGCGTATGCAGCCTATGGATGATTAGCCTGATCTTTCGATTTGGATGCGCTGCACCCCACCACCCAGATTCGGCCAGAACCTGACCACCTGTACCCCTTCATCCATTTCGTATCTGCCGCTGGATACCCAAACCCGGATGCCCCTCGGATACTGCAGCCTGGGCACGAATATCTCCGTGGGTGCATGGCCGCGGGGATCGCTGCGGAATTCGAATTCAAACCGCCCGCTGAACGGATCGAACCTCAGCCTGAGCGGTTCGCCGGCCACTCGCAGCGGGTACGGGCGCACGGCGGCTTCCAGCGCCCGGCCGCCTGAGTGGATATCCTGCGGGTCTTTCTGCTGGTCACGGCTGAAGATCGAAAAATCCTCCTCGTTCCACTGATCCCCATGTGCGTTGGTATTGTCGGCGGTGTAGTTCCACACCATCACGTTTAAAAGGTGCTCCTCGATCGCTCCAAGGCTGGCGTCCAGCGCTTGCACCTGGCGGTAGAAATTGCCGCTGCGGTAAGCGCGCTTTTCATCTAAATCGAATGGTATGCCGCACTCGCCGATCACCGTCGGGACGCCCCCCATGCGCGTGACGGAGTGGGCGTGAATAGCCTCCACCCTCTTTTTGAAATTTTCCCTCACATTCCTCCGCCCAAGGATCATCTTCCCCCCTCGGCTTGTATCCACCGTGAACCATGGGATAAACCGCTTGCTGACCAGCGTCCAATCGTCGTACCAGTGCGTGGCGTTGACGATCCCCGCCGGATCGCCGGGTCGCCACGTCGGCGGAACGCCGGTTGGATCGCCTTCCACGAACAGTATTGCATCCGTGTCCACGCTTCGCATCGCCTGGATGAACCGCGCCAGGAAAGGTTTGAGAAAATCTTCGTTGAAGTCCACCGCGCGGCCTTCTAGCCTGGCAAAATAATCGCGTTGCAATAAAGTCGGTGTACCGGCTTGGCTCACATCCCACACCCCGTGCCTTCGCCAGATACATCCCCGCCCTGGCAGCCAGGCGGTCGCTCCGGTCGGATTGAGCACCTTCCTCCCGGTGACTCGCAGCCCGTACCATCGAATAGCCCACACTTCGACTTCCTGCGGGATGCCGCTGCCCAGCAGCATGGACTGATAGGGCGTTGGGCTTGGCCCCATGCGTCCCATCCCGTGATGCGCTCCCAGGTCCGGCCAGCCGATCCAGCCCGGGGATGGCTCATTCATACCGCCGTAACCGAGGACACAGTCGAAATCCTTGAGGCGCTCTGCCACCTGCATAAGGGCTTCGATGTAATGCGATTGCAGATACTGCTGCACCGATACGCCTTCGATGCGCGCCTCTGGCGCGTAGGTCTCGCCGCCGAAGAACAGGGTGAACAGGGTGGCCGATGCCAGCCGGTAGCCGTTGGTGAACCAGATCATCCGCGGATAATCCCCACCGGACAGCGCATGCACGATCGCCGCGCCCGTCTCCTGGAAGCGAGTGAGGTCCATCCCCGCCGCCTCGAATGTCCAGCCTGGCGCCCCATCGCCGCCCGAGAAGCGGCTCCATACATCCTGGTGTGGATCGATGATGACCAGGAAACCATGCTCGCCAGCCCTTTTCACCACCGCCCGGACGTACTCCAGATATTCGTCATCATAAGCGCCGGGCCCCATGTGCTCGATTGCCTCCCAGGTTACGACGAAGCGCAGCGAGTTGTACCCCCACGAGCGCAGGCGGCGGAAGTGTTCATCGGCCTCGTCCAATGGAAACGGTCTCCCTACGAAGGACACCTGGCGGTGATCGAAGAAACCTTCCCGAATGTGCGTGGCCCCATCGGGGCGCGCCGGTACTTTGCTGCTCCCGCCCAGGTTGACACCCCGCAGCATCACCACCCGTCCCTGCTCGTCTTTGAACCACTTTCCATCAATATGGACCATCGTCTCCCCTCGCCCTTGGAATGATCCCATCCTGTCGCAGGATGTGAAAACCCAATCCACCTCACCAGACCCGAGATGGTCAGGAACCAGTTTGGCCTTTTCCACCGCACCTTGTAATTATCTGACAAGGGTGACAGTCGCGCAAGCCGGGACGAAATACGGGTACGTTCGACCGTACCCGCATCAGATTTTAACGCAATGGGAACCATCGCAGGCTTACTGCTGGAATGCGCTATCCTCCATCCCCCCTTTTGCCGTGAATGAGTTCGACGCCGCCATGACAGAGGAGCTGGTTGAGATCAAAAAATCAACTTTTGCAATCTCCTTTCGATTAAATCTCTACACTATCTTACGCAAGACCAGGGCCGAGGTTGCAAATGGCCTCATTGCCGCGCTCTGTTTGCATGGCATTGACGCCGCCAGTTGCATCACCTGGCGTATAGCCGCACGAAAATTCCTCGCCGGGGGCGCAGAGTGATCGAGGTCTGCATTGCGATCTTGTGTCCCGGTTCTAGCGCCAGCCGATACCGCTGCGCCCCACTGGCCAGCACCAGGGCTGCTTCCTGCAGGGCAAACGGTTTTCCGATGCATAACCGCGGCCCTCCACCAAAGGGAAAATAAGCGAAATCAGGGATGCGCCTGCTGAAATCGCCCTCCCAGCGTTCCGGCCGGAAGCGCTCCGGCTCATCGTACCAGCGCGGATCACGCTGCACCACCCACTGGCTCATCAATACCGTGCTGCCTGCTGGCAGGATCACATGGCCGATTTGCACCTCCTCGGCTGCCTGACGGGCGATCACATAGGCGGGTGGATACAGTCTCAAGACCTCGGTGATTGTATTCTGGGTATATGGCAGATTAACCAAATCGGAAACCCTCGGGGGCCGCCCTTCCAAGACCGCATCCAGCTCCGCGTGCAGGCGTCCCTCTGCCTCGGGATTCTGGGCCAGCAGCATCCACGCCCACGAGAGCGCATTGGCTGTGGTCTCGTGCCCGGCCAGGAACAGCGTCATCACCTCATCGCGCACCTGCGCATCCGTCATTTGCGATCCATCCTCGTCACGCGCTTCGAGTAGCATACTCAATAAATCTTCGGAGGGCATGCCCTGCGCACGGTGCTGACGGATGATTTCGTACACCACCTCATCCAGTGTCCGCGCCGCCTTCTCGAAACGCAGGTTTTCGGGCGTGGGCAGCCATTCGGGGATCAGGTAGAATGTTCGCCCTTGATGGTTAAAGTGATGCAGCCCGACCTCGAGCGCCGCGCGCACCCTGCGCGCTCCCTCTCTATCAATGTCGAATCCGAACAATGCCCGCGCCACGATCGCTAGGGTCAGCGTCATCATATCCTGGTGCACATCCCGCACCTGTCCATCTTGCCAACTGGCCAGCATTTTTTGGGTGAGTTCGAACATGATCTCGCCGTACGCTTCGATGCGCCGTGCGTGGAAAGCTGGCTGCGCCAGGCGCCGCTGCCGCCGCCAGAATTCCCCTTCACTGGTCAGCAGCCCATTGCCCAAAATGCGCCGCGTGCGCCCCAATCCCCGCCCTTTGGTGAACGAGCGGTTCTTCAGCACCAGTACCTCCTCGATCACCTGCGGGCTGCTTACCAGGAAGACTGGATAACCGTTGAAATCCAGGCGCACGATATCGCCGTATTCCCGCGCAGTACGCTCCATGAAACCGAGGCGATCGCGTGCAAATACGCCCATGTGTCCGCCCGGCCAGATCGGCCGCGGCGCAACCGACATATTCAATTCCGGTTTTGACTCGACTACCGCCATTCCTGCATCAACCTCCAAAAACAATCATTCCGCCTGTTTTCAATTCCACCGGCCAACGCTCATACCGTTTACCTTCACGTGTCTGCCTGCCCATAGGACAGGCCGGCAGGGACCGTCTGTTCTATGGCGACAAGGTCTATGGTCCTTTTCATTCAGAAGTCCAGCGTTCGCGATTTCATGCGCCATTCGTGAGCGCTCCTCCGCTTCCGGGCTGTGCTGCGCCCTTTAACGGCAGTCATGGCGCTGAAGTGAAGAGCCTCGATTTGCCGAATGTTATTCTTTTGAATGGCTTTGTGGGAGAAACCGTTTTGGAGCTTTCCCTCTAACGACCGGTATGCGTACACGCCCTTCGACTTCGACTGTATCCTTTCACCACCTGTAAATTCCTGGCCCTCCGTGGGATGCCGGGCCAGGCCGCTTACCTCGAAACCATGCTGCGCACTCTTGCGCTATTTCTGATAAGTACCCATCCATTCCGCCTGGGCCAGTACATGACCATCCATGATTTTCTGCAGTTGCTCGGCGTTTAGATTGTCGCGCAGGTTCGCAGGCACATCCAGCGCGAACAGGCGAAAGTAGTACCGGTGGGGCTTGCCAGGAGGCGGGCACGGTCCGTCGTATCCTGTTCGGCGAAAGCTGTTTGTCCCTTGCGAACCGATCTGTGGCAGACGGGGTGTCTTGGGCTGGCCTTCGGGCAGGTCATTGCGCGATGCCGGGATGTTGTAGAGCACCCAATGATAAAACACGCCGAACGGCGCATCGGGATCTTCTACCAGTAAAGCCAGGCTTTGCGTGCCGGCCGGGATTTCGCTCCAGTGCAACGCCGGCGAGCGGTTCTCGCCATCGCAGGTGTATCGGGCAGGAATCTCGCCGCCGTTGGAAAACGCGGCTGTCCAAAGGTTTAAAGCCATGTGCGACCTCCAAAAAAAATCGATCTAACCCAGGCCGGATTCGATCTCACAGCGGTCGCCCGCCGACTCCTATTATAGCGCGCCTGTCAATCGAATCGTGAAATAATCCACCAGACCGCTGCAGCGACCAGAGCGCCGCCCAGCGCGCAGGCGGCGTTCACCCAATCGTTGTTTAACCAGGCCCAGCCGCGTATCAGGCTGGTGGGTGTTCCACAGGAGTGTAACGGGTGACGCTCAGTTTCCTTTTCACACCGCGGACAATAATAGATCGCCTGAAAGCTGCTCCCCAGGATGGAATCCAGCACGGCTCCGGCAGCCCCCCCTATGGCGACGGCTGCCAGCAAACCAGCCGGCCTCACGCTCGCCAGATCACGCAGCCAGGCCGCCAGCCCGGCGATCAGCCCTGCCCCGCCCAACGCCGCTGTGAAGCCCAATCCAGTGACGCCGCCGGAGGCGCCGCGCTCTACCCGCGCGCCGCTGGTGATCAGACGCGGCGCGCTGCGGCTGAGCACACCCAGTTCCGTCGCCCAGGTATCCGCGTTGACCGCCGCCAGACTGCCTGCATAAGCCACCCACATCCAATCGGGATCCGCCGCCACCCCGCGCATCTGGAAAGCCACCTTCATCGCAAACATAATGAGCACCGCTGCGCTGGCCACACCACCATTGGCCAACACTTGGCTGGCGTCGCGCCTTGAGCTTTTGGCAAATTTTTCCCCCAGCTCAGATTTGCGCCCTTTGAATAGCTGCGATAGCAGGCTGGACGAGACGAAGAACGCCAGCAGCAGGATCGCCCAATTCAGACCTCCCAGACCAAATACGATGGCTCCAACAGCAGCCGCAGCGAAAGCACCGCTGCGGTTGAGCGCGCCAGCCAGGTATGCCATCCATGCCGCCGCCACACCCAGCGCTGCTCCCGCCGCCAGTTGAGGAAGAATGCTCAGCATCGTCATTCGTGTACGCTTCGCTTATTCGCTCCCCGATTCCTTGAAGGTCCTCATCACCACACCATCCCCATGCCCCTAATAGGAGATGAACATCACCGCCACCATCATCAGCAGCGGAGTGACCACGCCGCCTGTCCAAAGCAGGTAGGCCACGGCCTTTTGATCGGGACGCCTGAAAAAATACAATCCGCCCAATAAATCCATCAGATAAATAAATCCGTTTAATGCCGGCAGCAGCAGCAGCGATTCACCCGGACCGGGCGGCAGCGGCTGTCCTCCCGCCGTAAAACCGAGCGACACCCGATCGAGCTGCGATGCTGCCAGGGTGACCCAGACCAGCAGCGCGAGACCCAAAATCAGACCCCCAAGAACCAGAGCGCGCGCCGCTGGCGCTGACCACACCCGCATCAGCAAAAAAGATGGGTACACCGAACGGGAAGCGAATGGCGTCAGACTGCCCAGCTCATTGATGCGCCGGTATGTCTCGATGAAACCCTCCACGTCCGCCGGCGAGACCACGTAGATGCGGCGCGGTGTTGCGATCAGCACCAGATTGCGACCGCTGGAAGCCAAAAATTCAATCGGTCCCAGTCCGTCCACTTCGCGCGTGCCCAGCACCATTCCCGGCCAGCGCAGAGGCGGCAGCGGCAGCGGTTCGGTCAGATCCTCTGCCGGGCGCAGCCATTCGATGTCCTGCAGGGAGATATCCTCGGAGCGCAGACCCCACCGCAGGCGCACGCCGTCCCGGTCCAGATCGTAGCGTGCGCCGATCAGGGCATACCCGCGGTACACCAGCCAGGGCAGCGGGACGAAGGTTACCAGCGCCAGGATTAAGTGCAGCAGAAAATCAAACCCTGCCTGCGCCTGGAGCGCCCAGATCAGGTTGATCATGCTCGCCGCTCCAAACGCCGTCACAAAGACAGCGTGGAATAGCAGACCGCTTCGGCGTAAGGGAGCAAAGCGAGCCGGTAGATTCATAGCGCGGCTTGCAGCGCCCGGCAAACGCGCTCCACCTGCTCCTCGCTCATCACTCCGGAGAAGGGCAGCGCCAGACCACGGGCGCCGAGATCTTCAGTGACGGGAAAGTCGCCTTCACGATACCCGAACCGCTCGACCATGTATGGTTGTAGATGGATGGGAAGGAAATAGGGCCTTACCGGGATCCCCCGCGCGGCTAGAGAGCGCGCCACTTCCTCACGCTTCACCCCGCGCGCCAGGCGCACCACGTAGACGAACCAGCTCACCCGCGTGGTATTGGCATCCACCGTCGGCGGCTCCACCCCGGGGATCTCCGCCAGCCGCTCCGCGTACCATCCCGCCACCCGCTCGCGTCGGGTGAGCAGCTCCTCAAGGCGAGCCATCTGCGCTGCGCCCAATGCAGCGCTCATTTCATCCAAACGATAGTTGTATCCCAAATGGGTGTGCTGAAGCCAGGTGTCACCCGGCGCGCGCCCTTGATTGCGCAGAGCGCGCATCAACCCGGCGGCCTCATCGTCATCGGTCACCACCAGGCCGCCTTCACCCGTGGTGATCTGCTTGTTCGGGTAAAATGCGAAGACGCCGTAATCCCCCAGAGTGCCTGCCTTGCGCCCTTTGTATTCGGCCCCCAGGGCCTCACATGCGTCTTCGATCAGGCGCAGGCCATAATCCCGGCTGACCTCACGGATGGCATCCATATCGGCCGGCTGGCCGAAGACGTCCACGGCCATGATCGCCTTCAGCCGCCCGGAATCGTTCGCACCTCGGCGCGGCAGCCATCGTCGCGCACGTTCACCTCCTTCCATCAGATCGCGGGCGGCATCCGCCGCTTGGGCCACATCCAGATTGCCGGTGCGCTCGTCCACATCCACAAAGACGGGTATGCCGCCCTCGTACAGGATGACATTCGTCGAAGCCACAAAAGAAAACGGGGTGGTGATCACCACATCGCCCCGGCCTATCCCGGCCGCCCTCACGCACAGGTGCAGGCCGGCCGTCCCCGAACTCACCCCGATGGCATGACGGCGGCCGGTGAATGCGATAAAAGCATCCTCGAAAGCTTGTATGCGCCCGCCCATGCTCAGGTAAGGCGTGTTGAGCACTTCCATCACCGCCCGGCGGTCGCTTTCTTCCAGATCGGGCGAGGACATGGGCACGCTGGGTTCAATTAAGAACATCTCGCCATTGGTCATGGCCTGATTTTACTATGAAACACCCCGCATGCCTGCCTTGACTACCTTTACTATACATGGTATCATACATAGCGTAATTTTAGCACTCTAATAACGAGAGTGCTAAATTTAACCGGTGATCCTATGGCTGACTTAACCGAACGGCAGAAATTTATCCTTACCCTGGTGATCCACGAGTATATCCGCTCTGCTCAGCCGGTTAGCTCGAAGTATCTCGTGGAGCGTTACAACCTGGATATGAGCTCCGCCACAGTGCGCAACGAGCTTGCCGCGCTGACTGAAGCCGGTTATTTGCGCCAGCCGCACACCTCAGCCGGGCGCGTGCCCACCGAGGAGGGTTATCGTTATTTCGTCGGCCGCTTGGTGCAGCAAACCGAGCTGCCCGCTTCCACCCGCTCGCTGATCAGCCACCAGTTCTATCAGACGCGCCAGGACACCGAGCAGTGGATGCGTCTGGCCGCTTCTGTGCTGGCCAACCAGTCGCGCAGTGCTTCGCTGGTCACCTCCCCCCACCCCGAGCAGGCGCGCATCAAGCACCTTGAGCTGATCGCCACTCGCGGCCGCCAGGTGCTCATGGTGCTCGTCCTGGTGGGCGGCGAGATCCATCAGCAAATTTTCACCCTGGCCGAGCCGGCTACTCAGGAGCAGCTTAGCGCCGTTGCCGATCGCCTCACCCACCTGTTCCAGGGCAAGGGTGTGGAAGACCTGCTCGCCTGGAAATCCCAGCTCCAGCCGCTTGAGCAGGAGATCGTCGATCTGGTGCATGCCAAGCTCACCCGCACCGATGCCCTGGTCGCCGGCGAAATTTACATGGACGGCCTGACCAACGTGCTGTCTGAACCTGAATTTGCCGAATCGGAGGAAGCTCGCCGCTCCCTGCGCTTGCTCGAAGAGCGTTCTCTGCTCGAGGATCTTTTAGCCCGCACCGTCATGACCAGCTCGATTGGCGGCGTCCAGGTATTGATCGGCGGTGAAGGCACCTGGGAGGAGTTGCGTCAGGTCTCCGTTATCCTGGCCCGCTACGGCGCTCCCGGCTTGGCGACCGGCACCCTGGGCGTTCTCGGCCCCTTGCGTATGCCTTATGCGCGCGCCATCTCAACCGTCCGTTTTGTCGCTAACCTGTTGAGCGATCTTGTCTCCGAAACACTGGTTGATTGATCTCATTTTGGAGGGACGTTATGGGCGAAGTCAAGAAAAAGGCCAAATCCGAAACCCAAAAACAAGAAGAATTCATCCCGGAAGCCGAAAAAAGTCAGCCGCAAGAAACGGAAGCCGGGAATGGCAGTGTCCAGGCAGAGGAAGCGCCGATCCCTGTCGAGACGGTTACCCTGCCCGTGGAGGAATACGAAAACTTGAAACAGGAGCTGGAGAAATCTCGCAGTGAGGCCAGCGAGTATTTCGACGGTTGGCAGCGCGAGCGCGCCGACTTTTCCAACTATAAAAAGCGCATTGAGCGTGACCAATCGCTGATCTATCAGAACGCCGCCGCCGAAATCATCAAGCGTTACCTGCCCATCCTGGACGACCTGGACCGCGCTCTCAAGACGCGCCCAAAATCCGAAGATGGCGCCGCCTGGGCCGAGGGCATCGAGCTGATTTACCGGAAATTTCTGAACATCTTGGCGGCCGACGGTGTGACTCCGATGCAGGCCGACGGCGAAATCTTCGATCCGAGCCGCCACGAAGCGATATCTCACGAGGACAGCCCCGACCACCAGAGTGGCCAGATTATCGAGGTGGTTCGCCAGGGGTATATGCAAGGGGACCGCGTCCTGCGTCCCGCTTTGGTTAGAGTCGCAAAATAGGAGATTGGAATAATGGGAAAAATCATTGGCATCGACCTGGGAACAACTTTTTCCGTCGCCGCAGTCATGCTCGGCGGTGAGCCGGTCGTGATACCCTCTGCGGAAGGCGAGCGCCTGGTCCCTTCCGTTGTGGCGGTCAACAAGAACCACGAGCGTCTCGTCGGCCGCATGGCCCGCAACCAGGCCATCGTAAACCCGGAAAACACCATCTTTTCGATCAAACGCTTCATGGGCCGTAAATTCGACGACCCCGAGGTCCAGCGCACCATCAGCCGCGTGCCCTATAAAGTCACCAAAGCCCCCAACGGCGATGTGCGCGTCATTATGGATGGACGCGAATATTCGCCGCCTGAGATCTCTGCTATGATCCTCGCCAAGATCAAGGCCGACTGTGAGGCTTACCTTGGAGAGCCGATCACTCAGGCCGTCATCACCGTGCCGGCTTATTTCAATGATGCCCAGCGCAACGCCACCAAGGACGCCGGGAAGATCGCCGGCCTCGAGGTGCTGCGCATCATCAACGAGCCGACCGCCTCCTCCCTGGCTTACGGCCTGGACAAGAAGAAAAACGAGGTCATCGCCGTCTACGACCTGGGGGGCGGCACGTTCGATATCTCCATCCTCGACGTGGGCGATGGCGTATTTCAGGTTCGCTCGACCAATGGCGACACCTTCCTCGGCGGCGATGACTTCGACCAGCGCATCATGGACTACCTGATCGAGGAATTCCGCAAGGAGTACGGCATCGACCTCCGTCAGGACCGCCAGGCCCTCCAGCGCCTGAAAGAGGCCTCCGAGAAAGCCAAAATCGAGCTTTCCAGTGTGATGCAGGCCGAGATTAACCTGCCTTACATCACCGCCGACGCGAGCGGACCCAAACACCTGGTTACAACCCTCACCCGTTCCAAGCTCGAACAGCTTACCGCTGACCTGATCCAGCGCACCATGGATCCAGTCAACCGCGCCCTCTCCGACGCCAACCTCAAGCCCGGCGACGTGAACGAGGTCGTCCTGGTGGGCGGCATGACCCGCATGCCTGCCGTGCAGGAGGCGGTGCGCCGCATCTTTGGTAAGGAGCCCCACAAGGGCGTCAACCCGGATGAGGTGGTGGCCGTCGGCGCGGCGATCCAGGCCGGCGTCTTGGGCGGCGAAGTGAAGGACATCCTTCTCCTCGACGTTACCCCGCTTACTTTGTCGGTGGAAACGTTGGGCGGCGTATCCACCCCCTTGATCGAACGCAACACCACCATCCCTACCCGCAAGAGCCAGATCTTCTCCACCGCCAGCGATAATCAAACCCAGGTGGAAATCCATGTCCTCCAGGGGGAACGCCCCATGGCGGCGGATAACAAATCCCTGGGCAAATTCATCCTGGATGGCATCCCCCCTGCCCCGCGCGGCGTTCCCCAGATCGAAGTCACTTTTGACATCGATGCCAACGGCATCCTTAAAGTCACCGCCCAGGATAAGGCCACCGGCCGCAGCCAGAACATCGTCATCACCGCTTCATCTGGCCTGACCGAAGCCGAGATCGAGCGCATGCGCAAGGAAGCCGAGCAGCACGCCGAGGAAGACCGCAAGCGCAAGGAGCTCATCGAGGCGCGCAATTACGCCGATAATACCGTTTACACCGCCGAGAAAACCCTGCGTGACCTGGGCGATAAGGTTCCTGCTGACCTGCGCACCCAGACCCAGGATGCGATCAGCCGCGTGCGTGGGGTGATGAACGGCGATGACATCAACGCCATCCGCCAGGCGACCGAAGAGCTCGGTCAGATTATCCAGCGCGTCGGCGCGGCGGCCTACCAGCAGGCTGGTGGCGCCGGAACAGGCACTACCAGCGGCGCTGCCGGCTCCGGCGATTCTGGTGCGCCGGGCGGCCCGCCTCCTGGCGGTTCCGCTCCAGGCGGCGAAGATGTGGTGGATGGCGAATTTAAACAGGTATAACACCGTCACACTGGATAATGACTTCACCCCCGGGCATCGCTTAATTCACCCAGACCCGGGGGTGAAGAGGTAGGTTGGGCAATTTCATGGCGCAACGCGATTACTACGAGGTTTTAGGGGTTAGCCGCAACGCTTCCGAGGAAGAACTCAAGTCGGCTTTTCGCCGCCTGGCCAGGCAGTATCACCCCGATGTGAACAAGTCTCCCGACGCCGAAGAGCGTTTTAAGGAGATCAATGAAGCCTATGCCGTCCTGTCCGACCCGGAGAGGCGCGCAGCCTACGATCGCTACGGATTTGAGGGCTTGAACGGCGTCGGCGGCATGCCCGACTTCTCTACAATCGATCTTTCCGACATCTTCGAAGAGTTCTTCGGCTTCGGCGGCGGGGCTGGCCGCCGCCGGCGCAATCAACCCCGCCGCGGCAGCGACCTGAGCCAAAAAATTGAGCTGACTTTCGAGGAAGCCGTCTTCGGTGTCGAGAAGGAGATCGAAATCACTCGCGACGAGGTCTGCAGCACCTGCCGCGGTTCGGGCGCCGAGCCCGGCACCAGTCCGATTCGTTGCCCCACCTGCGGCGGCCGCGGTGAAGTCCGTCAGGTGCGCCAGACTTTCCTCGGCTCGATGGTTCAGGTGACCACCTGCCCAACCTGCAACGGCTCGGGTGAGGTCATCAATACCCCCTGCCATACCTGCCACGGGCGCGGACTGGAACGCCGCACCGTCAAAAAGGTCGTGCCCATTCCACCCGGCGTAGATACCGGCACCCAGATCCGCCTGGCTGGCGAGGGCCAGCCCGGCCAGTACGGTGGGCCGAATGGCAATTTTTACCTGGAGATCATCGTCCGCCCGCACAAATACTTCCGCCGCCGCAACGATGACGTCCTCCTGGACTTGAATATCAATGTCGCCCAGGCTGCCCTTGGCGCCGAAGTTGAAGTCCCCACATTGGACGGTGTCGCCAAATTGCATATACCGCCGGGCACCCAGCCTGGCAAAATCTTCACCCTGCGGGGCAAGGGCATCCCTCATCTGCGCCGTGATGGCCGCGGCGATCAGCTCGTCATCGTCAATGTGGAAGTGCCTTCTCATCTGACCGCCGAGCAGCGCAGCCTCTTCGAACAGCTCGCCAGAACATTGGGCACTCAGGCCAGCCCCCAGGAGCGCGGTTTCTTCGACCGTCTCAAGGAGGTCCTCGGTGGCTGAGGCCCGCTGGCTGGAAATCTCGCTCCTCGTGGATGGGGAGCTGGCCGAGGCCGTCGCCGATGTCCTCGGCCGGTTTGTCTCTAACGGCGTTGTGATGGAGCACGCCGTGTCCTTTGACCACGGGGAGGTCGAAGGCACGCCTGCCGGGCCTGTGCGTGTTTTCGGCTACCTGCCCTTCGATGCCCATCTGGAAGATAAGCGCCGGCGACTCGAGGAAGCCCTCTGGCACCTTAGCTGCATTCAGCCGTTGCCCGAGCCTTCCTACCGTGCGATCGACGATCAGGACTGGATGGCTTCTTGGAAGGAGCACTACCATCCAATCCCGGTTGGCGAACGGTTGCTGATCGTCCCTGCCTGGATTCAGATCGACGCCGCTCACCGCATACCGGTGCGCATCGACCCCAGTATGGCTTTCGGCACCGGCACCCACCCCACCACCCAGCTCTGCCTGGAGTTAATCGAAAAATATGTCCGCCCTGACCGGCCGGTGATCGACGTGGGCTGCGGTTCTGGCATCCTCTCCATCGCTGCGCTGAAGTTGGGTGCCAGTCAGGCCCTCGCCGTGGACGTGGACAGCGCCGCGGTGCGCGCCGCTCAGGAGAATGCCGCCGCAAACGGCTTGCTTGGCCGTTTGGAGTTGGGCCTCGGTTCGGTGATCGATGTGCTGGAGTGGAAATTTACTCTCGCTTCCGCTCCACTCGTTCTCGCGAACATTCTGGCATCCACCATCATCCGTCTGTTCGACGAAGGCCTTGGCGACCTGGTCGAGCCGGGAGGTCATCTGATCCTCTCTGGCATCCTCACCGACCAGGCTCCCGCCGTCATCGAAGCCGCTATACCCCATGGCCTTCGCCTCGTCGAACAGCGTTCCATGTCCGATTGGGTGGCCCTCGTTGTGCAGAAATGAATCAGCGAATATTCTCATCCGTTGCGCTTGACGGAAACCGATCGTCAGGCCGTGCAGTCCTGGCTCTCTGGCCTGCCTCGACTCGCGTTTTCGTCTACCTGATCGGGAGACGAGTCTTCCTTCAGCTATCGACCAAATCATCCCCCTCGATCGCCAGTGACCGCCTTTTTCCCTTAAAATGCTCTCCTTCCCCGCGCACCGCCAGAATAGCCAGTAATTCCGCCTCGCCTTCCTGATCCACTTCCCCGATCCCCGGCAGGAATTGCACGCCGTCGAAGCCACACTCATCCAGCAACGACTCGTATTCCACTTCGGCATACGCCTGAAAACTCTGAGCGTACGCGGTCACCTCGGCGTTCGCTGCGGTCACGATATAATACCGCCGCGTCGCCGCGCTTTCCTCTTCCTCCCAATAGTTTTCGGTTAATACGAGGTGCGGCTCGGGGCTGAACAGCCCGCTGGCCCGCGTGTACCACTCCGCTCGCTCGTGGCCCATTCTGTATACCGCCGCAAACGTATGCGGCTCCAGCAACAGGTGACCCCCGACTTTGAGCGCCGAGTGCGCCTTACGCAGGATGAGATGCGCTTCTTCCTTACGAAAAACGTTGAATTCCCCGTAGAGGAGCATCACCAGATCGTAATCTGTGCCATACTCCGCATGGCGGATGTCCTCGAGCACGTAAGTGCAGGTCAGGTCTTCCAATTCGGCGCGCTCAGCCGCATAACCGATGGATGCTGGGGCGAAGTCGATCCCTACACAGGTATGCCCCAATTTTGCCAGCCTGGACGTGTAAAGCCCCGGCCCGCATGCCAGGTCAAGCACCCGCGCCGGCCTTCCGCCGAGCACCTGCTCGTGCACCCACGCCACCTGGCGATCGATGATCTCGAACCGCCGGCTACCTTCATCGTGTACCTGGGATAGGTGTTCCTGGAGCATGCGGGCGCTGAAACCCGGATCACTCCAAGGAATGGTTTCGCCCTCTGCCCAGGGGGTCGGTTTGGGGCTGCGCATGACCAGGTCCAGTAAGTTCATTTCAAACTCCTCGCAATGGTTCGTCCATCGAGAAAAGTGTAGCACAAAAACCCTTATTATGGACTCTCCCCTTGACAAAAGGCCTTCGATCGGCTACTATATCGTTACACGATATATCGCCTGATGATATATAACAGGAGGGTCCCATGAGAACCGCTAACGCGCAAACCCAAGTCCCCATCAGCGAGGCCACCTTCTTCATCTTGCTAAGTCTGTCTGCCGGCCCTCGCCATGGCTATGCCATCATGAAAGATGTCGCCGCCCTCAGTTCCGGACGTGTACACCTGAGCACCAGCACCCTCTACGGCGCCATCAAGCGTCTCCTGGAAGATGGCTGGATCGAGCGACTGAACGGCGAGCCGCCGGATGCGAGCGGCCGACCGCGCAAGGAGTATCGCCTTACCCAAGCCGGGCGTCGCATCCTGAAACTGGAGACGGCCCGCCTCGAATCTCTCACCCGTCTGGCCCGCCTGCGCCTGGAGGAGACATCCCAATGATCACCCTACGCCTACTTCGGAAAATATATCTCGCTGTCGTCAGCCTCTACCCTCCCGCCTTCCGCGAGCAGTTTTCTGCCGAGATGGAAACCGTATTCTCTCAGGCCGCCGGCGAGCAGGCTGCCCGTGGTCCGGCAGCGCTTGCCATTTTCCTGTTAAGCGAATTCTCATCCCTGCCACCCAATCTGATTCGCGAGCACCTTGCTCCGCACAAGGAAACTTCACCCGGCCGACGCAGGCCGCCTGCAAGCCGCCCTGTCCCAACGGCCGCCTGGAGTGCGCTTGGCTATGGTAGCGGCTTTCTCTTCATGGGCCTGGGCTGGTTTTTGCTCACCCAAACGCGTCTCATGCAAGCCCTGCCGCCCCTGGCCTTGTCCATACTTTGGACCCTGACGGTCGGCCTCGGCGGGGGAATCGGCGCGGCTTTTCTGGCCAAATCTTTGGGCGGTGGACAAATGGGTAAAATGGCGTTGGCCAACGGCCTCGCCTTCGCACTCTCCGTGCCCTTGACCCACCTGCTCCAAAGTCCAGGCCTTTCCTCCTGGTTAACCCGCCTCACCCAGGAGAACATGCTGTTGGGTTTTGGCGCTTTCAACCTGGTTGCAGCCGGCGCATTGGGCGGCGCTTTGATCGGCCTTATCCTGCGCGATGGGCGTAAAGCCTTGCTGCTGGCCTCGATCGGCGCTATCGCTTTCTTTGTGGGTTTTAGCGCCATCGGCCTGGAAGCAGCCTTGGTAAGCGGATTGGTGCATGCGATCGGTGGCGCGGATCGCATCTATGATCCGCCTTCACTCGTCGTGGTCATATACGCTGTTCTGATTCTCGGCTCGGCGGGTGGCATCGGCGGGGCGCTTTTCGGCTTGATCACTGCTGAAAGCGAGAAATGGCCGGCTCGATTAGCCAGTACATAGTACAATCAGCCTGCCATGACCCAATCTGTCCGAATTCCTGCTTCCCTGCGCGCTCTCCTCGTCCGCCGGGGCGCAATGGGCTTCGCTCTAGGCTTTGTCTCTTACGCGCTGATCCTGTGGGGCGCGATTTCCGCTCAAGGCGCTCTTTTCCCCGCTGCGTACGGCCGGCAGCGGTTGATCTTCCTTAGCGTCTCCTTCCTCGCCCGTTTCGTCGCCGGCGCCCTGGGGGGTGCACTCCTTGGCGCCGTGCTCCGTCCTGTGCGCGCTGTTCTGCTGGCTGTTGTCGTAGGTTTCGGCAATGCCATCGGCGGCTTGCTGTCCTTCCTGATCTTTGGCGCATTGGCCGGCGCCGGTTCCGGCCAGCTTACCCTCCTGGATCTGCTCTTGGAGGCCGCCGGCCCCGCCTTGACGGGCGCGCTCATTGGTCTGTTGTTGGGCGTCGCCGAAGACCGCGGCCGCGAGTGGAATCTGCTCCTTGGGGGGATGTTTGCCTTTGTGGCCGGTTTTCTTGCCTGGTCGGCCGCCAATGACTTCTTGAAAATTTTGGCGCGCGCCTTCCTTTTTGCCGGCGGAAGTGGATTTTGGTTCCTGTTCTCCAACCTCCTCGCCAATGCCATTCAGGGCGCAGTCATCGGCGCCATCCTGGGCGCCGTTCTTTCGGCCGGTGCCGCTCAACAACTGGCCGAAAATACGGCTCCCGGCGACGCCAGCTTTTCTCCTTGATTGGCCTTCAAACGCTCAGCGCCGAATAAAATTCATTCAAGAAACTGCTTGGGACCTTCGCCAGAAAACGCGTCTGCTGGAAGCCGCACTGCTGCGCCAGCGCAGCATAACGGCTATACGAAAGCGGGTAAGGCACCCAGGGATTACCCCGATCGGTGTTGTATTCAACCAGAATGAAACGCCCGCCCGGCTTCAGATAACCCCTTAACTTTCGCAAGACTTCCCCCTGCTTCTCGCGCGTGACAAAATGTAACGCATTGGCCATCACGATCCCATCCAGCGGCGGGATCGCCGCTTCGAACGCCCTGGTGAAGTCCGCGTGGATGTAAACGACCTGGGTCTCCGGGAAACGCGCCTTCATCCGTTGCGCCTGCCTGTGGAGCGTCCCGGCGTCTCGATCAATCGAGAAAATCCTCCCCCCCACCCCGAGCAGATCGGCCAGCGCCAGGGTGAAAGCCCCCGTCCCTGAGCCGAAATCCGCCCACGTTTCACCCGCGTCCATCACCCCTTCGCGCAGCAGGAAAACGTGGTCGGCGTGCTCCATATCCTTACCAGCTCAACGGCACAAAGCGCAGCAGCTCTACTTTCTGGAATGCTTCCCTTCGTTCATCAACCGGCGCATTCTTCACGCCGTCGCACAACCATCCACCCATCTCGGGTAATTGCTGGCAGTAGACCTGTAGCGCTTGTTGGCGTTCATTCGGATCGCGTATTGGCCGGGCGTACGCATGAATCGGCCTGCCCCGCACCACCAGCCGTACGTTCGGGTGGGCCATCGCGTAGCGGTACCACCGTTCTGTCCCTTTCCGGCTGGCGGCGATCAGGCCGTTCCCATCCCGCGCGTAAGGGATGGTCGTGCTGTAGGTTTGCCCGGTGACCGGGTGGCGGGTGGTCAGCACCATGCGCTTTTCCCCCAGAGCGCCCATTAAATTTCTGCGCAGCAGGAAGATCGCAATGCGATTGGTTAAGCCTGAAAACGGCGGCAAGAAAGGCAGGCTGGCTTGGTTAAGCGACATACATCATCTCATGAGCTCGAATTCAAACTTTTCCCCAATCAATTGTCTGACAATTGATTGGTGCGAAACGGGCTGAATTCTACACCCGAGTCCCTCGCTTGTACAGAGGCCGCTTGCCCGCGCGTGAGCGAGGCGCTGAATTCCTTTTTTCCCGATCTCACCCCTTACGCTAAACGCCGCCATAGATCGGCAGATCGGTCAGCTCCGCGCTGCGCCGCCATAGCCGTTCGGCCAATTGGGCATCGTACACCTCCTGCGCCGATCGTTTCGGCGCAGATAGCTCGAAATACTGCCCACTCACCCCTTCGACTTCATCCGATAGGGCCAGGTAGACCACCGATTGAGCCGCTTCAGCCGGCTTGACACCCCCCAGCCGTGCCAGACGTTTGAATATTCTCGGCCCGGCGGTCTTCCAACCTGGATTGAGGGCATTCACGTTCACTCCGCTGCCTTGCAGCATGCGCGCCAGCTCCAGCGTGAACATCAGACGGGCTTCGTGCGAACGCTGATAAGCTTGCCTCGGATCGAATGCCGGCCGCCCGTCCACCTCGTCCAGCGAAAGTTCGGCGTGGGTGCCTGCCACAGGCGTGATATTGATCACTCTCGCCGGTATGCTGGCCTTGAGGATCTCCAGCAGCAGATTGGTTAG
This sequence comes from Anaerolineaceae bacterium, assembly GCA_034435955.1. GTDB lineage: Bacteria > Chloroflexota > Anaerolineae > Anaerolineales > Anaerolineaceae > DAOTWA01. The sequence continues at coordinate 56,256 of DAOTWA010000045.1, read as the reverse complement.
CAAAAACGGCCCCAGGTAATTGGCGGCCAGCGTCATCTCGATCCCCTCCGGGGATTCCCGATGGACGGCATAGGAACGATCGACGGCGTTGATCAGTACGTCCAGACGCGCGTAGCGGCGCACGATCTCCGCCGCCTCCCGCACTTCTCCGAGTGAAGCCAGATCGGCCAGGATGTAGTCCACCGCGTCGTTGCCGGTTTGCTCACGGATTTGCTCTACCTGCGCGTTGAGATATTCGCGTTTACGGCCCAACAAAAGCACGCGCGCTCCCAATGAAGCCAGAGCGCGCGCCGATTCATGGGCAATGGGGCTCGAAGCGCCCATCACCAGACAAATTTTGCCCTCTGCGAGGGTGGATAATGTGTTCATCTCCGTTACCAATAGATACGTACCGGTCATTTCAAATAGATCTTTTTTGAATCCATAACACATTCGCCGCTTTTCGTCAAACCCTTTGCTTGACAACCCTTTGCTTGACTCGCTCCCATCACAGAAACCTGCCAAAACGGGGCCGGATGGAGATCAAAGCAAACCCATTAATGAAAAATAAGTTAACTATCTCTATCCAATAAATCTAATTCGTATTGCTTTGCGTAATGATGAAAGGGTTTCCCATATGAACACATTTTTGATCTTTTCGGAGAAGAAAACATGAAAATTAAGTCTCATACTTCGATCGCATTTGCCATGCTGCTCAGCGGCGCCATGCTGCTGGCTGCGTGCGCGCCGGCCGCTTCGGCGCCGACCCCCACGGCGGTGCCGCCGACCAGTGTTCCAACCGTGGCGCCTTCCAGCGCGCCGGTAGCCGAGTCGATTCAGGTGGCAACCGATCCCAAGCTTGGCCAGTATCTGACCGACGCAAAGGGGATGACGTTATATGTCTACAAGAATGATGCATCGGGCGTCAGCAACTGTACCGGCGCCTGCGCCCAGGCCTGGCCGCCTTTTGTCGTCTCCAGCCTGCCCACCGTTGCTCAAGGGGTCACGGGAACGCTCAGCCTGATCACCCGCTCAGACGGGACTCAGCAGGTGGCCATCAATGGCAGACCGCTTTACTTCTTTGCCAGCGATAAGAAACCGGGCGACATCAATGGAGAAGGCTTTAAAGGCATATGGAACGCGGTGACGCCGGCGGGCGATCCGATCCCTGCACCGGCGGCCGCCACGCCTGAGGCCACCAGCACCAGTGCATCTGGCGGTTATGGATATGGGAATTCAGCCAGCCCAACCGAAGCTGCGACCGCCGCCTCCAGCGAGGCAATCCAGGTAGCCACCAGCGCCAGCATCGGCAAATACTTAACTGATGCCAGGGGAATGACCCTCTACATCTTCAAAAGTGATAGCCAGGGAGTCAGTAATTGCAGCGGCGGCTGCGCTCAAATCTGGCCGCCGTTCGTCGCCTCCAGCGCGCCAACCGCGGGTGCGGGCGTAACCGGCAAGATCGGGCTGATCACCCGCGCCGATGGCAGTCAGCAGGTCACTTACAATGGGATGCCGCTCTATTTTTACCAGGGCGACACCAAGGCTGGCGATATCAACGGCCAGGGCCTGAACAATCTCTGGTTTGCCGCTACGCCTTAACTTCATCGTCAGGTTTGGGGAGCATGGCCGTGCACCCCACACTGCCCCCGGTTGAATATCCAGCCGGGGGCGCTTTTTTGATGCGAGTGTTTTGAATTTACCCTTGGATTTCTTGATCATGGCTGGCAGAGGAGCTCGGCGGGAAGTTCAGGCCTTCCAGCGCTTGTTTAACCAGACCAGGGCCTCCGAAAATCAGGCCGGTGTACATTTGCACCAGGCATGCGCCAGCTTCCAGCTTTTCGAGCACGTCGCGCGCGCCCATCACCCCGCCGCTGGCAATCACCGGCAGGCGGCCCTGGGTATGAGCGGCGATCCAGCGCACGATCTGTGTGCTGCGCTCGCGCAAAGGGGCGCCGCTGAGCCCACCGCTCTCGGCCGCCAGCGGCGAATGTATCCCTGTCCGCTCCGTGGTCGTGTTCGTAGCAATCACGCCATCTATTCCAGCAGCAAGGATGACTCCGATGGCATCGTCCAGCTCCCCCCAGCGCAAATCGGGCGAGAGCTTGACCAGTAAGGGGATACGGCGGCCCAGTTTTCCTTCCAGCTCGCGTCGCTCCACGGCGAGCGGGGCGAGCACCTCCTCCAGCGCCGGTCGTGTCTGCAGGCTGCGCAGACCAGGCGTGTTTGGCGAGCTGACGTTGACCGCCAGATAACCTGCCAGGGGGGCGAAAATGCGCAGGAGCGTCAGATAATCATCGACCGCAGATTCCAGCGGGGTATCCCGATTCTTGCCAATGTTGACCCCCAGAACAAGGCCATCGGGCCGGGACCCTCTCAAATGCCGCGCCAGGAAGTCAGCACCCTGACCAGGAAAGCCCATGCGGTTGATCACCGCCTGTTCCGCTGCCAGGCGGAAGACGCGCGGTTTCGGGTTGCCTGCCTGGGGACGGGGCGTCACAGTGCCCAACTCCAGGTGGCCAAAACCCAGACAGGCCAGGCCGCGCCAGGCCAGGCCGTCCTTGTCGTAGCCGGCGGCAAGACCGAGTGGATTCCGGAAGGTCAATCCGAAAGCCTCCACCGCCGGACCCGGTTGACGCGGAGCAAACGCGCGGCTGAGCAGCCCTCGCAGCGGGGCAAAACCGCCCGCCAGACGGAGCAGTGCAAGGGTGAGGCGATGGGCTTCCTCCGGCGGCAGACTGAAGACCAGCGGCCGCACGATCCGATACAGGCTCATCCCGAATCGCCCTGATCAGCAAGAAAAGCGCGCGCAGCGGCCAGCTCACCGGCAGACACCAGGCCGAGTGCCTCCCACTGATCGAGGAGCTGCGCCAGGGTCACAACCGCGTGGAGCCGGTAACCCGAAGCAGCCAGAGCCTCGCGGGCGCCGGACTGGCGGTCAATCAGCACGGCCACATCCTTCACCGATAAGCCAGCCGCCTCCAGCCGTGCAATGACTTCGAACTTGCTGCCGCCGGTGGTGGCCAGATCGTCGATGACCACAACCCGATCGCCAGGGTGGAAAGGCCCCTCGATCTCGGCGCGCATACCGTACTCTTTAGCCTCCCTGCGCGGATAGATCAGCGGCCAGCCGCCGGCCAACCCAATGGCGGTGGCAATCGGCAGGCCGGCAAAAGGGATGGCGGCCAGTCGGTCGAAGTGGAGACCGCGCAGGATGGGCAGGTAAGCTCTGGCCGCCTCAGCCAGCAGAGCGGGGTGGCCGGTAAGCTGGCGCAGGTCCAGGTAGATTGGCGACTGCAGGCCGGATTTCAAGGTGAACTGCCCGAAGCGCACACAGCCGGCGCGCAGCAGCCCTTCCGCCAGACGGCACGAGATGGACGGCGCATGGGCCGCTGGCTGCCCTGCCATAATGGCTTCGCGCTCTCGGCGCATGGCCTCGACCAGCTCGCGCGCCGCCCCCCGCGGATCAGCGGATCGAGAGATGCCGCGGCTGACCGGCAGGAGCAGTCCTGAACCGTCAGAGCGCAAGCCGGCGCGCAAGGCAGCTTTCAATTCACCGCCCTGAGCGCCGACGCCGGGCGCCAGAATCCACAAATCGGGCGCTGCCGCGCGGACGCGCGCCAGGGCTTCGGGGTAGGTGGCGCCTGCCACCAGCCCCAGATTGCCGCGCGTGTTCCAAAGTTGCGCCAGGCTGGCAACCTTTTCATAAAGCGGCGTGCCTTCCGCCTGCGGCGGCGCGGCCAAATCCTTCACCAGCAAATCCTGCAAATCGCTCGCGCCGGGATTGGAAGTCCGGCAAAGCAGGAAAACGCCGTGTTCCGGATGCTTCAAGAATGGCTCCAACGCGTCCCGCCCCAGGTAAGGACTGAGGGTGATGGCGCCGGCGCCCAGGACTTCAAAGGCCGAACGGGCATAGGCCTCGGCGGTTGAGGCTATATCGCCGCGTTTGCCGTCCAGGATGACCGGCGTGTCCCTTGGGACGGCGTGAATGACATCGGCGAGCGCTTGCCAGCCCGGCGTTCCGAGGGCTTCGAAAAAAGCAGCGTTGGGTTTGAAGGCCGCCGCCAGGTCGGCGGTGGCCTCGATGAGGCGCAGGCAAAACTCACGGGCTGCATCTGCATTGGCAGCCGGCAGATCTTCCGGCGCGGGATCCAGGCCCACGCAAAGGAGTGAATCGATTTTCCGCGTGCGCACCTCGAGATTCGAGAAGAAGGTTTTCATCGGCGTCCCAATCAGGCTTTGCCCAACACCAGCGCCAGCAAGGCCATGCGAATGTACAAACCGTACTCCATCTGACGGAAGTAAGCCGCCCGCGGGTCGTCATCCACCTCCAGGCTGATCTCACCCACTCGTGGGAAGGGGTGCATGATGATCATCTCGTCCTTTGCCGAACGAAGGGTTTGGGGAGTAATGACGAAGGCGCCCTTGACGCTCTCGTAAAGCGCCTCGTCCTCAAAGCGCTCCTTCTGCACCCGGGTGACATACAGGACGTCGGTAGCCGGTAGGACCGTTTCCAGGCGGTCATGCTCCTCCTGGGGGAGGCCTTTGACGTTCAATTCGGCGATGATCTCGGGCGGCATGCGCAGGATATCAGGCGCGACGTAGTTCAGGCGCACCTTGAAAAGCGAGAGCAAGTGGGCCAAGGAATGGACGGTGCGGCCATATTTCAGGTCGCCCACCATCGTTACAGTCAGCCCATCCACGCGTTTGAGCTCCTCCTGGATGGTAAACAGGTCTAGCAGCGCCTGGGTGGGATGCTCGCCGATGCCGTCGCCGGCGTTGATGATCGGCTTACGCGCGTAACGCGCCGCCAGGGCGGCGGATCCCACCTCCGGATGGCGAATCACGATCACGTCGGCGTAGGCTTCGAGCGTGCGCACGGTGTCCGGCAGCGATTCACCCTTCGAGACCGAGGAGTAACGCACCTCATTGATGGGGATGACGCTGCCGCCCAAGCGCTCCATGGCGGAAGTGAAGGAAGAAGAGGTGCGCGTTGAGGGCTCATAGAACAGATTGGCCAGAATTTTGCCTTTGAGCAGGTCAAAGGTGCCAACCCGCTCGACCATCTCGCGCATCTCATGCGCCACCCCGAAGATGTATTCCAGATCGGGGCGGTTGAATTGTTTGACCGAAAGGATGTCCTTGCCGTAAAAAGGAGCATCCTGTCGATCCCCAAAGGGCAGATAGGGGCTGTGGCTGCGGGTTGGAGGGGTGTGGATGGTCATGGGTTAATTTCTCCTTTCATCGGTCAACGAATTGAAAACAGTAAGCGGAAACATCAAGCCGGGCTTTCGGGGCGGCCCGACTGACGCACGTCTCGCCCGGTGCCGGGTGCGGCCAGGATGCGGCCATCACGAAAGGCCTCCTGCCCGCGCAGGATTGTGCGTACGAGCCGGCCGCGCACGCGCCAGCCTTCGAAAGGGCTCCAGGCGCTGCGGGTATGCAGCTCAGCAGAGCGGATCTCCCAAACGGCATCGAGATCCACTTCCAGCCAGGTTTCGGGCTGCTCCGGCAGGGCGAAGATGCGCCGCGGATTGGTCACCGTGCGGGCGAGCAGCTCCTCCAGGCTCAGGCGTCCCTCCGCCACGGCGGTAAGAAGGAGCGGCAGGGCCGTTTCCAGGCCGGGGAAGCCGGGCGGAGGGTTCGGCCCGTCCTTTTCGGCCAGGGTATGGGGTGCGTGATCGGTGGCGAAGCAGTCGATGACTGCCAGGTTATCCCACAGCGCCTGGCGATCGGCAGAAGCGGCGAGGGGAGGGCGCACCTCGGCGCGGCCGTCTCCCAGCGAAGGCAGGTCTTCCTGGGTCAGGAACAGGTGGTGGGGGGTCACTTCGCAGGTGACCGGCAGCCCCCTCTCTTTGGCCGCGCGAATGAGGAGAATCTCCTCACGGCGCGAAACGTGAGCCAGGTGCACTGGCCGCCGATAGATGGCGGCCATGAGGATGGCGGCGGCCAGCGTGCGGCCCTCGGCGTGCACCACCAATGGGGAAGACTTCGGCCAGGCGGCGAAATGCGGCAGCCAGAGGGACATATCGTCCAGGCGCAGCGGGCCATACGTCTGGTCCAGGTAGAGCTTGAGACCCGCCGCGCGGCCAGCCAGCGGAACGAGCGCGTCGGCGTTGTCCGCGCTTCCACCCACATACTGGGCATAATCGCAGCGGGCTTTGGCTCGCGCCGCCGCCAGGGCCAGTCTCAAGCTGGCGGCGTCAACGATCGGGGGCTGGGTGTTGGGCATGGCCAGCACCATGGTAAAGCCCCCCGCCAAAGCGGCGGCGGTGCCGCTATCCCAATCCTCTTTGTGGACAGCCCCTGGTTCACGCATATGCACATGCGGATCGATCCATGCGGGCATTTGCATCGAAACACCTCGGTCATCACCTGAAAGCCCAGAATCTCAGGCCGAAAATGGGCAAAAAAAGAGAGCCTTTTTCGGCTCTCTGAAGGGGAAAAAATACCGCCCAGTGGAGTGAAGCTCCCTGGGCGGTACCATTTCTGACGTTCTAATACACTTCTCATGCCGCAAGGTATTGTATGCGGCTTGAAAAGATTGTCAAGGGTGATTTTCTTATTCACCCCATTTCCATGCCTTCATATCTTGCAGCGCCGCGTGGTTGGTCAGGTCGAGCTGAAGAGGAGTGATGGAGACGTATCCGGCGGCCAGGGCGCCGACGTCGGTGCCTTCCTCCGGCACACCGGTGGGAGCGGGTCCGCCGATCCAGTAATACGGGCGGTTGCGCGGATCCAGACGGCGCACAAGCTCATCCCGGTAGATGCGCAGCCCCTGACGCGTGACCATAAAACCCTTAAGCTGATCATAAGGAATATAAGGCACGTTGACATTCAGCAGAGTGTTTTTGGGCAGCCCATGTTTGCAGACGGTGCGGGCTACTTCCAGGGCAACACGCGCGGCCGTGCTGTAGTCCACCTGCCCATGGTGATCCTCAGGGGAATTGATCGAAACAGCCACACCGGGCAGGTCGGCGATGGCAGCCTCCATGGCGGCGGTGACCGTGCCGGAGTAGGTTACGTCGTGGCCAAGGTTGGCGTTGGGATTAATGCCGGACACAACCAGATCGAATTTAATCGGCAGCAAACCGAGCACGGCCAGCGCCACGCAATCGGATGGCGCGCCGTCAGAGGCCCAGGCCGGAGTGCCATCGTCGAGATGGACTTCCTGCACGCGCAGCGGGCGGTTTAGCGTCTTGACGTGACCAGAGGCCGACCAGTTGTGATCCGGCCCCAGGATGGTGACTTCGCCCAACTGTTTCATTGCATTGGCCAGGGCGAGGAGGCCGGGCGCCCAAACTCCATCGTCATTGGTGACTAAGATATGCATATCTGCTCCAAATTTAAAGGTACCCCCACAGATCGAATCAATGCCGATGGCGCTTCCTCTTGCCCGCGGGTCGCGGCTGCGATGCGGTCTGGGCCGGCGCTACATTGCCAGCTAGCGCCGGAGCCGGTTCGGCTACAGGCTGCGCGCCGGCTTCCGCGGCAGGGGCTGCTTCTGCCGGCGCCGTTGGGGTGGGCTGGCGCGGGCGGAAGGTGAACATACGGCTGATTACGCTGGCACGGATCTCAGCGATCAGATTGGTAAAGAGCTCTGAGGCGCGCGCTTTGTATTGCACCAGCGGGTCGCGCTGGGCGTAGGCTTCCAGGCCGATCGAGACCCGCAAGGCTTCCATACGGGTCAGGTAATCCACCCACAGCTCAGATATGGAGCCGAGCAGAAGCTGGCGGTAGATCTCGGTCAGGATGCGCCCGCCGACGGCATCGAAGACCAGGGCGCGCTCCTCCTCGCCCAGCTCCTCGAAAGGCTGGCCGGCGATTTGATTGAAACGCTCTTCGCCAAAAGCCGCCCGTACGACCGCCTGAACATTTTCGGGCATCTCGGCCAGCGTGGCCGCCTGAGCCGAGAGGCGCGCCCATTCATTGCGCCCCCAGAGCTGGCGCAGGTGGCCCTGAGCCTCCTCCAAATGGTCCAAAACCTCGTCAACGAGTTCCCTGGGAGGGCGGTCGCCCATCAGCCGCGCAGCCAGGAATGTGTACTGCAAACGGGTGGTGCGCAGCCAGCCCTGGCGGTGGGTCTTGCGATCGAAGGCAATGCGGGTGCCCTGCGCGGTTAAAGCGAGCAACTGGGAAAGCTGGCTCTCGCTAACCGTCCCGTCTTTGAAACGGGCCAACGCTGCCTCCAGGTCACGAGCGATCTGCCCCTGCTCGCCGAAGTAACGCTCCTCCCGGCGGTTGAAAACCCCCTCGATCGCCTCCAGGAGATCCTTGTTGATCGCATCCCAATCCTGGCCCAGCAAGTCGGCGGCTTTGAGCCCCAGACTCTCCTCCAGGCGGCGTTCGAAGGCGCCAATCACGCGGGTAAGCGTCAGGGTGGACAGCGTGACATGAATCTGGTCGCGGATCTCCTCAGCGGCCGAAGAGGGATCCTCGGCGAGGGCGCGCATGCTTTCATTGGAGAGCTTGAGGGGCACATGCACCAGGCCGGTGATTTCGTTCAGAATGTCTAGAGGGCGGCGCGGACGGCCGTCCTGCTCTTCTTCTCCCCCCTCGCGTAAGGCATCCAGGTAATTGTCGAGGGCCTCGAAGCGCTCATCGAGCTGCTGCTCCATGCTATCGCGAGACCTCTCGAGCAGGGTCATGGCGCTGGCCAGAGTATGTTCCTTTTCGGCTTGGAGGGCCTCCCGGGCGATCTCCAGCAGGGCTGAACGCAGGCGCTCCTGAGTATTGCCTTGGGCGGCATCGATTTTGCGCTCTAACTCATTGAGGAGGAGCCGCAGGGTAAAGGAAGGAAAGACTACGCCATCGTATTCGAGCGGCGGCTGGATATCCTCCAGATACGCCAGCAGTTTCCACGGACCTTCCTCGTCCTTCAAGGCTTCGGGGATGCGCTGTTCCAGCTCGGTGCGCAGCATCTCGGCCACGTCCTCGCTGAGATCCTCCTTGGTGAAGACCGCATCGCGCTGCTGGTAAATGCGCATGCGCTGCGAATTGAGCACGTCATCGTACTCGAGCAGATGTTTGCGCACGTCGAAGTTGGCGCCTTCCACACGCGACTGCGATTGTTCGATCAGGCGGCCAACCATGCCGCTTTCGATCGGCAGCGCCTCATCGATGTTGAGGCGGGCGAGCAATCCTTCCACTTGGCTGCCGCCGAACATGCGCATCAGGTCATCTTCGAGTGAGAGGTAAAAGCGCGACGAGCCGGGGTCACCCTGGCGGGCTGCGCGGCCGCGCAGTTGGTTATCAATGCGCCGGGCTTCGTGGCGTTCCGATCCAACGATATGGAGGCCGCCGAGGGCGCGCACGCGGTCCATGTCATCCATGGCAGCCAGGAAAGCTTTGGCCTGCTCCTCATAGATGCCGTAATTGGCAGGATCGATCGCCAGCAAAGCCTGTCGGCGTTCCGCCATGGTCATATTGTACGGGTCCACATGCCCGGCTTTTAGCAGGATGCGGTTCACGTCGGCGATGATCTCCTCAGGGATTTCACCGCCCAGCTTGATGTCCACGCCGCGCCCGGCCATGTTTGTGGCAATGGTAACCATGCCGAAGGCGCCTGCGCGCGCGATGATCTGCGATTCCTCAGCGTGCTTGCGCGCATTGAGCACCTGGTGGGGCACGCCGCCCTGCAACACGGATATCAGCCGCTGCCGGTAACTGCTGTCCAGCTTGAGGATGCGCTCCTGGCGCTCCAGGTTGGTCGGCTCTTCAGGGTTGAGCGAAATGTCCAGCGTGCGGGCCATCTGACGCATCTCACTGAGATTGAGCTGGTCGATGGGCCGGTACAGGAACTGCAGCTCGGGTATGGCGCGCTCGCCGGCCTCGCGATTATTTTTCTCCAGCCAACGGTCGCGGATGAGCAATGTTTGCATCAAGCGGCGGATCGGCTCGGCGCGCAGCCGATCGGAGAGATTCTCGGAGTGTTCGACCGAGGTCGTGCCAACGAGCTGCGGACGGCCGATCAGATAGTTGTAGACAATCTCCTGGGTGATGGCTCGCAGCTTGGCTTCGTTCGAGCGGTAGACAAGGTCGGGATAGTCCTTGCGTTTCCAGAAAACCGGTTTGCGCTCCGGGTCGTCACGTTTGGCATAATAAACGTACTTGTAACCGTCTTCATCACGCGCTTCGACCTCGATCAGGGGCGAGTCGGGGCGCGAGGCAATGTATTCCAGGTTGGTCGGGATCGTCACCACTTCCAGCTTGTAGATTTTGGAGAACTCCTCCGCCTCCGTGGCGGCCGTACCGGTCATGCCAGCCAGCTTCTTGTACATGCGGAAGTAGTTCTGCAGCGTGATGGTGGCGTACGTGACGTTCTCGGCCTCGACCTTGACGCCCTCCTTGGCTTCGACCGCCTGATGCAGGCCGTCCGACCAGCGCCGGCCGGGCATTAACCGCCCGGTAAATTCGTCGATGATGATGACCTTTCCGCCCTGCACCAGATAATCCTTGTTGCGGCGGAAGAGGAACTGGGCGCGCAGCGCCTGTTCGAGATAGCCCAAAAGGCGGGCCTGCTCGGGGGTGATATCCTCAGGGCGCTCCGGGTCGCGTAAGGGCATGCCAAGAATCTGCTCGACGTGGGCTTCGCCGATCTCCGTCAGGGACACGGTGTGGTCCTTCTCGCTGACTTCGTAATCCTCAGGGTTTAGCTGACGCACCACCTGAGCCATGCGGTAATACCACTCCGTGTCCTCGCTGGCCGGGCCGGAAATGATCAGGGGCGTGCGGGCCTCGTCAATAAGGATGTTGTCCACCTCGTCTACGATGGCGTAGTGATGGCCGCGCTGGACGCGGTCGGCCAGACTGAGGGCAATGTTATCCCGCAGGTAATCGAAACCGAACTCCGAGTTCGTGCCGTAGGTGATGTCGGCCAGGTACGCCTCGCGGCGCGGCACCATGCGGAGCTGGTGCTGGTCCTCGTGGGGAGAAGATACGCTCAGATCGACCAGAAAGGCATTACGACCGCTATCGGTGTTGGACGCCGTTTGCAGCACTCCCACGCTCAAGCCGAGGGCATGATAGATGGGCGCCATCCACCGAGCGTCGCGGCGGGCTAGGTAATCATTTACCGTCACCAGGTGGACGCCTTTCCCAGCCAGGGCATTGAGGGCAATGGGCAGGGTCGCAACCAGGGTTTTGCCTTCGCCGGTGCGCATCTCGGCGATCTTTCCCTGGTGGAGGACAATACCGCCGACGAGCTGCACGTCGAACGGGCGCAGGCCGATGGTCCGCTTGCTGGCTTCGCGCACGGCTGCAAACACTTCCGGCAGCAAATCGTCGAGCGTCTCTCCCTCGGCCAGCCGGGCCCGGAACTCGTCCGTTTTGGCCCGCAAGGCGTCCGCGCTGAGAGCCTCATACTCTGCTTCCAAATCATTAATGCGCTCAACGATCTGGCTGAGTTTCTCGATTTCTTTTTTATTGGGGTCGCCGCCCAGTATTCGCGCGATCTTGGTGAGCATAATTCCTACCTTCCTGGGGTGAGATTATAGCATACTGCTGAGCGGCCTTACAGCGGGGAAGCGCCAGTGCACAGTGGATCAATCTCTGCAAAAGATGGGAAGAGAGGGAATTTTAAGGCGCACTTTCACGCCTTTACGAATCCGACATGCTATAATAATTTGCCGCGTGGTGAATTGGAAAGTGCCGTGTTTTTAACCTGTATCAGCCCACACAAGCCAGCATGACCTTCGCCCACCTCCATGTTCATTCCACTTACTCGCTCCTGGACGGATTCAGCGACGTCAAGAAGCTGGTCAGGCGCGTCAAGGAGATGGGCATGCCGGCCATCGCTCTCACCGACCACGGCACGATGTTTGGCGTGGTTGAGTTCTTTCAAGCGGCCCGCGCGGCAGGGATCAAACCGCTGATCGGCTTGGAAGCCTACCTGGCTGCCCGGCGTATGACCGATCGAGACGCCCGGCTGGACAAGACTTCCTCCCATTTGCTGCTGCTGGCCGAAAACGAGGAAGGGTATCGCAACCTGCTGGCCATCGCCAGCGCCGCCCAACTGGAGGGGTTTTATTATTTTCCGCGTATCGATCACGAATTCCTTGAAAAGCATTCCTCCGGGCTGATTGCCACGACGGGCTGCATGTCGGCGGAAATACCCCGCGCATTGCTGAGCGGGGACGTAGACGGCGCGCGCAACAAGCTGGACTGGTATTACGAAGTCTTTGGCCCCGATCATTTCTTCATCGAGCTTCAACAGCACAACATTCCGGAGCTGGCCGAGGTCAACCGCACGCTGGTCAGCCTGGGCCGGCGCTATCATGCGCGCTTCATCGCCACCAATGACGTACACTACATCGAACCGGAGGACGCGCGCCTGCAGGACATCCTCCTGGCCATACAAACCGGGTCGGTGTTGAGTGATCCGAACCGCTTTCGGATGAGCGACACCACGTATTACCTGCGCCCGCCGGAAGAGATGCAAAGCCTGTTTGTCGAAATGCCCGAGGCGTTGAGCAATACGCTGCTGGTGGCCGAACGCTGCAACGTCAACCTCGAAAGCAAGGGTTACCACCTGCCAGATTTCAAAGTGCCGGAGGGGTATACACCCGAGTCCTACTTGCGCGAGCTCTGCGAAGAAGGATTGAGGCGGCGCTACGGAGCGCGGGCGGACGATCCCAGGGTGCGTGAACGCCTGGAGTACGAGCTGAAGATCATCCATCAGATGGGCTTCGACACGTATTTCTTGATCGTTTGGGATTTGTGCCGCTACGCCGCTCAGGAGGGCATCTGGTACAACGCGCGCGGCTCGGCGGCCGGCTCCATCGTAGCCTATGTGCTGGACATCACTCTGGTCGAGCCGATCGAGCATGGCCTGATCTTTGAGCGTTTCCTCAACCCCGGCCGCGTGTCGATGCCCGATATCGACCTGGACTTTCGCGACGATATGCGCTCCAAGATGATGGAATACTGCGCCCGGAAGTACGGCGAGGATAAGGTCGCGCAGATCATTACCTTCGGCACTATGGGCGCGCGCGCAGCCATCCGCGACGTGGGGCGGGTGATGGACATCCCCATCCCCGAAGTGGACCGCATCGCCAAGTTGATCCCCAATGTCCCTGGCAAACCGGTCAGCATCGCCGAGGCGCTGGAAGAAGTGCCGGAGTTCAAGCAGCTCTACGAGAACACGCCTTACCTGCGCGATCTGATCGACACCGCCAGCAAGATGGAGGGCACCGTGCGCAGCGCCGGTACCCACGCTGCCGGGGTAATCATCACCGACCGCCCACTCATCGAATATGTGCCCCTGCACCGCCCTACCAGCGCCAACGATGACAGCCCGATCAAAATCGTCACCCAGTTCGAAATGTCGGTCGTTGAATCGCTTGGGCTGCTCAAGGTGGATTTCCTCGGCTTGGCTACGCTCACCATCATGGCCCGCGCGTGTGAGTTGATCAAACAGCGCCACGGCGTTGAATACACCCTGGAGAACATCCCTACCGACGACCCATACACATACGAGTTCATCGGCGCGGGGCACACAGCCGGCGTCTTCCAATTGGAAGGCACGGGGATGACGCGCTATATCACCCAGATGAAGCCGCAGAATCTGGCCAATGTGATCGCCATGGTGGCGCTCTACAGGCCAGGACCGATGGATTACATTTCCGATTACATCCGCCGCATGCATGGGGAAGAGCAGGTCACCTATCGGCACCCGGCGCTCGAGCCAATCTTCAAGGAAACATACGGCATCCCCATCTATCAGGAGCAGATTATGTTCGCGGCGATGGAGATCGCCGGCTATTCTGCCCCCGAAGCGGACGATCTGCGCAAGGCCATCGCCAAGAAGAAAGCCGACATGATCGCCAAGCACCGCGAAATGTTCGTTCAGGGCGCGGTGAAACGTGGCGTGGACGAAGGCGTCGCCCGTGCGATCTTCGAAGATTGGGAAAACTTCGCCCGCTATGGCTTTAACAAGTCGCACGCTGCAGACTACGGCATAATCGCCGTGCAAACGGCTTACCTGAAGGCGCACTACACGGTCGAGTACATGACCGCTTTGCTTTCGGCCTCGAAAAACGAGACCGAGAAGATCGCCCTTTACGTGGCAGACGCGCGCAGCATGGGCATCGAAGTGCTGCCGCCCAATGTGAATAAGAGCGGCTGGGATTTCACCATCGAGGATCGGCCAGAGGGGAAATCCGCCATACGATTCGGCCTGGGAGCAGTGAAAAACGTCGGTCAGGGGCCGGTGGAGGCGATTCTTCAGGCGCGCGCGGATGGTCCCTTCGCCGATCTCACCGATTTCGCGCGCCGTGTGGATTTGCGCCAGGTGGGCCGGCGCGCCTTGGAGAGCCTGATCCGGGTGGGGGCGCTGGACGATTTCGGACCGCGTCTGGGCATGCTGGACGCCTTAGACCGCATCCTTTCGGTCAGCTCATCCCATTTCCGCGCCATGCAGGCAGGCCAGTTGAGCTTCTTCGGTCGGACAGGGGGAATGAGCGAGGAAATCCACCTGCCTGCCACAGGCAGCCTGAACATCCGCGAGCAGCTCAATTGGGAGCGCGAACTGCTCGGCCTGTACGTTTCCGATCACCCCCTCAGCCCTTATCTGCCGACATTGAAAGGCAAGATTACCCACTTCTCGGGGCAATTGAACGAAGCGCAGGATAAGGAGGCGGTGGTCGTGGCGGGAATGGTAGTGCGCACACGCCCTTACCAGACCCGTGCCGGTAAGCCCATGGGATTTGCCACTTTGGAAGACGTGCAGGGCTACATCGAGCTGGTATTGTTCAGCCGTGCGTGGGAACAATTCGCGCCTTTGCTGGTGCCGGATCGCGTGGTCAGCGTGGAAGGTAAGGTGGATACGAGCGGCGGGGATGCGAAGATTCTGGTGGATCGGGTGACGGTCGAGACCTTGGGAGCACCGCCCCAGGCAGTTTCCAGACAGGCTCCGGCTACAGGCATGAACGCTAAAGACTCCATAGCGGACCTTACCCCCGCCGAGACGGATTGGGTGGATGAGGACGTCCCACCGCCGCCGGAAACGGAGGATTGGGCGCCGCCCGAGCCGCCGCTCGACGACGCGCCCATGGACTGGCAGCCAGCCGCTGCGGATACCCCGGCCGTCCTTCAGGCAGATAAGACGCCCATCTCACCTGTGGTGGAATTGACCGCTGAAACCGCACACACCCACATGACCCCCGAATCTGCCGCGGCCGAACCCTCAGCCTCCGCGACGATCAAAGTGGCCGAGAAACCAGGCCCATTCCTGGTGACGCCGTTCATCCTTCCGGCCCGAAATGCGGCCGGCCGGGCCGATCAGCCACGTATGATCACCATATCCTTGCGCTCCACAGGCGACAAAAGGCGTGACGTGCATCGCCTGCGGCGCATCTACGGTGAACTGGTGGCCAACCCCGGCAATGACCATTTTGCCTTCCGCATCGTCGAGGCCGGCCGAGTGTACATGCTTGAATTCCCCAACAACACCACCGGATATTCGCCGCAGCTTCACGAACGATTGGCGCAAATGGTGGGAGAGGAAAACCTGCGCGTCGAAATGATTCCGATCCAGTAAATGTGAGGAAATCTATGGCTGCGAATATTTCTTCGCTCGCCGTACTGACTTCCGGGGGCGATGCCCCTGGCATGAATCCCGCTATCCGGGCGGTCGTGCGCACCGCTCTGGCGCACAATCTCAATGTGTTCGGCGTGGAAGGCGGCTACGAAGGCCTTATCCACGGGCATTTCCGCCCGCTGGGAGCGCGTGACGTCGGCGGTATCATCCAGCGCGGCGGTACGATCCTGCAGACACGCCGCAGTCAGGAGTTTCGAGATGCCCATTACCAGCGGGAGGCCATCCGCCAGATCAACAACCAGGGTGTGGATGCCCTGGTGGTAATCGGCGGTGACGGCTCGCTCAACGGCGCCCTCGCTCTCGCTCGTCAGGGGGTGCGCGTCGTCGGTGTGCCGGCCTCCATCGATAACGACATCTGGGGCACCGACATGTGCATCGGCGTGGACACCGCCCTGAATACAATCGTGGACGCCATCGATAAGCTGCGTGACACGGCATCGTCTCACAACCGCGCCTTCCTGGTGGAGACGATGGGTCGTAGCAGCGGTTATCTGGCGGTTATGGCCGGCATTATCGATGGGGCCGAAATGGTGCTGATCCCCGAAGTCGAGGTGCCGGTCGATGAAGTGGTCAAGGTCGTCGAGGCGGCTTATTTGAGGGGTAAGACACACTGCATCATCATCGTTGCCGAGGGCGCGCCGGTGCGGGCAGCCGAGCTGGCCCGTTTGGTCGAAGAGCAGGACCTGGGCTTCGATATACGCGTCACCATCCTTGGGCATATCCAGAGAGGCGGCAAACCCTCGGCGTTCGACCGCCTGCTGGCAACGCGCTTTGGAGTGCGGGCGGTGGAGCTCCTCCTGGAAGGCCAGAATGGGGTGATGGTCGGCCTCAACGGGCGCGACCTGGCGGCGGTGCCGTTGGAACAGGTGGTCGCTAATAAGCGTGAGATCAGCAAGGAATACTACGAAATGGCGCGCATGCTCGCGCGGTGAGCGGTTGCCAACAACTTCCATCAAGGTGTTATTTATTCATCCAATCTGTCGGAATAATGGCCTTTCATTCTCCGTTATAATGACGGTGTGACCGCTCGCATCCTGAACTTGTGCCTCCTGTTTGTGGCATCGGTTGCTCTGTCGGCCTGCGGGCCGGGCCAATCGGCCGGTGCCCAGCCGCCTGCCAGTGCATACCTGCAAAATAAAGGCTCCGATACGATGGTCAATCTGGCGCTGGCATGGGCCGAGCGCTATCAGGCCATTAACCCGGCGGTGCGTATTTCGGTCACCGGCGGCGGTTCGGGAACCGGCATCGCCGCGCTGATCAACGGCACGGTGGACATCGCCAATGCCTCCCGGCAGATCAAACCGGAGGAGGTGCAGGAGGCGAAAGCCAAGGGCATTGAACCGGTGGAGCATGTGGTGGCCAGGGATGCCATTGCCGTGATCGTCCACCCACGCAATCCGATCGATCGACTCACCCTGGAGCAAATTTCTGCCATCTATAGCGGCAAGTTCAATAACTGGTCGCAATTGGGCGGCGAAGATCGCCCGATCGTGCGCGTCTCGCGCGAGTCGAATTCGGGGACGCACGTGTATTTCCTCGAAGCAGTCCTGCGGCTGGGGAAAAAGGACGATAAGACCCTCTTCTCACCGGATACACTGCTGCTGCCCTCCTCGGAGGGCATCATTGCCGAGGTAAGCGATAATCCGAACGCCATCGGCTACGATGGGCTGGGTTACGTCACCCCGCAGGTCAAGACGCTGGCTGTGGCCGCTGACTCCGCCGGGCCTTACGTCATGCCCTCAGCCGCCAGCGTGACCGACGGCAGCTATCCGATTGCGCGCGACCTGTATATGTATACCAACGGCCAACCGGCCGGCCTGGTGAAACAATACCTGGATTGGATCTTTACCCCTGAGGCTCAGAAGATCGTCGCCGAGTTGGGCTTCGTGCCTGTGCGCTGAGGAGGGTGGCTTGATCGCCGAATTGAGGCGTAACTGGTTTGAGTTTGCCATCACCGTGTTGATCCGCGCGGCAGGATACCTGGCGGTATTGTTCGTCGGACTGATCCTGATCTTCCTGCTGCAATCAGGCCTGCCCGCGTTGGCCAAGGTGCCCCTTTCAACCCTGTTGAGTACACGCTGGTACCCAATCGAGGGGTACTTTGGCATCCTGCCGCTGATCTGGGGCTCGATCCTGGTCACGCTGGGTGCGCTCATGGTGGGATTGCCCTTCGGCCTGCTGACGGCCATCTATATCTCTGAGGTGGCGCCGAAGTGGGCCAGGGAAGTGCTTAAGCCACTGGTGGAGATCCTGGCCGGACTGCCTTCGGTGGTGCTTGGCTTTCTGGGCATCCTGGTGATCGCGCCTTATCTGCGGCGCTTCCTGGATTTGCCCACCGGCCTTACCGCACTGACTGGTTCGCTGCTGTTGGGCGGCATCGCCATCCCCACGATCGTCTCGATCGCCGAAGATGCGCTGAACGCCGTGCCAGCATCTTACCGGCAGGCGTCGCTGGCGATTGGCGCCACAGAGTGGCAGACCATCTGGCGGGTGACGCTGCCAGCCGCGCGTTCAGGGGTTCTGACGGCCGTCATGCTGGGCATCGGCCGCGCCTTGGGCGAAACAATGGCCGTGATGATGGTGACCGGCAATGCCCCCGTCATGCCGGCGGGGCTGAACGCCTTCTTCCTCCCGGTGCGAACGATGACGGCCACCATCGCATCCGAGATGGGCGAGGTGGCGGCGGGGAGCGCCCATTATCAGGTGCTGTTCCTGATCGGAATCGTGCTGTTCGTCTTTTCGCTCGCAGTAAACGTGGTGGCTTCGATGGTCGGGTTTCGCGAACTGAAACGGGCTGAGCGGTTGCTGTCATGAGAGCCGCCCTCCCGTCAGTGATACAGTGGGACGGCGGCGGATCGCCGCACTGGCTTTCATTCTTCTCTCAATTTTCGGAGAAGGACAGGGATCAGAGATCTGCATGATTCAGAACAGAACCAGAGTTGCCCCGCTCATCCGCAGTAAGTGGCTGCCTCCGCGCGTGGCGCAGCGCCTCGGTTTCGCCATGTTGACCCTGGCGGCGGTGCTCACCGTCACACCCATCGCAGTGGTGGTGATTTTCATCATGTATAAGGGCCTGCCAGCCATCTCCTGGGAGTTCCTGACCTCTGTCCCGCGCGAGGGTATGCGGGCGGGCGGTATCATGCCGGCCATCGTGGGGACGTTTTATCTGACGTTGGGAACCGCCCTCTTTTCGATTCCTCCAGGAGTCGCTGCCGCAATTTACATCGCCGAATACGCCAGGCCGGGCCGCCTGACGCGGTTGATTCGCATTGCGATCGTCAACCTGGCGGGCATCCCATCGGTCGTGTACGGCCTGTTTGGTTTCGCCTTGTTCGTCATCTTCCTGCGCTTCGGCACCAGCATCCTGGCTGCCTCGCTGACGCTTTCGATCATGACCCTGCCGGTAATCATCAGCACCGCAGAGGAGGCGCTGCGCTCAGTGCCGCAGGCGCTGAGGGTGGTCAGCATCTCATTGGGGGCCACCCAATGGGAAACCGTGCGGCACGTGGTGCTGCCGCAGGCCTTGCCCGGCATCCTCACTGGCGTGATCCTGGGCCTCGAACGGGCCGCCGGCGAAACCGCGCCGATCCTGTTTACCGGGGCCGCCTTTTTTCTGCCTCGATTGCCCAATTCCCCGCTCGACGCCACGATGGCTTTGCCCTATCACCTGTTCGTGATCTCCACCCAGGTGCCAGGCATGCCGGTGCAGATCCAGTACGGAACGGTGCTGGTCCTGCTGGCCTTCGTGCTGGGGATGAACCTGATCGCCACGATCATCCGTTCGCGGGCACGCGCCCGGCGCCAATGGTAACCACCTATGGACAAATTCGTCATCGAGGACCTGAGCCTGAACTACTCGGATGGCACGGAAAGCCTTAAGCACGTCAGCATGCGCATCCGCGCCAACGCGATCACCGTGCTGTTTGGGCCGGCTGGCGGCGGGAAATCCACCCTGCTGCGCGCGCTCAACCGGCTGAACGATCTGGCCGATGTGACATCGATCTCCGGCCGCGTGCTGTTCAACGGGCAAAATGTGCTCGACCCGGCCATCGACGTGATCAGCCTGCGGCGGAAAGTGGGCATGGTCTTCGCCCGGCCGATCGTGCTGCCGATGTCGATTTATGAGAATGTGGTCTATGGGTTGCGCCGGGCCGGGGAACGAGATCGGCGGAAATTGGATGCCGCCGTCGAGCGGGCGCTGCGTCAGGCCGCCCTGTGGGACGAGGTCTACGACCGGCTGTTCGATCAGGCAGCGGAGCTCTCCGGCGGCCAGCAGCAGCGGCTGTGCCTGGCCCGTGTGCTGGCCAACCAGCCCGAGGTGATCCTGCTGGATGAGCCTACCTCGGCCCTCGATCCAATCGCGACCGCTAAAATCGAGGCCACCCTGCAGGAGCTGAAAGAGGAATACACGATCGTGATCGCCCCGCACAACACCCAGCAGGCAGTCAGGGTGGCTGACGATGCGGCCTTTTTCCTCATGGGCGAGCTGATCGAATTCGGCCCGCGCGAGAAAATCTTCATCACGCCGACGGATCAGCGCACCCTGGATTATGTCCAGGGTCGGTTCGGGTGATTTCTTGTCAGCCCGTGGAGGGTTTGATATAATGGGGATCATTCAGGGCGCGTAGCTCAGTTGGTCAGAGCGCACGGTTCACATCCGTGAGGTTCGGAGGTTCGAGACCTCTCGCGCCCACCTTTTCCTTTCATCCGATCCGGCATGGCGGGCGCCGGGATTTCCCGGAGGGATCGCGATGGGAGGACTTTTTTATCTCGAAATAGAAATCCCTTCTCTGTCCCATCATCGGCCTTGCCTGGCGCCTCCGTGGACATTTGCCGCACGATCATCCGATCTTTCTTCCATATTGCGAACCGCCTCAATAGAATGCGCGGGTAAATGCCTGATTGGGCATCCAACGAGGGCAGTTTTATCCTGGGGGAGCGACTGGCGCCGTAAACGGACCGCTTTCGCCTCGCCATCCGCGTATAGGCCATGGATTCATCCAAAATCCCAATGAACGTGCACCATTGTCGGAAAGAGCCTATTGACTCTCCACTCCGAGCGTGCTAATATAATTGTGAGCGCTCACGGTAGCGCTCCCGATAGCGCTCACAATAACCGATTTCCTTTCATTGGCCATGCCCGATTCCAGAAACGTCACCATCTCCCAGGTCGCTAAAGAAGCCGGCGTCTCTATCCAGACCGTCTCGCGGGTCATCAATCGTCGCCCGGACGTTTCCGCCGAGACGCGCCAGCGTGTGGAAGCCATCATTGCCCGCCTGGGTTACCGACCCAATGCCATCGCCCGCGGTCTCGCCTCCAACCGCACCCGCACGCTGGGATTGATCACCGCCGATTTCAGTGATTACTTTTTCACTCAGGTGATCAGCGGCGCCGAATTGGAAGCCCGCAAGCATGGTTATTTCCTCATGTTGGGCAGTACCGAACGCAACCCCAAGGATGAGCCTGAGTACATCCGCCTGCTCACCGAGCGCCACGTGGAGGGCGTCCTCTTCGCGCGACCCTCTTCGGAACCGGACGAGCGCGCCCTGATCCAGCTCTTGCGCAGTCGCGTGCCGGTGGTCACCACGGCCTATTACCTGCCCGGAGAAGACCTGACGGTCGTGGACGTGGACAATGTTGAGGGCGGGCGAAGCGCCACCCGGTGCCTGCTTTCTGCCGGGCACACCCGCATCGCCACCATCGCCGGACCGGACACCTGGAAGTCCGTAACTGACCGTATGCGCGGCTATCGCGAGGCATTGCAAGAAGCCGGCCTGCCTTTTGATCCACAACTGGTTGTCAGGGGGGATTGGTCGTATTCCAGCGGGTATCGAGCCGTGCAGGAATTATTGGCCCGCAATGTACAATTTTCAGCCCTTTTCGCTCACAATGACCAGATGGCTATCGGGGCCATTCGCGCTTTATGTGAGGCCGGCAAGCGCGTTCCCGAGGATGTCTCGGTAGTGGGCTATGACGATATCCCCGCTGCCGAATTCAGCAACCCGCCGCTTACCACCATCCGCCAGCCGATGCGCGAGGTGGGGGCGGTGGCCACCCGTATGCTCCTCGAAGCCATCGAGCGACCAGAAGATTATCAAAGCCGGGAAGTATTGTTAGCAACTGAATTAATCGTGCGTTCGTCTTGCCGGTAATCTGAGGCCGAACGTTACTAATACCACCCCAAAAGAAAGTGTTTGCCGAACGGTGTGGAGAACCCCGGCAAACACTTCTACCCGATGCCGATTGCGCCACGGGGAAACCCGCTTTTCGCCTCCGGGCATCGCGTCTATGGCATTATAGCACGACGCGGCCCAGGCGATCCAACAAACGGCGGCATTAGGGTTGGGTGAACAGTAAAAGGAGGTGACCGCGATAAGCTAGCTGCCGTTTGCCGTCTTTTGCCGTCCGTTTCGTTTGTTTTCTTTTCACATTGTGTGAATAGAAGAGGAGAAAAAATGTCCCACATTCGTTGGATCAAACGCATCTCCCTGGCCACATTGGCAGGGATCATTGCGCTCTCTGCCTGCACGCCCGCCGCTACCCCTCAAGTAATCACCCAAATTGTTGCCGGCACGCCGATCGTCAAAGAAGTGCTGGTGACGCCCACAACCGCTCCTCAGCCCACTGAGAAAAAGCTTTCGGGCGAGATCGTAATCTGGGGCTGGCCCTCAGCGGATAAGGCTTTCGAAGCGATCATTCAGGGCTTCAACCAAAAATATCCGGATATAAAGGTCACCTGGCAGATGAACCCCGGTATGGCGGGTGGAACGCGCGACGCCTTGGCCACCGCGTTGGCGGCCGGCGAGGGAGCCCCGGATATATCCATGATCGAGATCAACGATATCGGCCGCTTCGTGATGCAGGGCGGTCTGGTCGACCTCCTGCAACCGCCCTTCAATGCCGGTAAATACAGGGATCAGTTTGTCGCCTATAAGTGGGATCAGGCGATGAGCCCGGATGGTCGTTTGCTGGCCTTCCCCTGGGATATCGGCCCGGCTTCGATATTTTACCGCCGCGATATCTTTAAGAAAGCCGGATTGCCGGATGCGCCCGAAGATGTCGCCAAACTGTTTTCTACCTGGCAAGGATATCTTGACGCCGGCAAGAAGGTCGCCAATCCAGCCAAGAATCAATTCTGGATGAGCAACGCCTCCGACATCCCTTACATCTATTACGCCCACAAGAACTTCTTCGATGAGAACTACAACGTGGCGGTCAACAACCCCAGGACAAAGCAGCTTCTGGAATACGCGCTGGAAGCCCGTAAGCTGAAATTCGACGCCAAGATCCCCACCTGGACACAGGAGTGGTATTCAGCCATCGGCAACGGACAAATCGCCACGTTGATCATCGGCTGCTGGTTCGGCGGGTTCCTGAAATCATGGATCGACCCCCAAGGGGCCGGCAATTGGGGCGTGGTGCCCATCCCAGAAGATCCGCTGCAGAACTGGGGCGGCTCATTCCTTGCCATTACCGAGCAAAGCAAAAACAAGGAGGCCGCCTGGGCGTTCATCGAATACGCCATGGCCACCGCCGATGCACAGAACCGCATGTTCGTGACCGTGGATTATTTCCCTGCGTTCAAGCCCGCCTGGGATAACCCGCTTTATATGGAAGGGGATGCCTATTTCGGCGGCGAAAACACGCGCGCGCTATGGACGAAGATCGCCACTTCCCCGGGCAAAATATTCACCACCCCGATGGATGCGACCGCAGAACAGGCCTTCATGTCTGAAGTGGTCAAAATGCTGGATCAGAACCTTGACCCTCAGGAAACACTGAACAACGCCGAAAAAGCGATTCAAGATGCCACCGCGCGCGACCGTGAAACCTTGATGAAGATGCTCCATAAAGAATAATTCCACTCTGCCGCCGTCCTCGGCCCGCAAGGCAGGCCGGGGACGGCCCACAAATTGATCCGGTTTGTTCCAAACGAAAGGCCGATGGACAGTGACGAGCGTAGCTCTTACCAAGGCGCGTGCCGCTAAGGTCTCCCGATTGTGGCGTGAGGTCAAGCGAAATTGGGTCGCATATGTTTACATTTCCCCTTTCTACATCCTTTTCGCTGTATTTGGTTTCTTCCCGATCGTTTTTTCCTTTTACCTAAGCTTCACCAGTTGGACCGGCTACGGTCAGATGGATTTCCGCGGGATAACGAACTACATCGAACTGTTCCGGGACAAAATCTTCCTGATCTCATTCTGGAATACGATCGTGATCTGGGTGGCGGCTCACGTGCCCATGATCCTCATCGCACTGGCCCTGGCTTTCATCCTGAATTCTGGACTCGTCAAGCTGAGTCGCCTGTTCCAGGCGATCTATTTCACCCCCATGGTGACGTCTTCGGTGGCCGTGGCTTTCGTCTTTATGACCATGTACGGGGTTCGGTTTGGCCTGATCAATTACGTCCTGACCAGCCTTGGCTTACAACCCATCGATTGGTGGGGAGGGACTGGCTTTTGGATCAAACCGGCGATCATCCTCCTTTTCGTCTGGCGTTGGACCGGTTGGAACATGGTGATCTATCTGGCCGGGCTCCAGGGCATCGATGCGGAGCTTTACGACGCGGCCAAGATCGACGGAGCGAGTTATCCCCAGCTCTTTCGTTATATCGCCTTACCCTTGCTCAAGCCGATCATCTTGTTTTCTCTCATCCTTTCCTTCGTCGGCGGCATCACGATTTTCGATGAACCCTATCTGCTCACCTGGATGCAAACCCTTGGAGGGACGAACTACGCCGGTCTGACCATGTCGCTGTATCTTTACACGGAGGGATTTCAGCGCGGCCATCTGGGCTACGCATCGGCCATGGCCTATGTGATCTGCTTCATCATCGTGATTCTTTCGGCAGTCAACATTAAACTGTTCGGACGGCCGGCCGGATCCGCGTGAATACAGGCCCATGGAGGGATATATGATGAGCGCTCGGCTCCAAACCCGTCAATCAAGAACTGCCGTCGGCCAGGCTCTATCCAAAATAATCTTGTATGTCATTGTAATCATTGGCGCCGTGCTCTCATTCCTGCCCTTTTATTGGATGCTCGTCTTGGCTACTCACAGCACCCAGACGATATTTCATTACCCGCCGCCCCTCCTGCCCGGCAATCATCTGGTGGCCAATTACCTCAACATGCTGAAAGTCATCCCGTTCTGGAAGAATTTCCTCAACAGCCTGATCGTGGCTTCGGTGACAACTTTCCTGACCTTGCTGTTCTGCTCGATGGGGGGATATGCCTTCGCCATGTACAGATTCCCGGGGAGAAACCAGCTTTTCAGCCTGATGCTCGGCACCATGATGGTCCCTTCCCTGGTGATGCTGATACCCTGGTTCATCGTCATCAGCCGCATCGGCTGGATCAACGATTTAAAGGCCTTGATCGTTCCAGGGGCGGTCTCCGCATTTGGCATATTTTGGATGCGCCAGTACGTCCTGGCCAATATCTCGGCTGAGCTGGTCGACGCTGCGCGGGTTGACGGGTGCAGCGAGTTCGCAATCTTCTTTCGCATCATTGCCCCGCTGCTCAAGCCGGCTTATGGCGCCTTGGGCATCATGACTTTCATGGGTAGCTGGAACGCCTTTTTCTATCCACTGGTCGTGCTGAAAAAGGTAGAAGTGGCCACCCTTCCCCTGGCATTGCAGATCCTGCGAGGAGATCCATACCGGGGTGGCGATTACGGTGTGCTCATGTTTGGCACCGCATTGGCCATGCTGCCCATATTGATCGCATTTTGGGCGGCTTCGCGCCAGTTCATCTCTGGATTAACCGCTGGCGCCCTGAAAGGGTAAAGCCTTCGAAGCCCTATACCCGATGAACATGAACTCTGTGGCTGATTTAGAGGGAGGATATGGTCTCCAGACAGCCTTTCTATTTTGGTGTGGATTATTATCCTGAGCAATGGCCGGAGGATCGCTGGGCCACCGATGCACAATGGATGGCCGAAGCTGGTTTTAACCTGGCACGCCTGGGAGAGTTTGCCTGGGTGAAAATGGAACCCGTCGAAGGGCGCTTCGACTTTTCCTGGCTGGAACGTGCCATCGCGACCCTTTCGGCGCACGGGCTGAGGGTCATGCTCGGCACACCCACTGCCGCTCCGCCAGCCTGGTTAGCGACAGACCATCCGGGCATTTTCCGCGTGCGCAAGGACGGCGTACGGGTCGCGTATGGGAACCGGCGCGGCTACTGTCCCACCAGCAGGGAGTATCGCGCCGCCACAGAGCGAATCGTTGGCGCATTGGCGGCTCATTTTGCTGGCCATCCGGCGCTGGCCGCCTGGCAGGTGGACAATGAGTTTGGCGGCTTATGCTATTGCTCTTCCTGCGCACGGTCTTTCCACGCCTGGCTTGAGCAGCGCTATGGGACCCTGGAAGAGCTGAACCGCCGGTGGGGGACAGCTTTCTGGGGTCAGGTGTACGACCGATGGGATGAAATTCCTCTGCCTCTGGATGCCGGGAGTGCTCCAAACCCGGGCCTGGCGCTGGATTATTACCGCTTCAGCTCGGCTGCATACCGGGAATACCAGCAACTTCAAATCAGCCTGCTGCGTCATTTCTGCCCGGACGTGCCAATCCTGCATAATTTCCAGGGCGGGTTCGACCAGGAAGAACTCAATTTTTTTGAGCTGGCGCAGCCGCTGGACGTGGCTGCCTGGAACAATTACCCGCGCACCCAATGGGATATGCGCGCCGAGGTAGACGCCAACCGCATGGCGCTGTCCCTGGATCTGATGCGCGGACTGAAGAGAGCTCCTTTTTGGATCACCGAGCAGCAGGCTGGCCCGGGCGGCTGGGAAATGGTCAGTGTG
The DNA here is from genome assembly GCA_034435955.1 of Anaerolineaceae bacterium. Lineage (GTDB taxonomy): Bacteria > Chloroflexota > Anaerolineae > Anaerolineales > Anaerolineaceae > DAOTWA01. Next base: position 29,875 of record DAOTWA010000045.1, on the reverse strand, counting down.
CCGCCCCGTCCGGGCGAGCTGAGATTGTGGGCCTACCAGACGATCGCGCATGGCGCCGAAGCAGTGCTTTTCTTTCGCTGGCGCACCGCCCGTTTTGGCACCGAACAGTACTGGCATGGTTTGTTGGATCATGATGGGAGTCGCAGCCGCCGCTATCATGAAATACAACAAATGGGGCGCGAGATTGCCAGAATCAGGGAGCGGTTGACCGGCTTGGAAACACACGCCCGGGTCGCGATGCTGATGTCTTACGATTCACGCTTTGCGTTCAATGTCCAGGGGAATAATCCCGGGTTTTCATACCCGCACCACTTCGCTCGAATATACAACTCCTTCCACGCTCGCAATGTTGCGGTTGACGTGCTCCCTCCAGAGGCAAACCTGGAAGGATATCAATTGGTAGTCGCCCCATCCTTGCACGTCCTGCCAGAGGAAATCGCTCGGAACCTCCGCAACTATGTGCGCTCGGGAGGTATCTTGATGGTTACCATGCGCAGCGGCGTTAAGAACGAATTCAATGCGGTGGTCGATGAACGTCTTCCGGGACTGTTGGCCGATGTGTGTGGCGTGACGGTGGAAGAGTACGATTCCCTCCCGCCTGACGCCCACAATCAACTGGATTTCATTTCGCCTGAGTTGGCTGGCGCCCAGGTCGAGACGAGCAACTGGGCGGATATATTGGAACCCCGCGGCGCTGTTGTGGTGGCCCGTTATACGCGCGATTATTATGCCGGCAAACCGGCAATTACGTTGAATCATTATGGAGCAGGTTTCGCTGTCTACGTCGGAACGGACGGGGACGAGCGCTTGTACAATCGCCTGTCCGACTGGCTGCTCGACCTGGCTGGCGTCGAACCAGTGCTGTCAGCGCCGCCCGGCGTTGAAATCTGTGAGCGTTGCCGGGGCGGGACCCGCTTGCTTTTTGTGCTCAACCATAACCATTCCGTTCAGCAAGTGGAACTCGATGGGAGCTATAAAGATCTTCTGAATGGCGAGCGGCTGCGCGGGCAAGTAACGGTGGGCGCGTTGGATGTACGCGTGATGGAGCAAGAGTATTGAGACCTGGTTCGCCTACTGCCCCACCGCATAATACACTTGATTATCGAAGGCCATGAACACCAGACGGTTCGGAGCGATGGTGAAAGCGGTGGCCGGCCTGGATGGCAGACGGGAAGCTCCGGCGGTATCCTCGCGATACTGGTTTTGCAGGCGCAACTGCAGGCTGAACAGGTAGATCGCCTGACCCTGCGGGTCGAGCATGTACAGGGCCGGCGTGGGCAGGCCGATGGAGAGCATTTGTGTGAAGTGCGCATCGCTGAAGGTGTTGACTTTCCCTGTGCGGCCCGGGCGATTGTCGGTAAGGGGAGCCGGATCGGTGCAGCGGGTAGGCTCGAAGGATACACTGCCGTAGGTGCATTGCGTCAGGTGCCCGTCGTTGTGCAGCAGATAGAGGTTCTGATTGGCTAAGGCCAGGTCGACCACATCCTCCATGGGTGGGATCTCCTGATCGAAGAACATACGCGGGCGCTGGGAAAAGCCGCCCACGCCGCCGTCGTATATCCACACCATGTTCGTCTGCGGATCGAGCACGTACAAGGAGGAACTGTCCATCACCATTGCCTGAATCTTGCCCCAGTTGTTGTCCGGCGGGGCCAGGGCGGCAGAGGTGAAGCCCGCGCCAGGCGTGCAGTAAATCAGGTTGCCGTTCTTATCCAGAGCCATCAGGGTGGCCTTGAATTCATTGGTGGGCGGGATGACGGCGATGTCTACGATCTGGCTGATGATAATACCCCCCGACGGTCCTGGCCCGCAGGCGAAGCCGGGATCCAGCTCGAAGCCGCGGCCGGTGAGGATAGCGCGCAGCACCTGCCCGCTGGCTCCGTCCAGCAGGTAGAGATCGCTGTTGTTGGCAGCCATGCGAGTGACACGGACGGACTGCGCCAGCCCGCCGATGATGGCCGGCTGATAGTCCAACCGCAAAATGCTGTCCAGCCCGTCCAGCGAGTTCTGTGCCTCCTGGCGCAGAGCGCGCGACTCATTCGTCTGCACGTAGGCTTCGGCTTTGTCCAGGTAGAAGAGCGTCTTTTCCCACGCAGAACGTAAGGCCGCCGGATCGCTGATCCCCTGGGTCTGGCTCGCCTGAGCAGCAGCCTGAGCATAGTAAGCGCGATATTGCTCCTCGCGGCCGTTCTGGAAGTACACCGCCATGGCCACAGAGACCACGACGAGCGGCACAGCGATGGCAATCAGGAACATGGTGCCCGGTGAGAGATGGGCGCCGCCTTCTTTGGTGCCGGGCAAGAGCCGGCCTAGTGCGCGGCCAAGCGATTGGCCGCCGCTCGCGCCGGCGCTGTCGGCCTTGCGAAACAGGCCCGCCAGCGCGCGCACCCAAGGAGAAGGACCGCTCCGCTCGCGCCGGGGCAGGGTGGTACGCCCACGTGTGGGACGGGCAGGGAATGTTTCGGGCGCCGGCTTTCCAGCGGCTGCTGGTGTCACGGGCGCAGCTCCCGCCGGTGCCGCGGCTGTGGGGATGACTGCGGCTTGACCAACCGCGAACAATTCGCTGCCCGGCGGCGTTGGCTCACCCGGCCCACTCTTCTCCTCCACAGCAGGGGCGGCGGGCACGGCGGCCATGTTCGCGGCTTCGCCGGCCGGTTGAGGCGGCTGGCCAGCCCCCGAAAGGCGGCGGGACGGCTCGCTGACGGGTGCCGTAGCTGTCGCTCCGCTGAGCATGTTCACCCTGCCGCTGCCGCCCTGGAATTGCACCACCACGGCGGACAGGTCAGGCGGTGCGTCGACCAGCAGGCGGCGCCGCAAGATGTCCAGCCTTTCGCCGGGCGAGCCGATGGCTTCCCACCCATCGGGCGGCTCGGCGCACAGGATCAGCGTATCGCCGGGTTTCAAATCGGATTGGGAGAAACGGAGGGAGAGGGTGCGGCTCAATCCCAGACCGCGGCCTGCCAGTTGCGGGTCATACAGGTGGATCGATCCGGCGGCGGCCGTCAGGAAGGCATGGGTTGGCCCGGATTGCGCCAGAATAAGACGATCGCCATGAATGGCGGCCAGATTCAAGAGGCCGATCACCTGCTCGCCCGGGGTAGTCTTGCGCAGGTTGCGCTCCATCAGATCGTTGTTGAGAGCCTCAGCGGCAACGCGCAGCGCGGCGGTCACCGTGCCGGCGGAACGGAAATATATCCGGGCGGTGCGGTCGAGCACATCGCTGGGCGGCAAGCTGCCGCCGACAAAAGCCAGGTGGATCACGAGCATATCCCGGTTCCGGCCGCGGGCCGCGCGGCGTGGAGCCGGGGCGACGAGCAGACCCGGCACATGAGCGAGTTCTTGACTGCCTGATTGCAGGGGGAGAATGTTCAGATCAAACACGGTCTATCCAGGAGTTGAATTGGCATTCGTCTCATACAAAGATAGCGGCTCCCCGGAGTACAGTCCCGCTTGCAGGGCATCTTCCGGCAAAGTATAATGGCCGCTGGCATCCATTATACGATTTTTCCGGAGCAGAATGGAATTTTCCCTGATTACTTCACCAGACGAAATCGAACGCATGAGGGATGAGTGGAACACGCTTCTGGCAGCCAGTGCAAGTCATGTGCCATTCCTGCGCAGCGATTACCAGCTCGTGTGGTGGAAGACGAAAGGCGGGGGCGAGTGGGCCAATGGAGCGCTGAACGTGGCCCTCGCTCGTGAGGGCGGCCGGCTGGTGGGCATCGCTCCTCTGTTCTTCACGCACAACCGTGACGGTGAACCGGCGCTGATGCTGATCGGCAGCGTAGAGATATCGGATTACCTGGACGTGATCGCTCGAACCGAAGACATTCCGGCTTTTATCGAGGGGCTGTTGACGTTCCTCAATGGGCCAGACGTACCCGCCTGGCGCGTCCTGGACTGGTACAATATTCTGGATACCTCGCCCACCCTTCCGGCGCTGGAACACGCGTCTCGCGCCCACGGCTGGGACTACGCCCACCAGCGCTTGCAGCACTCGCCCTATATCCCCCTCCCCGGCGACTGGGAGGCATACCTGGGCAGCATAGAAAAAAAGCAACGCCACGAGATTCGCCGCAAGATACGCCGTTTGGAAAACTCCGGCCTGCCCTGGCGCTGGTACATCGTCGAGGATGACAGCCGTCTGGACGCCGAGATGGAGGAGCTGATCGCGCTGATGGTGAATGATCCAGATAAGGCCGGCTTCATGACGCAAGCCATGCGCGAGACGTTTCTCGAGATCGCTCGCCAAGCCTGCCGGGAAGGTTATCTGCAGCTTTCGTTCCTCGAGATCGATGGGCGCAAGGCCGCCGGCTGCATTGCCTTCGATTATCAAAATCGCATCTGGGTGTACAACTCGGGATTGAACCACGAGTTCGTCGAATATTCACCCGGCTGGGTGTTGATCGCCTTCCTGCTGCGATGGGCCAACGAACACAAGCGCCTGGAATTCGATTTCCTGCGCGGAAACGAGGAGTATAAGTATCGGTTCGGAGCCATCGACCGCTTCATTGTACGCGCTCAGGTAAGAAGAGAATAGCATCACGCACATTCGATCGAAATCCCAGCCGGGCAGGCCGGGTCGGCTCCATCGCTGGCGACGATAAGCTCCCTATTATCGCCCGCCGATCTGTTATTGGAATGATAGGTATCGGGAATCGGTAAAAAAGAAATGACCCTTGTCGCTACACCCTTCGTCTCCCAGGTGAATGGCTTTCACTTCATCAACCGTTTCGATGCCCTGCCGCCCATTAAACTGCCATGGATCGGTCCGATCGACCCGGGCACGCTGATCATCGGCTTGTGCGGCGGGATGAGCTTTGCTGCCCTCGATTATTACTACCATCAGATGCCCATCCCACCCGACAGCGACCCGCAAGCCATCAGCCAGTCGCTGCGTTCCTACCTGGTGGAACGACAGCTCGATAGCCTGAGCCTTTTCGTGCTCAATCGCGTCATCGGTTGGATGTTGCGCTCGGACGCGGATGTGCTGCGCTTCACCGGACGCGAGGCGGTCAAAACCCGCGCCCTGTTGGATAGGAATACGCCTGTTCCGTTGTGTCTGGTGCGCGTTGCCGGTCTGGCTAACCCGACTGCGAATCATCAGGTGGTCGCCCGCGCCTATGAATTCGACGCGAACAACGCAATCCTCACGCTGCACCTGTATGACCCGAACCATCCCGACAGCGAACCGACGATCAACCTGCACCTGCTTCCGGATGGGGGAGCGGCCAATTTGAGTCAGAGCACAGGCGAACCGCTGCGCGCGTTCTTTGTTAATCCCTACCAACCGAAAACACCTCCGGCCTGACCGGTCGGCGGTACGGCAGGAATGACCTCCGTGGGTCCCCCTCTTCCCCGACAGATGTCTGCGCGGGGTTGCAGGTCAGGTGTGGTTACTGGCGGGTGAGAAATTCGACCAGCAGAGGGTTGACCAGTTCGGGACGTTCGTAATGAACCTCGTGGCCGGCTTCGGGGATGATATGGAAGTCTGCGGCGGTGAGAATCTGCCTGGCTCGTTGGGTGGCGCTGCCCGGATCAACGGTGTCCTCCTCCCCCCATATCACGAGTATGGGTTTACCCAGGCCGGCCACGCGCCGGTAGACAGGTGTGAAATCTCCCACCAGCTCGGTGCGCAGGGTCGAAAGCAAAGCCGCCCGCGAGCCGTGGTAGCGCATCGCTGGCCTGAAACGCTCCACATATTCAGAAAAGCGTTCGGGATGGTAAAAATCGCCGGGTAGCTGGCCGGCGGTGAACTGCTCGGAGAAGAGGTTCATGAGCAGCTCGCCCAAGAAAGGGGTCTGCACCAGTTTAAGCAGCCGGTTCTGCTCGACCAGAAAACCTGCCGGGTCGAGAAAAACGAGCCGGCGCACGCGATCGGGGTGGCGGTCGGCAAAGGCAGCCGCCAGTGGACCGCCCATGGACACGCCCGCCAGGTCTACCGCCGTGCGCAGTTCGAGGCCGTCGAGCAGTTCGCTGAGCTGGCGATCAAACAAATTGGTATCGTAAACGCGATTCGGTCGGTCAGAGAGACCACGGCCGTAGAGATCGTAACGCAGGACGCGCAGACCTGCCTCGGTCAATGCGGGAACGGTTTTATCCCAGTTGTAATAAGGCACCATGAACCCGTTGATGAGCACCACCACCTGCCCATCCCCCGGACCGCTGAGTTCATAGTGGGTGTAACCGTCGGATAGCTTAATAAATGAGCCTGGCGAGCTCGCCCGTACGGCGTCATCCAAGTTGAGCGTCTCGCCAAGATACCAGTTGAATATCATGGGTATCCCTCCAGCAGCCAACCCAACCACGACGATCATCGCCACCGCGGCGTAAAGCCAGCGTCGCATCATCGTCCCTCCACCGGGCATTGTAGCACAGGTTATTCTGGACGCTCGTCAACGGGGTAGGCCAATCCAACACAGCCAGACCCCCGAAGTCTGCTTCACTTCGGGGGTCCGCTGGATTCTAACCGGGACGACCCCTTTCCCGGTAAACTGCGTCGTTAGCCGCGGTAGAGCGTGATGCTCTGCAGGGGTTTCAGAGGGATCTCGCTCACCGCTCTCGATGGGCAGTCGACTTACGGGGTCGGCGTCTCGGTGGGTGTGGAGGTGGGTGTTTCAGTCTCGGTTGAAGTGGCGGTTTCGGTCGGTGTAGCCGTCTCGGTGGGGGTTGCTGTCAGGGTCTCGGTTTCTGTTGGCGTGGCCGTTTCCGTCTCTGTTGGTGGAACTGGAGATGGTGTGACGGTTACGCTGAATTTAGTGAAGTCGTTGATCTGGCGCGCCAACCACATGTCGTTGACGACATTTCCATGCACCCAGACGTAATCGCCCAGATTGATCTGTGCGAGGGCAATCGGCCCGCTGTGATTGGTATCTTTCAACCGGATCACAGTGCCGAGAGACACCTGAACCGTAACTTCCTTGCCGATAAAGGCCTGTGCGATATGGTTGCCTTTTTGCACATTGACGCTCAGGCTGTCGCCCTGAATGTTGGTGACATACCCAAACAGGACGAAGTTGCCCTGCCCACCCTTGCGGGGGACGACCGGAACCACTGGCGTAGGCGTGACCGTTTCTGTTCCCGGTGTGCCGCTCACTGTGACGGTGAGGGATTCTGTCTCGATTTCAGTGCCAGTTGCCTGCAAAGGAACTACGCCTTTACCTTTCCCATTGCTGGCATGATTATCACCGCCGTTTCCCTGGTTTCCCTGGTTGCCTTGATTGCCGTTGCCCTGCTTGTTCTGTAGACCAGGCGGGGTGAACGCATTGCCCTTGTTGAGCAAACCTGGGGGGGTCTTGCTCTTCTCAGGCCCCTTGCCATAGGCCATCGCAGGGACGGCAGGAGCGATAAACAACAGTACGAGAATTAAAGATGCGAGGTAACGTTTCATTCACTGTCTCCTTTCCAGCGCGCCGAATCCAAACGCGCTACACACGTTATAACGAGCGATATCTGCAGGCGTTACACATGGACGGTTATAAATCGGAGCCGATTGGTTTACATTTTCCAAACTTCAGGCCGTATGTGGATCTCTAAACCATCAACCGGTCGGATTCGGATCCACAAACAAAAGCTGGCGTAACGTTCAGCCGCACGGCAGACCTTTATTTGATCTGCCCAGACTATGGCCCGACCTGGTAATTTCCCTTACATAGACCGGGCCAGGGCTTAACCACAACCGCTCCGCCAGCTTCGGAGCGGCCGGTGAGGCGCATGGATCGAATGCGTTTGGTTTATTTCTCTTCAATAACTTCCAGATCGGGAAAGAACTGTTTGACTGTCCCTGCTACCCACCCGTGCAAAGTGCTGGGTGAAAGCGGGCATCCCAGGCAGGCTCCGCCAAGACGCACTTTAAGCACGTTGCCTTCCAGTGCGACCATCTTGACCGAACCGCCATGAAAATGATCGATGTAAGCGTCCAACTGCTCAATGAGAGCCTGGACGCGATCTTCCAGCGGGAAATCAGGGCTATTGGTCGCCATCGTCTGCAACTCCTTTTTCACAATCCTGCAATCCGTTGATTGTGCGGGTTAAGAGAACCAGGATATGGTGATAGGCCTTGCCCAATCGCACGCTCGCGGCTGCGGCCAGATGCTCGAGCAGCAGAAGACCCACATCCGGGTATTGCTGATACAATCTGTGCAGGTCGGCGCGGCTGACTCGGTACGCATCGACCGGAGTGGAACATTCGGCAGCCGAGGTGTAGGTGCAACGCCCAAGAACGGCAGACCAACCGAAGACGCCTCCTCGCTCCAAATGCGCTACCACGATCACCGATCCATCGTACGGTCTATGGCGCACGACGACCTCGCCATCCGCGACGATGTAAAGAAACCTGGCGTCGGCTCCCTGATCGAAAATTAACGCACCTTGGGAGAAATGGGCCTCCTTCAGGAAGGGTGTGAACAGGGCAAGCTGGCCAACGTTGAGGTCCCTAAAGATGGCAAGCTGTTGCAACTCTTCGGCAAACATTTTGTTCATCTTAGCGGATGGTCTACAGGCTTTCTAGTGGCATATATCCTAATTCCAGTGATATTTGTACTGATATGGCCGCCGGACGGAATTTCCTGCAAGCTAGAATCTTGCTTTCTTGATCATGATCCCTGTCAGGGCGTTCCCATGATCGCGTGCAGAAGTGGTTCAGCCAAACAAACCATACTAAAGTTGTCTAAATAATTTTCTTAAGGGTTGTCAACTTGTTCATTACCACTTATAATGTAAAATACATCTTTCGCCGACCGGAGCAATTAAAACCTATGGATCCATTCGACGCCCAGCAAGAACAGGGGGCAACGCCTGAGGAAAATCACGCACCAGAAAACACCACAAATATGGAAACCCTGTTACAACAGGAAGGACTGGGAATCGTCACCCCCGTGCAGGGGGAAATCCGCACGGGAGTCATCGCCAGCATCAGCCCAAATCAGATCCTCGTCAGCGTAGGGACCAAATCGGAAGGCCTGATCACCGGAAAAGAACTGGAGCAAATACCACCTTCTGAATTGTCCGAGTTTAAAATCGGGATGGAGATTCCCGTGTACATCGTCAATCCTGAAGACCAGGGCGGGAACCTTGTTTTGTCCTACGTGCGGGCGCGCGAAGAAGTGGGCTGGAAAGAAGCCGAGCGCTTAATGGCTTCCGGGGAGATCCTCCACAGCACCATCATCGGCTTCAACAAAGGCGGACTGATCGTGCCCCTGGGGACGCTCCGCGGTTTCGTCCCAGCATCGCAGATCAGCTTATCTCGGCGTGTGGCTTTGAGCGGTGATACTCCCGAGCAGCGCTGGGGCAAAATGGTCGGCGAGCCCATCAGCGTGCGCGTGATCGAAGTAGATCGGGATCGGAGGAGGCTGATCCTCTCAGAGCGCGCGGCCTCCGCCGAGACGCGCGAATCCCTTAAAGAACGGGTGATCGAAGAGCTCAAAGAAGGCGAGGTGCGTACAGGCCGCGTTACCAGCCTGGCTGAATTCGGCGCTTTCGTAAACATCAGCGGGGCGGATGGTCTGGTGCATCTGTCGGAAATATCCTGGGACCGCATCAAGCACCCCAGCGAGGTGCTGAAGGTTGGCCAGGAAGTCAAAGTAAAAGTAATCTCCATCGATCGTGAGAAGAAGCGCATCGGGCTGTCCATACGCCAGCTTCTGCCCGACCCATGGGCCAAGCAGGTTGCTCATTATCAGGTGGGACAGCTCGTGCAGGGAACCATCACCCGGCTGACGAAATTTGGCGCCTTCGCCCGGCTGGAAGACGATATCGAAGGATTGATCCACATCTCCGAAATCTCGGAAAAACGCATCGAACACCCCAAGGAAGTCCTCCACGAGGGTGATGTGGTGACTTTGAGGGTGATCAAAATCGATGCTGAGAATCACCGCATCGGCTTGAGCCTGCGCAAAGTCGATTCTCCTGCTTACGCCGATATGGATTTCCACGCGCTTCAGGAGCAGATAGGCGGCGAGGAGACGCAGGCTGCCGGGGAGGAGAACGCTGAAGAACCGGCGGAAACCCCAGCCGCGCCTCCGGTTGAAGATTCGACCGGTGCGCCGGAAGAGTCTCCGCACGAAGAATTGCAGCAGGATCACAAGGACTAAAACCATCACAGGGGGCGTGCCGAGATAGGGTGCGCCCTTTTCTTATCATCCATACGCCCCGCAGCGATTATTATCACATGCCGATCATCGTCGACGCTCACGAAGACTTAGCCAACAACATACTAGCTCTGGGCCGTGATTACACGCGCTCAGCCGCCGAGACGCGCTTGATAGAGCGCGGTACACCCAATCCGGAGCGGAATGGGGATGCGCTCCTGGGATGGCCGGATTACCAACGCGGCATGGTGGCCGTCGTGTTTGGCACCCTTTTCGCCTCCCCGCGCCGCTTGCTGAAGCCGGATCAGCTCTGGGACAACCAGGTATACAATGACATCGAAGAAGCCCATCGGTTGTACTGGAGCCAGCTCGAGGCCTATGAGCGCCTTTTCGACCAGCACCCCGATAAGTTCCGCCGGGTTGACAGCCGCTCCGATTTGAAAGAAGTGCTGGCATACTGGATGCAACAACCCAGTCAAGAGCATGAGCCGATCCATGGGTATGCCGAAGAGGCAAAACAGATCTTGGAGGAAGAACCCACAGAACAGCCGGGCAGACCGGTCGGCGTGGTGATCTTGATGGAAGGGGCTGAGGGGATCCGCACACCTGGCGAGTTGGAGGACTGGTGGGCGGGAGGCGTACGCATCATCGGACCGGCCTGGGGAAGTAACCAGTACTGCGGTGGGACGCACGAGCCGGGCCCCCTCACCAGACAGGGTTATGCTCTTCTGGAAGCCATGGCGGGGCTGGGTTTCATCCTCGACCTCAGCCACATGGACGTGAAGGCGGCCCTGCAATCGCTGGATGTTTACCCCGGAACGATCATCGCCAGCCATGCCAACCCTTTGGGAATGCTCCCGGGCTCCGATAGCAACCGCCATCTGCCCGACAACGTAATCCGCGGACTGATCGAACGGGAAGGGGTGATCGGAATCGTACCTTACAACCTCTTTCTCAAGGTGGGATGGGTGAAAGGCGATCGTAAAGAAGCTGTCAGCCTGAGGGACGTGGTGGCGCACATTGATTACATCTGTCAGATGGCCGGAGACGCGCTTCACGTTGGCCTGGGCAGCGACTTCGAGGGCGGATTTGGACTGCAATCCACCCCGGCCGAGGTCGAGAGTATCGCCGACCTGCAAAAGCTCGGCCCTCTCCTGAGCGAGAAGGGCTACAATTCGGCAGACATCGAGGCGATCCTGGGTGGCAACTGGATTCGCATGTTGGAGAACAGCCTGCCAGAATGAGCAGCACCGAGCTCGGGACGAAACAAATGACCGGATCAGGCGAACGAACCGTACCGCTGGCACCGCATTTCCCCACCGGGCGGGTGCGATTCGGCCTGGCCACCACACTTATGGGCTTGCTCGTATTTCTGCTGGGGGCGCGTCCGAGCCTCTTCCACCTGGACCGCAGTCCGGTGATCGGCTTCGTGCAAATTGCCGTATTTTTAGTCGGCCTGGCGATCATCTGCATAGGGGGGTATCTCAGCCTGGCTGCCTTGTGGATGGGCGAGCCGAAGAGCATCCTGGCCGACATCGGCCTGCGGTTGGTCTCCACCGGCTACGTGGTGGCGGTTTTCGCAGGCATGGCGGATGTATTCGGCTTCGGCAGTCAGCCGCTGCCCCAGGTGCCTTATTTCGGTCCCTGGCAGGCGCGCGGCGTTGAACTGGGCGAGGCGATCATTGCCTTGGGTTTCCTGATGCTGATCCCCTACCGCACAAGGCACGACTCGGAGAAGTAGGGGGATTGATTTTTCCCTACCTGGTGAACAACACAGCTCATAGAAATAAAACCTGCGAGGAAGTTTTCCACCCTCGCAGGTCTTCGTCTAGCCAGCGGGATTAATCTCCAGTCGAGGGTTCGAGAAAACGCTCCGGGGAAAGATCCATGGCAGAGAGCATCTCGCTGTTGGTGGCAAATTTAAATTCCTCCAGACCGTAACGGCGAGCCAGCTCATTTTCAACCTGCTCCAGGCGGCGGATATCCGCGCGGGTCACGACGGGTTTGGGCAGGCTCAAAATGCGTTCGCGAATGACTTCCGGCGGGGGCGCGGGCGGCAGTGAAGATGACCGCAGATATTGGAGTACGGCGTTTGCCCCTTGAGTGCCATCCTTGCGGGCGATGCCCACCAGGCCGGCGCTTGCCTTGCGCGACCAGCCCGCGACGAAAACGCCCTCGATCGCGCGCCCCGCGGCAGGGTCGTAGGCTTCGTAAGAGTTCCCCTCTATGGGGAAACGCGGCTGTGGGTGCTTCACAAACTCGAGGCCGTTGACCGGCAGCCCGAATGAATGATCCACCCGGTCGCCAATGGCAAAAATGACGGTGTCCACATCCAGAACGTGCAGGCTGCCCAGTCCCTGCGCTTTCGTCTCGGCCCCTTCGAGCACCAGCTTGTTGTCTTCCACCTCCAGGCCGCGCACACTCCCTTGATCATCACCCAGGATGCGGCGCGGTGACATGAGGAAGCGCAAGCGAAAGCGTGTGGGAGAGGTGGATGGCGCCGCTTTGTGCGCCACTTCATGGAAAAATTCGCGCTGCTTCTCGGGCGCCTGTCCAACCGCAAGCATGAATGGACTCACCCGCTGGATCTCGGCATCCAGATCTTCCAGATCGATGTTGGCGGCCACCTCCTCCAGCTCGGCGCGGGTGAACTTGACCTCCGCCGGGCCGCGGCGGACGACCGCTGTCACGTCCTCCACCTTGCGCTCATGGATGAGCCAGCGGGCTATGTCAATCATCACATTGCCAGCTCCTACCAGGGCAACGTGATTCCCAATGTGGTAGGTCTTTTCGCTGAAGGGCGGCAGTTTGTTGTAATGGTACACAACATCCTTGGCATGGTAGACGCCGCACAGATCTTCTCCAGGCAGCCCCAGCCATTTGGTCCCCTGAGCGCCTACGGTGACCAGAACGGCCTGAAAACCCATCGCGCGTATATCGGAGAGCTTCAGGTCGCCGTTTTCTCCAATCGTGATATTCCCGAAGTATTCCACGTTGGGCAGATCGAGTATCTGACGGAACTGGACGCGCAAGCCTTCCTTCATCTTGTGCTTGTCCGGATAGATGCCGTATTCGGCCAACCCCCCCGGTTTGATGTCCCGATTGAAAAGAAAGACATGCACACCCTGACTGGCAAGCTGTTTGGCTGCGAAAAGGCCCGCTGGACCGGCACCGATGACCGCGACGACATACTTTGGTTCGCTATCTGGTGACATTTGCCCTTCCCCTCCGGAAATGATGGCGGCTCACCCCCCACCCGACAGTCGGCCGCCCCCAGACTTTATAAGGACATCTCGGATAATTATACACGGAAACAATTTTCATTTTTACCACTCTATGCTATATTACACCCTGTTTAGATGAAGCCTCGATGACTTCAGCTAGGGAAAATAAAGGTAATACATTCGAAAAGAGTCACCGAACCGAGGACAAATGGATGCGCCTTTTATAAAAACCAGGCTTGCGAATGGTTTGACTTTATTGATGAAGGAAATCCACACTGCGCCGATCATCAGCAGTTGGATCTGGTATCGGGTAGGTTCACGCGACGAACAGCCCGGCCGCACTGGCATATCTCACTGGGTGGAACATATGCAGTTCAAGGGCACGCCTCAATTCCCGGCGAGTGTGCTGGACAAAGCCATCTCGCGCGAGGGCGGGGTCTGGAACGCCTTTACCTACCTGGATTGGACAGCTTACTTCGAGACGCTGCCTGCCGACAAGATCGACCTGGCCTTGCGGCTGGAGGCGGACCGTATGGTGAACAGCGTATATGACCAGGAGGAAGTCGCTTCAGAGCGCACCGTGGTGATATCGGAAAGGGAAGGCAACGAAAACGAACCCCTTTTTCGCTTGGGCGAGGCCGTGCAGAAAGCCGCCTTTCGGGTGCACGGTTACCATCACGAGATCATCGGAGAGAAATCCGATCTGCAAACCATCACCCGGGATGATCTGTACAACCATTACCGCATGTATTACAAACCCGGCAACGCCGTCCTGGCGGTCGCAGGGGATTTTGATATTCGGTCAATGCAGCAAAGGATTGAGGAGTTATTTGGGGACCTGCCAGGAGGCCAGCCACCGCCCCATCCCGATCAGATGGAACCGCCGCCGCAAGGCGAGCAGCGCCTGACCCTCACCGGTCCGGGCGAGACGACCTATCTGCAAGTGGCTTACCGCGCTCCCGCGGCCAACCAGGAAGACTTCTTCGCCTTCACCATCCTGGACAGCCTGCTTTCGGGGCCCAGCAATCTCAACATGTTTGGAGGGGGCATTTCCAACAAAACCAGCCGTTTGTACCGGCGTCTGGTGGAAGGTGAGCTGGCCGTCAGCGTCCACGGTAGTCTACAGGCCACGATCGATCCATTCCTCTACGATGTGACGATTACCGTGCGGCCTGACAAGACCCCGGAAGCAGCCCTTGCTGCATTGGACGAAGAAATTCAACGTCTTCAAGAACAGACGGTCGCGGCAGAAGAGATCCAGAGAGCCTGCAAGCAGGCGCGCGCCTTGTTCGCCTACGGCAGCGAAAATATCACTAACCAGGCCTTCTGGTTGGGCTACGCGGAGATGTTCTCCACGTATGACTGGTTTCTGAACTACATCTCGAAGCTGGAGACCATCACCCCGGCGGAAGTGCAGCGTATTGCCAGAGAGTACCTGTATCCCGGCGCTCGAGTGGTGGGTGTATACCTGCCAGAGAAAGGCGGAGGAGCGGAGCGATGAATTCCTGGAGGGCTAGTGCATCTCAATCTCTGCCCGGACCTGACGATATCACCCGGATCGTGCTCGCTAACGGTATCGTGGTGCTCTGCCGGGCCAACTTCAGCAGCCAATCAGTGGTGATCAGCGGTTATTTGGACTGCGGCAGTCTCAGCGATCCCGACCAGAAACTTGGGTTGGCCGATTTTACCGCCCAGGCGCTGATGCGCGGCACTGAACGGCATACCTTCCAGCAGATCTACGATATGCTGGAAGAAGCCGGCGCCAGTCTGGGATTCGGCGCCAGCGTACACACCACCAGCTTCAATGGGCGCTCGCTGGCGGAAGATCTGCCGATGCTGCTCGGTTTGCTCGCCGAGACGGTGCAGGAGCCAGCCTTTCCGCCGGAGCAAATCGAACGCCTACGCGCCCAGCTCCTGACCGGGCTGGCCGTCCGTGCCCAGGATACGCGCGACATGGCTTCACTGACCTTCGATCAGTTGTTATACGAGGGTCATCCTTACAGCCGACCTGAGGACGGCTTTACGGAGACGATTCAGGCGATCACCCGCGAAGACCTGATCGATTTCCATCGGCGGAACTATGGCCCGCGTGGAATGGTGATCGTCATTGTGGGAGCGGTCGAGCCGAAGCGGGCTGTTGATTTGGCGGCCGAAGCGCTGGGCGCGTGGCAGAATCCACTCCAGGAAAAGACGCCGCCGCTGCCGCCTTACAAACCGCCGCTTCAATCGGTCAGCCGGCATGTCCTGATTCCGGGCAAGAGTCAGGCCGACCTGGTCATGGGCGGGCCAGGACCAGAAAGACGGTCGGCCGATTATATGGCGGCGTCGCTCGGCAACAACATCCTCGGCCAATTTGGCATGTATGGCCGCATTGGCGATGTGGTGCGCGAGCAATCCGGACTGGCATATTACGCTTACTCCTCTCTGAACGCGGGCATCGGACCTGGTTCATGGGAGGTTTCGGCGGGCGTCAATCCGGCCAACCTGGGTAAGACGATCGAGCTGATCCAACAGGAAATCCGCCGCTTCGTCACGGAGCCGGTGACGCCTGAGGAGCTGGCCGATTCGCAGGCCAATTACATCGGCCGGCTGCCGCTCATGCTGGAATCCAACGCCGGCATGGCTGGGGCGTTGCTCAATCTGGAACGCTACGATTTGGGATTGGATTATTACCGGCGCTATGCCAGCCTTGTCCGTGAAGTGACCCCCGAATGGGTACTCGAGGTCGCCCAACGCTACCTGAACCCGGACACGCTGGTTGTCGCCACGGCCGGGCCTCAGGAAGGCTGAACGCCTTCGCATCGAACCGGTGTTGTATGGTTATATTGCGCAGCGGTGTGGATATGGTGGAATTGGGCCGCCTGGAAGCCCTAAACCCGCGCATCCGTGAGCGTTTCCTCCGCCGGGTTTTCACCCCTGGGGAGCTGGCCGAGACGGATGGCGACCTGAGCGCCCTGGCCGGACGTTTCGCTGTTAAAGAGGCCGTCTCGAAGGCGCTCGGTACGGGTATCGGCAGGGTGCACTGGCAGGATATCGAGACGCGCGACGGTCCATGGGGAGCACCACAGCTCAGACTGCACGGCTTTGCCAGAGAAGTGGCCGATGCTCTGGGCCTCTCGGCCTGGTCGATCAGCATCAGCGACACCAGGACGCACGCCGTCGCCATCGCGGTGGCCATCGGCGAATCGGATGCGGGCATCCCTGGACAACCTGCTCACCAGCCGGGCGACGAGGAACCACCCTCAGGCTAAGTTAAAGCGGACAGAGGACGCGAATTGTGGGATAATCGGGTGAAGCGACAGTTCATTCCGTGAATGGTTTCACCCGCCCCCATGAAAGTTCTGACCGTCAGCGATATCGAGATTGGCATCATATACAGTCCTGCCATCCTCGAGTATTTCGGTGACGTGGACGTTGTCATCAGTTGCGGCGACCTCCCCTATTATTACCTCGAATACATCATCAGCATGCTCAATGTTCCCCTGTACTATGTACTGGGCAATCATCAGAATCGTCCCGAGATCAGGGAGAAGGGCGAACACGATACCCCCTGGGGAGCGGTTAACCTGAACCGTCGCTGCATCGATTACAACGGCCTACTGGTGGCTGGCATCCAGGGCAGCCTGTTATATAATTACGGGCCGTATCAGTACACCCAGGCCGAAATGTGGACCATGGTGTGGTCGTTGGTGCCTGCCCTGATGCTCAACCGGCTGCGCTACGGCCGCTTCTTGGACATTTTCGCGACCCATGCGCCGCCCTGGGGAATCCATGATAAGGAGGATCTTCCCCATCGAGGCATCAAGGCGTTTCTCTGGTTGGACCAGGTATTTCAGCCGCGCTACCACTTTCACGGCCACATCCACGTTTACCGGCCCGACGAAGAAGTGTTCACCCTTCTCAAGTCTACCTGGATCGTCAATACGTACGGTTACCGCGTGACGGAACTGGCATACATACCGAGCCGGCGGGGTGTACAGGAGAGGAGCAGCGACTATGTCCGCTGAACCGTCTTACAATCATTCAAACACAGAACTGGATGCAACCGCTCACGAGGATTTCGACCGCGCGCATTTTAAGGCCTTCTGGAATGCGATGCTCAGCTTGCTCACCCAGCAGTCCAACAGTTTGCTGCCGTTCGACGAGGTGCGCAAGCGACTGGATATAAAGGGACAGCATTACGCCGGCCTGCAGCAGGTGCCGATCGAAAGGATCGTGGGCAGTGTGAACCGCTATCACGATTTCGACCGCGCCTTCCTGCCGCGGGTGACTTACACACGCGACCGCTGGGAGAGCATCGACAAAGCCCACCTGCGTGATGAGATGCTGCCGCCCGTCGAGCTCTACAAGATCGGTGAAATTTACTTTGTGAAGGACGGCAACCATCGTGTTTCAGTGGGCCGTGAAAAGGGGCAAGCCTTCATCGACGCCGAAGTGATCGAGCTCGAGACAAACGTACCGATCTCCAGGGAAACCGATCTAAACGATCTGATCCTGGCGCAGGAAAAGGCGCACTTCTATGAAGCGACGAAGCTGAATGAGAAATATCCTGATTGCGACATCGATCTGACACTGCCAGGACAGTTCGGACGTCTGCTCGAACATATCAATGTGCACCGCTGGTATCTGGGGGAGCAACGAGGCGGAGAGGTGCCATTCGAGGAAGCTGCCTCGTCGTGGTTCGAACGGGTCTATCAGCCTTTGGTGCACATCATCCGCGAAGGGAATATCCTGCGTGAATTCCCCGGACGAACCGAGGCGGATCTGTATCTGTGGATCATCGAGCACCGCCAGTATCTCATGGAAGCCTATAAAGACGAAGTCAGCCTCGAGGAAGCCGCCAAACACTTCGCCCAGGAATTCTCTCAACGGCCGTTGGCGCGTTTGAAACGCCTCTTGCGTCGGGCTGTGGGCGCGATCACCGCTGACGGACATCAAAAAGCAGAGGAGTAGTCGCCGGCGACCATAGATGGTTCCCACCGGACCCGCCGCAAGGACTGTGCAAGATGCACCCCAGGCGGGGCCGGCATTCGCTCTGCAACTTGGCGACCGGCCCCGCCTCTTTTTAACCCGTGAGCGGTTTGGCCAAAGACCAGCCGGCCCACGGGGTCTTGCTTATTTTGTAAAATGATCGACCCCTGTTTTGTGTCTCATTTCCTGACGCCACCAAGACCTCAATCGGTGCATGTACATCGCAGATCAGCCTCCATCCGTTTTGGCATGGGTGCCAATCCAAAGATGATTGGGCAGGATGGAACGATTAGGACGAACCTCGATTTTGCCTGAGCGGAGAGGTCCCCCCGGCAGCAGACTGGGGTGTACAAAACAGAGATCAGGGGATTGCCCGTACTTGTGGGCGTAATAACTGGCGGCGCGCGCAACCTTGGCTGCCAGATCTGTCTTGGGATCGTTGTCGAACCACAGCATGCCGATGTTCACGATACGCCTCCGTGGGTAAGAGATCACTCCACAGGGAGAATCCAGACGTCGGTCCAATCATTATTGAACCAGATCTGAAATTGTTCGCCAGGACGCAGATTTTCCAGACCAACTGCGGGGTTGAGGGCCAGTCGGGACGCCGAACGGCGGTCTGTGATCCTCCCGAGTATTCGGGTGCGGAATGGGATGGTCCAGAATGGTAGGGCCAGAGCATCTTCGGTTTTGAGGCTGACGATCGGCCAGATGCGCGCCTGCGGACCCTGGTCAAATAAACTGTGAATGGCGGTCTGCACCTCAAAATCCTGAGCGGTCAATGGAGTGAGCTCGTCAATGATGATCAGGATGGTCTCCAGCCGCCCGGCCCAATCCCGCCCCGCGCACCGATAGGCGGCCAGATCGGCAAGATCCAGCAGCAGACGCCCGGCATCCTGCTCAAAAGGATGATACAGGCCGAGGCTGTAAGGGCGTATCTCACGACGCCTGATGAAGTGCGACCAAGAAACATGGTCGGAGCTGATCACCACAAATTGAAGGCTGCTGACTGGATTGAGCTGCGCTGCAGATCCGAGCACCGCCTGGAGCAAACTGGTTTTGCCACAGGAAGGGTCTCCAACCACCAGGATGGATCCGGCTTCAGGTTTGGCGAGGTCGAGCATATAAGGGAGGCCGTCCGAGCAGACGCCGAGGATCAGCAGAGAGGATGTGGAGGGATGTTGGCGGCGGAAAGGCGTTTCTCTTAGGCTCGCTTCGGATTGGAGGGTCGCCGGTGCAAGAATGGCTGGGGTGGATAGGGCGCTTTTGATCGGTTGTGCCATAAGTCACCTGATTGAAATACGGTATAGAACTAATGTTCTATCCACATTATAATCAGATGATCTAAAAAGTCAATAGGGAATTTTTAGAAATGGACGCTTAAATCCACCCAGCCAGGAAAGGGATCAGCATCTCCTCGCGGCTCAAACCGCCGTGCCGACCCCGCAGGCTATCCTCTTTATCAGCCCACCACCAGTAGGTGTTGCCATGCGGCACGAGGATGAGATCCCCTAGGCGCTCGCGGGAATTGTGATTAACTTGCCCTGGACCGAACAGCCCTGCGTTGAGGATTTCTCGCGGGGTGAGGAGGGTGAACCCACCCGGCCACTGTTCTTGAATATATGCACGCACAGCGTCCATTTTTCCAGGGCGGACGTACAAAAATGGCAGCCGATTCTCCCCAGTTGGCCGCATATGGAGCATATCCAGCAAGCGCCCATGCTGGCGCAAGTCGTTTTGGGGAGTGAGCGGGGTGGCTATTTGTCCATGATCGGCCGTGAGAATCAGCAGCGTATCCCCTTGCGCGCGTCGGCGGCGGCGCGGCTCGTAAAAACTGCGCTCGAAGGCGAAGCTGAAGGCCTCGAATTCGGCAGCCACGCGCTCATCGTCCGGCCCAAAACGATGGGAGAGTTCGTCCAGGTCGCCCCAATAAATATAGACGTAAGACGGTTGGTCATCGCTCCGCTCGAGGAATTCGCGCAGATTGATCCACAGGTCCACCGGCGAACGGTAAGGGAAGATTTCGACGCCCTGAAAATGCATCTGGGAAAGGCCAGAGCGGGCGATGGCCTGGTGCATGAAGGCCCAAGATGGGATGCCGTGGCGCAACAGACGGGGGCCGAGAGTGGGCACGGGCAGGAAGCTCTCGGGCTTGAAGCCGGCGCGGCGCAGACCGCCAGCGTCCCCGTTATAACTCATTACCGAGTGGGTGATCATATTAGCGATCACCCCGTACTCCTTCAGCCACAATTCGTACGCGAGCACGCCATGCTCGGCCGGCCCGGCGCCGGTCCACAGGCTGGTCAGGGCGGCCGCGGTAGTGCTGGGGGAGATGCTGGTAAGCGGGGCGAAAACGCCCTCCGCACGCAACGAAGCCCAGACAGCTCCCAGTCCCTGCTCCGTGAAAGAGATAAAGCGGTCGAGCCCCAGGGCGTCAATGACCAGAAGGACAACCCGGCGCGCGCTGCCGATGGCTTCCAGGAGAATGGCATCCAGAGTGCGCTCCTGGAAACCCGGCGCGCCGAGGATGTGTAAAATCGTGGCAGGAAGGTTGAGAAGCGACCGGCCATGATAGGCAGGATATACGACATCCTCACCTAGCTCGAGGCCGGGAAGGCGGGATGAAATCAAATCGGGGAGGAATCTTTCGAGAAAGTCGGCCATCGGAGACCTTCTAGCGAGTGGAAACGGTCAGCCTTTGAACAGCATGCGATTTCAGGCACGGATGGCAACCTTTGCTCTGCCGGTTCGTTAGATGGACTGACTGACCTTCTCCGCCTTCGATTGGCAGCCGGTTGCGCGCTTAGTCCGCCCCGCTGCAATACGCCGCGCTTACCGCCGCAACGCATCCCGCTCAGGAGCTGCCGCCCAACACCTTCTGCCCGGTCGGGCCTGGACTGCCCCCCGCCGGTTCGATGGTAATGCCAAAGCTCTGAAACTGGATCAAGGGGCCGGGAGAAGTGATCCATACCGAGCCGTAGCCATTCTGATCCACGTTGAATACCCCCCCGCTGGTGCGCTTTTCCCCATTGATCAGCCAGAGCTGGTACTGCTTGTCCTGTTTAAGCGGTGGCAGGTGGTCGACGATCAGCGTGCCGTAACGCCCATCGTGGCTGATGACAATCATCCCGATGGCGCCGGGCGCGGCGTCTGTCCCCGCCAGCGCCACTGTCGTAAATCTGCTGCTCGCCTGTTGTATCTGCTGCATCTGCCTCCACAGCAACAGGTTGGAGACGGCCAATATGATCACCAGCGCCAGGCTCACCACGCCCCACACCGGTGCTGTGCGCATGAATGCCGCCCGCACCCTCTCTACCCAGGAAAGTCGGGGCGCAGCCGGCATTGGCTTTCTGCCCTGCACCCGCTTCAGGATGGCTGCTTTCAGGCGCTCCGGAGGTTCAACCATCGGAACACTGCGGGCAAGATAATCAGACACGTTTCGGTAAGTCCTCAACTCCGCTGCGCAATGGCCGCAGACGGCCAGGTGAGCCTCCACCTCCCCGCGCTCTGAATCATCCAGTGCCCCCAGCGCATAACCGGGCAGCAGTTCTTCGACATGCCTTCCCTTGGTCATACTTCCCTCGGCTATAGTATACGTAAACCGATCACGACTGGATTTATGCAGCTTTAATCTTCTTTCAACATCTGACGCAGCTTCTGCATGGCCAGGCGGATGCGCGTCTTGACCGTGCCCAGCGGTTCGCCTAGCAGATCGGCGATTTGCTGATGCGAGTACCCAAAAAAGTATGCGTATGCCAGAGCTCTCCTTTGCTCCGGCGGGAGCTGCGCCAAAGCGGCATTCACCTGGCTGCGCTCCTGATTCTGCTCCACCAAGGCCTCGACATGCATCTCGTCTCTTAGCTCAAAGCCCGTCCCATCGTCCAGATCGGCGCGGTGGCCTTCCGGGCGGACATTCGTGCGGCGTAACACGTCGATGGCGCGGTAGCGCGCCACGCTGGTCAGCCAGGTGGCCACCTTGCCCTGCTCGGGTTGGTAGGTTTCAGCCTTGTTCCATACCTGGACGAAAACGTCCTGCGTGACTTCCTCGGCTGCCGCAGGATCATTCAAAATGTACAGCGCCAGACTGTAGACCAACCGCCCGTAGCGCTCATAGAGCGCGTCCAGGGCTGCAGATTCGGCCGTTGCGATCATCCGCAGTAGACCGTAATCGTCCATCTGCCGATAATCCACAGCGCTTCCTGAGGGAACCCTCATGCCCTGCATATAAAATAATTATACCGGTTCTTGTCCGATTCGAAAGCGGCAGAATGCCCCGCAGCGTAAACCGAATGAAATTCTCGGCGGAAAAATTAATTTTGACAAAATGCGAATTGTCTGATATAATGCAAACGGTTAATCGCCATCATCCGGCCGATTTTTCGGCCTTTCGTTCGTGATTGGTAACGTGCGAAAAACCTTCGTGTTGTCAGCTAAGAACGATCCTGCCCCGGCCGGTGTTGCTTTCCGTGCCGGGGTTTTTGTTTTTTCAACCGACCTATGCACGGGGGATGCACACAGCCGTGTCCCATCACGACCGTGATCCCAAACGATAGCGAATTTATTACAATGAAGGATTGTGTTATATGAGTAATAAGAAAATTTTGCGCATTATTCCCCTGGGCGGCCTGGGGGAAGTCGGTAAGAACATGATGGTATATGAATACGGTGATGACATCTTAATCGTGGATACCGGCATCATGTTCCCCGAAAACGACATGCTGGGGATCGACTACATTATCCCCGATTTCAATTACCTGCTGGACAAGCGCCACCGCGTGCGCGGAATCGTGATCACCCATGGTCACGAGGATCACACCGGGGCCATCCACCATGTCCTGCAGGAGATCAACGCGCCGATCTACGCCACCGCCCTCACGCGCGGCTTGCTCGAAGTCAAGCTGGCGCGCAACGGCGTTGGCCAGAAAGCCGACCTTCGCACGGTCAAGGCCGGCGACACGGTCCAGATCGGCCCATTCAAAGTGGACTTCTTCCATGTCTGCCACTCCATCCCCGATGGGGTGGGCGTGGGCATCGAAACGCCGGCCGGCCTGGTGGTGCACTCCGGCGACTACAAATTCGATCACACTCCGGTGGATAACTGGCCCACCGATTACGCCAAGCTGGCCGAGTTCTCCCGACGCGGCGTGCTGGCACTGCTCGCCGACTCGACCAACGCTGAGCGCGCCGGTTGGACCCCTTCTGAGCGCACCGTGGACAAAGCCTTCCAGCAGGTCTTCGACCAGGCGCCAGCGCGCATCATCATCGCCAGCTTCGCCTCGTTGATATCGCGCATGCAGCAGGTCGCTGCAGCCGCCGAAAAACACGGCCGTAAGCTGGCCTTCGTCGGCACCAGCATGGTGGATAACGCTAAGATGGCGCGTAAGCTGGGCTATCTCGATATCCCCGACGATGTGCTGGTCAGCCTGGATCAGGCCCTCGCCTTGCCCGACGATCAGGTCGTGCTGATGTGCACCGGATCACAGGGCGAACCATCTTCGATCCTGGGCCGCTTATCCACCGGCACCAACCGCCTGTTCGACATCAAGCCTGGAGACACGGTGGTGCTTTCAGCCCATCCTATCCCCGGCAACGAGGAAATGGTCTATCGCACCATCAATCGCCTGTTCCAGCGCGGCGCCAACGTGATTTACGAAGCCATTGCACCGGTGCACGTCTCCGGCCACGCCAGCCAGGAGGAGATGAAACTGCTCATCCATCTGACCCGCCCGAAGTATGTCATCCCCATCCACGGTGAGCTGCGCCAGCTCCACCAGCACGCTCACCTGGCCCGCCAGGTGGGCATCCCCGCCGAGAACGTGGCTGTGATCGAAAACGGCCAGGTGGTCGAATTTGTGGACGGTAAGATGCGCCTCGGCGAGCGCATCCCTGGCGGCTACGTCTTCGTGGATGGCTCCGGTGTGGGCGACGTCGATCCGGAGATTATGCGTGAGCGCGAAACCCTGGCGCGCGATGGGATTGTGCTGGTCAACCTTAACCTCGACCGCAGCAGCGGCCGCCTGATCGGCGAACCGCAGATCATCAGCCACGGCTTCATCGTGCCCGAGGAATCCAACGAGCTGCTGGCCGCGGCCCGCCGGCGCATCACCGAAGTGGTATCCCACGCCGATGGTCGTCTGCAGGCTGACGTCGAGCAAGCCCTGCGCAACCTGTTCTACAACGAAACACGTCGCCGCCCGGCCATCTTTGTCGTCGCCAACCGGGTCTGAGCGGTCTGAGAAATGAAAGCAGGCCTGCAGCGCTGTAGGCCTGCTCCTGCGGCTGCCGGGACTTTTCCCCGGCAGCTTTCATTATCCAGCCTTTACTCTAAGCCAACTCTGGCGAGGCTCCATTAATTCAGCGTTCGGCTCAATAGACTCGATAGCCCCAGCGCCAGATAGACGAGCGTAAAAGCCAGGCTGTTGTTGATCGCGTGCACTGCGATCGACGCCCAGATCGAGCGCGTGCGCTCGAAAATCAGCGCGTTCACCAGCCCCAAAATGAACGCGGTCACCACCACCACAAGAGTGTCAAAGTGCGCCGCAGCGAAAAGCATCGAGCTGACCACCACCGCGACCGGAACCCCCCAGCGTGCCCGAAACCACGTATAGATCGCCCCGCGAAAGAACAGCTCCTCTGCCACGGGCGCCAGCACCCCGCCCATCACGATCGAGATGAGGAATGCCGCCCATGAAAATCCGCCCGGTATCAGCGTCTGCATGCGCTGACCTTCGACCAGGCCTTCCAAATTGCCATAAACCAGAATCTCTACCGCCAGGCCGATCAACCCCCGTATCGGGATCAGGATCGCGGTGATGATCCCTGCCAGCAGCAGCCAAGACCAGCGCCAGCGCACCGGGTAGAGCCCAATCTCGGCCATAGACAATCGCTTCCGCCACACCCCCACAACCAGCACCGCCCCCATGAAGATCACGATGTTGAGCGTATAGCTGATGGTTGTGGTGAGCAGCGAAGGTTTCAGCCCGCCCAGATGGTTGGCCAGAAAGCCGGCGCCGAAGAAGACGCCCGGCCCGGCGATCAGATAGAGCAGCAGGTCCACCCAGCTCGCCGGCGCCGTTGACGGCGCGCCTTGCTGGCCGGCCGTTTCAGAAGGTGGCAACGGCTGTCTCTCATCCACGGACGGTATTTATGGCCCCTTCCACGGCTTGATGATCAGATTGGTGCTCGAATCACCGGCGTGGCCAAGCTCCGGCAGACCCCAGGCGACCGAAATGGTTTTGAGCAGCGAATAATGAGAATAGGGGGTGTCATCCTGAAAACCGGTCTTCACCAGGGGAGAGATCAACACCGTTGCCACCCTCCCCCCTCCTTCCGGCAGACCGCAGCAGGAATGATCCCCCTGTCCCTCGTCCCAGGTCAGCACAATCAGGCTGCGCTCGTCATAAAGGCGTGTGCCCATCAATTTATTCACCCAGGTGTACAGCCATTGGTCGGCGGCTTCCAAGGGACAGGAATGCGCATCGTTGCACTCGTTGGGCGTAATGAAAATAAAGTTCGCGAGGTCGCCCTTGGCTAAATCGTTGTCTAACTCGCTCAGCGGTAAGATGCTGCGCTGGCAGCGTTCCTTGTCCAGCCGGATGGGGTCGAAATAGATAAAGGGATTGTGCTTCTGGGCGTACAATCCGCGGCTTCCGACGAAACACGGCGATGGCATATCCTCCTGATACGTTTTCCAGGTGCGGCCGCTGGCCTCGATCAGGTCGGGCAGGCTGGGTGCGTTGACGAAGCAGTTTTCGCAATCGCTCGTTATGTCGAAGGTATCCCCGCCGATCACTGCCAGATAATTGGGCAGGCTGGGATGACGCACGCCATAATATTGTGTCAGTAAGGTGTAATCTTTCGCCCATTGGTTAAAGTTGGGCATGCGTGAATTACCGATCACCGTGCCGAATTCTTTGTTCTCGAGAAAAATGACGATGATATGGCTGAAATCCGGCACTGGACCAGATGGGGTGGCCGTCGGGGTGAACGTAGGAGTGGCCGTGGCCGTCTCGCTGGGCGTGGGCGCCGGCGGCGTGGCAGTGAGCATCGCCGTGGTGCTTATCGGCCGCGGCGAGGCCGTCTGCGTGGCCTGGTTCACCGGCCTTACGATGCAGCCCGCCAGCAATCCCGCTGCTAGAAACACCATGCCTATTCGGGCGCTTCGGGTCCTTCCCATTCCTCCTCTTTCCAGCCGTGCTCGCCGCGTAGCGGTACGAATGCCACCGGCGCGATTTCGGTGCAGTCCAGGCCGTCTTCCAGCTTCTCGCAAAGGCACAATTCCTGCCCATATCGTCCGCCCACCGGTATCACCAGCCTTCCGTTCACTTTCAATTGTTCTGCCAGTGCCGACGAAATCCGCGGCGCTGCTGCCGTGACCAGGATTGCGTCATAAGGGGCATGCTCCGGCAAACCTCCCGAACCATCTCCCACGATCACCTGCACGTTGTGATAGCCCAGGCTCCGCAGCCGTTCGTCGGCCAGGGCGGCTAACTCTGCTTGGCGCTCGATGGAGTAAACCTGGCGCGCCAGCCGGCTCAGAATGGCTGCCTGATAACCCGAACCTGTGCCGATCTCCAGCACGATCTCATCGCCCTTCAGACGCAACAGATCGGTCATCAGCGCCACGATGTAAGGTTGGGAGATGGTCTGTCCAAAGCCGATGGGCAATGGCCCATCCTCGTACGCCTGGCTGGCGTATGCAGGCGGGACAAACACATGGCGGGGAACTGTGCACATCGCTTCCAGCACTCGCGGGGTGCGGATGCCACGGCCTTCTATCTGCTCAGCCACCATCCGGTAACGCTCCTTGCGAAAATATTCCTCCTCGTCCACCTTCCACCCCCAATCCAGCTCAGGGCGCCTCAGCCCGCTGAGCCGTCCAAACGCCGGGCGATCTGGCGATCGAGCTTGCCCATTGGATAGCCGTTCAGCTCGCCTGGGAGCGCCCAGCGCAGTTCACTTGCCTCGTACGGCGATGGCTCGCCGCGCACCAGACGGCAGCGGAACGCGTGCAGGGTGACGCGGAAGTGGGTGTATGCGTGGCGGAACACCCCAAGCGGCTCTCCCACCTCCACCTCGACCCCCAGCTCCTCGCGCAGCTCGCGCCGCAGACACCCAGGCAGGTCCTCACCGTCCTGCTGCTTCCCCCCGGGGAACTCCCACAGTCCGCCCAGCAACCCATCCGCCGGTCGCCGGGCGATCAGCACGCGCTCACCCTCCCCACCCGAACGGGTGAGTATCGCCGCAGTGACCGTGTGGTGCGGCGTTTTTCGCCGACTCGGGAGCACCGGCCGTTGCTCTTGAACACCGCGAGCATACGCAAGGCAGAAGTCGTGCAGCGGGCAGGCGGCGCAGTCTGGCATGTGGGGAGTGCACAACGTCGCACCCAGATCCATCAGTGCCTGATTGAACGCCCCCGCCTGGCCGACGGGCAGCATCCCACGCGCCAATGACCACAGTTGCCGCTCACCATCCCTGGAGCGTGCCGGTTTATCTACGTCGAACAGGCGCGCCAGCACCCTGCGGATGTTGCCGTCGAGGGTCGCTTCGTCTCGCCCAAAGGCGATCGAGGAGATCGCCGCCGCGGTGTAACGCCCGATACCCGGCAGCCTCTCCAGCTCATCCACATCTTCGGGCAGCCTTCCGTCGTGCTTTTGGACCACAACTTGCGCAGCCCGGCGTAGATTGCGCGCCCGTCCGTAATACCCCAATCCCTCCCAGGCGGCCAGCACCTCCTGCTCGGAAGCCGCTGCCAGGGCGCGCAGTCCAGGAAAGCGCTCCATCCAGCGCTGGTAGTAGGGGATGACCGTCTCCACCCGTGTCTGCTGGAGCATGATCTCCGCGACCCACACGGCATACGGATCGCGGCTCTCGCGCCAGGGAAGCCGGCGAGCGTTTTGCCCGTACCATTCCAGCAGGCGCCGTGCGATTTCATTTGCGCTCATCAGAGCCGGTGAAAGGAGATCAAAATTGGAAGCCGTTGCGCGCGGTAACGACCTTCTGATTGTAATTCTTCACATAATCCAACAGCTTATTGGTCAAGTTCTTCCACTCCGCCGATTTGATCAGTTGGCGGAGTTTTTGCTCGTTAGGCAATAATGCCCCAACCTGCATCTGCGGCTGGTTGCCGTACACGGTCGCCCACGCGTCGCTCAGCTCGAAGCCCAGGCGCTGCACGCCGGGGATGAACTCCCGTACAACGAACTCAAAGTATTCCTGCTCGTGCTCTGGGGCAATGTCCCAGGTCATGATCAATTTGACAGGCAATGGCTACTCCTGTTTGCTGTGATCGTATTCCAGTACCACCACGTGTGTACCCTCCGCCAGGTTCGCTGCGCTGTTTACCTTCAGGGACGCCTGTGGTTGGACGCCGGCCAGACCCATCTCTTTGATGAATTTGTTGAGCGTATCCAGCTTTAACTGGGTCTTGCCGGTGGCCGGGGTGGCGTAATGCATCGGAATGACCACGTTGGGCTCGAGAAGGCTGATGACTTCAGCGGCCTTGGCGGCGGTCAAACCGCCTCCGCCGCCTACCGGCACCAGGGCAATGTGCACCGAGCCTAACGCCTCGATCTCTGGCTGGCTGGGCACGCGGCTCAGATCGCCCAGATGGGCTACGGTCAGACCGTTGTAATCGAACACGTACAAGGTGTTGCGCGGCTCGTTCCCGTCTTTGCGACTGTGGCCGTTGGTCTGCACCCCGGTGATGAACACCCCGCCGATCTCGTACTCGCCCGGTCCGGTGATGGCGCGCGCTTCACCTTTCACCGCCGCCAGGTAATTGTGCCCGGGTGAATCGTGACTGACGGTGACGATGTCGGCTTTAAGCTTGAGCGGCTCGTAACCCACAGCTCGATGGTCGTATGGATCGGTGACCACCGTGGCCATGCCGCGTTCGGTCAGTCGGAAACAGGAATGACCGTACCAGGTAATTTCCATTCAGCCTCCAGATATCAAAAGTATTATACAATAAGTTGGGGCGAGGTTATCCAGATCGAATCGATGGCTCGATGTGAAAGGAAGCAAGGTTCTTTAACTCAATGCCTCCATACAGTGTTTCCATCTTCAAAGTGGAATGAAACGATTGCGCTGTCGCCCTGTTTGCATTCCCTGTCAAGTCAAATGATGATGTTAGCGGATACGCATTCCTTGACCGGGGTACGGAATGAATTTATAATAACCGCGCTTTCCTCGATAGCTCAATTCGGCAGAGCGGGCGGCTGTTAACCGCTAGGTTGCAGGTTCGAGTCCTGCTCGAGGAGCTATCCGCCCTTATCCCCTCGGGTACGCCGCCCGGGGGGAATTTTTTCGCTTGCAGGTCCCCACAGGGGGGATGTTATTCGCGTCCTGCTTGTGGAGCTATCTGCACTTATCCCCTCGGGTACGCCGCCCGGGGGGAATTTTTTCGCTTGCCGGTCCCCACAGGGGGGATGTTATTCGAGTCCTGCTTGTGGAGCTATCTGCACTTATCCCCTCGGGTACGCCGCCCGGGGGGAATTTTATCGCTTGCCGGTCCCTACAGGGGGGATGTTATTCGAGTCCTGCTTGTGGAGCTATCTGCACTTATCCCCTCGGGTACGCCGCCCGGGGGGA
>DAOTWA010000044.1:0-106696 GCA_034435955.1 Anaerolineaceae bacterium | reverse complement strand
TGGGCGTCGCGCCAGACAGGCGCCCAGGCCAGCGCCACCAACCGCACGTTGATATCGGCCTTCTTTGGCCGGATGGTGATCGTCTCTAACGGTTCCGTCGCCGGGTCCAGGCGGGAAGCCAGCGCGGCGCTCTCCTGGTCGAATTGAGCCTGGAGGTCTTTGATCTGTTGATCGATCGATTCAACCGTATCCTCGGCGCGGTTGACGTCGCCAGATGCGCCCATGGAACGGCTGACGCCACGGACGGCCATGGTGGCGCGCCCCAGCGTGGAGCGGGCGGCGAGTTTGCGTCCGGTAAAAGCGCTGAGCAGCGTGGCGCCAATCGATATCGCCGCCTGGGCTTTCTGCTGAGCGGCCTGTTCCTTTTCGCGCTGGACGACCGCCTCGGCGCGCCGTTTACGCTCCTGAAGGGCTGAGAAACGCGGAGCATACTTCTTGCGCAGGGTTTCGACGACAGCGTCGCGTGTCTCGCGGGCGGCCTGGCCCAGGCGGATACGAAAATCGCGTTCGTTCTCGCCGGGTTTAGAAATGAGCTTCAGGCTTGGGCAGGATAACAATTCCAGGCTCTGGTTGCGGTAGAGCCAGGCAGCGAAATCGCGCTCCCAGGCGGCGTAGTTGCGCGCCTGGGCAGCCGCCACCGGCAGGGGAGCGTGTCCGGCGCCTGCCTCCCCGGTTTTCCTGAAGTCATTTGGATCAACCTCAACGGCGGCAGCCCGCTCCCAATCCACCGCGATCGCCTCGTCGGTAATGGGGGTGAGGAAAACCAGATTTTGCTCCTCATCGATGCGGTTCTTCGCGTCGCTAAACCGAACGCTGGCCGCGCCGACGAGATAGGGTAGATAGGTCAGGCTGGCGCCGGCCGGCGCCCGGCCGCGGATCGGCAGGTAGAAAGCGCGCACATCCGGCGGCAAAGTTGGCGCGGCGCCCGACGCCGGCAAAGTCGCCGGCGCTGTTGCTGGTGCGAACGCGGGCTGTCCGCCAACTTCCTCGGGTTGGGAGACGGGCAGTGCGGCTCTCAGCGGGTCCATCAGGGTTTTGATCTGGTCGCGGGTCAACGGGCCGCGCAAATAAGACAGGGCCCAGCGGGTCTGAAAGACGACCGGGGCATCCTCGTGGGTATTATTCATCAAGAAAACCCGGCTGCCCAAAGCGGAGATGATCTTATCCATCTCGCTCCGGTCGAAGGACGAACCGGCTGCGACGCCCTCCAGGCCGTCGAGCAGGCGCGCCTTGTCGCGCTCAGTCTGCAGGCGGCCGACAAACCAGGTGCCAGCATTGGAGAGGGCTTTGTAATCCAGGTCGACTGGGTTTTGAGTGGCCAGCACCAGGCCGATTCCAAAGGCGCGCGCCTGCTTGAGCAAAGTGAGGATCGGCAGCTTGGCAGGCGGGTTGCCCATCGGCGGCAGGTAACCGAAGATCTCGTCCATGTAGACGATGGCTCTCAAGCTGGTCGTCCCCGATTGGCTGCGCATCCAGCCGAGGATCTGGTTCATCAACAGAGAGACAAAAAACATGCGCTCGGCGTCGCCCAGGTGGGCAATAGCGAAGATGGCGACGCGCGGCTTGCCCTGGGGAGTGTAAAGGATGCGGCCGATGTCCAGCGGCTCGCCCTCCAGCCAGGCGCTGAAGCCGGGGGAAGCCAACAGGTTGTTGAGCGCCATGACCAAACCGAAACGCTCTTTGGCGGGGTAAAAGGATTCCAGGTCGAGTACGCCCACGCGGGTAATCGGAGGAGCTTGCACCTGCTGGATGAGCGTCGCCAGGTCGAGGTTCTGGCCGGCCCGCCAGGCGCGCTCGAAAAGGGTGGAAAGCAGGATGTGCTCGCGGCTCTGCACCGGGTCGGCCTGGATGCCTGCCAGGGAAAGAAGGCTGTCCACTGTGGTGGTGATGCGGTCGCGCAGTAGCTCGGAATCGGCCAGGATTGGCTGATCTGGAGCAGCGAAGCTTTGCATGATGGAGACAGGCAGTCCAGCGCTGCTGCCAGGGGTGTAGATGCGGAAATCGGCCGCCTGGCGCAGCCGCGCGATGCGTTCACCGCTCTGGCCCCACTTCGTCAGCCCGTCTTTCCATAGCTCGGCCTGCTGGGCGGCATACTCCTGGGGAGAAAGGCCCTTCTGGGCGGCATCGTCGGCGTTGATCCATGGCAGGAAATCCTCCGCACGGAGCTGCGGGAAGGTCAACAGCAAGTTGGTCAGGTCGCCCTTTGGATCGATCAGGATGGATGGCACGCCGTCGATGGCGGCCTCTTCGATCAGGGAGATGCACAGACCGGTTTTGCCCGATCCGGTCATGCCCACGCAGATGGCGTGGGTGACCAGGTCCTTTGAATCGTACAGGATCAGCTCGCCGGTGGCCTTTTTCTGCGACAGGTCGTAAGCCTGACCGAGGTAAAACACCCCCAGTTTCTCGTAATCCTCCATAATTTTCCCTCCCGCAAGCCGATGATTTTCCAAGTATTTTTTCCGCAGTATGATTAGGATCGTGCTCGAAAACCGGCATTGGCTTCAAATCGAATGTCAAAGGAGTGGAACTGCATCACTACAAAGTGATTATAACGGTGCTGATGCGAATGGGGGAACATTTCTCCGCGTAGAAAAGCGGCCCGATACAAAACTTCAATTCAACGACAGCGCTCATGTTCGATTGTTCCAAAAGATTTTTATGGATGTGAGGTAATCGTAGGTTTGTGGTAGCGCCTATCCTTCTCTCAGCCTCATGCGCCCTCCAGCGGGCACATAGTCGAAATGTCCTTGAGGGACGAGGTTGTCGATTTCGATCAAGCCCTGGTCTATGGCTTCCCAGATGATTTGGAAGGGCGCCTTCTCAGGAATCCATTTTTCCACAATCACAGCGCCGTGCCCGGGCAGCACGGTGAAGACAATCTGCCGCGGGTCGGCGGGATTGCGCAGGGCCTCGGCCCTCGAGAAAGCCGTACGGATGGCATTCGCCTGGGCCTCTGTGGCGCAGGAGACGGGCAGGCGGTAATACGGCGGGTCGAGGGGGGCGTGTTCAATAGAATGGGGGTCGTAGGAACGCACCCCGCGGTGACCATGCAGCTTGGAGCGCGCCACGGGAACCACCGCGCCTTTCCAACGCCCGTCCAGAGAAATCCTGGGCAGGGGCGCGTCCATCCCCATCATCTCGACTGCCTCAGAGGAGGGCGGGTCGTTGCGCTTACCCTCCACCTCACGCACCAAAGCGCCCATGCCGTCCGGACGGACGCCCACGATCACCGCCAGCTCATCCTCGGTGAGGCGGTCTTTTTCGACCGGGCGGGCGCTGCCGGTTACCGTGGCGATCAGCGCACCGATGCCGGGTTCCCAGGTGGCGAAGCAGCCCTCGCTGTACTGGCTGGAGATGGCGGCATCCAGCAGAGGCACGTTGACCAGATTGGCGACGCGCACCATCTCGGTGAAGAAGTCGCGGACGCCCAGCTCACGGCTGGCGTTCAGCATGGCCTGCGGTGCAGCCAGATGACGCCAGATGTCCATGGGGATGGGTTCGCCGACGACCCGATGCTGGGTGACTTCGTGGGTGCTGGCGGCCGTGGTGATGCGCATTACGAGGTCTGCGGAAATGGATTTGATATCCCCCTCGCTGCGCGGGTGTGCGCCTACGAGATCGAAGGTATAAGCCGCCTCGATGGAACGCTCTCCCACCAAAAGGATGGTGCGCGCACTGAGCGATTGGGCCTGGATCACGCGCGCCAGGGCCATGATTGACCCTCCGCGGCGACCCTGCTCGTGTAAGGTGCGGTAAGCCATCGGCGCCAGACCGGGAAAGGCATAATCCTCGGGTTGCGGCGTCTTCTTCTGAAGAACGCGGCGGAAGTGATCCAGCACCCGCTGGAGATCACCTGGACGCACGTGCAGCAAGGTGAACACAATGGGCGTGAACGGGAGGCCGAAGCGCCTCTTGGCGGTGAACAAGACGGCTTCGCGCCAGTGAACCGGCTGTCCGAAAACTGCGGTGGTCAACAGCACATCCACCTCGCCTTGGGGGACTTCCAAGACGGTGTGGCCGTGCTCTTGAAAGCAGTCCAGCAGGCCGGCCGCGAACTCGGCCAGCAATGGCGTGTTTGGCCCCGGCAGGTAGGACAGACGAATAGGACGCAGCCAGGTGTGGGTCAGAGGGAAAGGGATAATCTTAGCCGGCATGTGGCTCATCGAGCAGACTTCCTTTTTTCAGACTCCCAGCCTTCCAGATGGAGGATGCGGGTGGCCTGATCGGCCAGGCTGGGGGAGATCACGTTGACGAGATGGAGCAGGCGGGCGTGCCAGGGGACGATGACTTCCGCCTGGCGGCGCCGGATGGCGTGAACGATTGCTCTGGCCACGGCGTCCGGTGGAATCTTCGCCGAAATCCATGGCACGTGGAGATTGGCGATCATGGGGGTGTCCACCCGGCCCGGGAAAATGGTGATGACCGCGATGCCCTGGCCGCGAAGCTCCTGGCGCAACACTTCGGCGAAGCCGCTCAGGGCGAACTTGGCTGAGGCATAGGGCGTGTCCATGGGAATGCCCTTCTTGCCGTTCATGCTGGTGACGAAGACGATTGTACCGCTGCGGCGCGCCCGCATATGAGGCAAGACAACCAGAGCGGGGTAGACGCTGCCGTAGAAATTGACCGCCATGGAGCGCTCTATGACGGCGATGTTCAACTGGTCAACCGGGGCGCGGATGTACTCGCCTGCATTGGCCACCAGGATATCGACCTGGCCGAAGCGATCCAGCGCGCGCTCGATCAAAGCCTGAACCTGATCCTGATGAGAGACATCGGTAGGGATGGGCAGCGCTTCACTGCCCAGCGCACGGACTTCGGCAGCGACCTGGTTCAGCGCGTCCTCGCGACGAGCGGCCAGGACGAGCGCCCGCGCGCCATTCCGGGCAAGCGCCAGAGCCGTCGCACGCCCAATCCCGCTGGAGCCTCCAGTTATGACAACGATTTTGCCGTCTAATGAAATCATTTCCACTTCAGTGATCCTGAAAGTCCATGTTGACCAACATCTATGTCATGGACGGCTTATCAGCCGTTCGAGCGAGCGGGAAAGCTCAACAAACTAAATTTTATCCCATATGTCCATATTATGCCAAATTGGGGAGGGTCCTGATGGGCGCTAGCTTACCTGAATTTAGTTGAGATATCCTTCACAAATTTAAACCAAAATTTAAGTGATTATCATTAGAAATTAATATAACATTATTATGATATTTGTCGTGGGGGTGACTCAAGCGAAAGGTCAACGTGTTGCACATACGTTGACGGAATAAGCATGTATGCTCAGACCATACTTTTACTGGAGGTACTATGAAGAAGGACGTCTTAAAATTCGGTGCGATAGCGCTCGTGCTGGCGCTGGTTGTATTCGGTTTGGCGCGATCGCCTTCGCTGGAAGTTTCAGCCCAGGGTGGGACGAACACGCCGACGCCCACACCGGCTGCAACCGCAACGGCAACTCCTGTGGCTACGACCGTCAGCACATTAACCCCGCAGCAACAGGCCCAGGAGGGCTATCTGAGAGAGGAGTATAAGAACGATGTGGTCCTGTACAATACAGTCGCAAGGAGCCTGACCACTGCCAACGATGAAGAAACGCGCGCCAATGAAGAGATCGCTGCCTTAACGGCTGCTGGTCTCGATGCGACGCCGGTCAAGAACGCCCTGTCCGATCTGCAGAATCGAATATCGAATGCGCAAACCGAGTTCAACCTGGCCACCGCAGTGCTCAACCAGCACAACGGCCTGACGGCAGACGGCCTGGTGCTGGACATTGGCGATGCACAGGAGACCCTGGGTAAGCTGGAAGGCTATTTGACGGCCACCCAGGAAGCGCTCAATCCCGGGATGGTGCCGATCGAATTCGTCCTGCAAGAATACAAGGCTGGCAGCGCGACGGTTACCGCCGAATTAGCCCAGCTCCACAACGGCACGAATTTCACCAGTCCCAATGATGTGCAGCACGCTTTAACGGATCAGCGCGACCTCCGCCAGTATTTGGCCGAGTATTCGCAATTGTCTGCTCAGTTTAACTACGACAACAGCGTGATCGTAGATCGGGTG
Organism: Anaerolineaceae bacterium; assembly: GCA_034435955.1. Lineage (GTDB taxonomy): Bacteria > Chloroflexota > Anaerolineae > Anaerolineales > Anaerolineaceae > DAOTWA01. The sequence continues at coordinate 100,636 of DAOTWA010000044.1, read as the reverse complement.
AATGAAGTGATCAACCAGCTCCAGGCGAAAGGGCTGACCGACGTGGCATCTGCGCTGCAGACGCAGCTAAATGCCTATCAGAGCCAGCTCAGTTACGCCAGCGATCAGCTCAGCAAGGCGAACACGGCGTTGAGCCAGCGCAACGGTTTCGACGTAAATGGCCTGGTGACCAATTTCGACGACGCCGATAAGACGGTCGGCGATGCCAACATGTGGCTCTCCAACGCCCAGGCGGCGCTGCAGAACGCAGTCACCCAGATGAATTCGGTTTGGGGTTTGGATCGGCAGATGCTTAAGTAAGGCAGAGCCCTGTAGAGAAAGGATAAAAGTAAAGCGAGGGTGGCAGCGCCACCCTCGCTGATTTTCAACGGCGTTTATACATCCAAACGGTAGCCGACGCCGCGCACGGTTTTGAGGAAGCGCGGGTGGCGCGGGTCGGTTTCCAGCGCTTCGCGGAGCCAGCTAATATGAACATCCAGGGTGCGGGTATCGCCGGTATATTCGGTGTCCCACACGTGGCGAAAGAGGCCTTCGCGCTCGACGACTTCCCCGTGGTGTTCGAGCAGCACTTTGAGGAGCATGACCAGGCGCGGAGTGAGCCTGGCCTGCTTTCCAAGGCAGCGTAAGCGGCGCTGCCGCTGGTACAGACGGATAGGGCCGATGTGGATGAGGTCGTCCTCCTCGGCAGGCAGGAGGGGACGCATACGGTTGATGAGCTTTTGCACGGTGAACGGCAGTACGAGCACAGCGTCGACGGGGGGAGGGTCTTCTGGCCGCCGATCCGTGATCAGGATTAGAGGAAGGCCGTCGAGCACATTGCGCAGGTTCTGGCAGATGCGCTTGCCGCTGGTGCGCAGCGAAGCGGCGTCGACGATGACCACATCGGGGTCTACATCCTCCAGGCGGCCCAGCGCATGGCTCCCGCTCGAGGCCGTCTCGACCTGGAAGCCTTTCTTGCGCAATTGGGGGAGAAAGGACGGATGCTCCGCCCGTTTACCCTCAACTAACAGGATAGTCGCCTTCATCCTTCAGCTCGTTCTCACAATGGTTGTGCTTCTCAACAATCTCGATCAACCCGTACCCGCCGTTAAGCCGCGATATCCTAACGAAAGCGCGAAATCTGCTGAGGCGCCGGATTGCGCTGGAAACCCCCATGGTCGATTTTGCGGGTAAACTGGTTTGGTAAAATGACTCCCGTACTGGTGGTTAATCAGGGCGGATAAGAATGACCATTGATCGCTGTTGATCCATACTGGCGCTATACTGGCACCCAGGTGACTGGAGCCAGCCGGTCTGCTCTAAGATAAGATTTTTCGCTCGCCGCAGTAATACTGCATCTTTCAGGATTTATGTTACCATTATACCGCATTGAGGCTTGAAAATGTTAAGAAAACTGCAAATCAATCCAAATCTTCCAAAGGGCACACATAATATCATCTTTATCATCTGTGATCTAGTTGCATCCTCAATCCCACCGTGTTAGAATAAATGCGATATCCGGTCTTGTGGTTCCGGTGAGAGAGGTTGTACCATGGCGAAAATGATAGAGGTACTGATCGACAGCGTGCGCGTCAGCTTGACCAACCAGCAGCGCATTGTCGTTCTACGTGAGGCCAATGCAGAACGCTACCTGCCGATCTGGATCGGGCCGTACGAGGCAGAATCGATCACCATTGCGCTGCAGGATGTCGAACTCGCCCGGCCGCAAACGCACGATCTGCTCAAGAATGTATTTACAGCTCTCAACGCCCGCATTCTGCGCGTAGAAGTGATCTCGTTACGCGACGACGTGTTTTACGGCAATATCGTGGTCGAGGTGAATGGACATGAGATGGGCATCGATTCACGCCCATCCGATGCGCTGGCACTAGCGGTGCGCGCACACGTGCCGATCCTGGTCTCGCGCGAAGTGATGGATTCGGCTGGCATCATCCCCGAACAAGACATTGAGGAGAAACCGGCCAGTCTGGCGAAAACGGAAGACACCGGCAAAGAAACGCAGCCCGAGGCCAGTGAAGAGCATCTGGAAGTGTTCGAAGATTTTCTGCAGAAACTGGACCTGGACAATTTAAACAGCGGCGAGGAAGGGGAAGGGGATGCCGGCGATGAAGGTGAGGAAGGCCCCCGTCGCAAAAAATAATCCACACCCGCAGAAGATCACCGGGGTGCGCCGGCGTACCTGCTGGTCGCCCCGGTTTTTTTGACCAAGTCGTTGCGATTTTGCCTTTGAAGCCGCGGACGCGGCGCGGCATCTGATGACGCTGGACGAGTCAGATTATGGATGATTTTCCTGTATCCCCTGGTGAAGAGAGCCCGGTTGCCGAGCCGCAGGTCGTGCCGAGCAACCGCGAAGCCGAAGAGGCGGTCATCGGCGCGGTGCTGATCAATCCCGAGGCGTACTACGACGTAGCCCAATTCCTTCAGCCCGATGATTTTTACATCCACCGCAACCGCTGGATATGGGAGGCTTTCACCCGTCTCCACGAACGCCGCTCGCCGATCGACTTTCTGACCGTATCCAGTGAACTGGAGCAAGCGGGCCACCTGGCTGAAATTGGCGGACCGGCCTATCTGACTGCGCTGGTCAACCAGGTTCCGTCCTCGCTGCACGCCGAGGCCTACGGCCGCATGGTGGAGGAAGCGGCCGTACGGCGCAAGATGCTGACCGCAGCCAATGAAATCGCCAAGCTGGCATACAACCAGGCGCAGTCCGTCGAGACGGTGATGGACGAAGCCGAGAAAGCCATCTTCGGTGTGGGCGAACGGCGCTTGCGGCGGGATGTGGAGCCCATCCAGCAGGTGCTGAGCGAGTACTACGACCGCATCGATCAGCTTTCCCAGCGCACCGACGAGATTTACGGTGTTCCCACAGGGCTGATCGATATTGACCGCCTGCTGGGCGGTCTGCAAAAGTCCGACCTGTTGATCATCGCCGGGCGTCCCGGTTCGGGCAAGACCGGTTTTCTCCTTTCGGTGGCCAAGAATGCCGCCCAGAAGCACAAGAAACACGTGGCCATCTTCTCGCTGGAAATGTCCAACGAGCAGCTCGTCCAGCGGTTGATCGCCCAGGAGACAGGCATCGACACCCAACGTCTGCGGACGGGCAAGCTGAACGACGACGAATGGCCGATTTTCACCCACGCCATCGAGGTGCTGAGCGATACGCACATCTATTTGGATGACACGCCTGCCATCACCCCGCTGCAATTGCGCACCAAGTGCCGCCGGCTGGCGCTGGAATACGAGCTGGACCTGGTGATCGTGGACTATATCCAGTTGATGAGCGGCGACGTGCGCACCGACAACCGCGTGCAGGAGGTTTCGTACATCTCGCGCAACCTGAAGGTGCTGGCGCGCGAGTTGAACGTGCCGGTGCTGGCCGCGGCGCAGCTATCGCGGGCTGTTGAGCAGCGCGCCGATAAGCGGCCGGTGCTGTCCGACCTGCGCGAATCCGGCAGCCTGGAGCAGGATGCGGATATTGTCATGTTCATCCACCGGCCTGACATGCTGGAAAAGGACAGCCCACGCCAGAATGTGGCCGAGATCATCGTGGCCAAGCACCGCAACGGTCCCACCCACCCGGGCATCGAGCTGGTGTTCCTCAGCAACCTGGCCCGCTTCGAGAATGCGGCCACGACAAAGTAATCCTTCGTTTTGAGGTAGAGGGCAAAGGAGATGGGCGGTAAATTTGAGGGCTTCAAAGAGGACAAGATCAGAAGCGTTCCGCTGCCGGAATCCTTGTTCACCGAACTGCTGCCGCAGATCGATGACTTGAACGAATTGAAGGTTACCCTTTACGCCCTGTGGTTCGTCAACCAGCTCGAGGGCGGCTTCCGCTACCTGCGCAGCGAGGATGTGGCTGCCGATGAACGTTTCCTGTCTGGGCTGGCCTCGCCGGATGGGGATCAAGCGGCCGCTTTGAAGCGGGCTTTAGAACGCGCGGTCGCGCGCGGGACGCTGCTGTGCGCCGAGGTCGCGGTAGATGACCAACCCGTGCGCCTGTTTTTCCTCAACTCGGAGCGCGGCCGCGCCGCCTTGCGCGCCATCGAGAAGGGCGAGTGGAAGCCCACCGGCGATACCCGTCAGCCGATCGCTCTCGACATGGAGCGGCCGAACGTCTTCCGCCTTTATGAGGAGAACATCGGTCCGCTGACCCCGCTGATCGCCGATGTGCTGCGCGAGGCCGAGGCGACCTACCCACTCGAGTGGATCCAAGAGGCGGTGCGTATCGCCGTGGAGAACAATGTGCGGCGCTGGCGTTACGTGGAAGCCATCCTGAGCTCCTGGAAAAAGGAAGGACGCGATGCCAAAGATCGACGAGACACTGAGGAAGATCGCCACAAATATGTCAAGGGAAAGTACGCCGACTTCGTCGAGCACTGATCCGCGCCGCCGCTACCTGCTTGGCGATCCAGACTGCCCCTACTGCCACGGTCTGGGTTATTTGCGTCAGGATTTGCCCATTGACCACCCCGATTTCGGCAAAATGCGCATCTGCTCGTGCCGCCAGGCGGCGGTCGGGCAGACCATTGGCCAGCGCCTGTACCGCTTCAGCAACCTGGAGGCGCTCAGCCATCTGACCTTCGAGACCTTCCAGCCGCGTGGACAGCCCGGTCGTCTGACGGATGGACAGGCCGACACGCTGGAACAAGCCTATCTGCGCGCGAAGGATTTCGCTCAAAATCTGAACGGATGGCTGCTGCTCATGGGGAGCTTCGGCTGCGGCAAGACCCACCTGGCGGCCGCGGTGGCCAACTTTGCCGTCAGCCTGGGTGTACCGACTTTCTTCCTCACCGTGCCTGACCTGCTCGACTGGCTACGGTTCGCGTTTGACAGCGATCAGGACTCCTTCGAGGAACGCTTTGAGGAGCTGCGCACCGTTCAGCTTCTGGTGCTGGACGATTTTGGCACCCAGAACGCCACCCCCTGGGCTCAGGAAAAGCTGTTCCAAATCTTGAACTATCGCTACGTCAACCAGCTTGCCACGGTGGTGACCACCAACCTGCCGATGGAGCAGATCGAGGAGCGCATCCGCTCACGCCTGCAGGATGCGGAGCTCGTACGACGGGTGTATATCAAGGCGCCGGATTACCGCAATCCGGCCGGGGATATGATTCATCCCGAGCTTTCTTCCTTAGGGCTTCACCAACAGCAGACCTTCAGCAGCTTCAGCCTGCGCACGAACGAAAACCTGCCCGCCGACGACCTGCGGAGTCTGGAAAAAGCGCTCAAGGCGGCGCGCGATTTCGCCGAAAGGCCGAAAGGCTGGCTGGTGCTGCAGGGCAGCTATGGCTGCGGCAAAACTCACCTGGCGGCGGCCATCGCCAATTATCAGACCGGCGAAGGCACGACGACCTATTTCGTGGTCGTCCCCGATCTGCTGGACCACCTGCGGGCAACTTTCTCTCCCTCCAGCAACGTAAGCTATGATAAACGCTTCGAAGAGGTGCGCACGGCCCCGCTCCTGGTGCTGGACGATCTGGGGACGCAGTCGGCCACCGCCTGGGCGCGCGAGAAGCTGTATCAGCTTTTCAATTACCGTTACAATGCGGGCCTGCCAACCGTCATCACCTCTGCGCTCGATCTCGACGAAATTGACCCGCGCCTCCGCAGCCGCATGCTGGATACGCGGCTGTGTAAAATATACGCCATCACCGTGCCGGCGTATCGCGGGGACATCAGAAAGCGCAGATCGAAGGTGGAAAGATAAAAAAAACCGCATTGCGGTTGGATTCGCAACGAGCGGCGGTCGTTCTGGCGCAAAGATGGGCTTCAGGGGAGGCGTACAATGGGGGAAAAAGCGCCTGCTTCAACGTAAATGCTCTTTGTGACGGGACGTGAAAGAAATTTTCTTGATTTTTATCACACAAATATTGACAATTAAGATAATCGACCTATAATTAGGCCGTTTCGTCGGGGCGTTTCTCCTATGCGGCCTGAGCCAGAGGGGAAAGCCGTCATGAATTCAACATCCTGAAGGTAGGATCATGCTCCCAAGTTATTTGCTCGCATTACGAGAGGGCACGGAAGCTGCCCTCGTAATCGGTATCGTGCTGGGTGCCCTGCGCAAGATCGGGCGCGGCGATTTGAGCTCCTGGGCGTGGGCTGGCACGGCAGGGGCGGGAATCGCCAGTCTGCTGGTGGCGGTCGCGCTCAACGTCAGCGGAGCGGAACTGGAAGGCAACGCCGAGCTGATGTTCGAGGGCGCGGCCATGATTCTGGCCGCCGCGCTGCTCACCTGGATGATCTTCTGGATGCGCTCCCAATCGCGCCTGCTGAAACAAAATATCGAAAGCGGCATTAAGCGTGCGGTGGGCAAACCCCACGAAGGTATGGCCGTCCTCTTGCTGGCCGGCCTGGCCGTCCTGCGCGAGGGGGTGGAGCTGGCGCTCTTCCTGCTGGCCGCCCGGCTGGCGTCCAACCCGGTGCAGACGTTTTTGGGGGCGGTTTTGGGCCTGGCATCGGCCATCATATTGGGCGGCTTTTTGTTCGCCTCTACCCGCCGGCTCAACCTGCACCTGTTCTTTCAGGTGACCAATGTGCTGCTGATCCTGTTTGCGGCCGGATTGGTGGCCCATGGGGTGCATGAATTCAATGAGCTGGGCTGGATCCCGCCGGTGATTGCGCATGTGTGGGATCTCAACCCGATCCTGAACGATCAAGCGGGGGTGGGGTTGGTGCTGAAGGCGTTGTTAGGCTACAACGGCAATCCATCATTGACCGAGGCGCTGGCGTATGGGGCTTATTTTGTGGCGCTGTGGCTTGGCTTGCGCATAGCGGATAACGTCCAGAATTCTCCTACCCACCAGCCTTCACAGGGCTGATGACGATTTCGATGCCCGATCATGGATTAAATGAGAACATCGGCTGCTAGCCCTCAGCCGATGTTCTTGGGAGGAGAAAACCAGTGTCCAATTTGCTCTACCCAGCCTATCGAGTTACCCGTATCCCGTGAACCTCCTCCGGCTCTCGAGCAGATTGTTCTCACTCGTTCACCTATACGTTACAACGGCAACTTAAAATTCGCATGAAAATAATCTTAATATCTGGCTAAAAATAATTTCTTTTAAGGCGGGCGTCCGCGGCCGCATGGTCCAATGGGCATTGACGGGTAAAGATGCCCGCTCCACACTCATTTACCCCCTTGGTCCTCGCTCTCATAACTCCTCTCTCCTGGCGAAGTCACAGAGGATAATTGCTGCCAGACTCCCTCGAAAAACCGAAGAAACAAGCTTCCAGCCATCATCCTGGCTGCTCAAGGATCGTATCCCTGCGGCCGGCGGTGAGCTTGGTCATTCATCGGGGCGGCCAAATATGGCCATGTTAAAACCAAAGACCGCTCCTCAAAACGCGATGGCTGTGCGCCGTGAGGTGCGGCCCTGGCAGCGTTGGGTTGCGATTTTCTGGCGGCGCTCTATTTTGTGATCAGCGGCAGAAAGACTTTCAGCGGTGGACAATCGTCTTCGTAGGCGCCCATATCGTATTCCGCTGTTCCGTCGCCATTTCCGTCCTGGGGACGGGTAATGCCTACCAAATCCACTCTCGGGACATCGACGTCGGTGCCCGAATCGATCCCAGGAGAATATATCTGCAAGCGCAGGTCGCCATAATCGTCATCGGTCGTGCCCCACGCGCCATCGCCGCCGGGGGAGGGGGCGCGCACGAACATCGGATTCTGATCCAGAATGTCCGTGCCAGGGAAACCTCCTTCGATGATGCTGTAAGAGGCTTCGTTCGGGTTTGTCCCGTTATTTTCATCGTAGACGGATGGCTCAAATTTGGCGTGGTTGCCCCAAAGAATGGCATTTTTCAGCAAGGGCTTGGGGTCGGTTGGAATCTGGGCGATCGCGCCGCCGTGTTCCGCCGAATTGCCGGAGAAAGTGACATTGGTCATGTTTACCTGACCGGTCATCTGGATCAAACCGCCGCCACGGCTCCCGGCTGAATTCCCACTGAACAGCCCATTCGTCAGGGATAAATTCGCCCCATTCGCATATATTCCGCCGCCGTCCTGTTCGGCGTGGTTGCCGTAAAAGATCACCTGATCGAAGCTCGTCTTGGTTCCAGTTCCCAAATAAAGACCGCCGCCCTGAACAGCCTGGTTTCTGAGGAACTCGAGCTGGCCTAAAACCGGCGCAGTACCGGTAATGACCATGCCGCCGCCCTGGCCATTCATGTCCGCGCCGTTGGCGTTGCCGTCTTGGATGATGAAGCCCGAAAGAGTGGTGATATACGGTGCAGTTCCAATGCTGTTCAAATGGCTGCTGACGACGTGGTAGCTGTTGTCGCTGGGATCGCCCGGGACTCCGATGTCGCCGCTCAAAATGGTGGGATTGGCCAGCCAATTCCGTTGATCCCGGCTGGTCTCAAATCCGGCAAAGCCCCCGTAGATGCTTAAGCCAGTCTTTAGAAGAAAAGTAGCGCTCGTTCGGTCGGATCCGGCGGGGCGATATACTCCTTTGGCTACCCAGATTTCGTCATTGGGTCCGGCCATGGATAATGCCTCGGATAGGGTGTGGAAAGCCTTATTCCATGAAGAACCATCATAGGGGGAAGGCGATTCCTGCCACACATAATATCTGTGGCAGGATAATACCGGACCGGCAGGGGCCAGGGCGATAAGGATGGCGGCGAGCAGTACAGCGGTCGGGAAAAAGCGAAAAAATCCTGGCAGATGGCGAACGGGGGCGGCGTGCATGAGGGGGTCTTCCTCCACAAGAAAGGTGAGGACTACTTCGCCAGGTGTAAAAAACTTGATGGTAATAAATAATTTCCTGTACCTGATAATATTATAACCAGTCGAACTTAGAGAATCTATTAACAGTTATGTAAGGAATGGGTATTGGAACCTTGTTCATCCAACTCGCGGGCGACCTGATAAAAAAAGCCGGCGAAACCGGTCGCCGGCCTTGCGATCATCCTGGATTGAGTTCAAATTCCAGCGGCCTCGCGCAGCGCTTCCACTTTATTGGTGTGCTCCCAGGTAAGGTCCAGGTCGTCGCGGCCGAAGTGGCCATAGGCGGCCGTCTTCTGGTAGATCGGGCGGCGCAGGTCCAGGTCGCGGATGATGGCGCCTGGACGCAGGTCGAACACGCGGGCGATAATCTCAGCGATGCGTTCGTCCTCGATGCGGCCGGTGCCAAAGGTTTCGACGTTGACGCTCAGCGGCCGGGCCACGCCGATGGCGTAAGCCAACTGGATCTCGCAGCGTTCGGCCAGGCCGGCGGCGACGATATTTTTGGCTACCCAGCGCGCGGCGTAAGCCCCCGAGCGATCCACTTTTGTGGGGTCCTTGCCGCTGAATGCGCCGCCGCCGTGGCGACCCATCCCGCCGTAGGTGTCCACGATGATCTTACGGCCGGTGACGCCCGCATCGCCCATCGGCCCGCCGATGACAAATCGGCCGGTGGGATTGACGAACACCTTCAGTTTGTCGTCTACCATCCCCTCGGGTAGCACGGGCAGGATGACATTCTCCATGACCGCCTCGGTGATCTCGGAGTGGGAGATGTCAGGGGCGTGCTGGGTGCTGATCAGCACGGTATCCACCCGGACAGGCCGGCCATAGCGGTATTCCACCGTCACCTGGGATTTCCCGTCGGGGCGCAGCCAGCCCAGGCCGTCATTCTTGCGCACATCGGCCAGGCGGCGGGTGAGCTTGTGAGCCAGGTAGATGGGCATCGGCATCAACGTGGGGGTCTCGTCGCAGGCGTAGCCAAACATCATGCCCTGGTCGCCTGCGCCGATGGCTTCGATCTCCGCATCGGACATTTCGCCGGCTTTGGCCTCAAGGGCCTTGTCCACCCCCAGGGCGATGTCGCCGGACTGCCTGGTGATGGCCACCTGCACGGCGCAGGTATTGCCGTCAAAGCCCTTGGCGCTGTCGTCGTAGCCGATGTCGGTGATGACTTTACGCACTAACGCATCGAAATTGAGATTGGCGCGGGTGGTGATTTCCCCCAACAAAATGACAAAACCCGTTTTGGTGGCCGATTCGCACGCCACACGCGAATTTGGATCCTGAGCCAGACAGGCGTCCAGGACGGCATCGCTGATCTGATCACACATTTTATCCGGGTGGCCTTCGGTCACGGATTCGGAGGTGAACAGATAACGAGCGGAGTTCATGAAGGTGGTATTCAAGGCTTGCCTCCATCAAGGTTGTTAAATCAATTTGCCCCTACTGGTTGCAATGAGGGGCAAACGAACCTGATGGCGGCTGCCCTCTCATCTTCCAGAATATCCATCTGACGGAATTGGCACCATGGACGCTGCGTCCGGGTTGCCGAGGTTTCGTTGGGCCGTTCCCTCCACCTCTCTGGATAAGAGTGCCGTTAGGGGCTATGAAATTGTGAAAGCAACTATACCACAAATGGACGGAGCCGTCAAATTTTGATTATTTTGATTATCATTTTCCAATTTCGATGAATGCGCGCGTTGCATGCAACGAGCCTACTCCCGTTTGATCTGGAAGACGTCGAAATCGCGCGCGACGACGGTGTTGGCAAAGGTCTCCTGCGCCTCAGCCAGCACTTCCTTCTCGCGGTAGCGGCGCGATATGTGGGTCAAGATGAGCTGGCGCACGCTGGCGCGGCGGGCCAGCTCTGCCGCACGTCGGGCGGTGAGATGGGCGAAGCGGCGAGCCATGTCGGCCTCTTGCTCCAGATAAGTGGCTTCGATCACCAACGCATCGACCCCCTGAACGGCCGACACCAGTGAGTCGATCTCGCCGGCATCCCCCACGTGAGCCAGGCGTGTGCCGGGCTTGAGTGGGCCAAGCAGTTGCTCGGGGTCGATCACACGGCCATCGGGGAGCTCGGCCGGACGTCCGGCCGCCAGCTCGCGCCGCCAGGGTCCCGGCGGGATGGCGAGCGCTTCGGCCACCTCGGGCAGGAATGGGCGGCGAGCTTTCTCCTCGAATAAAAAACCGAGGTTGTCCGCCCCGCGGTGGGAGACGGGGAAGGCGCTGATGGTAAAATCCTCGCCTTCAAAAAACGGGCCTGGACCGATTTCACGCAGGTGGATGGGCATGGGTGGGGCGGCCCCGCGGAGCACCACGCCGAAGAGCAGGTCGCGGATGCGCTCGAGAGCCGAATGCGCGCCGTAAATTTCCATCCGATCGATGGTCTCCCAGCGCATGAAAGTGGAGAGCAGGCCGGCCAGCCCCAGGATATGATCCAGGTGGCCGTGGGTGACCAGGATGCGGCTGAGGTGTTTGAAGCCGATGCCAGATTGGAGGATCTGGCGTTGGGTTCCCTCGCCGCAATCAATTAAAAAGCGGTATTCGTCGTGTTTGACCACCTGGGCCGAAAGACCACGTTTCACTGAGGGGGCGGAGGCCGAGGTGCCAAGAAAGACGATCTCGAACAATTGCAATCCTTTCGGGAAGCCGGGGCGTTCCTTGTGCCGGGAGATGGGATACGGCCTCAATTGTACCCTAACTCATCCCTAGTTAAAGACCCTTTCCAGAGGTGGGCGATTAAGCCCCAGGGTGCGTAGGTGGATGGGGACACCCTTCCATAATGAGCCTCTAATTCTTATGGGTTGAGTGAATAAATCTTCTATTCTTATATCTTTGGCCCGCCTCCGCCGTCGGGCGCCCTCCAGGTTGTGCGCGCACGCACCGGTCAGGTCCAGGTACTTGAACAGGCCAGCTATGCCATCCTCCCCGATGGAGCAGTGTGGGCCTGGTTCGCACGCCGCGATCTGGGGGATTGGCCGCGCCTCAACCTGGCGGTGATGGTCATCCCTCTGGCCGGTTACCTCGCCGGGCTGGTCTTTCCGCTGGCGGGAGCTGTCCGCAGGAGGCTGTCCCCTGCGGCTGTGCTATAATCAGAACAGGTATTCCATGCTCTCAAACCGGAAGAACCACCGTGGCCGCTCGTAAAAATCCACCCGCAAAATCAACTCGCACAACGGCGCCGAATAAGGGGAACCGGCGCGCCGGCGGGACGCGGGCAGCCCGCATGCGCAACACCCCACCGCGCGCGCAACGACGCGCGGCGGGCCGCTCCCTGAGACCTAGCCTCTCTCCCGAACGCAAGCTCGACCTGATCGGCATTCTGCTTGCTCTGGTTGGCTTGATCATCCTCTTGAGCCTGCTCTCGGCTAACCACGGCAGCCTGACGGGCTGGCTGGTTGGCACCCTCTCGCAGGGAGTGGGCTGGGGATTATACCCGCTGCCGGTGGGGCTGCTGCTGATAGGGGCCTGGATGGTATTGCGCAACCTCGAGAGCCTGCCGCAGCTTTCCATCGAGCGGCTGGTCGGCGCTGGACTGCTGTACCTCAACCTGCTGGCCTGGCTGCACCTGCTGGCAGGGGGAAGCGTGGAACTGGCTTCCAGCGGGGCAGGCGGCGGTTACGTTGGCTATCTGATCTCCGGTGGGTTGAACGCCACCCTGGGTGCAGCCGGCGGAGTCATTGCACTGGCAGCCTGGGCGCTGATTGGCCTGGCGCTGGCGCTGGATGTCTCAATTCCCGAGCTGTTCCGCTGGGCGCCGCCTCTCATCGCGCGGATCAAGGCTGTCGCCCAAGATCTGACCGAAAAGCTGACCTCCAGGCGGGAGGAAGAGGGGCAGGAAAGCGATTTTCCGCCTGATTTCACCCCCCTGCCGCCGGGAGCTGCTGCGCAGGAAGCCGAACGGGTGGACGTGGTCGGCGGACGCCCATTCGCGCCGTTGCCAGTGATGCCGATGCCTGCGAACGGCGAGGACGAAAGTTCGACCTTCCAATGGGTTTTACCGTCCGTAGACAGTATTCTGGAATCCGGTCTGCCGCCAGTTAACGACGATAGCTTCGATCAGCAGCGCGGGCGGCTGATCGAGGAAACGCTGGCCTCCTTCGGCGCGCCTGCGCACGTGGTAGAGATTCACCGCGGGCCAACCATCACCCAGTTTGGCGTCGAACCGGACTTCATCGAGACGCGCAACGGTCGTATGCGCGTGCGCGTGTCCAAAATCGTGGCTTTGGCTGACGATCTGGCCCTGGCGCTGGCTGCGCCGCGCATCCGCATTCAAGCGCCCGTACCGGGGCGAGCCTACCTGGGCATTGAAGTGCCCAACACCGAAATCAGCCGGGTGGCCCTGCGCGACGTGATCGAGAGCGACGCATTCCAGAAGCTGCGTTCCTCGCTGCGCTTTGCCCTCGGCAAGGATGTGGCTGGACGGCCGGTAGCCGCCGATCTGGCTGCCATGCCCCACCTGCTGGTCGCTGGCACCACAGGATCGGGCAAATCGGTGTGCGTCAACGCGATCCTCACCTGCCTGCTGATCAACAATACCCCCAACGACCTCAAGCTGATCCTGATCGACCCCAAGCGAGTCGAGCTGACCGGCTACAACGGTATACCCCATCTTTACGGGCCGGTGGTGGTGGAACCCGAGCAGGTAGTCGGAGCCCTGCAATTGATGATGCGCGAGATGGACACCCGCTACCACCGTTTTGCGCGCGCCGGCGCCCGCAATATCGATGATTACAACGCGCGTGCATCCGCCCGCGGGGAGAAGCGCCTGCCGTACCTGGTGGTCGTCATCGACGAGCTGGCCGACCTGATGATGCTGGCGCCCGATGAGACCGAGCGGACCATCACTCGCCTGGCGCAACTCGCGCGCGCGACCGGACTGCATCTGATTATCGCCACTCAACGCCCTTCTGTGGACGTGGTCACCGGACTGATCAAGGCGAATTTTCCAGCGCGGATTGCCTTTGCGGTGGCGTCCGGGGTGGACAGCCGGGTGATCCTCGACCAGCCAGGGGCCGAGCGGCTGCTTGGGCGCGGCGACATGCTGTTCCAGGCGCCGGATGCGGCCGCCCCGGTCCGGCTGCAGGGGGTTTTCGTTTCAGATATGGAAATTCAGCGCACGGTGGCTTTTTGGAAAGCGCAGGGCGCACAGGTGACCGGCGGCGGTGCGGAGACGGCCGCTCCTTTCGAAGGGGAAGAGCCTGGGTCGCCGCTCAAGCAAGGCACCCTGTGGGAGGAAGCGGCAGCCGAAGAAGAACGCGATCCCATGCTGGCCGAGGCGATCGATCTGGTGAGGCGCGAAGGGCGCGCTTCGATTTCGATGCTGCAACGCCGGCTGCGCATTGGCTATTCGCGCGCCGCGCGCATGATCGATACATTGGAACAGAAAGGCATTGTCGGTCCGCCGCAGCAGCACACCCAGGTGCGCGAAGTTCTGGACTATGGCCCAACCGCACCGCCCAAAGAGGAATAATCCCGGCCTGCAGGCCGGATCGGGCAATGCGTGCGCGATCCCCTGAATGTATTTCATCATCGTATGTATCCGTATAAATTTGTGGTATCATTTTGCTTCGATAGGGAATAACGTTAGCTATGGACGATAAGATTACCATTATCGAAGGTCCGCCACCGACTTTCGAACTGCTGCATGAGGGCTGGACGATTGGCCTGAATGAAGGCCCGAATCCGTACGAGCTGGTGCTCACCCGTCTGCGCACATTCAACAGCGCGGCGCTGGTGGAGCGTTGCCGGCGAGCATGGAAAGAACATTCAACCGTATATCTGGAGTTTCGCGACGAGCTGGGCATCGAGGAAAAGCTGCCCATCATGGCAGCCCGAACCTTGGAGACCGAGGATGGCGACTTGCTGTTGCTATGGGTGCGTCGTGATCCTGAGGAAGACGGCGCTGAAAGCGATGATTTCGAGAGCGATGAGTCAGAGGACGAGTCGGATTAATCGCCCCATATTCGGATCAAAAACCCCAGGCTGGCCTGGGGTTTTTTCCTTACTAGCGCGATTCACCCGCTAAAGGGATCACAAAACCAGTAATGAAAGGAATATCATGAGTCTTGACCTGACCTCAATCCGGCTGCAGTTTCCAGCGCTGAGCCGACCGGCCGTCTTCCTGGATAACCCGGGCGGCACCCAAATCACACGCGCCAGCCTGGAGCGCATGCGCGCCTATCTGGTGGAGAGCAACGCCAACCACGGTGGGGCCTATCCAACCAGCCGGGCTTCCGATGCGCTGGTTCAGGCAGCCCGTGAAGCCTGCGCGGATTTCCTGAACGCCTCCCGGCCGGAGGAAATCGTCTTCGGCCCCAACATGACCAGCCTGACTTTCAACATCAGCCGGGCGTTGGTCCGCACGTTCCAACCCGGGGATACTCTGGTGGTCACCCGCCTGGACCACGACGCGAATATCATGCCATGGGTGTTGGCGGCGGAAGATCGCGGCTGCCGGGTGCGCTGGGTCGATTTCCATCCCGAGGATTGCACGCTGAACATGGATGACCTGCGCGATGCGCTGGCCGAAAAGCCCCGCCTGGTGGCGGTGGGATACGCATCCAACGCCGTGGGCACGATTAATCCGCTGGCGGATATTGTGCGACTGGCGCACGAAGCCGGCGCGCTGATTTACGTGGATGCGGTGCAGTATGCCCCGCATGGACCGATCGATGTCCAGGCTCTGGAATGCGACTTCCTGGTTTGTTCGGCGTACAAGTTCTTTGGGCCGCATGTGGGTATCCTGTATGGGCGTTACGACCTGTTGGATGGGCTGCGCGCCTATAAGGTGCGCCCAGCCCCTGACGACCCGCCCGGAAAATTCGAGACGGGTACGGGCAATTTTGAGGGTTACGCTGGCGTGCTGGGAGCGCTGGAGTACCTGGAATGGGTGGGCAAGAATTACGGCGAGGACGAGCATGATGCCCTGACCGGGCGGTATTCAGGACGTCGTCTGCTGCTCAAGCAGGCCATGACGGCCGTGCAAAATTACGAGCTTGAACTCAGCCGGGCGCTGCTGGCCGAATTGCGGGCGGTGCCGGGTTTGCGCCTTTACGGCCTGGCCGATCCAGAGCGTGTGGTTGAACGCGTGCCGACCTTTTCATTCACGCTGGAGGGCATCCATCCGCGAGAAATCGCCCGCCGGCTGGGGGAAGCTGGAATTTACGTGTGGGATGGAAATTTCTATGCACAGGCGGTCACCGAGCGTCTTGGACTGGAGGGGAGCGGCGGAATGGTGCGCGTGGGTGCCACGCACTATAACACGATGGACGAGGTCCATAGATTTGGTGTGGAGTTGAGAGAGATTCAGGCCAAGCGGTCATAAAGAGTCAGGGCCAATTCAGCCATTTGTTGATAAAGTCCATTGGCAGAGATCTTAAACGAGCTGCGGCACGCGCTCTCTGGCCAGGCGTTCCAGGCGGTAGACCGCCTCACTCAGCGGCGGCAGCGCACGGAGCTCGCGCTGGAGACTCTGCGCCTTCATGCGGTAACCAGGCTGCTCGAGCACGCCGCGCACTGCGTCACGGATCGCCTCCGCGTCGGGCGGGTTGTCTTCCAACAAGACGCCCATGCCCAGGCTGGCGCAACGCCAGCCGGTAGGCTGCTGGTCGCCGCCTCCCTGCGGCATGACCACTACAGGCAGCCCTTGCCACAGGGCGGACATCAGCGTGTTGTACCCGCCGTGAAAGATGATCGCAGAGCAGCGTGGCAAGAGCAGCGACTGCGGGATGTACTGCGCGATACGGATGTGATCAGGCTGCCGGCCGAATGCCGCCGGATCCATCCAACGACCAACGGTGAGAAGCAGGTTGGCATCGAGCTCACGGAAAGCGTCCAGGATAGCGCGGAAAGTGTCAGTTGCACGGTTGAAGGTGGTGCCCAGGGTGGCGTAGACGATTGGCCCATCCGGGATGTGTTCGATCCAATCCGGGAGCCCATCCGGCCCGCTGAGATCAAATGGTGTAGCGCCAAAGCGGTGCGTCACCGGCGGGTAAGGCATGCCGGGGAATGTCCAGGAGGGCGGCATGAAGTCGAAGGCCAGATAGCGGTCCAACGTGTCTCTTTCCGGGTTTGCCGGCAAGCCGAATTGGCTGCGCAACTCCTCGAGGGCATGCGGACACAGGGCCCTGGCAGAGATGTAGGTGGCCCACAGGATGGTAGCGTGAGGCAGGCCGCCTCGCTCGGCCGCGATGTAGCCGCCGAACTCCAGCGGATCGCGCACGATGACGTCCGGACGCCAGGATTCGACCAGCGAGATCAGATCGGTCGCCATCCGGGGCGCCAACCCGCGGACGAAGCCATGAAGCTGCTGCAGTCCGGTATCCGGCGGCGCGGCAGCCTGAATCGATCCCCATTCCGGCAGAGCTTCGAGGATATCCTTTGATCCATCGAAATCCAGCCCGCAAGGGAAGTGCGCGAATCCCGCTTGCCGGATCACAGGACCGAAGCTCCTCCCGGTGGCGAACGCGACCCAGTGCCCGTGCTCGGTTAACGCCTGGGCCAGCGGCACCATGGCATGGAAATGCCCGAACGTCGGCTGGACTGTGAAGAGGGCTTTCATAGGTTTTTTAAGAGTTATCGATGACGATTTCTTTCAATCGGATCTGGTCGCCAGGCGGCGGGTTGGGATCGAGCTCGATTCGACAGATAAACCTGGAACCATTCATGGGGCTCTCGCCCGCTCCCTGCCGGCTCTGGATCGTTCCTGAAGAACAAGTGGCTTACAGTGGAATATTTACATATACTCCACTTAAAGTGGGTTTTCCCATGAAATATTATATGTCTTTCGGCTCAATTATGCCCGATTCCGAAGTCGAAGCAAACCTCCTGTATTAGAAATATCCCCCATTCTCGGGCGCAAAAAGTGACGAACGCCTGGGTGAGGGGGGCACCCAAGCGTTCGCCTGTAATTATATTACCAGAATTTGGCGCCGTGTGCAATAGGGAAATCGTTTCAATTTGGTTACAGTTGCGTTGTGTGCCCCAGGGGGGAGTCGAACCCCCAACCTAAGCGTTAGGAGTGCCTTGCTCTGTCCTGTTGAGCTACTGGGGCGCCGGGTCAAATTATAGCACGGAGACCGGCGCCTTGCGAAGGACGCCGGCCCTGGCGAAGTGGATATTTCAAGAGGCGGGCGGGATGTCGCTGTTCTGCGGCGGTGGCTCGACGGGGGGTTCGGCAGGCGGTCCAGCGGGGGGCGTTGGCTGGGTTGGTTTCACGTCAACGACCGGCGGGGCGGAAGGGGGCTGAGCCGCGGGACGGCGCCCGCCACGCGCGAGCAAAATGTACAGGCCCAGGGCTATCAGAGCCAGTGGCCAGAAAATGCGCCCAACCAAACGGCCGCGAGCGCCGCTAATGCCGAGCACCAGTTCGAAGAAGGTGCCAAACACGATGAAGAGAATCACCCCGATGCCGGCCATCACCCGGCCGACGCGTTTCTGGCTTTCATCGCCCATCCATGATCCGCTGATCCACAGCCCGATTCCAACGGAGACGGGGAAGATTAACGTCCAAACGTAGGCCCACGACGCCCATAACCCGGTGACGCTCTGAAAGAGGAGGATCAAACCGACCATGGTGATGATGCTGCCAGGAATGGCCAATGGCGCAGTCGATTTCCCTCCCGAAGCCATGCCGACGAAGAAAGCCAATCCGGGGATGATGATGAAAAACGGCCACAGAAAGCGTCCCAGGCTGACGTTCAACAACTCCGCCAGCAAGAAAATGGCTCCCAGCGCCACGAGGACCACGCCGATAATCAAATTGGCGCCCCAACGACTCTCTTTTGCGTTCATCTACCGTCCTCCGTTTGAAAACAGGACCTAAAATTCTCCGCCAGGCTACCAGCGGTGGTGCACAAGCGGCCGAATGTGGCGGTCATAGATGGCGCGTACGCGGGCCATGGTCTCATCGCTCAGTGGAGAAAGGTTGGCGGCGGCGACATTGTCTTCCACCTGGCGTACGGTCTTTGCGCCAGGGATGGCGCAGGTGACCTCTTCGAACATGAGGATCCAGCGTAAGGCGAACTGCGCCATGGTCATCCCCTGCGGCACCAATGGACGCAGCTCTTCCACTGCGCGCAGGCCGGCTTCGAGGTCCACGCCCGAAAACGTCTCACCGACGTCGAAGGAATCTCCATAGCGGTTGAAATTGCGGTGATCGTCCATGGAGAATTGGGTCTGCGAGGTGATCTTGCCGGTCAACAGGCCAGAGGCCAGCGGAACGCGCGCAAGGATGCCGACATTGCGGCGTTTTGCCTCGGGGAAGAATTCCTCGGCCGGGCGCTGGCGGAAGATGTTGAAGATGATCTGTACTGATTGGACGTTGGGGTACTGGATAGCCTTCAGCGCCTCGGAAATTTTTTCCACGCTCACCCCGTAGTAGCGCACCTTGCCCTGCGCCACCAGGTCGTCGAGTATGCCGAAAACTTCGGGATTGTCGTAAACCTCGCTAGGAGGGCAGTGGAGCTGGAGCAGATCGATCGCGTCTGTCTCCAGGTTTCTCAGGCTGCGCTCGACGAACGCAGTCAAATTCGCACGGTTGTATCCCGAAGCAACGTGAGGGTTCAGCCGACGGCCGGCTTTGGTGGCCACGTAGAAAGTCTGGCGGCTTTCGCGCTTAAGTCGGGCGAGCAGCCGCTCACTGCGGCCATCCCCATAGACATCGGCCGTGTCAAAGAAGTTCACTCCCAGGTCCAGCGCGCGGTGTAAGGCGCGCATGGATTCCTCGTCGTCTACACTGCCCCAATCGCCCCCCATAGCCCAGGTTCCGATGCTGATTGAGGAAACAGACCAACCCGTGCGCCCTAACTGACGGTATTGCATGCGTTAACCTCCTCATCATATCATAGGGGATATCATCTTGTTGAAAGACCATTTCTCACTCTGGAAGAGTGAAAATGGCAGCAACCATATTATATAGTCCAGGCGGTCGATGAGGCAAGCCGGTAAGTTTTTTGACTGATCCAAAAATACGGATTGAAAACCCTCCTCCGTTGCTGTACAATATTGTCAGAAATCAAGAGGTTTTATTCAAAATTCAGGAAATACGCATGAAGATTGCCTGGACACAGCGGTCACGATCAGGGAAGGGAGGGTGCGGGTTGTCGAGGGGGGCCGTCTACCTGCCGAACTGGAAAGGATACCCGAGCAGGGAATACAAAATGAGAGGCCAACATGGACGAGACGGTTGAAAAGCAGCGTATGTTAGGGGTTCTCGCTGAATTCGAGCGGGCGATCAAGAGCTCCGATCATGATCTGATGGAAAGTTTATTTCTGAGGGAGGGGCCTTCTGGAGAGGATGGCGCGACAGGCAGTTCTGACATCGTCGACATCGAACCATTGGCAGCCGGATCGAACATGCGCCTCTGCCCGGCTGGCATTTATCTATTTACCCCTTCAGTAGGATACAGCGTTTGCTTGAGGGAAACCGTTCAGAAGGATCGCAGTGAAACTCGCCAGATGAGCTTCCTGTTTCTAAAAATCGATGACGCGTGGAAGATCCTCCACGCGCACTTTTCTCCAGCGGAAATCACCAATAGTTGACGCCAAATAGAGCGGGGAAAACGACCTGACCCGGCCACCATTAGGTGGCTTTTTTATTCATCCGGCTGATGTAGGCGGGTTCCACAGGCGCGGCAGAACAAATCGCCCGGTTCGGCGCGCTTGCCGCACTGGTGGCAATAGAGCGCGCCGCCTGCCTCGTCGGCCGCAAGAGGGGGGTTCTGGGATTTGGCAACGTGGCGCCGCCTGCCTTGGAGGTCGCCGGGCAAATGTGTGCTGCGTCTGAACGCCCACCATCCGCCGACGATGAGCAGCAGACCCAACCCGCCCAACACCCAGGGCAATACGGCGGTTAGGGTGATGCGACCAGAAGTGCTTTCATCAATGGGACCGCTCGGTTGCACGTTGATCGTCTCGGCGCTCAGTCGTGAGCTCGATTTGTCGTAATCGACTTTCACCGAAAAGGCGTTGCCAGCCGGCACGGAACCGACCATGGAGGTGTAATAATACAAGCCGCCTTCGCCGGGGATGGCGGTGCCAAGGCTCGGAAGGATGGTCAGGTTGGTGGCATCAACGGGTTGCTGAACTTGAATGGTCAGCGAGTTGACGGGATAGTTCTCCTGCCAGGTGAAGGTATAACTGCGGTGGGGGGTTTTTCCGATCAGGCTGGTATCGTAATATTCGACGCGCGCTTCCAGGCTGGTAGCGGTGAAATTGATTTCGGCGGTGTCGCCTTTTACCGTGCGGGTAAACGTCATCGTGTAGAGCATTCCATCCGCCTCCCTGACCGCCACGGTTGGGTCCCCTACCGAGGAAGGGATCTGTACTGTCAGGTTGACAGGCAGATTAGTGCTCGAGGGCAAGAAAAGCTGATAGATCACCAACATGGCGGGGCGGTCATATTCTGGCCAGAGGTCGACTTCGACATGGTCGAGGGTGAGGTCGTTCTGGGCCAGGACGGCCTGGGGCATAAACGCCAGCAACCCGATGATGATCAGCGCCAACAGCCTACGCATTGATTCCCTCCAGAAGGTGCCGCGATATCGGCAGACAGGTCAGATGTGCATCCGGCGACAGGTTTATCTTACCATGTCTGAAAGCAGCGGAAAAGGAAAGACAGCAGTTATTATCCCTTTTTGAGTGGCTTTGTCGATAAAATGGTGCTAAAATTTTAGCCGTCCGAGATACCTAAGGAGGTCGTTTATGGCTAATTTAAGGACCACTGCCACCGGCTATGTGACCTACCGCGGCCGTGAAGGGCAAGTCAATTATCTGTTACACCGCTTCACCGGATTAGGCACGCTGTTATTCCTCACCATCCACATCCTCGATACCTCAACCGTATATTTCTTCCCTAGCCTGTACGATCACGCCATCGCCCTATATCGCAACACCTGGTTTGGCCTGGGCGAGATCGTGCTGGTATTCTGTGTGATCTTTCATGGCGTAAACGGCCTGCGCATCGCCGCCTTCGACATGTTTTGGCCTAAGTATTGGAACATCCCCGATGAACGCGCCTCGGCGCGCTGGACGCTGGGGATTTCGCTGGTGCTTTTCATCCCCGCAGCCGTGATCATGTTGCTGCACATCCTGCAAAACAATTTCGGTCTGGCGCTATAACGGGAGGCGAGGCATGACGACGACCACGACGACGGTCAGGGAAAGACGCGTAGCTGTCCGGCAAAATTACGAATCGGTGGCATGGAAGTGGATGCGTTACAGTGCGATCCTTTTAATACCGCTGGCATGGGGGCATGTCCTCATCCAGGACGTGCTGGTGGGAGTGTACCGCATCGACCTCAATTATGTCGCCTTACGTTGGGCGACCCTGTTCTGGCGGGTATACGATGTGCTGCTATTAGCGTTCACCTTTGCCCACGGCATGAACGGGCTGCGCCAGGTGCTGGCTGATTGGTTCCCCGCCCTGCGCGCACGGCAGACCTTCGGATGGATCATCTTCATCGTTTGGGCGGTGATCACCGCCATTGGCGGGACGGCGATCATCGGCGGCGTGCGATAGCCGGGATTCGCCTTCAATATGAACCACAATATAAATTGGGAGTGAGGTAATGACCCAGACACACCAGTTCGATGTTGTGATCGTCGGTGGGGGCGGCGCCGGGTTGATGGCGGCTCTTTATGCCTCGCGCGGCGCGAAAACGGCGGTCGTCTCCAAGCTGTACCCAATGCGCTCTCATACTGGAGCGGCGCAGGGCGGCATCGGTGCAGCCCTGGGCAATATCGAGGAGGATCACGCCGAGTGGCACACCTTCGATACCGTGAAAGGCAGTGATTACCTCGGCGACCAGGATGCGATCGAGTTCATGTGCAACGAGGCTGTCCAATCCATTTACGACCTCGAACACATGGGCTTTCCCTTCTCGCGCACACCGGATGGCCGGATCGATCAGCGCCCCTTCGGCGGGCATACCAATAACGTCACGGGTAAACCGGTCCGCCGGGCCTGCTACGCCGCCGATCGCACCGGTCACATGATCCTGCAGACCCTGTATCAGCAGTGCATCAAGAACGAGACCAAATTTTTCGACGAATTCCAGGTGCTCGACCTGTTGCTGGTCAATGGGGCGACAGCCGGCGTGGTGGCCCTGGAGATTGCCACAGGCGAGCTGCATGTCTTCCACGCCAAGGCGGTGATTCTGGCCACCGGGGGCTTCGGTCGTATCTGGGAGATTACCTCAAACGCCTATGCTTTTACCGGCGATGGGGTGGCCCTGTGCTTGCGGCATGGAATCCCGCTCGAAGACATGGAATTCTTCCAATTTCACCCGACGGGCGTCTATCGGTTGGGCATCCTGATCACCGAGGCGGTGCGCGGCGAAGGCGGCGTGCTGATCAACGGCAAGGGTGAGCGCTTCATGGAGCGTTACGCCCCGCATGTGAAGGACCTGGCCTCGCGCGATGTGGTCAGCCGGGCCATGTATCTCGAAATGAAAGAGGGGCGCGGGATCAATGGGAAGAATTTCCTTTACCTGGACGTACGTCCGGAGACGGTCAACAAGTACGCCGAGATCGACGGGCGCACGCGACCGGACGGCTCGCCTTACCGCGTCACAGGCGATGAGATCCTGAGCAAAGTACCTGACATCGTCGACTTTTGCAAGACGTACCTCGGCGTCGACCCGGTGAAGCAGCCCATGCCGGTGCAGCCAACCGCCCACTATGCCATGGGCGGCATCCCGACTGATAAATATGGGCGTGTGGTCATTGATGAGAACAACACCGTGCTGCCCGGCCTTTACGCCGCCGGGGAGTGCGCCTGCGTCTCGGTGCATGGCGCCAATCGCCTGGGCACCAATTCGCTGGTGGATTTGATCGTTTTCGGTAAACACGCAGGAATCGATGCCGCCAATTACGCGCGCGAAGCCGCTTTTCAAACACTGCCTGCCGACCCCACTGAAGGCGCCCGCGATCAAATCGACAGACTACTCAACAACAACGGCGATGAAAAGGCCGCTCAAATCGGGCACGAAATGAAGACCGAGATGTTCGATAAAGTGGGTGTCTTCCGCACAGGAGAAGGCCTGGAGGACGCGGTGGATAAGATCAAGGAGCTCAAGGAGCGCTATAAGCGCGTGCGCATCACCGACCGCGGCAAGATATACAACACCGAACTGCTGACGACCTGGGAGCTGGGCAATTTGCTCGATCTGGCTGAGGTGACGGCCATCTCCGCGTTGAACCGCACAGAGAGCCGCGGCGCCCACGCACGCGAGGACTTTCCCAAGCGTGACGATGTGAACTGGCTGCGTCACACCCTGGCCTGGATGGAGGATGGCAAAATCCGCCTGGGTTATAAGCCGGTAGTGATTACCAAGTATCAGCCGAAGGAACGCGTTTATTAGGAGGGACGGCCCGCATGCAGATCAAAATGCGCGTTTTCCGTTTCAACCCCGAAGTAGACCAAAAGCCGCACTACGACACCTTTACGGTGGATGCAGCGCCCGAAGACCGCATCCTCGACCTCCTCGAGCATATCAAGGGGTATATGGACGGCACGCTCACTTTTCGCCGCTCCTGCGCCCACGGGGTGTGCGGATCGGACGCCATGCGCATCAACGGCAGGAACCACCTGGCCTGCAAGGTATTGGTGCACGATTTGAAACTGAACGATGGCACCGTTACTGTGGAACCGCTGCTGGCATTCCGGGTGATCAAGGATCTGGTGGTCGACCTCGAGCCGTTCCTCAAGCATTATCGGAATATCATGCCTTATCTGGTGAATGACGACCCGCTGCCTGCGGACGGTAAAGAGCGGCTGCAGAGCCCGGAGGAGCGTGAACGCTTCGACGACACCACCAAATGCATCCTGTGCGCCGCATGCACCTCCTCCTGTCCATCCTACTGGTCGAACAACGAATATGTCGGGCCGGCAGCCATTGTGAACGCTCACCGCTTTATCTTCGACAGCCGCGACCGCGCCGGAGAGCAACGCTTGCGCATCTTGAACGAGTTCAATGGCGTGTGGCGCTGCCGCACGGTATTCAACTGCACCGAGACATGCCCACGCGGCATCCAGGTGACCAAGGCCATCGCCGAGGTCAAGAACGCCATCATTAGCGGAAAGATCGATTACGTCAAATCAGATTGATAGGGAGTGAAGGCCGAAATGCGCCTCTCGTCGGGGGAGGGCTGATTTCGGCCTTCACTTCAGAAGCACTCACGTCATCAGTCAAAGGGGGGAGGTTGCCATGAAGCCATTTCGCAAGAACGTGGCTCTGGCTGTAGACGGCGGCGGCATTCGCGGGGTAATGGTGACGCGCGCACTCAGCATGCTGGAAGAGGAGCTGGGCCGGCCGGTGCATGCGATTTTCCGTCTCACCGGCGGCACCTCGACCGGAGCGATCGTCGCCGCCGGCGCCGCCGCCGGTTTGACCGCCGCCCAGATGTTCGATCTTTACGTCCAGATGGGCCCTTCGATTTTTCGCAAGAGCTGGCGCACGGTGTTGTTTCCCCTCACCCGCTACCGTTACGAGTCTGAGCCTTTGAAAGAGGCGCTTCTGGCCCAAATCGGCCCAATTACCATGGGCGATCTGTGGAAGGCTGATCCACGCACCGATGTGGTCATCACCACTTTCGACCTGGTGGACAACCATACGCGCTTCGTCAAACCCTGGAAGGATGAATACAAAGACTGGCCGGTATATAAGGCGGTGATGGCTTCCAGCACGGTGCCCACCTTTTTCCCCGTATTCGAGGGCCGCTACGTAGACGGCGGCGTGGGCTCCTACGCGAATCCCTGCTACCTGACGGCCTACGAGGCGGTTTACTGCCTGGGTTGGAGTCCGACCGAGACGACCCTGATCAGTTTGGGCACCGGGCGGGTGCCCACTCACCTGAAGCCGGAGGACACCGTCCGTTTCCACGCCTGGCAATGGATCGAGCCGGTCCTCGGCGCCTTTCTCCAGTCCGCCGATGATCAGCAGGTGTATCTGGTGCGGACTTTCTTCCCGGAGCTGGATTTCCGCCGCTTCCAGGTGGACCTACGCCAGGACATCCAAATGGACGACTCCAGCAAGATTCCCGAGCTGGCAGCCTACGGCGAGGAGCTTGGACGCATGATTCTCAACGATCAGGTGGATCGTTCGATGACCATCCAGGTTCCGCGGGTGCGGTAGCGGCTTCTAAAATCGTCATGTCCTGGAATGTGCGCCAAAAGCACCGTTTGGTGATTATTTATATTGTATTCTAACATTCAGCCACTATAATTTAATTAGCCAAGATACATCGACCCCGGTGAGCGTGCGGCATGGCGGCCGGTGTGCACAAGCACGCGTGAGGAATCACCCTCCCATCTGCAGTGAGTGATGGCACGGTTATCTCGAGAGGAGGTTCGCCATGATCATGACCATCCTGATTGGGCGCGTCTCTCCCGAAAGATGGACCGACCTGGAAACGGCTTACCGCAGAGGCATACGGTCGATTCCACGGCAACTCATACAGACTTTTCTCGTGCAGAGTGAAACCGACCCAAACCAATGGCAGATTGTTTCGATCTGGCGCAGCCGGGAAGCCTACGAGGAAGCCAGGAAAACCGAGGAAGCATCCACTTGTGTGGGTATGTTTCACGAAGCCGGGGTGGAACCAACCCGCCTGTGCTTCGACATTGTGGCCCAACATATGAAAGTGTGATGTTTCCCAACGACCATCGCGTCGAGATGCAGAGGCAATTCGTATGCCGACCAAGAGTGAAACGAAGCCACATATCGGTTCTTTGTTCGAGAGAGGGATCAGGGGCTGGCTGGCATGGCAAAGCCGCCGGCGGTTGCCCCGCACACAGGGTAATCTGGAGATAGCCGGGCTCAAGGCTCCGGTCGAGGTGCTGCGCGACGAATGGGGCGTTGCGCACATTTACGCTCATGGCAGCGAGGATTTGTTTTTGGCGCAGGGCTTCGTCCACGCTCAGGAGCGCCTCTGGCAGATGGATTTTCAGCGGAGGGCTGCATCGGGCCGCCTGTCGGAAGTTTTGGGGGAGGCGGCCGCGCCGGTGGATCGCTGGGTGCGCACGCTGGGACTGCGCCGTACCGCCGAGCGGGAGGCGGCGAATCTGACCGACGAGTCGCGCGCCTGCATGGAAGCTTATGCGCGTGGAGTCAACGCCTTCATCGCGGCCGGTCCTCTGCCAGTGGAATTTTCCCTGCTGAGATATTCGCCGGAAGCCTGGTCGCCGGCCGATTCGTTGGCGTGGGCCAAGATGATCGCCTGGTCCCTGGCGGTCAATTGGGAAAGCGAACTCTTACGCGCGCGTTTGATCGAACGCCTGGGCCTGGTTCTGGAAAGCTACCTGGAGCCGCCTGACCCTTCCGACTGGCCGACGGTCCTGGGCGAGGACGGGGCTGCGCCGTCTTTCCTGGCCTCCGCAGTGGAGAAGCTGGTCGGACTGGTCAACGAGCGTCTTGCGCTCCAGGCCTGGCAAAAGGCAGGAGCGGCCCGGCCGTTCACCGCCCCAGGCAGCGATGGCGGTCTGGGCAGCAACGCGTGGGTGGTCTCGGGGCAGCGCAGCGCTTCCGGCAAGCCCATATTCGCCAACGACATGCACCTCAGTCTGAGCGCACCGGCTATATGGTTCGAGAACCATTTGTGTGCGGACGAGATAAATGCTACCGGGGTGAGCTTCCCTGGGGTACCCGGCCTGGTGGCCGGTCACAACGGCAAAATAGCCTGGGGTTTCACCAATGGCTTTGCCGACATCCAGGATGTGTATGTCGAGCGCGTCAGACGTGGAGGAGATGGGCAGGTTCAATACCTGTTTTGCGGCGAGTGGCGCAACGCCGAAGTCCTGCATGAAGAGGTGCGGGTCAGAGGCGGCCGCACCGAGAGCGTCGAAGTGGTCCTCACCCATCACGGCCCGCTCATCACCGACCTTGCACCCGATCTGGCCGACGGCCAGGCGCTGGCGCTGCGCTGGACGGATCTGGAGCCGGGTGAGCCGGTCCATTCTGTGCTGGCAATCTTGCGCGCCAGGGATTGCCACGAGTTCCGCCAGGCGGTGAGCGATTGGAGCGGGCCAGTGCAGAATGCGGTCTGCGCCGACATCAAAGGCAACATCGCCTATCAGTTAATCGGTCGGGTTCCTCTGCGCAGCCGCGGGGATGGCAGTGTGCCCGTGCCGGGCTGGTCGGGGGAATACGAGTGGCGAGGTCTTGTGCCTTTCGAAGAGCTGCCTTCGCTGTTTAATCCATCCCGTGGCTATATTGTCACGGCCAACAACCGCATCACAGGTAGAGAGCTTCGTGACGCTCTGGGAAGGGATTATTGCAACGCGAGCAGGGCGCAACGCATCGTGGAGCTTTTGCAAGAGCAGCCGCGGGTGGATACGGCCTATATGCGCCGTATGCAGCTCGACCAGGTTTCTCCGGCTGCGCGGGAGATTGCGGCCGCGCTCGTTCGTTTGGCTGACGGCGATCCGCAAACCAAAGAGCTGGTCTCGCTGCTCAAGGGATGGGATGGAAACCTGAACCCTGATTCGCCGCAAGCGGCCGTTTATGAGGTCTTTCTGCGCGCCTTCATCCGCCGGAGTCTGAACGGCCGGCTGGGCGAATGGACCGAACGCTACATGGGCATCGGACCTACGCCTGGGCTGGCGGGTGGAAGCCTGTTTTCCGAAAAAGGCATTTCGTGGGCCCTTGCAGCCCTGGAAGAGCCAGACGGACGCTGGCAAGAGCTGACCGGCGAACCGGTGAGGGAGGTCGCACGGGCGGCTCTCGCAGAGGCGGGCGAATTTCTCAGCCGGGAACTGGGACCCGATCCGCGCGGCTGGGCGTGGGGGCGGCTCCACCGGTTGATCTTCGCTCATTATTTGGATGAAATGCCGGCCTTGAAAGCCATCTTCGACCGCGGCCCGTACCCGATGGGGGGCGATTCGTCCACCATTTGGGCAGGATCCCTGCTGCTGGCCACCCGCGACTGGCGCGCTCTGGTTGGCCCGCCCTTCCGTTTCATCGCCGATCTGGCGGATCTGGATCACTGCCTGGGCGTTCTGGCGCCCGGCAATTCGGGCCACACTGCAAGCCGGCACTATGATGACCAGATCGAGGATTGGTTCAACGGGGAATACCACCCGATGCTCTATCGGCGCGAGGAGGTCGAGGCGGCGGCGGTGGAGAGAATGGTGTTGAGGCCCGCGGGCGCGTAGCGGCTGCGTCGCGCCCGACTACGCATATGGCCTTTCCAACCCGTGAGCTTCGAGCAGGGCAGCGTCGGCGAGGACATCGAGGGTTGGCTTATCGGCCACGATGCGCCCGCCATCCATCACAACGGTGCGGGGGAGAAGCTCGTGCACCAGACCCATATCGTGGGTAGCCGCCAGCATGGTCTGGGGAAGCTCGCGCAGCAGGTTGATCAAGTCGCGCCGGGCGCGCGGATCGAGGCCGGCGGTGGGCTCATCCAGTACGAGGATGGCGGGACGCATGGAGAGCACCGTGGCGATGGCGATGCGCTTCTTCTCTCCCAGGCTGAGGTGATGGGAAACACGCGTTTCGCAATTCTCCATATGAACAGCTCTCAGCGCCTCTGTCACCCGCTGGTGTACGACGGCCTCAGAAAGCCCCTGGTAAATCGGGCCAAAGGCCACGTCGTCGAAAACGGTGGGGGAGAAAAGCTGATCCTCGGGCGACTGGAAGACCAGACCAACGAGCGCCCGGATGCGGCCAAGGTTTTTCTCATTAACCTCCAGCCCATTGATTGCTACCTTGCCCTGCCCGCGCAAGATGCCGTTGAAGTGAAGCAGCAACGTGGATTTACCCGCGCCGTTCGGGCCGACCAGCGCCACCTTTTCACCCTGCGCCACACGCAGACAAACATCGTCCAACGCCCGGGTGCCGTCGGAGTAGCTAAAGGAGAGGTGCTCGATCTCGACTGCGGGGTCTATGGCGCCCATCCTCAGGCCCAGAATAAAAGAGCGAGCGCCAACAGCGCTGCCAACAGGAGCAAAGCGGCTGCCAATAGAGCCCATTGAACCGGCGGCGCCTGGGGCACAGAAAGACTGCGTGGTTCGCCGTCATATCCGCGCGCCACCATGGCGGCGTAAATGCGATCAGAACGCTCGAAGGCGCGCAGGAACAGGCTGCCGGCCATACCGCCGGCAACGCGCGCCCGCCAGGTGAGCGTACCGCCCGCCTTAAGGCGCGGATCGCCGCTATCACCGCTGCGTGCTTCCCGCGCGCGCAGCAGACGCAGGGCCTCGTCTGCCAACACGAACAGGTAACGCCACATCAGCCCGATAATTGCCACCAGAAGGCGTGGGACGCGCAAAGCGCGCATAGCGACCAGCAAATCGGGAAAAGAGGTGCAGGCTGATAGGAGGATAGCGGCTTGCACCGAGAGCCACGATTTGAGGGAAACCGACAGGAAACGAACCACACCCGCTTCTGAGAGTGGTATGCTGATTGCTCCCAGGTGAAGTAGATACAGACGCGGCCCTGGTGCGGTGAAGATCAGGGGTAGGGCGGCCAAAACGAAGGGCAGCGCCAGCACAGCGCGCCGAAGCACGTAGAATGGACCCAAATCTGAAATCAGCTCAGCGGAGTAGACCAGGGCAAAAAGCAGCACATACAGCGGCCAGGCGCCGTTAGGCGCCAGCGCCGCAGTCAGGATGAATGCGCCAGCCAGGATCAGCTTGATGCGCGCGTCAAGTGTGTGGATCGGACTGCTGCGCGGGCGGTAAGGATCCAGAAAGTGGACGTGCATGGATCAGGGGCGAGTTTGGCGCGAACGACGCGAGTACGCCACCGCCAGGGCGACGATCAGCACGAGGAGCGCGCCGATCATCCCGGCTAAAATGGTGGAGAGGGCCTGATTCGAGATGCCTGGCAGGGCGTAATGCGGAATCAGAGTGTACAGCGGTGGCTGTTCCGACGATAAGAAGCCATAACGCTCCGCCACGCTCATCAGCCCATCTGGATGTGTGGATGCCAGGGGCGAAAGCACTGCCAGGGCCAGGGCGAGAAGCAGGCCGCCGACCAGGATAGCCCGGCTGCCGGCCGGCTGGGGAGCGCCAAGCTTGAGCAGGTCACGCCGGGCAGTATAGAGAAAGGCCAAAGCTCCGACGGTGATCAGGCCTTCGCCAATGCCGATCAGCATGTGGATGCCGCCCATGGCGGGGATGGCGACGTTGGCCGGTGAGGTTCCCGAGAGGGCCAGCTCCAATGCGGCGGCCAAAGCGGCCACCACCACTGAAGTCCACGCGGCGGCGAAACCTCCGACGAACAGCCCCCATTTCTGGCCATGGGCCAGCCGTGAAACGAGACGATAGATCGCATAGGCAACGGCCACGCCAACCACGGCCATATTGAACAGGTTCGCCCCCATGGCCAGCAGGCCGCCGTCCTGAAAGATCAGCGCCTGCACGCCGATCACGCAGGTCAGCACCAGGATGGCTGCCCAGGGGCCGAGCAGTATCGTGGCTAAAGCGGCGCCAATCAGGTGGCCGGATGTGCCCCCTGCCACGGTGAAATTCAGCATCTGTGCGGCAAAGATCGCCGCTGCGAGGACGCCCATCATGGGCACTTCACGTTCGCCCAGGTCGGCGGAGACGCGACGCAGGGCGACGACCAGGACGGTCACCGAAGGTATCCAGAACAGAATGGCCACGACCGCGGAGAGGAAGCCATCCGGAATGTGCATCGCATATTGATCCATCGAAAGCATGGTCGTCTCCTGTACTAGCGGGGTTCCAGCTTAGCGCCAGTTGGGTCAATGGCTTTGTCTTTACAGTCCGGGCAGCGGCCGAAGAAAGTGAGGTGGCTGGAATCGACTTTGAAGCCCGTTTGAGCTTCGAAGCGGTCGTAGAGCTCCTGCAGGATGGAATGGTCGATCTCGATGGTTCGCCCGCACACCCGGCAGATAAGATGATGGTGGTTGCGGCGGGCAATCTCGTACACGAGATGACCGCTGCCCGTCTGTGTGACCAGCGCGAGCCCCTGGTCGGCCAGGAAATCCAGCGTCCGGTACACGGTGGTCTCGGTCAAACCAGGGATGGCCAATTGGGCCTGGTCATATACCTCGCCCGGCGTCAGGTGGCCCTGGGCCTGTTCCAGAATGCGGAGGATGGCCCGGCGCTGGGGCGTCAGCCGGTGGCCGAACTGGCGAATGCGTTGAGGGTTGGCGATTTCCGACATGGTTAACTTTTGCTATTGCAAAAAGTTGCAATAGTAGTATAGCGTTTTAATCAGATTTTCACAAGGGGATTTATCTTAAAAGTGTTTCACCCGGCCGTGTGTTCGTGAGGAGGCAGGTCCTGGTCTTCGGTTCTCTCCTCCTCCCCGGCAACACCCAGCACCTGGCGGGTGACTCGAAAGCCCAGGGGAGGCAGGTCGTCCCGGGAGAAAAATGCCGCCTGGTCTGCGTCGTCACCGGGGCGCAATTGGCCGCCGATGATCTCGGCGCGGTAGACGATGACGATGTCCGCGCCGCGACGGTGCTCGCGGCCCGAGATCACATCCACCAGCCCGGTGATGCGCACTTCCAGGCCGGTTTCTTCCCTGCATTCGCGCTCGGCGGCGCGCTTTGGGTCCTCGCCGGCGTTGACAAAGCCGGCCGGAAGCGTCCACCGTCCGCGATAAGGCTCATACAATCGGCGGGTAAGCAACACCTGCCCGTCTTTTTCGACCAGTACCGCCGCCGCCACCTTCGGGTCGGCAAAATACACCCAACCACAGCGCGGGCAGGTGGGGCGCAGCTCGCCGAATTGAGGTAGCATTTCGACCTCCGCGCCGCAGCGCGGGCAGAAATTAATGACTTCGGAGATCATGAGGCTGCTCTTCGATGCAGAATGATGGCCGCCAGAGCGGTCGCCAGCGCGATGACGGCCAGGACGACTTCGGCGATGCGAACAGTTTCTCGCTCGGGCAGAGGACTTTCTTGTAAGCTGGGCTCACTGGCTGGGGACTGGGCCAGCTCGGTGCCGCGCTCTTCTGGCGGGCGGATGCCCAGGATCGGCCCGCTGGAGCCCTGCTGGGCGTTGTAAACCGGGCCAGGAGCAGCGGGTTCACCCGCTGGGGTGGACTGCTGAGGCGCCAGCGCCTGCAGCGACTGGGGCGTTTCGGTAGTCTGCACCTTTTGAGCGGCGTTGGGTTCTGGCGATGCGGGGGCAGCCGCCAGAGCAGGGGTAGCTTCGGTTGGCGCTGGGCTGATCCCTGTATTAGGATATGGGCTGCCGTTCCCAGCTCCTCCGACGCCTTCGGGCGCTCCGCCATAACCCCCACCGCCGCCTTTTCCGGTCGCCGCTTCACCGTAGGGGGATGGGGTGCCCCAGGTAATCACCGGCGGGTTGCCTTCGCTGGCCCGCGCGCCAGACACGACCTGTGTCGCCTGGGTCTGCAAATTCGGGGACGGAGCCTGGGAGGCGAGCTGCGCGCGGCTGATCAGCAGATCTCCGGCGAAGGCGGCCACTAACAAAAAGGTTGCCACCGCCGAAGCCAGGCGCATGATGGAGAAGAGGGGCGGCGCCGTCCTGTGCCGGGGGATCGCTTCGGGTTGAAGAGTGAAATTGCGCGGTGCGCGTTTCTGTGGAAGGCTGCGCAGCAGTGCGCGCGTGCGCTGGATGTCTTCCAGGCCGGCGCGCAGTTCTGCAGAAACCTTCAGGCGCTCCTCGAAGCGCTGCTTCTCCTGTGCAGAGAGCTGCCCGTCCAGATAGGCGGAGATCGCCTCCCATTCCCGAGGAGATATTTGCGTATTCATTTCGTGGCCTCATCCTCCAGACGGAAAACCGACGGTAAAAGTTCCCCGTATTGCTGGAGACAATGGCGCAGACGCAGGCGGCCACGTGCCAGCCGGCTTTTAATCGTCCCCAATGGTTTTCCGATCGCGTCAGAGACCTCGCTGTAATCAAGACCCTGGACATCCACCATGATCACCACCGCGCGAAATTCCTCCGGCAGGTTGGTCAGGCATTGTTGGATGGCTCTCTCGAGTTCGCCCCGCTCCGCCGCCTCCTCAGGGGAAGGGCCGTCATCGGCCAGCCAGGTGGGAGTTTCGATTTCCTCATCGCCATCGCCGAGGGGTTCCAGCGGAGTGGTGGGCCGACGCTGACGCCGACGCAGCTCGTCATAGCAGGCGTTGGTCACCGTGCGCAGCAGCCAGGCCTTAAATGAGCCCCCGCGGAAAGCACGCAGGTTCTTATACGCGGATAAGAAGGCGTTTTGGGTCGCGTCGGCGGCAGCATTTTCATCGCTTAACATGCGATAGGCCAGGTTGTAGGCCATGTCCTGGTAAGCCAGCACCAGGCGGTTGAACGCGTCCAGATCGCCTTGTTGCGCGGCGGAAACCAACGCTGCTTCATCCATTCAGGCTTTACCTTCGCCTCACCAGCAGCCAGACTGTCCGCCAGAGAAGCATGACTCCAGCCGTAGTGGCGCCCAAAGCGAGCACGAAAATTGGCAGAACGATGCCTTCTCCCAGCCAAAGGCTGCGCAGAAGGGCAGCCAGGGGTGTGGCCAGTATGGCTGCCCACACCGGCCGCCATAGCTGGCGCGCATCGCGCACGGTTGCCTCGCGGTAAAGGCCCAACCAGGGGGCCGTCAGCGCCCATGCAACTGCCAGAGGCACGTATGTGCTCAGCATGCGCGTACCTGCGGTGGACAATTCGCCATGGGTGGCGAAACCTGCCACGGTTAGCAACACCAGGGCCAGGGCGTCACCAGTGTACAACAGCGCATCGGTGGAGAGCTCTTTTGCCTGCACAGTGATATTTTACCCGATGCGCATCCATTCCACTAGTTGGGCGCGGGCTGCGCGCCATCCAGTTTCGACGGAGATCAGCGCGAGGCCGAGATCGCGAGCGCGTTCGATCATGCCGTAAACGGCGTGTTCATCGGGAAGCACGCCGGTCAAGATGGTATCGTTGTCGTGGATGTGCATCTCCAGGCCGCCGAACCAATCCATTCGGCGGGCATCCAGATGCCCGCGCAAACGGATGAGGCAGGGGGTCCGGCCACCCGGTCCGCCGATCAGCCCGCTGACCGAGGCATCGCGGACGAGGTGTCCGGCGCGTAGCACCAGAATCCGCGAGCAGAGGATCAGAGCCACATCGGCATCTCGAGTGGCAATGATGAGCGCCGTCCCACGTTCTCTTAAGTGGGCATCCATTGCGGGTCGGATAGCGCGGGCCGTGTTTTCATTCAGGCCGGGTGGATCATCCAGCAGCAGGATGGGTTCAGGGCGCAGCAGGTCGCGCGCCAGGCGAAGACGCAACGCCTCCCCTACCGTTTGCAGGGCGGAGAAGACGGCCGTCTCAGACTGGCTGGCCTCAGTAGGCAGCCCAGAGGGTGGATGCGGCTGCGGATCATCCGGCAGAGGATTTTCGTCAGAGTTGCTCAGAAAGCAGGATTGAGGCGATAAGCCTTCGGCGTAAATCAACTTTCCACCGGTGGGCTGAACCTGCCCTGCCAGCAGTCGCAGCAGGGTGGTCTTTCCTGCAGCACCCTCCCCCACCACTCCCAGGCAAGCCCCGGAGGGGATTTCGAAGCTGGTTGGCGCCAGTCCTTCGACCCATCTGCCGCCTGGCAGACAGTAGGTCTTACTGAGCGCGTAAGCGCGGATCACGAAAGCTGAGGCGTCCATTGTCCGTAATGCCGATGATAGAATTCCTGGCGATCACGATGCCTTGCCACCTGCCGCGTCATATGGGGAGGGGCGCACGATCGTACGCCCCTCGCGAGAAGCTCCCATCAGGCTGATAAAAGCATGGCTGCCAGGTAAGGCGCCAGGACCAGCAGAGCCAGAAACGGGCTGTGCGTGCGGCGGGCATTGTTATCCCATTGGAAGAGATAGGCCGCCAGGGCATAGCTCAGAATTGCGCCGGTGGCCAGCACAAGCAGTGATCCGGTCGTGCTGAAGGAGGGAGGCAGGCCAAGCGCCAGACCGCGGAAGGCGTTGATGATGTGGGTGGCGGGCAGAAGCAGGGCCACGCGCCCCAAGGCGGGTGGCAGCATGCTGGTGGGCAGCATCAGACCGCCCAGGATCATCGAGGGAATGTAAATGATTTGAGCCAGCAAGACCGTGGCACGGCTGTTGGAGGCGACCACGCCGAGCAGCGCTCCAATGCCGCAAATGGAAACGATGGCCACCAGCCCGATCAAAACAAACCAGCCCCAGTTGAGCGGGAAGGCGGCGCCAAAGAAGAGCGCCGACCCTGCAGTAATGACCGCCGATACCAGCACCATATGCAGGCTGATGCCCAGCACGGGGATGGTGAGAATGGACAGACTGGGCACGCCATTGATGCGGAAGCTACGGAAGACGCCCGCTTCACGCGAGACGACCAGCGGGTTGGGCAGACCGAGCAAACCGCCAGCCATGTAAGCATTGACCATCATGGCCGGGATGATCGTCTCTTTGAAGGTCGGGTTGACCTGGGTCATCAGCAGGCCCATCATAGCGAAGAAGGCCAGGGGAAACAGGTAATTCATCAACATCTGGGACTTATCGCGCAGCCCCGTGCGGAAATCGTAAGCCAGGTGATGGGCGAAGGCGTTCATCGTATCTCTCTTTTCTATCAAGCGTAGGTTTGGGTGATTTCCAGGAAGCGTTCCTCGAGGCTGGGCCGCTCCACCCGCAGGTCGATCAGGGTGTCGTGGCTGGCATCGATGTGCCGGATGATGGCTGCCACCGATGAACCCGGGTCCGCGCTGTAGTAGATCACGTATTCGTCCTCCAAGACCCGCTGGCGCACGCCAGGAAAAACGACCCCGTTCCTGGCCAGAAGATTGTTCTCGGTGCGTACGGAGATGCGCGTCAGACCTTTCCCGGCTGCGGTGATCTCTTTGGGCGTACCACAGGCGGCAATTCGACCCTTGAGCAGAATCGCCACGCGATCGGCCATCTTCTCAGCCTCGGCCATGTCGTGTGTGGCCAGGACAATAGTGGTCCCGGCGGACTGAAGTTCGCGCATCACTTCGTGCAGGACGATGCGCGAGGGCACGTCCAGGCCGGCGGTGGGTTCGTCCAGGAACAAGACCTGCGGATTATGGGCGATGGCCAGTGCCAGAGACAGGCGCCTCTGTTGACCCGCGGACAGGCTGGCATACTGATCGTTGAGCTTATCAGCGAGGCCGAGGCGCTCGAGCAGATCCCGGCGGACCGGTACACGGTGGTATGCGCAGAAAAACTGCATCGCCTCCAAGACGGTCATGGTATTGGGAAGGGCGGAGGTCTGAAGCTGGACGCCGATGTGCCGCCAGAGGCTGGTACTCTGGCGGGCAGGGTCCATGCCCAGGATGCGCAGACTGCCGCCGTCCGGATGGCGCAAGCCTTCCAGGCTTTCCAGCGTGCTGGTCTTGCCAGCTCCATTAGGACCGAGCAGGCCGAAAATCTCTCCCCGCTGGACTTCGAAGCTGATGCCGTGTACCGCAACAAAGTCGCCGTAAACTTTTCGAAAATTCTGGACTTGGATCACTGACTCATTCATGGCTTGCTCCTCAAGAACCTGTCTGATGCAAACGCGTACACTATAGCCGGCGATCGGGTACATTGTCATGTATCCAAAGATACAATCGTGGGTTGATTTTTACCCGCCGGGCAGCGCGTGCAGGAAATCCCGAAATACCCCGGCTGTGGAACCGCTTTGTGAGCGCAGGTTGATTGCGCACACGTTGCTTCTGCACCCGATATCGCATCCCTGATTGCCGCCCAGGGGAAATAGAATAGTGATGTACAATGATCCGGGCAAGGATCAGGCCATGGCAGGACCGATTTCAAAAGTGAAGCACCTATCCCGGGAGGGCGGCAATGATGCGCAATAAAGCTCTGGCTATCATTCTGATCATGGCCGCATTCTTCTTGGCTCTACTGGCAGGTCTTCAGCTTTACCACCAGTTACAGGCGTTCCCGACCCTGCCGGACCTGGTTCAGATTCCTGCGGCGAACCGCCCGGTGGAAAGTACAGAGGATGTTGCACGCGCTTCTTTGACAGCGCTGCCAACCGCCACGCATCCCGCGCCTGCCTCGACGCCTACGCTCCCACCTTATCCGGCGGTGCAGGTCACCTTGACTGAAGCCATTGCCCCACAACCGCCCGTGCGGTTCATTGTCGTCGGAGATAGCCGCGGCGCCGACAACGGGGTGAGCAGCGCGATCCTGGGCGAGATCGTCCAGGCTGCGCTGGATGAACGGGTCAATTTCCTGCTCTTCACCGGGGATCTGGTGAACGGCTCAAGCGAAGCCGAAATCCTGCGATCTCAGCTCACCTACTGGCGGGAAATCATGCAGCCGCTATACGATGCGGGAATCGGGGTTTATCCGGTGCGCGGAAACCACGATGCTGGCAGCCAGGCTGTCTGGAACGAAGTGTTCTCCGGGCCTTATGCTCTACCCGCAAACGGGCCGAAAGGCGAATTCGGCGTTACGTATTCTTTCGAGTATGGGAATGTGTTCGTGGTTGGGCTGGATCAGTATGCGCGGCTCCATCAAGTCAACCTTGACTGGCTGGCCGAGCAGCTTGCCGCCAATCGCCAGCCGGTGGTGTTTGCCTTCGGCCATGAACCTGCTTTTAAAGCCAGTCATCCGGACGTTCTGGATGAACTCCCTGATGCACGGAACGCCTTCTGGCAGATCCTGGCATCAGGCGGTGCGCGTATCTATTTTGCCGGGCATGACCATCTCTATGACCATGCCCGCATCGACGACGGGGATGGGAATCCGGCCAATGACCTGCACCAAATCATTATCGGCGGGGGCGGCGCCCCGCTGGTCAGCGCCAGCGCCTATGACGGCGATAACGGCCCCTGGAAGCCCGTGCGTGTGTTCGGCGACGTTTCCTTTGGCTACGGCCTGGTCGAGGTGAATGGATTAAATGTCACCGTGACCTGGAAACGCCGGGTCGCCGCAGACGATTTTCAGCCCGGCGGGGATATCCTGACCTATTCCGAGGGGGCGCCCGTTTACATCCCTCTGATCGCAAATTGATGGGCAGTAGAAGGTCTTTTAGAGCAGCTCGAGCGCTCTGGCTCTGGCCACCGCTTCGGTGCGGTTGGCGGCGTCCAGTTTTTCCATGATGTTGTGCAGGTGGCGCTTGACGGTGCCCGGTGAGAGGACCAGGCGCTCGGCAATGGCGCGGTTGCCCAGGCCGCTCGCCACCAGGCGCAGCACTTCCAGCTCTCGTTCGCTGAGCGCGGGAAAGTTCGGGCGGTGCTTTTCGCCAACAGCGATTTCGGCTCGTTCGCCCATGGCTTCCAGGATGCGCATGGCGTAAGCGGAGAGCGGACCGATGGCCGCCAGCTCGCGCAACGGCGCAGCCAGAAGCGCTCCTTTGTCCGCGAAGAGACGCAGGTAGCCCTCGGCTTGGGCCTCTCCCAGGGCGCGACGCAAGGTGGTTAGCGCTTCAGTTTTCCGCCCCAATGCCCACCAGGCGGCGGCTTGCAGCGCTAACATGTCCAGAGCGCAGCGATTACGTCCGGCTTCGCGCACCTCGCCTTCCATTCGTTCCAGAGCGGCCAGCAATGAGGGAATTCTTTCGGTTTCTCCCCGCAAGAGCGAAGCACGCGCGCGGGCCAGATATTCGTCAGGATAGACCAGCGCTGGGCGGTTTTCGGGCGCAACGGGATGCGCATCGAGCCACTCCAATGCCCGCTTCAAATGGCCGAGGTTCATCCATACATGGAGGCGGACGGCCTCGAACACCGAGCGGGTGAGTGGATTTTGCGGCGGCCCTGAAACCAGCCCGCTGGCAGCTTCTACCGCTGCCATGGCGCCAGCCTCGTCGTTCAGCAAAGCGCGCACGCGCGCCAGCGTGCCGTACGTCAACAGGCGGATGTCGGCATTGCCCCACTGCTCGGCCAGCTCCTGCCCGCGCATGACCAGCTCCAGAGCTTTCTCGGCCTCGCCCCACTCAGCGTGCAGGTTGGCCATACCGATGTAACCCAGGCAGGCGAGAGGCGACAGACCGCCGTTCGGCTGAGTGGATTCGCGCACCACATCTTGGTAGATGTCATACGCTTCATGCAGACGGCCCTGTTCGACGGTCATATCGGCGTGATTGGCCAGCGCGGCCAGGTAGATAGAACCCAGTTGGTAGCGTTTCCCCGCTCGGATGGTCTCCAGCAAGGCCTCGTCCGCCAGGCGGATGTTGCCTTTCCATAGATGAGCGACCGCCAATCCCATGCCGATCGTCGCCCGCCAGGGATTGTCCTCGGGCAGCCCGGAAAGGGCTTCCTCGGAAAAGGTAATGACGGCGTCCAGGTCCCCCTGTGTGGATGCCAGGATCGCCCGCGAAGAGATGAGATCCAGACGGAACTCCTTGATCTCATCCTCCGATAGCCGGCCGGCTGCACGCAGGCGCTCAAAGCCCTCTTCGGCGGCGCGCAGATGGGCCTCCATCTGTTGAAAACGGCCGGTAGAGATCATCGCCCAGCACATGTGCAGGTGCAGGCTTGGATTGACCTCGCGCAGGCGGGCAGGCAGGCTGTCCAGCCAACCAATCAGACGGTTGGCCTGGCCCAGCTTGAGCCATTCCTGATTCCGCGTTGAGACCAGGCGAGCGGCAGACTCATCGTCGCCGCCGGCAATGTAATGCGATATGGCTTCTTCGAGCAGATCGTGCCGCTCAAGCCAAACGGCGGCGCGCAGGTGCAGTCTGCGGATGTGTTCGACGGGATAACTCTGTTCCAGGCGATAGCGCAGCAAATCGGCGAACAAGCGGTGGTAGCGGAACCAGCGCCGTTCATCATCCAGGGGCTCGATAAACAGGTTAGAGCGCTCGAGGTCCGTGAGTATGGATTGGCTGTTCGATGGTGCTTCGTCAGCAGCCGGCGTCGCTCGCGATGGGTCGCCTACCGCGCGTTCATCGGGTTTCTCTTCTTGAGCAGCGAGGATCGCGTCACACAACGTTCCGCACAGGCGGTCCAGGATCGAGGTTTGCAACAGGAAAGACTGAACCGGTTCAGGCTGGCGGATGAGCACCTCTTCGACCAGGTAATCCAGCACGAAGCGGTGTGAGCCGGTGAAAGCCCGGATAAAGCTGGCCACGTCTTTGCGACCGCGCATCGAAAGGGCCGCGAGCTGCAGGCCGGCGATCCAGCCCTCGGTGCGGCTCTCCAGCGCTTCGACCTCTTGCGGGGCGAGTCCCAGGTGCATGACTTCGTTCAGGAAAGCAGCCGCCTCCTGGGTGGTGAAGCGCAAATCGGCGGCGCGCAGCTCGGTCAATTCGCCGCGGGCGCGCAGACGGGCCAGCGGCAGGGGAGGGTCAGAGCGCGTGGCGATCACCAGGTGAAAGGCTGGCGGCATGTGTTCGACCAGCTCGTTCACAACGGCCTGGGCGATCTGGTTATGCAGCAGGTGGAAATCGTCCAGAACGAGGATCAGAGGAGCCGTCAGGGCGTCCAGATCGTTAAGCAGCGCTGCCGTGAAGGCCTTTTCGTCCAGGGGCGCGGGCGCGTGCAACAGGCTCATGGCGGAGGCGCTGCAGCCGGGGACAGCCCTTTCCAGGGCGGCCGCGAGGTAGGAGAGGAAGTCTTCCAGCAGATTGTCGCTATCCGCGAGGGTCAGCCAGGCGATCGGCGCCGAACAATGCTGGGCCCATTCGCTCAATGCGGTGGTCTTTCCCGCGCCAGGCGGAGCGCACAGGAGGGTTAGCTTGCGTTGGGCGGCAGAGTCTAACAAGGCAGCGATGCGCGGGCGCGCCACGATCTCCGGCCGCGCGCGGGGAATGCGCAGCTTGCTGAGCAATAGGGGGTTGGCCGGAGAAGGGGCGGACATCTTGATTTTCCAGGAATGATGTTCCACTTAGTTTAGCATAAAGAAATAGGGGCGTCACGAAGATGTCCGGTGTTCTACCTCCATCTTTTCCGGTGAATTCCCGCCGCTTTGGGCAATCCTCCTGTTTTCGATGGGGGGTCCTCCAGAGCCATGAGGCTCCCTCGGGTGATAGTCAAAAGACCACATAAAAAGCACGGCCCATCCTCGATCTGAAGATGGGTCATGCTCTTATTTTGCGGGCTGGAGAGGGTTAGTGCATAAAACTAGCGAT
The DNA here is from genome assembly GCA_034435955.1 of Anaerolineaceae bacterium. GTDB lineage: Bacteria > Chloroflexota > Anaerolineae > Anaerolineales > Anaerolineaceae > DAOTWA01. The sequence goes on along the minus strand of DAOTWA010000044.1, from coordinate 58,916 downwards.
CCAGTCCAACACTTCGGGGATATCGATGCGGCTCGAGTAGCCGACTCCTGAGCAATTGACGTTGGTCACAAATGAATTGACCGACAGGACCGTATCGGTCCCGCCCATCAAATCAGGGCCGCCGGAATCGCCAAAGCAGGTGCCGCCTGTGCCCCCGCCCGGGTTCATGCTCAGCCGGATGAACTCGGCGCTGTTCACGAACTCCCCCGAAACCTTCTGGCTGGGAGCATACAGGCGAACCCGCGGTCCTGCCCAGCGGTAATACGGAGGCGGCTGGGGTAATTGATTTCCAGGTATTTGCGCCTGGTACTGCACGCCATACCCCACCAGGTCAACGGGTGCCTTGTTGCTCAGTTCATCCACCAGGCCAGGAGCGGGCAGTTTGGCCGGGATGATGCCCATGACCGGTTCATTCAAAACGACGATGCCCACGTCGCGATAGGAAAAGGCGGGGAGTCCATTGCCGCCGCCGTAGGGATTTTCGGCGCTGCGGTATTTGGGGTTGGTGTAGGGTGTTCCTTCGATGGCTCCGCTGCCCGGACCGCCATAGGGGTACAGCGGGAAGGGGACGGCATTGTAAGTGACATCTTCCTGGAACCAGACTCTGGCTGCTGCGGCCCCATCCGTGCAGTGGCCGGCGGTGAGGACAACATTCGGGGCAATCAGCGAGCCGCTGCAGCGCCAGGCAGGCACATTCGACTCGCTAACAGGATCGTAGACATCGAATACCAGTAGGCCCACATACGGATGCCGGCCGGCATCCGGCTCTCCATTGGTGATCGCCAGGGCAGGCGTCACCAGCGTAAGGATCAAAATTAAGCTAATAACGATCCCAAACGATATTTTCTTCATTTTCGACCTCCTCTATAGATCATGTCATATATGGATTCATCCGCCCTTTAATATCCGCAACCATGTTCGTATCTGTGTTCTGTGATCGGGATTGAAAATAGGACCATCTATGTGCCGGAGACCTCCCTTCTTTGATAAAAAGCGACTTTATGAAGCACCCCCTAACCCAGATGGATTTTAAATTTGTTATTTTAGTAATTATCTGTAACTATTCTGCATTTAAGGTTATTGAACTTTATGGCATTCTTGATATTTTATAGTATATTGGATTCTGTATTGAAATTCAATACTTATTCTGCCACATTATATATTGTCTTTTATAAAAATTATAAGGGTTGACTCCTTGTTTACAATAATCTCCCCGATTAGTTAATTATTCATACCTTTCGCGCTCATTATCGGTTGATATCAATAATTACAAATTGGTTACAGCCTGCTAACCCAGCATTGATCCACCCACAGGCAAAAGACGCGCCGATTGATTCAAATTTTGAAAAAGATCATTGGAACATCCGTGGCATCCTACTCATCTTCGTCTCTGGACCGCAAGTGCGGGAAAAGGATCACTTCGCGGATGCTGTGCCGGTCGGTCAGTAACATCACCAGGCGGTCGATGCCGATGCCGAAGCCCCCACTGGGCGGCATGCCATAGGACATGGCGCGCAGGTAATCCTCATCCAGCGGGTGACGCTCTTCGTCATCGGCGGCGAAGGTGCGCGCCATCTCCTCGAAGCGCGCCTGCTGGTCGAGCGGGTCGTTCAGCTCGGTGAAGGCGTTGCACAGCTCAATGCCGCCAACGAAGCCTTCAAAGCGCTCCACCGTATCCGGCTCGCCGGGCTTGTTCTTTGCCAGGGGGGAGATGTCGCGCGGGTAGTCGTACAGGAAGGTGGGTTGGATCAGTTTCGGCTCGAGGTAGTCGCCCAACATGCCGTCGATGAGCTTACCGCGTGGCGCCTCCGGGTTGAATTTCAGGCCGGCGGCCTTCATCGCGGCTGCCAGGCTTTCAGCCGTGGGATGCTGGGCGATGTCTACGCCAGTGGCTTCGATCAGCCCCTGGCGCAACGACAGGCGCTTCCAGGGCGGCGTCAGGTCGATCTCGTGGCCGTCGAAGTGGATGGTAAGCGTGCCCAACACCTGCCCGGCTACAAAGGCGATCATCTGCTCGGTCAGATCCATCACCTTGAGATAATCAGCATAAGCCCAATAAAATTCAAGCTGGGTGAACTCCGGGTTGTGTTTGAAGGACACGCCCTCGTTGCGAAAGTCGCGGCCGATCTCGTAGACGCGATCCAGACCGCCGACCAGCAGGCGCTTGAGATACAGCTCAAAGGAAATGCGCAGGTAAAGGTTCTGTTTGAGCTGGTTGTGGTAGGTGACAAAGGGCCGTGCCGCCGCGCCGCCGTACAGCGGCTGCAAAATAGGCGTCTCGACCTCTAAAAAGCCGCGTTGATCCAGGAAATCGCGCAGCGCCTGGATAGCGGCCGCCCGTATGCGGAAGATCTTGCGCACATCCGGGTTCACCGCCAGGTCGGCGTAGCGCTGACGGTAGCGAACCTCCGGATCCGAAAGGGTGGCGTGGCGCACCACCTGTCCCTCCACCACCTCATCCTTGGCGGCCGGCAGCGGGCGGATGGCCTTGGCCAGCATCTTGAAGGCTGTCACCTGCAGGGTAACCTCTCCGGAGCGCGTGCGGAACATCGTTCCGCTGGCCTGGATGAAATCGCCCAGGTCGAACTCGCGCGAAAACAGCTCCATTTGGTTCTCGCCAAGCTCGTTGACGCGGAAGAAAAGCTGCAAGCGGCCGGAACCATCCTCAATGTGGGCGAATGTCACCTTACCCATGGGGCGAATGGCGCGTAGCCGCCCTCCCACGCTGGCGCGCACCGGATCGGGTGAGGCGGCTTTTTCTGCCTCCAGGAAAGCGGCGATGGCTTCCGCCGTCGTATGGGTGACCTCTGCACGGGTCGGATAAGGTTCGATGCCTGCCGCACGCAAACGCTGCAACTTTTCCAGGCGGGCCTGTTCCAGGGGGTTGGTTTCGATTGGCATGCTGACCATTTTTCCTTCTATGCCGGGATGCTGGCAATTGTATCAGGGAAAGGCAGATTTGGCGTTAAAAAAGCTCCGCGCCGCTGCAACGGCGCGGGGCTGAAGGCGTTAAAGGTTGCCTATTCGATCTTCAGAATCTCAACCGTAAACGACCCGGCCGGTGCATCCACCTGCACCTTGTCGCCCACCTTACGGTTGAGGAGGGCCCTGCCGAGGGGTGATTCGTTCGAGATGCGCCCTGCGCGTGGGTTGGCCTCGGCCGCGCCTACGATAGTATAAACTTCCGGCTCAGCCCCATCTTCCTTCACGGTGACGGTTGAGCCAATTTGCACGGTTTCGGCCTTCTCGGTCTCTGAGATCACCCGGGCGTTGGCCAAAAGGATTTCAAGCTCCTTGATGCGGCCTTCCACAAAAGCCTGCTCGTTCTTGGCGGCTTCGTATTCGGCGTTTTCGATCAGCTCACCGCCCTCCATAGCCTCGTGCAAACGGTCGGCGATCTCTTGACGCTTGACAGTGCGAAGATACTCGAGTTCTTCCTGGAGTTTTTCGAAGCCTTCGCGTGTCAGGAATGAGGTTGGCATGTCCAGTCCTTTATCGATACTGAATCGCTTGTCCAGGCAGGGGAATGACCCCCGGATAGCGGCGCTAAAAACGCAAGCAACGCCCGGAAGGAACGTCCTTCCAAACGCTGCACAAGAATCTTATCATAATCTCTATGAGATGGCAAGTGGCGCAGCAGCGCGAGTCATCTAGTCAGGCCACCTGGCCGCACAGAAATCCGGATATTTTTCGGGGTTGAGGTGATCGTGTGCGGTGTAACCTACACCGGCCACTCGGCCACCCCTCACTCAGGGCACTGCGCCTCGGCGAATATCACCCAGTCCAAAAGGTCTTTGACGCTCGGAATCGGGGCGCCTCCGTCATCCAGGAAGGAATAGAAGATCTCGCCGTAGCGGTCGGCCACATAAATTGCCAGCCGTGTTTCTCCCTTGCTATCCATCGGCGAGTAGATGTCGAAGACCCTGCCATCGGCGTCAATGAGCAACGGATAGGGGAGATTGAGCTGGCGCTTAATCTTCACCGCCCTGGCTGGACCGCCCCGCACCACGGCTATGACCTGCGCACCCTGTTCGGCAAAGAGGTCATCGTCTCGAGCCAGTCCGCGCAATAAAGCCAAATCGCTGTCTTTCCCGCTGAGGAATACGAGGATTAAATCCTTGCGCTGGCGGAAATCCGAAAGGTGGATGACCGCGCCGTCGGAGGAAGGCAGGCTGAAAGCGGGCAGCATCTGGCCCGCACGCGGCAGGAGATACGACATGGGCCCCTCTCCTTTCTACGGACGGCATGACCGTAGAGAAATTTTGGATAATATTACTCATAATTTTACCGCTATTTTCCTCGATGATCACGCAGGGTTATAATTGCGCGCATGTCCTCCGCCCGCGCCGCTCCCAGCCTGCCTTTCTCTGTGATCTTGAAGACCTGGTGGCCTCTGGCTGCCTCCTGGCTGCTAATGGGCGCCGAAGTGCCTCTGCTGAGCGCGGTGATGGCCCGCCTTGCCGACCCGGAAGTGCACCTGGCGGCTTACGGCGGCGTAGTATATCCCCTGGCGTTGATCATCGAAGCGCCCATCATCATGATCCTGGCCGCCTCGGTGGCGCTCAGCAAGGATTGGGCTTCTTATCTGAAGATCAAGCGCTTCACCCACGCGGCGGGAGCGACGCTGACGGCTTTGCATGCGCTGATCGTCTTCACGCCTTTATACGACCTGATCGTACGCGGCCTGATCCGCGCGCCGGAGGAAGTCGTCATGCCGGCGCGGCTTGGACTGGCCATTATGCTGCCCTGGACCTGGTCCATCGCCTATCGCCGCTTCCAGCAGGGCGTCCTGATCCGTTTCGGCCACTCCAAGGCGGTGGGCGTGGGAACGTTGGTGCGGCTGACGGCCGACGTGGTTGTACTGGCTGTCGGCTACAGCGTGGCCCGATCATCAAATGGTTCTCTGCCAGGGATCGTCGTCGGCACGGCGGCCCAGGCGGCAGGGGTGATCAGCGAGGCGGTATTCGCCGGGCTGGTGGTCCAGCCAGTGCTGCGCGGTGAATTGCGTCCCGCGCCGACTGGCGAGCCGCTTACGTTGAGGTTCTTCGCCGACTTCTATATCCCATTGGTGTTCACCGAATTGCTCTCACTGCTCTGGCAGCCGATCGGCAGTGCGGCGCTCAGTCGCATGCCGCAGGCGCTGCCTTCCCTGGCGGTCTGGCCGGTGGTTTCGGGCCTGATTATGATTCTGCGCAGCTTCGGATACGCTTACAATGAAGTCGTGGTGGCTTTATTAGATGAGGTGCGATCCTATCCCAGCCTGAAACGCTTTACCACGATTCTGGCCAGCGGGTCATCAGCGCTGCACTTGTTGATGGTGGCGACTCCGCTGGCAGCGTTCTGGTTCGGCCGTGTATCCGCACTCCCAGCGGCGCTGGCATCTCTGGCAAGCACGGCTTTTTGGCTTGGTCTACCAATGGGCGGTCTGACCGTGCTGCAGAGCTGGTATCAAGGCGCCCTGCTCTTCGGGCGCAAGACGCACGGCGTGTCCGAATCGGTCGCGGTCTCGCTTGGTGTGGTGCTGCTGGTGCTGGGCGCCGGGGTGGTATGGGGGAAGATGACCGGTCTGTACGTCGGTATGGCGGCGTTCTCACTGGCTGCACTGGCGCAAACCGCCTGGCTATGGCTACGTAGCCGTCCGGTGATGCGCCTGGTGAGGGCGCGCGACGAAGCCTTATTCCCCCTGGAGGCTGCCGCAGCCCTATCACGAGAAGGCTGAGGCAGCGTTATCCACCTGCTCCCAAAGCGGCGTGGCAGGCTTCACACACCTGGATAGTGCGGTTTTGGTTGAGGAACTGGACGGCAGGATCGCCATCCAACGTGTGCGCACTATGGCAGGAAACGCAGCCGCCTGCATTGGGATCGACCGCCTGCCAGCGCAGCAGGAAGGCATGGAAGTGCAGGTTAAAATCCTGCGTGTTGGGCACGTCCGTGTGGCACTTCAGGCAGTTACCATCCCCGATGGGTACAGTCAATGGGGCAGGCTGGCGCGCGGTGTGGGTGACCCAGCGGATGAGGTCATCCGCGCCGACCTGCATGGCGCCCAGGCGTCCGATGAGACCTTCTCCAGAGTGGCAGTCGATGCAGCGGGTGTCTTTTGTGCGGTGGAAGGAGGCCAGATCTACCTGGGCGGCCTGCAGGCTGCGTTGATAATACGTCGTCTCGGGTTGGGAATGGCAGGAGGCGCAAAAAGCGTCGTGATTCTCTAAATGATCGGCGTAAACGATTGAACTCAACGCCAGGACGAAAAGAGCGGCCAGCGCCGAGGCGATAATCAACCGCTTTTTAGGGTCTACCACGCGCCGACGGGTGCGGCGATGATGATGTACCGTCATGGGACAATTTTACTGCGGAAGCTTCCCCATTAACCCCCAAACCCAGCGATGCGGTTTATGGAAAAAACCGATCGGCCGGGCGAACATCAGGATGCACTCCCCCGCCACCACCGAGATGCCGTTCTGCTGGCAGAACTCAAGCGCTTCGCGCGACTCAGCCCCTTGCTGCAGCCAGACGCGCTCAATGCCCGCCGCTTTCGCCTCCCGTACCACCTGCGCCGATTTCGCCGGGGGTAAGACCAGAATCACGCCCCCCACTTTTTCCGGCAGGGAGGCCAGGTTGGAGTAGCACGGCTCGCCTTCTATCGATTGGGCATTGGGGTTGATTGGATATACCCTATAACCTTTCTTCTTCAAATCCTTGAAGATCACGTTGCCGAACTTCCGGCTATCGCGTGAAACGCCCACCACCGCCAGGGTGCGCTGGGCAAGGAAGTCCTCGACCGCTGCTTTTGTGGTCATGACGTTCCCTCCTGATATCTGTTTCATCCTCTCAATGAGGTCATTGTATCACGGCCTCCTGGCTTTGGTTTTCGTATAGGGAACAAGAACGGTCGGGTCAAAAGGATGGTCTGCGAATGTCTTAATGGCCAGGTCCCCATCTCACCGCCCGGACAGGCGCGTCCTCTCCCCGTTACCGTGCAACCCCCCACCGCCAATTGCGTATAATGAAATGGATGCTGCACCCATCCAGGCCCAGGGCGGCTTGATTGTTGCCTTAAAGGAGGAAAAAATGAAGAAAAATACTGTGACCCTGTTTATCGGCTTGCTGCTGGTCGTAGGGGGAATCCTGTTCATGTTGCAAAATTTCAACGTGTTAAGTTTCAATTGGAGTGGTTTCATCGGACTGGCATTCGCCGCCGGCGGCCTGATTTTCCTGGCTGTTTTTATCGGTGACAGTCAGCAGTGGTGGGCGCTCATCCCCGGTCTGACGCTGCTCGGTTTAAGCGCCTTGATCCTGTTGCCGATCTTCGTGCCGTTTTATCCTGAAGCGATCGGTGGTGGTATGTTCCTGGGCATGATCGCGCTGGCCTTCTGGCTGATTTTTGCGATTCGCAGGGATTTCTGGTGGGCGATTATCCCGGCTGGCACGCTGACCACGCTGGCCGTGGTGGCCGGTTTGGCCGTCTTCCCGATCGTGAATCAGTATTCCGGAGGCATTTTCTTTCTGGGCCTGGCGCTCACATTCGGCTTGCTCGCAATTCTGCCTGTAAAGGATACCAATTTGCATTGGGCAGTCTGGCCGGCGGTCGCACTGGGCGTGTTGGGCGTGCTGGTAATGGCTTTCACTGCGCCGGCGCTTAATTTCATCTGGCCGATCGCGTTGATCGTTGCCGGCCTGGCCGTATTGGCGGCAGCGCTCCGCCCGCGGCCGCAGGCCTGAACCATTCGAGGAGGGAAGCGCAGATGGACACTCGCAGAAAGCTAACCCGCAGCCGCACCGACCGAATGCTCGGCGGCGTGTGCGGCGGCCTGGCCGAATATCTTGGCATCGATTCGGTCTGGGTGCGCCTGTTCTTCGTCCTGCTCCTCTTCGGGCAGGGTGTGGGTTTTTGGGTGTATCTGATCCTGTGGATCATCATGCCCGGCGAAGAGGCGGGCCAGATTGCGGCGCGCGAGACAGTGCAAGCCAACGTGCGGGAGATGGGCGACCGCGCCCGTAACATTGGGAGTGAGATCCGCGAAAGCTTTTCGGGCGAACGCTCGACCCAGACGGGCATAATCATCGGCGCGGCGTTGATCATCCTGGGGGGCATTTACCTGCTCGAAAACCTGGGCATCCCGTGGTTGAGCTGGCTGCGCTTCAACCTGATCTGGCCGGTGCTGCTCATCCTGGCCGGCGTGGCGCTCATTTTCCGGCGGGCGCGTGATTAATTCCGGATTTGCCGTGAGGAGGTTGGAATGAACGGTGGTTATGTCCGCCGCCGCGGCCTGGTCGGGCCAATCATACTGATCAGCCTGGGTGTCCTGTTCCTGCTCAACAACCTGGGTTTGCTGCAATGGACGGTGTGGGAGGTCGCCTGGCGGTTGTGGCCGATTGCCTTGATTGGCCTGGGATTGGATCTGATGATCGGCCGGCGTTCTTTGGTCGGCTCGATCGTGGTCGTCGTTCTGATGGTCCTGGCGTTTGTCGGTGGGGTGTACTGGATGAACGTTCAGGCGCAGACCGGCCAGCCGTTTCGACAGCAGGAGTTCACTCAACCGTTACAGGGCGCCACATCGGCCGACGTGGATGTCCACTTCGGCGTAGGCAGGTTGAACATCGGCGCTTTGCAAGAATCCCAAGACCTGATTAACGGCTCGTTAGCCCTGGACCCCGGCGAGTTGCCGGTTCAATCCTTCCAGATCGAGGGCAGCAAAGCTGTATTCAGCCTGCGCAGTGAGGGTATTTCCACCGGTTGGTTCCTGGGGCAGTCTTATCGGAGTAAGGTCTGGGATCTGAAATTGAACCCCAATATCCCGATCTACCTGACCGTCAATGGCGGCGCGAGCCAGACGCAGATGGACCTGAGCGGCATGAAGCTCAGCGGCCTGGAATACACGCTGGGAGTCGGGCAGGGGCAGGTCATTCTGCCAGACCAGGGGAATTTCGACGCCGTGGTGCACGGCGGCGTCGGGCAGTTCACCATCATCGTTCCGGCCGGACTGGAAGCCCGCGTGGAAATGAGCGGCTGGCTCGGCTCGACAAACTTTCGCGGCTCCTATCAGCGGAACGGCAATACGATCACCACTTCCGGCTTCCAGAATGCTGCAAACTGGGTGGACATGAAGGTTGAGGGGGGCATCGGCCAGATCACTATCATCTTCCAATAAACCCGTCTCGCGGAACGCTTCTCATTGTATGAAATCCTGTTGCATTCCTGCCCAAATTGGATAAAATGAACACAAACCTTGCGGCAATTGTCTGATCAGGCAGGAGTGCTTCATGGAGAAACGTCGTTTGGGGCGGACGGGGCAGATGAGCACTGTGGCCGTATTTGGCGCGGTGGCTCTGGCGGATATGACCCAAGCCGAAGCAGACCGCGTCATGCGGCGGGTGATCGCAGCCGGGATCAACCACATCGACGTGGCGCCCAGCTATGGGCAGGCGGAGGTGCGCCTGGGACCCTGGCTGGCGCGTGAGCGTGAGCGCTTTTTCCTGGCCGGGAAAACCATGGAGCGCGGCCGCGAGGCGGCTGCAGAAGAACTGCGCCGCTCCTTGAGCAATCTGCAGGTCGATTCGTTCGATTTGTATCAGCTCCATGCGGTAACTGATCTGAATGAGCTGAAGCAGGCTTTGGACCGGGACGGAGCCCTGGAAGCCATCCTCGAAGCGCGCGCGAAGGGACTGGTGCGCTGGATCGGCATCACCGCCCACGGCATCGAGGCGCCGGATGTGATTCTCCAGGCCCTCGCGGGTTATGATTTCGATACGGTGATGCTGCCGGTCAATTTCATCCTGTTCTCCAATAAATCCTACCGGCAAAAGTGTGAGGAGCTGCTGGCCGAATGCCGTGCGAAGGACCTGGGTGTGCTGGCGATCAAGGCGTTGGCCAAACGTCCCTGGGGAGGGCGGCGGGCTGTCTACCGCACCTGGTACGAACCCTTCGACCGCATCGAGCAGGTTCAGCCGGCGGTCGACTTTACCCTCTCTCAAGACCTTACCGCTCTGTGCACCAGCGGAGACGCTCGCCTCTTGCCGCTCATCATCAAGGCCTGCCAGCAATTCACCAGGATGAGCCCCATTGCCCAGGCCATGCTGATCGACCAGGCAGACCGTTATGAGGCTCTGTGGGTGTAATGGATCGCCCTCATCGTCATGACATCATCGGAGGGAACCGATCTCCCAAAATGTGCGTCTAGATACCGGGTGTTTAGAGGTAGCTCAGAAAGGTAAGCCCGGTCATGCAACCGAAAGATCCCAGGAAGGTAATCGTAACTTTCCGCCGTGAAGCCGGCCGCTGGATGATCCTGGCAGCCGTCATTCTTTTGGCGGCGATCGCCCTGCCCGCATCGCTGGCTGCGGCAGGCATCGTTTCATTTCAGGAGCTCGGTCTGATCGCTCCCGGCGTCTATGCGGGGGGCGTCTCGCTGGGTGCCACAACGGTGCCCATGGCCGTCGAGCGTCTCAATCAGGCCTGGGGGCAGGAGCGGATGCTCACCGTCAGCGATGGGCAGCGCTTTTGGCAGATACCGGCCGCATCCTTCGGCCTGCACCTAGATGCCCGCGCCACCGCAGAGGAAGCTTACGCCATTGGCCGCACTCCGCACGGGGTCTCGGCTCTCGGCCAGTTGTTCACAACGGGCCGCATCGAGATTGCGCCGGCGGTGAGCTTCTCGGTGGAGGAGGCGCGTTCCCAGCTCGAGCGCCTGGCAGCCCAGATTGACATCCCGCCGGAGGACGCCGTCCTAAGTCTGGAAAACGGCCAGGTGAGCGTTAAGCCGGGCAAGCTGGGCGCTAACCTTGACGTTTCCGCCGCCCTTGCGCGCCTGGCAGCCGATCCGGCCGCCGTTCTGTTCAGCGGCCGTCTGGAACTGGCGCTCACCGCCGTCGCGCCGCGAGTCAACGATTTGAGCGCAGCTCAGGTCGAAGCTCAGCGGCTGCTCGACCAACCGCTAAAGCTCCTGGTTTACGATCCAATCACCGGCGAACAAATCCCCTGGAGCGTGCCGCGAGACGTCCTTGCCTCAGCCCTTCGTGTCGTGGAAGGGGCGGATGGTCCGCAAATCGCCCTGGATGGGGAGAAAGTACGCACGGCCATTCGGGCGTGGGGTGGCAGCTTCGCTCCCGCGCGCTCATTCCAGTCGCTTCCTGAGGCCGAGACGGTCAGCGCCGACTGGCGGGAGGGCCGCCCGCTGATTCTCATCCTGTGGCATGCGCCCAGCACTTACACGGTGCAACCCGGCGATACGCTGATAAAAATCGCCTGGAGGGTGGGAATGCCAATGTGGAAGATTCTGGCGGCCAACCCCGGTTTGGACGCTAACGGGTTGTACAGCGGGCAATCGCTCACCATACCATCGCCAAATGAGATGTTGCCGCTGCCGGTGGTGGTTGATAAGCGCATCGTGATCAGCATCAGCGAGCAACGCCTGCGGACCTACCAGGATGGGCGGTTGCTCGATACCTATGTAATCAGCACCGGGATGGACCGCTCGCCTACCCAGCCGGGCGTGTTCCAGGTGCAGACCCACGAACCGAACGCCTACGCTTCGATATGGGATTTGACCATGCCGAACTTCCTGGGCATATATGAGGCCTGGCCGGGTTTCATGAACGGCATCCATGGTCTGCCGATGCTGTCTAACGGGAAGCGGCTGTGGGCCAATGTCCTCGGCCGTCCGGCCTCCTATGGCTGCATCATCCTCGATTTGCCCGCTGCGGAGACGGTATATAATTGGGCGGACAATGGTGTAGTGGTAGAGATCACACCATAATCAACCAGCCTCTGCGGGCGCAAATCCAATTTCCATTGCACAAAATGGGCGACCATGGCGACGCGACAACAAATCGAGCGGATGCGCGAACGCATCACGGATGAGATTTTCTCCGCGTTCGGTTTTGCAAAGCAGGGCGCCATCCGGCGCTGGTTTGGCTGGCTGTTCAATTTGCCCGCCAGCCGGTTTGCCCGCCTGTTTGCGGATGCCGATGAAGAAGTAGGCGTGCACGGCCTGGGGCACGGATGCCGGACCGCGCTGGAAAGAATTTCGGTTCGCCTGCACGTGCGCGGCAGCGAGCTCATACCCCGCGAAGGGCCCCTGCTAGTGGTCTCCAATCACCCTGGGGCGTACGACTCCCTGGCTCTGGCTTCCAGTGTACCGCGGAGGGACCTGAGGATTTTCGTCCACGAAGTTCCTTTTTACCGCGCCATCCCCCATACCAGCCGCTATTTTATCTATACACCTGGGGGCAATGACCCGACTGGCCGCATGATCGCCCTGCGCAACTCGATAGAGAACCTGCGCAGCGGCGCCTCGCTGTTGTTGTTTGGCAGCGGCAGGATCGAGCCCGACCCGGCCATCATGCCCGGCGCCGAGAGCGCGTTGGAGAGATGGTCGCGCAGCATTGAGGTCCTCCTGCGCAAGGTGCCCGAGACGCGCCTGGTTTTGGCCATCACCAGCGGCGTGCTTCTGCGCCGATTTGCGCTCCACCCTTTCACCCGCATCCACCGCGATCCGATCAAGCAACGCCGCCTGGCCGAATTCATGCAGGTGATCCAGCAGATGGTCTTTCCCGGGACGATCCGGGTGGAAACTCAAGTGAGCTTCGCGCCGCCGGTTACCGTCGCCGAGCTGGCCAAAGAGAGCGCCGGTATGGGTCTGATGCGCGCCATTTTCTTGCGCGCACGGAGCTTGCTGAAGGAGCATATCGAAACCTGGCATCTGCAGGGCGGCTGACAGCGCACCCGTTTCACTTATCCGCTGCTGGAGAAGGTCAACCTGGCCACCCTGGCCAGCAGCGATTGGGCAGCCTACGGGTTCGCAAACCGCCAACGGCGCTTCCTGCGCATCCCCGCCGGTGAGAATATTTACGTGCAGCCAAACGGTAGTCTTACCACAGGGGACACCTGGCCGGATGGGGGCGAAAAACACCCTGCGGCCGGTTCATTTTCTCAAAGTGGCGCGCCATGGCTCAGCAACATCACTCCCAATGAGAGTCTGCTGGACAAGCTGCTGCCTCTTTCCCCGCCGGATGCCCGACGAGTACACCCTCGGGAGAATCGCCGGCCGTGCAACGGTTGCCCGTATTGGCGAGGCAGGCGACGGTCTGAGCCTGACATTCGAGTTCCTGGAAATAGAAAAGTGCGCATCCAGTCTAAGGCAATGATGTTCTTCTCCTTCGAATCCACTTCTGCACCTCGATGGCGAAGAAGACCGTCGAGCTGGCTGCCAGGCTGATGACCAGATCGGTCCATGACAACGCCTGAGTCTTGAACACTGCCTGCAAAAATGGGATGTAAATGACTGCAATCTGAAGGCCAATGGTAAGCAGCACACTCCAGAGCAGCGCCTTGTTCGAGCGAAGGCCGATGGTGAAAAGCGAATCGCGCTCGGAACGCAGCGCCAGAGCATTGCCCATCTGTACGAGGGTCAGGGTGGTGAAGGCCATGGTCTGCCAGCCAGCATGTCCCGAAAACCAGGCCCAGTAGCCCACTGCCAGCGTCACCAGGCCGACGAGCGCACCGATCCACAGCACGTCATGCCCGAGGCCGCGCGCAAAGATGCTCTCTTTGGGCGGGTGAGGAGGGCGGCGCATGATATTCCTCTCCGCTGGCTCCATGGTCAAGGCCAGGCCGGGCAATCCATCTGTGACCAGGTTGATCCACAGGATTTGGAGGGGCAGCAGCGGTAAAGGCATGCCCAGGAAGGGGGCCAGGAGCATGACCAGTATCTCGCCGGTATTGGAGGCCAGGGCATATTTGATGAATTTGCGCACGTTATCGTAGATGCGTCGGCCTTCTTCCACTGCGGCGACGATGGTAGCGAAGTTGTCGTCCAGCAGCACCATATCGGCGGCCTCTTTGGAGACGTCCGTGCCGGTGATGCCCATAGCCACGCCGATATCGGCCTTCTTCAGCGCAGGGGCGTCGTTGACGCCATCGCCGGTCATGGCGACGATGTGCCCACGCTCTTGCAGCGCCTGGACGAGTTTCAGCTTGTGTTCAGGCGAGACGCGGGCGTAGACCTCGATTTTCTCGACATTTTCGCGCAGCTCGGCCAGCGTGAGACGGTCGAGGTCGGCGCCGGTCAGCACATGCCCGTTCCTGGTGATGCCCAGCTCGCGGGCTATGTGCAGCGCGGTGAGCGGATGGTCGCCGGTGATCATCACAGGACGGATACCCGCCTCCTGACTGGTCTGCACTGCGGCCTTCACCTCTGGCCGCGCCGGGTCGATCATCCCCACCAGTCCGATGAAGATTAAATTCTCCTCTCTCACCTGAACGACATCGTCATTGCACGGATGCGGGCGGAAGGCGACGCCGAGCACGCGCATCCCGCTCTGAGCCAGCTCGCTGTTGGCGCTCAGGATACGCTCGCGCCAGCCGTCGTCCAGCGCCTCGACCCGCCCATCTACCCAAACACGGTCGCTGACGGCTACCAGGCCATCCACCGCGCCTTTGGTAAAGGCGTAACAGCCATTCTCGCCGCCCGGATCGAGCTGTTCCCACGCGGAGGCCAGGGATGGCGGAAGCGATTCCGGGTGGACTCGATGCACGGTAGTCATGCGCTTGCGCTCCGAATCGAAGGGCAACTCGCCAACCCGCGGCAGGGCGGCTTCGAGCTCATCCTTCCACAGTCCAGCGCGGGTGGCAGCCACCACCAATGCCCCCTCGGTCGGATCACCGACGGCATTGACCGGCGAGCTCTCGTCGCCAGTGCGCTCCAGTACGGCATCGTTACACAAAGCGCCGGCCGTCAGGAGGAGCGCCAACGCGGGGTAATCCGCCAGGTCGGCCATGGCCTCGGTTCGATCGGCCCAAATCGCGCCGCTGCGCTGCTCGGTCGAACTGAGGTTTATCTTGCGCCCGGCTACATCCAGCACGGTCACGGTCATACGATTTTCGGTGAGCGTGCCGGTTTTATCCGAACAAATCACGGTCACGGAACCGAGCGTCTCCACGGCCGGCAGCTTGCGGATAAGCGCATTGCGGGCCAGCATGCGCTGTGCGCCCAGCGCCAGGGCGATGGTCACCACCGCGGGGAGGCCTTCGGGCACAGCTGCCACAGCCAGGCTGATGGCGGTTAAAACCAGGAGGCGGATGTCCTCGCCGCGCAGCAGGCCGAGGATGAACACCAGCGCCACGATCACCAAGGCAGCCGCCGTGAGGCCGCGGCCGAGCTGGTCAAGCCGGCGCTGGAGCGGGGTTTGCTCGTGTTCGACGGTCTGGATCATTTCGGCGATGCGCCCGAGCTGAGAGCGCATGCCAGTTTCGACCACCACACCCTGGCCGCGCCCGTAGGTCACGACCGTGCCCATGAAGGCCATGTTGCGCTGGTCTGCCGGGGAGAGGTTTTCGCCTTCCAACGCTTGCGGATGCTTTTCCACCGGCTCTGATTCGCCGGTCAGGACAGCTTCCTGGATGCGCAGATTGACGCTCTCGATGATGCGTATGTCGGCAGGGACGGTGTTGCCTGCCTCGAGAAAGATCACATCGCCAGGGACCAGCTCACGCGCCGTTATCTCGCGTACGTGGCCCCCTCTGCGCACCCGCACATGAGGCGCAGCCATCTTTTTCAGGGCGGCCATGGCCTTCTCCGCGCGGAACTCCTGGGTGAATCCCAGCAGAGTATTGAGCACGACGATGGCCAGGATGGCGATGGCGTCCTTCAGATCGCCGAGGAAGATCGAGATGATGGCCGATGCGATCAGGATCAGCACCATGGTGCCGGTGAGCTGCTCGAGCAGGATCTTCCAGGGACTTTTCTGCCCCCGTTCAATCAGCTCGTTAGGACCGCCCTGCTCAAGACGGCGGCGGGCTTCCGCCTCGTCCAGGCCGACTTCTGGGTGAACGCCCAGGCGCTGCAACACTTCAGCCGTCTCTAACTGATACCAGGT
The DNA here is from genome assembly GCA_034435955.1 of Anaerolineaceae bacterium. Taxonomy (GTDB): domain Bacteria; phylum Chloroflexota; class Anaerolineae; order Anaerolineales; family Anaerolineaceae; genus DAOTWA01. Next base: position 43,043 of record DAOTWA010000044.1, on the reverse strand, counting down.
TTCCATGTTTGCCTCTTCACATTTCTTGGCTGCAGCGGAAAAAAAGACCACCACAGCCCGTCTGTGATGGTCTTGCTGAGCGATATCCACGCTTGGGTGACCGGGTGTATGACACCGTCCTGACGATCGTCCCTCCCGCTGCTGCGGGCAGCTACTCCCCAACGGAGATAAATTTAATCGATGCCGGACAACTTGTCAAGCTGATCGGATCTTAGGGAGGGATTTCCTGCCTGCACGTGTGTCAGCCTGGTCGATCGTTGGGACTGGCGAATGATCGCTATGGAGCAGAAATTCTGCCAGGTCGCGCCCCATGGAGCCGGCATAGAAGAACATGGTGGTGTGTCCGCAAGGATACCAGCGCAGTCCGGGCTGGCCCCACGCCCGCCACAAGTCGAGTGTATTGGATGGCAGCACCGCGGGATCGTGCTGGCCGGCCATCAGCAGGATGCGCTCCGGTTGCAGAAGCGGTCGCCAGCGCCCGGGGGCAGTCAGCGCCCATATTTCTTCCAATTCCTGCGGCCCGACTCCGGCCTTGAGCAGCTCGCCACGCACATACCGCAATGAGTAGTCTTCCCACACCAGGCGGGCAAAGCTGGCACCAGTGACCATGGGCGCAAGGGCAGCGATGCGCCCGTCCACGCAGGCAGCCAGGGCGGCCACGTATCCGCCCAGGCTGATGCCGGCCAACGCCACCGGCAATTCCTGCTGAGATTTGATCCAGGAAATCAGCAAGCGCGTTTCGACCACCCCCTGCTGGAAGGCCTGCAGCGTGCGTCCCAAATCGGTGCTGACGGAGTACTGGCCGTTATAACTGCCCTTCGGCCGTCGCTGCATGTGATAGGGCCCTACCAGATAATACACATCATAACCAGCGCGTATGGAAAGACGGGTGAACCATTCCAGCGGTCCCAGGCCGGTCATCTTGTGGCCGTGGAGAAAGATCAGGGCTCCGCGCGCCATGCCCGGCGGACGCAGGTCCGCCAGCCCATAGGCAATGTTGTTTTCGGGATACGGGCTGGCGATGGGACTGGGGAAGGAGAAACGCAGTCGTCGCGAGCCATCCCGGCCAGAATGGACTGGTATGATCGCCATTTCCGGAGCACCTGGCGGAGAAGCGTAAAAGGATTGCAGATCGGAGGGATGCGCTGAGAATTCAGTCTCGGTCAGTGGCCGGAATTGGCCAGGGTGAAACAGGTTCTCTACCGTGCCGAGGGTGAACTCGGTTACTTCTTCCAAGGTCTTTACAAGATAGCGGTTCACATCAACATCCTAATGGGTTGATTTTATTCGCGTTCCGTGAATAACAGGTGAAATTTCAAGGGGAAATCTTGTGATCATTTGGGGAGTTCGATTGGGGATTGACAAAATGATTAAGTGATTATATAATTGCATTATCTAATAATTAGAAGGATAAAGTAAATGTCCGAATCGGTTGAAACAACTTCACGAGCGGTGTTAGAGGTGATACCCATAGTTATGCGCTGCATCCGCACAGAAATGCGCCAACATCGCAGCGCTGACCTATCCGTGCCGCAGTTCCGCGCCCTGCTGTTCTGTCGGCGCCGTCCGGGCGCTTCCCTGTCCGGCCTGGCCGCCTATCAGGGCCTCTCCCTGCCTTCCGCCTCGAAAATGGTGGACGTGCTGGTGGCGCGTGGGTTGATCTTGCGCCTGGAGGACGCCCAGGATCGTCGGCGCATCACGCTTTCCCTGACGGCGAAAGGTTCTGAGCTGCTGGATTCGGCTCAGGAGGCCACCCAATTGCGCCTGCAAGAATACCTGCGCGGATTGTCAGCATCCGAGCGTGAAATCGTCGAGGAGGCCATGCGCCTGTTGCGCGAAGTCTTCGCCCCGACAGAAATCAATGAAATCAGTGCGAGGGTGTGAATATGGCGATCCTGCAAACATTGGAACTGACGCGCCGCTTCGGCGAGATTGTCGCCGTGGATGCGCTCTCTATATCCGTCGAGGAAAAGGAGGTATTTGGCCTGTTAGGACCGAACGGCGCGGGCAAAACCACCACGATCAAGATGCTCACCACCCTGCTGCCCCCCACTTCGGGCAGCGCATCGGTGGCTGGCTACGACATCCGTCGCAACCCGAGCGAAGTGCGCCAGTTCATTGGCTATGTCCCGCAGCTCATCTCAGCCGATGGCACACTGACCGGCTATGAGAATCTGCTGATCTTCGCCAAACTGTACGATATTCCTCGCGGCGAACGGGAGAAGCGCGTCCGCGCGGCGCTCGAGTTCATGGGTCTGGAGGAATCCGCCGATAAGATGGTGCGCCAGTACTCTGGCGGCATGATCCGCCGGCTGGAGATCGCCCAATCCATGCTGCACCGCCCCAAGGTGCTTTTCCTGGACGAACCGACGGTTGGTTTGGACCCGGCCGCGCGCCGGGCTGTTTGGGAACACATCATCGCGCTGCGTGATGAGTTTGATACGACCATATTCCTTACCACCCATCTGATGGAAGAGGCCGACAGCCTGTGCGGGCGGGTGGCCATCATGCACCTGGGTAAGGTAGCCGCCATCGGCACGCCTGAGGAGCTGAAGGAAGCGGTCGGCGGGGAAGATGTGACCCTGGATGATGTGTTCATCCATTATACCGGCAACGAAATTGACAATGGAGGCAATTACCGTGAGATCTACAGAGCAAGGCGCACGGCTCGCCGGCTCGGGTAAGCTGGCTCTGCCACATACGACCAATTGGGTCGGTGCGCTCATATCGTTTATCGATAAAACATTGGTGATCGCCGAGCTGGAGGCGCGCAAGCTGCGCCACGATCCCACCGAGCTGTTCACCCGTGCGGTGCAGCCGGCGCTGTGGCTGCTGGTTTTTGGTCAGGTGTTTACCCGCGTGCGCGCCATCCCGACCGGAAATCTGCCGTATATCGACTTCATGGCGCCCGGCATTCTGGCGCAAAGCGTGCTGTTCATCGCCATTTTCTACGGCATTGCGGTGATTTGGGAGCGGGACCTGGGCATCGTGCACAAATTCCTGGTCAGTCCCACGCCGCGCACGGCGCTGGTGCTGGGCAAAGCCCTTTCAGCCGGCGTTCGCGGGCTGGCGCAGGCGGCCATCATTTACATCCTGGCGCTCCTCCTGAAAGTGCACCTGGCCTGGGATCCGCTGGCGCTGCTGGGTGTGGCCCTGGCCGTGATCCTGGGCGCAGCCCTGTTTTCCACCTTTTCGCTCATCATCGCCTGCCTGGTCAAGACCCGCGAGCGCTTCATGGGCATTGGCCAGGTGCTGACCATGCCGCTGTTCTTCGCCAGCAACGCCATCTATCCCATTTCGATCATGCCGGGTTGGCTGCAAGTGATCTCGCGCATCAATCCGCTGACCTATGAGGTGGATGCGCTGCGCAGCCTGATGCTGACCGGCGGCGTAAGCACGTACGGCATCGGCGTTGATTTGGCAGTACTGGCCGCCGCGACCGCTGCGCTCGTGCTTATCGGCGCAAAGTTGTATCCACGGGTCGTGATCTAACTCGGGAATGTCCAACGACGCCTGAACGACCTGGCGTTTGCGAAAACCCAATCATCCTTATGGCCTGCCCATCGACATGGGCAGGCTGTGTTTGTTTTGGAAAGAAGCTTAGATCGGATTGGGCAGGCGGACAGGTGCGCACCTGCCCAGCCTAAGGCAGGCGAAATCGCCGCCATGTGTAACCACGCCATATTACAGATCGTTTCACTCGAAAAAGTATAATTGAGAGATGGAATGATCTCGTTGGAACTGCTGCTGTTCTTTCATAGGACCTGAAAAACCAAGAACTGGAAAAGGAAGTTGTCTGGGCTCGGCTTCGGAAAGAATAAAAACTGAGAACTGGAGAAACGCAGTTTGCCCATGGTAGAGAATCAAAGGCGCATCGAAGCGAAGTGGTTTGTGCTGCTGTCTGTGGGCGTCGGCACTTTCATGTCCGCCTTGGACGGCAGCGTGGTAAACACCATCCTGCCGGTGATTCGCACGGCGTTGAAGACCGACATTTCGACCGTGGAATGGGCAGTAACGGTGTACCTGCTGGTGGTCAGCGGTCTGCTGCTCACCTTTGGACGATTGGGAGATCTGCGCGGGCACAAACAGACCTATGTGGCCGGCTTTGTCATCTTCGTGCTCGGATCGGTGCTCTCCGGGGCGGCGCCCTCGGTGGTGTTGTTGATCGCCTTTCGTGCGTTTCAGGCGATCGGCGCCACCATGCTGTTCGCGAATTCCCCCGCCATCCTGACCAAGAACTTTCCCTCCAGCCAGCGAGGCCAGGCGCTCGGCATGCAGGCCGCCATGACTTACCTGGGATTGACTGCCGGACCGTCGCTGGGAGGCTGGTTGGCGGAGAGCTTTTCCTGGCGGGCGGTGTTTTACATCAACGTGCCGGTCGGGCTGTTGGCGCTGGGCCTCAGTCTGCGCTTCATTCCCAATGACCGCGGCGAGGAGCAGACGCAGCGTTTCGATCTGGCCGGAGCCTTTGTTCTTTTGGTCGGTCTGGTAGGTCTTCTGCTGGCGCTCAACCAGGGCTCTGACTGGGGGTGGAGCTCGCCGCTGGTGCTTGGGCTGATCGCTGGATCGCTGCTTGTCCTGGCAGTCTTCGCGGCCCTGGAGAAGCGCGTTCAGGCGCCGATGCTCGACCTGAGCCTGTTTTCACGGCGGGTGTTCTCCTCGGCCGCTGCCAGCGCAGTGCTGAATTACGTCTCGTTGTACAGCATTGTCTTTCTGATGCCCTTCTACCTGATCCAGTCGCGTGGCCTGGATCCCGCCCAGGCCGGCTTGCTGCTCACCGCCCAGCCGCTGGTGATGGCGATTACCGCGCCGATAGCGGGCACCCTCTCTGATCGCATCGGCTCGCGCATACCGGCCACGTCTGGCATGGCCATCCTGGCTGTCGCCATGTTTCTGCTTTCCCGCCTGGGACCGACGACGCCCTTTTCGGTGGTCGCGGCTTACCTGGCTCTTGCCGGGCTGGGGATCGGCGTGTTCATCTCGCCCAACACCAGCGCATTAATGGGCGATGCGCCGCGCAACCGTCAGGGAATTGCCGCAGGCATACTGGCCACGGCGCGCAACGTGGGTATGGTGCTGGGCGTCGGTATGGCAGGCGCCATCCTGACCACCATCATGGGCAACGATCCCGGTCCGCGGCTGATCAATGGTGTGGACGCCGGTTTCCTGGCCGGAGCGTTCGCCGCCGCGCTCGGCAGCCTGATCTCCTCTGTAAGAGGGCAAGAGGAGAAATGAGGGTCATAATCCACGATTCTAATGATGCTATAAGATTTCTCAGGTAGTATCACAGAATGGAAGACCGATGATACCGGCATGAATCTGCTCGTAAGTAGAACCATAAACCGCCTCTCAAGACCAGAAGCTTCCAGCGCCGAGGAAATCTTCTCTATCCCGGGTGTACTGCTGGCTTGCTCCATCGTCGCCGGCCTGATAGTCTATGCAATGGTTTTCGTGCGGCCGGTCAGCCTGTTCAGCCTGCATCCCGTTCCGGGTCTCGGTTTGTGGGCGCTGGTAAATGTGCAGCCATCCCTACAGATAGAATTGATCGTCGGTTATGTCGTTTTGGGTGTATTTTATTTTTTGGGTTGGTGGGCGCTTGGACGCTTACGCGGAGCGCTCGTCTGGTGGATGGTGATGGCCGGAGCAGCGCTGGCCGCCTTCGTGCTGCTGTTTGAGTATCCATTCGGCGCGGCCGATATTTTCGACAATATTATCCACGGACGCATCCTGGCTTACTATCACGCCAACCCTTTCATCCAAATACCCGCCAATTTTCCTTATGATCCGTTTTACCTCTACGCCGGCTGGCATTTCTCGCCCTCAGCTTACGGTCCCCTGTGGGAATTGATGGCGGGCGGAACGGCGCGCCTGGCCGGGCAGGGTTTTCTGAACAACGTGCTGGCATTCAAGTTGCTGCCAGGCAGCTTCTTTGTCGGCTGTGTCCTTCTGACAGCTTCGCTATTGCGCCGAACCGCCCCAGAGCGGGCTTTGCGCGGCGTCTGGCTGCTGGCATGGAACCCACTTGCCCTGACCGAGACCTTCGGCACCGGGCACAACGACGCCGTCATGCTGTTTTTCATCCTCCTGGGGGTGTGGGTGTTCTCGCGTCGCGCCTACACCCCAGGCGTGGTGGCACTGACTGCGGGGGCCCTGATCAAGTACATCCCTGTTCTCCTTCTGCCGGCTGCCTTGTGGATCGCACTCGCTGAACTGCAGGGATGGAAGCGGCTGCGCTTCCTGGCCCTTGCGGGAACGGGCTCGTGTGCGCTCGCCATGCTGGCGTACGCCCCCTTCTGGCAGGGACTGCGCACCGTGGGCATCGAGCAGCATTCGGCTTTATACACCACCTCTCTGGCGGCCAGCCTTTATTACGCGATTCTGCCGGCGTTTCACCTTCCCATCACTCACCGTCTGCTGGCCTGGAGCGCTGCCGGTTTGACGGCCGTGTTTGCCGTCTGGCAGGCGTTGCGCCACGGAGGTGGGGGTGATGAACCTGCCTGGCTGCGGTTGGCACGTGCAGGACTGAACATCCTTCTCTTTTACTTACTGGTCACCGTGCTCTGGTTCCAGGAATGGTACTGGTTATGGCCGCTGGGCCTGGCGGCCCTCCTGCCAGGTGGGCCGCTGCAGGGCTTTGTGGCTGCGGGCAGCTTCACGGTATTACTCAAACCGCTGGTCGTGGCGCCTTATCTGCTCTGGCGCCTGCCGTTGCCGCGTGAAGCCTGGCGGGAACCGCGTTTAACCGCCGGCGTGATGGGCCTTCCCTGGCTGGCCTCGATCTATCTGCTCGCTCGCAGGAAGTGGATATGAAGACCAGGCGCATCATCTTTGGAGTGGGGGAGGAGTTCATGCGCCGCGAGCGCCTGGAGGATCAACCCCAACCATGGGAAGATGGCCAGCGCTGCCCAACTGACCCCGGTTGGTTCGAGTGGTGGTACTTCGATGTTTCCTTCGAGGACGGCTCTACCGCAGTAATCGTCTTTATGACCAAACCGTTGTTGCAGCGCAATGGTCCTCTTCACCCGGCTGTATCGATCACCGTCACACCGCCGGCTGGGAAGCCGGAGGTATTTTTCCAGTATTATCCTGCGAGGGAATTCTTCGCTGAGAAGGAGGTCTGCGCAGTTCGCATCGGCCCCAACCATGTTCATGGCGACTTGAAACGATACGAATTGCATGCCGAGGCGGGGAATCTTAAGGTCGATCTGGTGTTCAACAGCCGGGTGCCTGCATGGCGGCCAGGCACCGGGATGAACTATTACACCGAGGATCTGGAGAGGTTTTTCGGTTGGCTGGCAGCCATTCCTTATGGCGCTGTCAGCGGCAGCCTGACCCTCAACGGGCGGGAGGCGTTGGTCAGCGGCACGGGTTACCACGATCACAATTGGGGCAACATCGGGCTGCCGCAGGTCATGTCGCACTGGTATTGGGGCCGCGCCCATCTTGAGGATTTCACCGCGATTTTTGTTGAGATGTCGGCACGGCCTGCTTATGGTCGGGTGAAAGTTCCGGTCTTTATGCTGGCGCAGGGTGATCGCATCCTGATTGGCGACGGCGCTCCGCTTCGCCTGGAGACGGCCGATTTCGCCCGCCATCCGAGCCGGAGGAGCTATCCGCGCAGGCTCGATTTCATTTGGGAGAAGCCCGGCGAAGGGCGCGTACGACTGGCTTTGCGCCAGCCGCAGGTGATCGAGGCATCCAGCCTGCTGATCGGCCTTTCACCCTGGCTGGCAGGTTTGGCGCGCCTGGCGATCAACCCTTATTATTTCCGCTTTCGGGCCGACCTCGAACTGTCGATCGAGCTGAACGGCGTCAGGGAGCTGATCAGAGGTCCGGCCATCTACGAGCTTATGCAACTGAGGTGAAAGAACCAGCATGGCGATGCATTACTTTGTGCGGAGCGGATATTCCCGGATGCGGCATCGCCCAAACTGGTGACTTGACTCTACTTGAGAATTTTTATACAATATTTTTGGTGGAAATACTCACGAAATGATTCGCGGTTCATGGTCAATCCTGGGCCGCGAATCTGATAAGCTCCCAAATCGATTTTGCTGTTTCGCCTGGTGGTGACGCTTGACGTTATTCCCGCGCCATCCCAATCACCGCCAGGTTTATTGGTTGATGGACCGCCTGGGTAGGGGAATATCAACCGCTCATTCTTGCGGTCCACTTTGCTGTACTGACGCCTCGCTTTTGGGAGAAGGGTATGCTCAAATTATTACCAAGGTCAGGACTCTGGCGATGGGTGGTAGGAGTCTTCGTCATCGCCCTGGTTATCGTCGCCGCTTATTTTATTTTCACCTCACGCACTGAAGCCCAATCCACGCAACAGCCGATCGCATTCAACCACCAGGTCATGGTGGGAATGGGGATCGGCTGTTTGTATTGCCACTCCGACGCTCGCCGATCGCCCACGGCCGGCATGCCCAGCGTTCAGCTTTGCATGGGCTGTCATAAGGTCATTGACCCGCAGAATCCGGAGATCGTCAAGTTGGCGGCATACTGGCAGAAAGGTGAGCCGATTCCATGGCAGCGGGTCAACGTACTGCCGCGCTTCGTTTACTTCAGCCACGAGGTGCACGTCAGTGTAGCCGGCATCAACTGCGAAAAGTGCCACGGCGATGTGGCCCACATGACGGTGGATAAGCCAGTGGTGCAGATGAATATGGGTTGGTGCCTGGGTTGCCACGAAAAGCAGCCGAACGCTGCCCAGCTCACCGATTGCGTGGTTTGTCACCAGTAGGAGGCTGCCGTGGCGCGAAAACTCACCCGTCGTGATTTCCTGCGTATTGGCGTCGTCGGTGCATCGGCGACCGTTCTGGCCGGCTGTAAATTTCCCCGCCGTTGGGAGGTGCTGGAACCGTACGTCACACCGCCGGAGGAACAACTCTCAGGCCAGCCAACCTGGTATGCCAGCACCTGCCGTCAGTGCCCGGCAGGCTGCGGAATCATCGTGCGCGTCATGAACGGCCGCGCCCTGAAGCTGGAGGGCAATCCCGAGCATCCTTTGAACAAGGGTAAGCTGTGCGCCCGCGGCCAGGCTGGTTTGCAGGTGCTCTACAACCCGGACCGGCTGGAGGGCCCTGTCCGCCAAAGCAAGCGCGGCTCACGAGATTTCCAACGCGTGACCTGGGAGGCCGGCCTCAACACCCTGGCAGAAAAGCTCGGGGCAGCCGGCGGCTCTGTGGCCGTCTGGCTGGGCTCGACCACCTCTGGCCATTTGTATGATCTCTTCCAGCGCTTTCTATCGGCGGTCGGCGCACCGTCTCCGCTGGTCTTCGACCTTTACACCGCCTTCCATGGATACACCGTCCTGCAGCAGGTGGACCAGCAGCTCTTCTCTCAGGCGCAGCTACCCTCGTACGATCTTGGCAACGCCGACGTCGTTTTTTCATTTGGCGCCGACCTGTTCGGCACCTGGCTATCGTCGGTGCGTTACGGTTACGAATTCGGCCAATTCCGCTCTCAGGAGCTTGGCAAGCGCGGTCTGTTGGTCGCGCTGGAGCCGCGCACCTCTCTCACCGCCGCCAAGGCGGATAAGTGGGTGCCCCTCAAACCGGGCACCGAGGCGCTGGTCGCCGGCGCGATCGCCAGCCTGATCGCCTCGCGAGGCTTCGGTCCGGCTGAGCGGGTGGATCGCGCCAAGGCTCTGACAGGGTCGGTTGACGTGAACGCTGTCGCCGCGGCGGCCGACGTACCCGCGGATGAGCTGGTGCGCCTGGCGCAAATCTTTGTCCAGGCCGAGCGCCCGGTGGCCATTCCCGGCAGCCAGCTCACCGGCCAGCCAAACGCTGCCGAAGCCTCCGCCGCAGTCCAGGTCCTCAACCTGATTGCCGGAAATTTCGGTCAGCCGGGCGGGGTGAGCTTTACGCAGGCACCGCCGGCCGCTAATCTGGTCAAGCCGCCGGTAGCCACAGTCTCGGATGTGAACGATCTGATATCCCGCATGGCTGCCGGTCAGATACAGGTGCTCATTGTTCACGGAGCCAATCCGGCTTATGAGCTGCCGCAGAAGGACGCCTTCATGGCCGCTCTGGGCAAGGTGCCGTTCGTTGTGTCCTTTGCCCCGATCGTGGATGAGACGGCGGCCTTCGCCGATCTGATCTTGCCCGACCGCACGTATCTGGAATCGTGGGGCTATGAGGTGGTTTCGCCGGCTTTCGGCACCCCGATCGTGGGCAGCCAGCAACCGGTCGTCATGCCGGTCTACGATCTGCGCGCGGCCGGGGATGTACTCCTGACCGTGGCCAAGGCTATCCCAGCCGCGGCGGCAGCGCTCCATTGGAACGACGAGGTGGAGTTCTTGAAGGAGATGATCGCCCAGCTGCCAGCCGGCGCTGCGGGCGGGTCGGGCAGCAGCGTTTTGTGGTCGCGTTTCCTGCAGCATGGCGGATGGTGGCCGGCGCAGGTTCCATCCCAGCCAGCCCAGCCGGCTGCAAATCTTCCCGCCATCAGCGCGCCTGCGCCTCAGTACCAGGGAGAGGAGAGCCAGTACCCCTTCTTCCTTCACCCGTACATGTCCATGTTCTTGAGCGATGGGCGTGGAGCAAACCAGCCCTGGCTGCAAGGCGCTCCCGACACCAACACCTCCATCTCCTGGCAGACCTGGGTGGAGATCAATCCGACCACGGCGCAAAAATTGGGCCTCAAAAAGGGGGATATCGTCAGGATCACATCCCCGTTCGGTTCTATGGAAGCGGGTGTTTACGTGTACCCCGGCATCCGCCCGGACACGGTTGCCATTCCTTTGGGGCAGGGCCACACGGATTACGGCCGGTACGCCCGCAACCGCGGCGCGAATGTGTTGCGGCTGCTGAATCCCCAACAAGGGGCCGAAGGCCACCTGGACTGGTCCACCGTGCGGGTCAAGGTAGAGCCGACCGGCCGCAGGATGGCGATGGCCACTTTCGAATGGACCGAAGGCGTGATGGAAGGTTTTCCTAACAAAAGCATCCCGGGTTATTGATGACGCGCGGATGTTGGTGCAGCGATTTTATTGTCCATATTGTGATGAGAGATAATGGAGGAAGGGATGGCAGAATTTCCAACCCGTAAATGGCAAATGATGGTGGATCTGGATAAGTGCACGGGCTGCGGCGCCTGTGTGGTCGCCTGCCATGCAGAAAACAACGTGCCGATTCAAACCGAGCAGGAGACGGTGCGCGGCCGGAGCATGCATTGGATCCGCATCGAGCGCTATTGGGAAGGGGAGTGGCCGGATGTCAAGGCGCGTTATCTGCCGGTGATGTGCCAGCAGTGCGAGAATGCGCCCTGTGAGCCAGTCTGCCCGGTATATGCTACGGTGCATAGTGAGCGTGAAAACCTGAATCTTCAGGTCTACAACCGTTGCGTGGGCACGCGTTATTGTCAGAACAACGATCCTTATAAGGTGCGCTTTTTCAATTGGTTCGATCCGCAATTTGAGGGCCTGCTGATTAATCAATTAAACCCGGACGTGACCGTGCGCACCGCCGGCGTGATGGAAAAATGCACGTTTTGTGTGCAGCGCATCCGCCGTGGAGAGGAGAAGGCCCTGGTCGAGCACCGCGACCTGAAGGACGGGGAGGTGACGCCGGCATGCGTTCAGGCATGTCCCTCTGAAGCGCTGGTCTTCGGCGATCTCAACGATCCTAACAGCAAAATTTCGCAGTTGACCCAGAACAACCAACGCAATTTCCGGCTGCTGGACGAGCTGGGCACCAAGCCTCAGGCAATTTACCTGAAGGCTGGCCAGTCAAACGTGCAGGTGTAAGCTTCCCGCTCAGAAAGGGGTAATCCTGATGGCAGTATCCAAAGACGTTCCGCTCTGGCAGCAGCCTGTTCCCGAAAGCGCAGAAGAAGCCGCGCAGATGGAGCATCACCGCCGCGTGCGCCTGACGCTCGATCCGGTTGCGCCCGTCCAGGCACAGCAGATGATCATGGAGCCCATGCGGCGACAGACGCTGCGCTTCTACGTCATTTTTGTGATCCTTTTTGGCCTGGTGATCACCGAATTGATCACCTGGGTCTATCAGATGTGGTGGGGATTGGGGGTGACGGGCCTGACCCGACCGACGATGTGGGCTGTGTACATCGTCAATTTCGTCTACTTCATCGGTATTGGTCATGCGGGCACGTTTATTTCGGCCGCGCTGCGTGCGCTCAAAGTCGAATACCGGCGGCCGATCAGCCGCGCAGCCGAGATCGTCACCGTGTTCGCGCTGGCTACCGCCGGCACTTTTCCCATCATCCACCTGGGCCGCTCCTGGAAGTTCTACTGGTTGCTTCCATACCCGAACGAGCGCCAGATCTGGCCCAGCTACCATTCCCCTCTCTTGTGGGATCTGACCGCCATCCTCACGTATCTTTCCTGCAGTATCTTGTTCGCTTACATCGCGATGCTGCCTGACCTGGCCATGCTGCGCGACCGCTCAACCGGCCGCTGGCGGCTCTTCTATCGCATCCTCGCATTGGGTTGGCGCGGCAGCGAGCAAGAATGGCACAATCAGGAGACGGCGTTGAACGTCTTCACCTACGCCATCATCCCGGTCATGTTCTCGGTGCACACCATCGTGTCCTGGGACTTCGCCATGGCGCTGCAGCCAGGCTGGCACAGCACCGTGTTTGGCCCCTATTTCGTAATTGGCGCGTTATTCTCAGGTGCGGGAGCAGTCATTCTCGCCTTGATATTACTTAAAAAGACCCTGCACCTGGATTACTTTTTACGCGATGAGCACTTCAACGGTATGGGCATTTTCTTACTGCTGCTTTCCATGGCCTGGGCGTATTTCTACTTTAACGATTACCTGGCCCCTTGGTATGGGAAAGCGCCCGCCGATGTGGTGTTATATAACCAACTCTCGCACGGCTATGCCGCGCCGTTCTGGTACACGATGCTCTTCGCGAATATCGTATTACCTTGGGCAACCTTGTGGAGCCGTAAGATACGCACCAACCTGGGCGCCATGTTCTTCATCGCGCTGATGGTCAATGTGGGGATGTACATCGAGCGGGTGATCATTATCCCGATTTCATTGGGCGTCAACGAGTTGCCTTACGACTGGGGACGGTATCCTCTCAGGCTGCCAGAAACGCTGATCACCATCGGCGCCTTCAGCCTGGTGGGTTTTCTCTATATCCTGTTTACCCGTTTCTTCCCGATCATCCCTTATTGGGAAGTTTTTGAAGGACAGATCGTCCATAAGGTTCAGCGTATCGGCAAAGCGCTGATACCGGCGCGCTCTGAGCCCGATTAGCAGGAGGGTGCCTTGGCCGAAGTTCAACTGCTTGGATTGTTTTACCAGCCGGAGTCGGTGGCGGGCGCGCTCGACCGGCTGCGCGCCCTCGGCGTTACCGATGACAAGATGACCGTGCTCTCCATGGCTCCTTACCGACCGGAGATGCTCGGCCGGCCGAAACCCAAAGGCCGCGTCGGGCGCATCGCCCTGTTTGGCGCCCTTTTTGGTGTAGCGCTGGGCCTGTTCCTCAGCGTGGGCATCTGGCTGCTCTACCCACTGCACCAGGGCGGTCAGCCTGTGGTGCCCATTCCGCCAACGTTGATCGTGTTGTTCGAATGTACCATGCTGGGGACAATGTGGTCCTCGTTTTTCGGTATGCTGGGAGAGAACCGTTTCCCCAAGTTCCGCAAAACGATCTACGACCCGCGGATTACGGAGGGGTTCATCGGCCTGGCAGTCGAGGCGGACCGGTCGCTCAGTGATAACATCGAAAGCATCTTCTGGGACCATGGCGCCCACGACATCGTCCACGACCAGGCGGCTGAAAAAACCGATCCCAAACAACGCGCCTTCTGGTTATCCGTCGGCGGCGTTTTGATCGCCCTCACGGTGATTTTGGGCCTGTTTGTGTATGACATCATCCGTATCCCATTCCCGACCAACATGGCCAACCAGGAATCGATCGCTTATCTGCAGGGCCCGCGCCTGGCAGCTCCGCCGGACGCTGTGCCGGTTCAAGGGCCGGTGCTGATCGACGGGCAGCCGGCCACTGATCCGGTGCCATCCAGTCCCGATTCGATCCAGCGCGGCAAGGTCTTGTTCGGTTATTCGTGCCAGGTGTGCCATGGGCCAAATGCAGATGGCAAGTCGCCGATCGCGGGCTTCTTCAACCCTCCGCCTGCGGATTTGACCAGCCCGCAGGTGCAGCAGCTTACCGATCAGGAAATCTATCTCGTCATCACCAATGGCTTCGGTTTAATGCCTAGCGAGGCAGAAGTGCTCGGCCGAGAAGAGCGCTGGGATGTAATCAACTATATCCGTACGTTGAAGAAATAAGCGAACGCCTCAGATGATCTACCCCGCACACTGTCCGGCAGAGTGCGGGTTTTTTTATTCGGGTTTGACCGTGACTTTGGGGTAACTGGTATTGAGAGAAAGTCTTCTTCCGTTTGTGATAAAAGAGGGTGAGTCAGGAACCGGTTGTTGTAACTGACAAAACCGTGATGCGTCGAAAGTCAATCGCCGTTGCCGTTTTCCTGAAAACCCTCTACAATTGAAGCGGCCTTCGAGGAAAATATACCGGCTCGCGGAGCGGGTTTCCGTGGCCGGGGGGTAAGCGGTTTACCATAGTGATCGGCGCCAGAACAACCAACCAATAAACAACGGAAACGCGCCTGCCTCTTTGAGGAGGACGCGGACGATCATCCATGCATGAACGAAGGCTGGGAGGCACGAACATGAAAAAGCTCGCCTGGTGGTTGGCATGTTTCTCAGCTTTGTTGGGTAGCCTGCACTTCGTCCGTCTCAGGGCACCATCAGGTTTAAGGTTGTGGCTTCCAAAACTCATGGCAGGGGCGCTGTCCCCCTTCCTGGCGCTCACCGGCGCATTTGGAGCGGTTCTCGGCTTTCTCTCCAAAAAACCGTTCACCTTTCTGTTGGGCGTCTATGGGCTGGTCGCATCGGGGCGATACGTCCGCCGGGTAACGGCCTTCCATGACGGGTTCGAGCGCGCCTTTGGTCCCGGTTGGGAGGAGCGCATCCCCATCGAAAGGCGCCTGCAGATGCTTCACCGCCGCTGGACATGGATCGCGCCCAGTCCCCCGCCGGCCCGCTGGGAGCGGGATGTGCCCTTCTGGTCTCTATCCGACAGCGGGCGGCAGCTTCTGTGCGATTTGTGGCGGCCGCCAGCGGACGCGAGGCCAAGCGGACTGGCGCTGATCTACTTGCATGGCAGCGCCTGGTGCCTGGGAGATAAGGACCTCGGCACACGCACCTTCTTCCGCCACCTTGCAGGGCAGGGACACGTGGTGATGGACGTGGCTTATCGAATGTATCCCGAGGTCGGTTTGCGAGGCATGCTGGATGATGTCCGTCGCGCCATCGTCTGGATGAAAACCAACGCGGCTCAATATCGGGCCAGGCCCGATCGGATCGTGCTGATGGGGGGATCGGCCGGCGGCCATCTGGCGTTGCTGGCCGCCTACACCTCGCTCCAATCGGTCTTTCCCACCGAGGATTTACAGGATGCCGATACGTCGGTGCGCGCGGTGGTGGCTTTCTACGGACCGGGAGAACTAAGGAGGAGCTCCAGACAGGCAGAAGTTGGCACAAAGGCCTCCTCAAGGCCGGGATTTTTCGAGAGGCAGCGGCAGCTTCCCAAATCAGTGGAAACAGCCTTCGGAATCGTTCTGGGTGAGCGCGCCGTGCGTCTGCTGGCCGACACACTGGCAAAGCTGCCCGATATCGGGCATCTGGACCGTATAGTGGGCGGGGCGCCATCAGATCTCGATGAAATGATCAGGCTGGCATCCCCGATCACCCACGTGTCGCCCGCCTGCCCGCCCACGCTGCTGCTGCACGGCGAGCACGACCTGCTCGTACCGATCGAATCCAGCCGGGCATTGTACCGCAAGCTGCGTGGGGCGGGCGTTCCCGCCGTGCTGGTCGAGTTCCCGCAGACAGACCACGCCTTCGATCTGGTGGCGCCGCGCATCTCTCCCACGGCCCAGGCCGCCCTCTACGACGTCGAGCGTTTTCTGGCGCTGATGGAATGAGGAGGAACCGTCGGAACGGCAGAAAGAAAAATTTGAATGGGGCCGGGCGGGAAGGAGCCGCGGAATCAATCCAAAATCCCCTTGCCGGGAGGGCAGGGGAGAAGACACCTGGCGCATCTCTATATGGATGCGGCTACACGTTCAGGACGATGTTGCTGTAAAGGTTCCCCACGCCCTGGCCGAAAAGCAGAAAAACGATCAGGATGACCAGGACGACGAGGATGAAGAGAAGCGCGTACTCTACCAGTCCTTGACCTTTGTTGTCTATTCCTGTGAACAAGGTTCTCCCCCTTTCGCGTCGTTATATGGTGTTATGTATAAAGGGATGGCGGTGTTTGTTTGGTTGGTTCTTTCCGGATGATCCGGATATGTTGATCTTCATTGTTGCAATTTATGTGCCAAATTAGTTCAGACTGGTTCAAATGGTGATTGCAAGCCGCCGCGAACGTTGTTAAGGTGCACGGGAAGGGATGGACTGGCATCAGGGAGAAATCAGATGGATGGCCATTGGATCATCGAGCGAGATTTCGACGAGGTGGTGAGGGCGATTTCCTCTTTCCGCTGTTCGGAAGTAACGCTGGACATCCTGCCGCTCGAACGCGGAGCGGGGACGGCCGTCTTCGCCTGTTATGTGCCCACGCGGCCGCGGCCTACCAGCGTCATCGTGGGCGAGATCCGCGTGGAGCGGTTGGCCGAAGGGCGCACTGACCTTCACATGTTAAATTTTCCGGCCTGGGCCGACGCTTTCATCCGTTCGCTGGTAGTGAGTTTCGGCGCGCGCGGATAAACCAGCTCGTGCTGCCCAACAATTCCCACCCTTGCCGGCTGTCCATATGACGGATTATAACAAGGACATGCAATCTACACCTGAGCCCGAACTTCCGAATAGAAACCGTGTGCGGATTTACGCGCTGGTGGTGCTTCTGATCCTGGCAGGGCTGGTCCTCAGCGCCTTTTTCGGCTACCGGCTGGCGCAAGCGGCCGCATCCCTGAGGCATGCGCGGCTCCAGCCAGGGGAGACGGACGTGGAGCTGATCCGTCCATGGATGACCATTCCCTACATCGCACGCATCTACAGGGTACCCGAAGAAACCCTCTGGGAGGGGCTGGGTATTCCACCGGCAGGCAACCGTCATAAAAGTCTGCGCACTCTGGACAGCGAATACGCCGGCGGGCGGCCGGGGGCAATCCTCAACAAGGTGAAAGACCTGATCCTGCATTATCAGGAACAACCGACACCCACACCCGCTCCATCTACAACACCATCCTCCACGCCGTCGCCCGGGGCCCCATGAACGAGCTGACGGAATGGGTGCTGACCAATGTGATTACCTACGGCGCGCCGGTCTTTCTGGCGGTTACCTTCGTGGGTTCTCTGGGCATCCCCGTGCCTATCTCACTGCTGATCGTCGCGGCGGGAGCGTTCGTGCAGCAGGGGGTGCTCGACTGGCGCCTGGCTCTGCCCGCCTGCCTGTTCGGCGCGGTGCTGGCCGACAACAGCGAGTATCTGCTCGGCCACGTGGCCGGTAAGTGGCTGGGTAGGCGATTTGGACAGAGGGCTCTATGGAAACGAGGCCTGGCGACCTTCAAACGCCAGGGCGGTTTGGCCATCCTGCTGACGCGCTTCTGGCTGAACCCGCTGGCGCCGGTGGTCAACCTGATCGCGGGAGGCGGTTACCCATATTTTCGGTTTCTGTTTTACGACCTGACCGGGGAAGCGCTGTGGGTGGTGTTGTACGGGGGGCTGGGCTACCTCTTCGGCAGGGAATGGGAAGTAATCGGACAGCTCATGAACGACTTCACCGGGCTTTCGTTTGGGCTGCTGGCGCTGGCGGTGGGTGTTTATCTGTACTTGAGATGGAGACGGAAGGAAGTGTAAATAGATGGGCGCGTCAACGTCGCACCTTGCTTCGAAGTGAGCGCGGAGGGGATCGAACCCTCAACCAATGGCTTAAAAGGCCACTGCTCTACCATTGAGCTACGCGCCCGGCGGCGAAATTTTATCACGGCCAACAGCCGGCGTCAATTGAACCTTACTTTCCCGATGAAACATTCTTATGTTAAGGCTTATCGCGGGCAGGGCGATGCAATTCCACTTCCAAATCGAGTATACTTTCCTGCGGAATGTTCCTTAACCGGATTGATCAGAGAACTATCCTCGAATACACGAAGAAATGAGATGCTTGACTAAAAACCTCGGGTAACGGCTGTCAGCCATCTTTGGGCTGTATTGGACGCGGGATGAACGTAATGGGAGGGATCATCGAGGACGGGCCCTTTCGGCATCGACAATGCGAAGGATTTATTGATAAAATCTCAACAAACGATCAGCCGTTTGCCAGGCAGGCTGCCCAACGGCCGATCGCTCCAGCGAGTTTGCGATCCAGTAACCCATCACAATGATTGCACCGGAGGCCTCTCTTGTCCGATTTCCTTGAAGTGAACCAGGCGAATTTCCAAAGCAGCGTTCTGGAATCCCCTCAACCGGTGATAGCCGAGTTTGGAGCGGACTGGTGCCGTCCGTGCAAGACCCTCGAGCCAGTGCTCAAGCAGCTCGGCGAGGAGTGGTCCGGCAAGGTCACAATGGCTCATGTGGACGTGGACAATGACCCCGACCTGGCGACGAAGTTCAACATCTTTGGGGTGCCCACAGTGATCCTATTCATCGACGGGCGCGAGGTCGACCGCTTTACGGGCTACCAACCAAAAGAGCGCATTGTCGCACGCTTTGCCCCTCATCTCCAGCTTGGGTAAGGCCAGGTGCAGCATGTCCACTGCAGCAAAAACCCCGAAGCCTTTCGGTCTGTGGTCCAGCCCGATCCGTCCCGAGAGTCTGGCGCTCCAGCTCCGCCTGAATGACGTGCAATGGGACAGCGGCGGGAGGAACCTGGTGTGGGCCGAGGAACGTGGCGAGAAAGGTGTGCTGGTAGGCAAGGCGGAGGGGGGAGCGCCGCGCGATCTAAGCGGCGACATCTCCGTCCACGGCGGCCTCTTTTACGGCGGGGGCGAATTCACCGTGCACGATGGCCTGGCCGTCTTCGCGGCCGGTGATGGCCGCCTGTACCGGCGGCCGCTCGATTATGGCCAGCCGCAGCCGATCACCCCTGGCTTTGGCAAATCGGCCTCTCCAGCGATCTCGCCCGATGGGCGTTGGGTGCTCTACGTGCACAGCGTGGATGGGCAGGATTCGCTGGCGATTGCACCCACGGACGGAGGGGCGTGGCCGGCGCAGGTGGCGCGCGGCGCCGATTTCTACATGCAGCCGTGCTGGAGTCCGAATGGCAGCATGGTCGCCTGGGTGGAGTACGATCACCCCAACATGCCGTGGGACGGCGGGCGTTTAATGCTGGCCGGCCTGGACGGCGATCCGCCGCGCGCCGAGCGCGTGATCCACGTGGACGGCGGCGAAGACACACCCGTTTTCCAGCCAGCTTTCTCGCCGGACGGTCGCTGGCTGAGCTATATCATCGGCGACGGGGAGCTCGACCGCCTGGCGTTGTATCATCTCGTGGACGGCGCCACCCACACCCTGGCTGGGGCTGTGCTGCTGCCGCCCGCCTGGGTGCAGGGCAAGCGCGTCTATGGTTGGAGCCGCGACGGGAAGCGCATCTACTTTATCCGCAACGACGCTGGATTTTTCACCCTGTGGGGCGCCGAGGTCAGCAATGGCAAGATCCAACAGCTTGCCACCGCTCCGTACACCTGGCTAGACCAGCTCAGTGTGTCAACAGGGGGTGAGCGGCTGGCCTTCCTGGCTTCCGCCCCGGGCATCCCCACCCGGATCGCGGTGTGGGAAGGCGGGCAACTGCACACCGAGCGTTACAGCGACCCTGAGACGGTCGACCCGCTGGAGCTGTCGACCCCCCAGGCGATCGACTGGCAGGCGCCGGATGGCGCAATGGTGCACGGGCTGTACTACCCCCCGGCCAGCGCGCGGTTCTATTCCGAAGGTCTGCCGCCAGCCGTGGTGTACGTCCACGGCGGCCCGACCAGTCAGTTTACCAGCCGTTATTCACCCGAGGCTGTCTTTTTCACCACGCGCGGATACGCTTTTCTGGCGGTCAACTACCGCGGCAGCACCGGTTACGGGCGCTCTTACCGACTGGCTTTGCGCGAGCAGTGGGGCAATCTGGATGTGATGGATACGGTTGCAGGCGCAGGCGCTCTGGTGGAGCGCGGACTGGCTGATCCCAAGCGGCTGGTGGTCATGGGCGGCAGTGCGGGCGGTTTCACCGCGCTGAACTGCCTGATCCGTCATCCCGGCTTGTTCAAAGCGGGCGTGGAATACTACGGCGTCAGCAGTCTGATGGGCTTGAGCCTGGATACGCACAAATTCGAAGAGCACATCAATGACCGGCTGGTAGGGGTGCTGCCGGGAGCGGCTCAACGTTACCACGATTGGTCGCCAGTCTACTTCGCCGACCGCATTCAGGACGCTTTGGCAATCTTTCAGGGCAGCGAGGACAGAGTGGTGCCGCCCGAGCAATCGGAAGCCATTGCGCGCAATTTGCGCGAGCGCGGAGTACCGCATTTGTACAAGGTTTATACCGGCGAGGGGCACGGCTGGCGCAAGCCGGAAACCATCGCCGACTTCTACCGGCAGATTGAGCGCTTCCTGCTCGAGCGGGTGATCTACTCAGCCTGAAAGTGCACGCTGCCGTGCCTCACGGCTGTATCAGCATGGACTGGAAAAATTCAACTACGCGCGAGGGGTGCTCCCGGGCATCTGCCTGGGTGTAACCGCCGTGGGCGGCGTTGGGTACAAGCCACATTGGTTTGGGCGGCCGGGCGGCATTAAACTGCGCCCAGGCGCGCGGGCGGTTTCCTTCTCGCCGAAGATTAGTTTCCCAGATCGTTGGTGAATGGGGTTAATGGCGGGTCTAATAGACCCCATTGGGTTCGACATGCACGTACACCCGATCGACATCGGGAAGCTCGCCCACCCGGGCGGCGACCTGCTCGGCAATTTCGTGAGCCCGCTCGAGGGGCAGGCTGCCGTCCACATTGATGTGCATATCGATTACCAGCTTGGGGCCGACGTATTCGGCCATGGTATGGTGCACCTCGGATACGCCCGGCACAGAGGCGGCCAGCGCGGCAATGCGCTCACGCAGCTCTGCCGATGCGCCGGCTCCCGTCAGGTAGCCCAGGTTCTCGCGGCCGGCGCTGAACACCAGGCGGAAGATCCACAAGGCCACAAGGATGCCTGCTGCAGGGTCGAGCAAGGGGGAGAGGTAGTTGGATCCCACCACACCGACCAGGGCCGCAGTGGAGGTGAGCACATCGGACAGGTTGTCGCGCGCCGTGATGCGCAGGGCGGGGCTGCCAACCTGCTCTGCCAGGCTGCGGATCGCCAGGAACATACCGAATTTGATCCCAGCGCTGGACAGCAGCACGATCAGGGGGAGGCCGATGGGGATAGCTACGCCGCCGCTTATCAAACGCAGGATGGACTGTCGCGCAGCCTCGAAGCCGGCGTAGGCCATGGAGGCAGCCACGACCAGGCCCACCAGCGGCTCGAAACGGGCGTGGCCCTGCGGGTGGCTGAGATCGGGCGGGCGCTGAGCCATCCATAGACCCAGCACCATGAGCAGTGAATAGAGCACATCGGAAGCCGAATTGGCCGCATCGGCGAAGACCGCCACACTGCCGGAAAAGTAAGCCGCGGCGGCCTTGCCGGCGGCCAGGAGGAGGTTCCCTCCCAGGGTAATCGCCAGCGCCAGGCGGTAGCGACCATTGCGCAGCGGATCCGGCTTGTAGTCACGCACCCATTGCATACGGCGTCTGTTCTCCTTGCTGCAGGGCGGGCTGAAGGCGGATTCTCTGCAGGCAGTGCGTATTACCGGATTTGGTCATCGCATCGATTTGCGCAGACATAACAAAAATGGGTCCCTGGCCGCCGGGTCAATTTGCGAGGCGCACCTTTGAGACCCCAGAAGATTATTCATTAGACAGACTGAGTGCTCCGCCTGTCCGGGTTCAGGAAAGCAGGGCTTTAAACACGATCGTTGTAATTCAAGTTTGCACAGAATACCATAAAAGTGAGAAGTTATCAATCCTGTTTTGATAAAAATCGGTTTTCACGTCACCTTTATTCACGAAAAAACGGGGATTGCATGGAAAATGATCCTTCCCCGTTTTTTCCATCTGGCGGAGAGGGCGGGATTCGAACCCGCGTTACCTTGCGGTAAACACGCTCTCCAGGCGTGCGCGTTAGGCCAGACTACGCTACCTCTCCACTGGCCGCCGGACCAAGACATCATCCTGCGGCGGGTAAATTATACCAGTTTCGTGGGAGGATTCTTGGTCGATCCTGCCAAAGCGTACCGCCTCACGTTGCGGGAAATCCATCAACACCCCAATGGGCAACCAGTTTAATATTTTATAAGGTTATTTTAAGGTAAAGAAAATATAAAGATAAAGATATTTTCAGACAATAGTGGTAAGATAGCTTCTGATTGGTGGAGCTCCATCCAACGATTTACGATTCGGGGGGCA
The DNA here is from genome assembly GCA_034435955.1 of Anaerolineaceae bacterium. Lineage (GTDB taxonomy): Bacteria > Chloroflexota > Anaerolineae > Anaerolineales > Anaerolineaceae > DAOTWA01. The sequence continues at coordinate 20,551 of DAOTWA010000044.1, read as the reverse complement.
TGCGATACGATCGACACGGTGGATGACAGGGATGGAGGGGTTACATTCTGGCGGAATGGTTTCGGTGCAATGTAACCCTGAGCATTTGATAGAATACCGGATTTGGAAACCCCGGGTGGTTCCATCCGGGTTTAAAGATGCCGGTCGGTGCAACCGGATAATCGTGGATGACCGCCTGAGGTCATTCATCATTCAAAAAAACCGAGTAAATTAAGGAGTACGTCCAAATCGTAATCGAGGTGAATTTTTATGGAACGTGAAGAAATCGAAACAAAGGCGCATGTGCTCGTCAAGCGTCACATCGAATACAAATGGATCGTCCTGAGCGTGACGACCATCGGCGCGCTGATGGCCGCCATCGACAGCACCATCGTTATCCTGGGCCTGCCGGATATGATGGTTTCTCTGCACGCCGACCTGGTCTCAATGATCTGGGTGATCATGGCCTACATTCTGATGAGCAGCATCTTTCTGCTGACTTTCGGGCGGGCGGCCGATCTTCTCGGCCGGGTGCGCATGTACAACCTTGGTTTCTTGATCTTCACCATTGGTTCGGCCCTGTGCGGCTTTTCAGTCAACGCCAACCAGTTGATACTATTCCGCCTGGTGCAGGGAGCAGGCGCGGCGATGATGGTGGTGAACAGTGTGGCGCTGATCACCGAAGTATTCCCGGCGGATGAGCGCGGACGTGCGCTGGGCATTAACGCCATCACCTGGGCAGTGGGAGGCGTCATCGGGCCGGTGCTGGGTGGATTGATTCTCACCGCCGGCAACTGGCGATGGATTTTCTTCATCAATGTGCCCATCGGTCTAGCCGGCGCACTGTGGGGTTATTTGTCCTTGAAAGAGGTATCTGTACGAGGCAAAGGGGAGAATTTCGACCCGATCGGCGCCTTGAGCTTCAGTGTCGGTCTAACCGCCCTATTGCTCGCTTTGACGGCCGGCATTCAATATAGCTGGACATCATGGCCCATTCTAAGCCTGTTTGGCCTGTTCCTGATGATGCTGGTAGTCTTTGTCATATGGGAACAACGCGCCCCCAGTCCGGTGCTCGATTTCTCACTGTTTAAAGAACGGGTATACACTTTCTCTGCGCTGGCAGCCATGATGCAGGGTCTGGCGCTCTTCTCGGTCAACTTTTTGATCGTGTTCTATCTACAGGGAGTGCGCGGATACGACCCGCTCACCGCTGCGCTGCTGTTGATCCCCCTGCCGATCGTCAGCTCGGTGATAGCGCCGCTCAGCGGCATCCTGGCGGACCGGATCGGTGCACGCATTCCGGCCACGGTAGGTCTGCTGATCCAGGCTGTGGCGCTGATCCTTTTTACCCGCATCTCAGCCACCACGCCTTATCCGATCATGGCGGCAGAGCTGGCTTTAATGGGGTTGGGCGGCGGCCTGTTCTATTCGCCGAACACGTCGGCGGCGATGAACGCTGCACCGATCAACCGGTTGGGTGTGGCCTCGGCTGCCCTCGCCACCATGCGCCAGACGGGCATGGTGACCAGTTTCGCCCTATCGCTGGCCGTAGCAGCCGCCAGCCTGCCGAAGCAAGTCATGTTCCAATTGTTTGTCGGCACGAACGTTACCCTCGGTTCGCAGATCATGCAGTCTTTCATCGTGGGAATGCACAGCGCTTTCGTGCTTTCGTTCACGCTGTGCCTGATCGCGGCGGCCATCTCATTCGTTCGCGGCAAGGAAGATCGCCGGCGCCAGGCGGCTGCGTTCCATGCCAGCGCGCCAATGGATTAGAAATATCCCCAGATTGATCCGAAGAAAACGGTAGCATCGGCGGTTTCGGAGTATTGACACGAAACCGCCGATGCTTCGATCTGCCCCCTCAGGACTTCATTTCCGCTTTCAGACCCTCGATGGCGGCCACCGGGGTCGGATCGACTCCGTAAGCCATTGCCAGGTAATAGGCGACATAGTCGCCGAAGTGCAAAGCAGTCCAGATGTGCTCCAGCGGCGAGTCGCCGCTTGCGTCGTAGAAATCGGTATTGATGCCCTGCAGCATGAAGCCCTTGCGCGTAAGGTCTGAGCGCAGATGGTTGCGCGGGTGGTCGGAAGGCGCGCGGAGGAAGAGGGCCATGATGCGGCTGAGTGCTTCCTCGGGGTTGATGACGCCGGCCAGGGTGTTATGGTCGGCCTCGGGTAAGAATTCGAATTGGGCCCAGGCTTTTGCCAGCTCGTTGATCTGCCCCTTCCAGCGCCGGGCTACTGGCGCCAGATAATCGGAGCCCAATACGGCCACCCAGCGTCCATAGAGCTGTCCGGCCATGCGTTTGGCAGGGTTGCGGACCACCGGCACTTCCGCGCGCAGGTTTTCCTGCTGACGCCGCATGGCCGCCACAGCCGCGTCAACCCCGCGCCCTTGGTCGGGGATGAGGTTCAGCCGGGCGAGCAGCGCCAGGAGCAAGCCGAACGAAAAGCCGACCGCTGCGCGCGGCTGCCCTGGGTGCTCGAAGACCCACGCCGGGATGCGCGCCTGATCGGCCAGCTCTTTCAATCGGCCGCCGGTGCACACCGCCACCACACTGCATCCGCTCTGGCGGGCGCGCTCAAAACTGGACAAGGTTTCCTCGGTGTTGCCGGAGTGCGAAGAAGCAACCACCAGGGTTTGCGGCCCCTTCGCCCAGGCAGGCAAATCGTAGTCGCGATGGACAGCGATGGGCACCGGGCAAAGCGGTGCGGCGTAGGCGGCCACCAGATCGGCGCCGATGGCTGAGCCGCCCATGCCAGCTACAAGCACGCGCTCGATGCGCTCCTGCTTCGGCAGCGGCAGACGCTGGCCAAGCTCCCAGGCGGCCTGGAGCTGATCGGGAAGGCGATCGATGTGATCGAGCATATTGCTGGGATCTGTATTGCGAAATGCGTCTAAATCATCGAGGTTCATTGCAAACTCCGTGGAAAGTAGTATGCGCTTAGAATGTGCGCGAATGCTGTTCTATTTCTCGGTTTGTGCGCCGGTGTTCCAGGATCAGGCGGTACAGCTCGCGACGCGACCAGCCGCTGGCCTCCGCCAGGCGGCCGGCCAGCGCGGCCGGCGAAGCGCCTTCGGCCAGTTCGCGCTCGATGGCGGCGTGCACGCGCTCCGCGCTCCAACGTTCAGCCTGGGAAGGGCGTCCGGCTACTACCAGGGTGAACTCCCCGCGTGGGGGCGTCTGGGCGAAATGCGCGCGCGCAGAGCCGATCGTGCCGCGAAATATCTCCTCGTGCAGCTTGGTCAGCTCACGGGCTACAGCGATGGGCCGGTCGCCAAGGATGGATTCGAGATCGGCCAGGGCGTCAGAAAGGCGATGCGGCGCTTCCAAAAAGATCAAAGTATAAGGGAGGTCGGCGACTTCTTCCAGCCGGCGTCGGCGGGCAGTCGCGCGGCGAGGAAGGTAGCCAAGATAGAGGAACGCGTCGGTGGGCAGGCCGGAGGCCACCAGGGCGGCGATGGGCGCGGATGGACCGGGAATCGCGCTGACGGTGTGTCCCGCGTCCAAAGCGGCCTTCACCAGCTCGTAGCCCGGGTCGTTCAGCCCGGGCGTGCCTGCATCCGAGACCAAGGCTACCGAGCCGCGAGACAGCGCTTCGAGCACGACTTCCAGTTTGGTCAGCTTGTTATGCTCATAATAGCTGGTGGAGGGGGTGGTGATGCCGTAATGCTCGAGCAGTTTGCGCGTCTGGCGCGTGTCCTCGGCGGCGATCAGATTTACCTGGCGCAGCACGTTCAGCGCCCGCGCGGAGATGTCCTCCAGGTTGCCGATTGGCGTCGCGACCAGATACAGTGTGCCCATAGATCGGTTCAAGGAGCGACCCAGGTGAGGATCTCTAGAGTGAGCGCTTTATCCTGGTAGTTGAGGAACACCAGGCGCGCCCAACCCGGCAACCCCTGGCCGGTATGGTAACAGAAATAGGTGCCCACCGCCATCCCGTTGATCACGAGCGATTCATTGACCAGGCTCGCGTCCAGGCAAGCGTGGTAATCGGGCAGGTTGAAACCGAAGACCCCCAGGCTGGCTCCGTGGATCGGTACCAGCATGTGCTTGTTATCCGCGCTCAGATTGTAGGCCAGGTCATCATCCTCGCCCTGTCGGAGCTGATTGCTGTCCAGATCGAGCGTGTCGCCCGGGGTCAGGTTGGCCAGGCCAGTGACGCGTACCTCCGGCGTGGAGGTTGGGGTTGGGCTGGGCTGTGGCGTCGAGGTATTGGTTGGTAAGACCAGGATTTTGGCCCAAAACGGCGAGCCGCCAGTGGGTCCGATGCCGAATAAATTGCCCTGCGCATCGCTCAGCTTCCAGTTGCTGTAATAAGTGCCCGCTCTTTGGGGGGCGACCATATCCAGGGTGATGTCCACGCTTCCGCCGGGTTTAACTTCTTCCGGCAGATGGATGGAGCGCGGGGCGCTGAGCGGGTCGCCCGAAAACCAGACCACCGAATAGTCGCGCGTCCAGGTGCAGTTGCCCACATTGCGCAGCCTCCAGGTCTTTGAGAAAACCTGGCCGGGCTGCAGGGTGGTATCGTCGGGGATGGTGATATCGATGGTAGGAGTACCGGGCGCAGCGCGGTTGCACGGTACCGCCGGCGAATCGGTTGCCAGTGGAGTCGCCTCGGCCGTGGCCGTCGAACTGGGTGATGGAGAATAAAACGGAGAAGGATTGGGCGTAAGGGTCGCCGTGGTGAGAGAGGAGGTCGGTATGGTTGTGGCGGCAGCGGCAGTGAGAGCGGCGTCGAGCGTCTCGTACGCCAGGGTCAGGTCAGGGGAAGGAAGGGTGGGGTTCAGGGCGGGCAGGCTGCACCCGGCCGCAACCAAAACCATGACCAGAAAAATGGAGCGTAACACGGATCGAGACATGAATGGATACCGAGCGGACGATTTCCATTCTACCTTATTTTATGCCCAATGGTTCAGTCAGTCACAATTTGTCTTGTCAAGTTGCCCGGTTTACAGTATAGTCAGGCTATGTTATTATGGCCGGCGGCACAGACGCCGCAACGTCTGAAGCCCGATCACTTTTGAGGTTCCTGTCAATACACCCTATGGCAAGCGGAAACGAACATCCTTCATGGCTTGACCGGTCAATCACCTCACTGATACCCCGGTTCAATGTAGAAACGCTCATCATCGTCGTGATCCTCGTCCTGGCTGTTTTCAGCCGCTTTTACATGCTGGGGGCGAGGGTGATGAGTCACGACGAAACCAACCACGTGGTGCCTTCGTGGGAGCTGTATCAAGGGCAGGGCTACCGCCATGACCCCATCACCCATGGTCCGCTGCAGTTCCATCTGATTGCCCTGACCTTTTTTATGTTTGGTGACAACGATTTCACCGCCCGCGTGCCGGCGGCCCTGTTGAGCGTCGTGGCGGTAGCTTTCGTCCTGTTCGCTTTTCGCCGCTATTTGGGGCGCACCGGGGCGCTGGTGGCCGGCCTGCTTTTCCTGATTTCGCCTTACATGATGTTTTACGGGCGCTATACGCGCAACGAGCCGTTCATCGAATTCTTCGCTCCTTTAATGCTGTACGCCACCCTGGCCTACCTGGAAAAAGGCCAGAAGCGCTTCCTGTACCTCTCTACGGTGGCCTGGGTGCTGCACTTCATTGCGAAAGAAACAGCCTATATTTATGCGGCGGAAATGCTGCTCTTTTTAGGCTTCCTCTTCCTGGAGCGCATCACCCGGCGGACCTGGTCTAACCCGGCGTTTCTGCGGCCGTTCATCCTGGCGCTGATCGCCGCCGTGCTGCTGGTGGGGGGCGGCCTGGGGTTGTCGCTGTTCAAGCATGCGCCCGCCGGGGCCGTCTCCGGCCCGAATGCGGTAGTCACGCCGGCAACTCCCGGCGGAGCGGTGGGTGTGGCCGGTGAACAGCAGTTGCTTCCGCTGTTGTTGCTTGCCATAGGGGTGGCGACGCTGATTGCGGCGGTTTATTTTTTGGTGCGCGGCGTCGGCCTGGCAGAGCTGCACCGTGAGCGTTCGCTGGATTTACTCATCCTGTTGGGCACCATGATACTACCCCTGCTGGCGGCGCTGCCGGTCAAGATGATTGGCCGTAACCCGCTGGATTATAGCCCCAGCGGTATCTTGATCACGGGAGTAATCTTGGGCGTGCTGGCGGCCGTTGCCATAGCGGTCGGCTGGTTCTGGCAGGGCAGTTTCTGGCTGAGCAACGCGGCTATTTTTTATGCGGTCTTCACCGTTTTCTACACCACGTTTTTTACCAACGGGATGGGTTTCTTCACCGGTATGGTGGGCTCTTTGGGGTATTGGCTCTCTCAGCAGTCGGTCAATCGCGGCAGCCAGCCGTTATATTATTTTGCTCTCATCCAGATTCCCATGTACGAATTCCTGGGAGCCACTGGCACGCTGCTGGCGATCTATTACGGCTGGCGCAAAAAACTCACCAATCCGGCTCAGGCCGCACTGGCCTTACAGGACGCCTCTGCCGGACCTTCATGGGCGCAAGCGGACCCGGGCGACCCTCCCGAGGCGATGATACCGGCTGCCGAGAAACCGGCCGATGAGACCGAGATCGAGGAAGAAGCCCCGGCCGCAGAAAGGCCTGAGCCGCCGCCTTTAGAGCCGACGCCTGTCTTTGCCCTGCTGGTCTTCTGGTCGATTGCCAGCCTGGTCTCTTTCAGCGTGGCCGGCGAGAAGATGCCCTGGTTGACAGTTCACATTGCCATCCCGCTGCTGCTTCTGGCCGGCTGGGGCCTTGGCACGCTGATCGAGCGCATCGAATGGGGCGAGCTGCGCGCGCGTCGCGGCTGGTTGGTGATCCTGCTGCTGCCGGTGTTTTTCACCAGTCTGGCGGGCACGCTGGCATCTCTGCTCGGACCCAATCCTCCCTTTTCCGGCAACGAGCTTAACCAGCTTCAAGCCACCAGCACGTTCTTCACATCCGTGGTAGTGCTTGCATTGACCAGCTACGGTCTGGTGAGACTGCTCAAGGATTACCCGCTCGGCATGGCCAGGCGGCTGTTCGCGCTGACTTTCTTCGTCATCCTGGCTGTGCTCACCGCACGGACGGCTATCAGGGCTTCTTTCATAAATTATGATACAGCCAAGGAGTTCCTCGTCTATGCCCACGCGGCGCGGGGGCCGAAGGACGTCCTGGCACAGGTGGAGGAGATTTCCCAGCGCACTACCGGCGGATTGGATATCGCCGTGGCTTATGACAACAACACCCTGTATCCTTTCTGGTGGTATTTCCGCAATTTCCCCAACAAGGTTTATTACGCGGACAACCCAACCCGCGAGCTGCGCAACGACCCCATTATCCTGGTTGGCGAGGAGAATTACGGCAAGATCGCAGCCATTGTCGGCAACGCATACGACGAGTTCGATTACACGCGCCTGTGGTGGCCTATGCAGGATTATTTCAATCTGAACTGGAGCCGCATCTTTTACGCCATCACCAATCCGGGCGAGCGCAATGCGGTTTGGCAGATCTGGTTCAACGCCGATTACAGCAATTACGCCAAGGTCAACAACATCAATTCGCTGACCCTGACGACCTGGCAGCCGTCCGATCATATGCGCATGTACATCCGCAAAGACATTGTGGCCAAGATGTGGAACTACGGCGTCGGGCCGAGCGCAGCGCAGGCCATCACCGATCCCTACGAGAAGGGCACGATCAATCTGACTGCCGATCTGGTGGTAGGCGCACCGGGCACGGGCAGCGGGCAGTTCAATTCGCCGCGGGGCATCGCCGTAGCTCCGGATGGCAGCCTGTATGTGGCCGATTCGAAGAACAACCGCATTGTTCACCTGAGCGCGGACGGCAAGGTAATTCAGGAATGGGGCAGCTTCGCCGATGTATCGAAGGGGCCGGCGCCGGGCGGCACTTTCAATGAGCCCTGGGACGTGGCGGTTGGGCCGGACGGCTCTGTCTATGTGGCCGACACCTGGAACAACCGCATACAGAAGTTCAGCGCCGATGGCAAATTCATTAAAATGTGGGGTTATTTTGGAACGGCTGAGGCGCCAACCGCTTTCTGGGGACCGCGCGGCATTGCCGTCAATGCGAAGGGTGACGTCTTCGTCGACGACACCGGCAATAAGCGGGTGGTGATCTTTGATGCAGACGGGAACTACATCGGCCAGTTCGGCGGCGGAGGCTCACAGCCTGGCCAGCTTGACGAGCCTGTGGGAATCGCCTTTGATTCGTTTGGGAACGTGTACGTTGCCGATACCTGGAACCAGCGGGTGCAGGTCTTTGCGCCGGACGCGAGCGGCACCAAATTCACTCCGCTGACCTCATGGGACATCAGCGGCTGGTTTGGCCAGTCTCTGGAGAACAAACCCTTCATCGCGGTGGATGCGCAAGACCATGTCTTCGTAACCGACCCCGAGGCGGCGCGGGTGCTCGAGTTCGATGACAAAGGCACGTTCATCCGTGCGTGGGGCGAGCCGGGTCAGACGCAAAGCGGTTTTGGTATTGCTTCGGGTATCGCCGTGGATCAGCAGGGTCGGGTGTGGGTAAGCGATGGCCAGTACAGCCGTCTGTTGAGGTTCACGCTGCCATAAGCCCACCGGTTTACACAGAATCCAAAGGTATCCATTCCCCCTTTATTTTCCCGCTCCCATCCACGTGGATCAGGCCAACACTGCGCTGCGTGCGGGCAGGTTCGTTGGCCGCGCCCGCCGAGCCCGGATTGAAAAAAAGCCTGCCGTCCACCCATTCGCAGACGGGCCGGTGGGTGTGGCCAAAAACCACGATCCCGGCGTTGGGGAATAATTCCTGGAGCGAAGAGACGTAGCGCTCGAGGTGGTAGCCGTGGAGGAGGTACTGCAGCTTATCGATCAGGTAGCGGCTCCACCCGCCGTGGCCGTGGGTAAGGCCAATTTCAAGGTCTCCTGCCTGCAGGTCGAGCGCCTGGGGCAGATCCGGCAGCAGCCAGTCGCGGTTGCCGCGTACGGCAAAGACCGGGGCGACATGCTCCAGCTCCTCCAGGACGGCGGGCACGCAGATGTCCCCAGCGTGGAGGATGGCGGTGACGCCCGCTTGCTGGAAGGTCTCTACGGCCTTGGGGTGCAGGCGTGGAGCGCGGTCAGGCACGTGCGTATCCGCGATGACGCCCAGGATAAAGGGCAGCTTGACGGTGAGCGAGGCGTGTTCAGGCAGCATGATTGATCCGCAGGTTGGCAGAGGATTGTATCATAGATCGCGACATGAAAAAGCGCCTTCTATCTCACAAGCATGGGAGAGACAGAAGGCGCATGAGCAGGTGGTCGATTGGTCTAGGCTTACGAGGCATCCTTGAAGTACGTGATGGTGCGCTGCACGGCTCGAAACCCCATGGATTCATAGAGGCGTAAAGCGCCGGTCAAATTTTCGGCATCCACACCTAATCCAACTGTTTCCAGGCCAGCAGCCCGGAAGCCCTCCATGCTGGTCATCAACAGGGCTGAGGCAAGGCCTTTGCCGCGCCACGCGCGCACCACAGCCAGTATATTCACCCAGCCTTCGTTGATGCCCTGGCGCGCGTTGTCCTCGGCGCGCACCGTGCACAGGCACACGCCCACCACCCGGTCTCCGGCCAGCGCGAGGGCAGTGATGTCCGGACGGAATTCCCTGGAGGCGGCGAAATGCAGTTTCCAATCTTCCGCCGTGGAAGGTTCAGAACCCCAATGGTCCTGAAAGGCTTCGTTGGAGGCCTGACGGGCGGCTTCGTCCAGCTCGGGCGACCAGCGAACTATGCGAACGCCGGGCGGGAGGGGTTTCTCGGGGAGCGGCAGGCGCAGGTCGCGGCGCATACGGTAGAAGTTACGCACGGCCTCAAAGCCGTGACGCTGCAGCAAGCGGTTGCGGTCCTCCTGGGTTGAAAGGGCTACCGCGCGCAGCTTACGCGGACGGCCATCCGCGAAGTCAGCCAGAAGGCGCGCGGCGCGCTGCTCTTGCCAGTGAAGCAGGCGGTCGCCCAGGCCGCGCATGCGGTGCTTGGGGTGTACCTGCCCCCACAGGAAAGCCCGCAGCTCCTGGCTGCCCTCGGGGTTGATGAAGATCCATCCCACCGTCGCCAGGCTGCCGTCTGGCGCGACAGCCACCAGCGTGCCCCTCTGTGGATCAGACCGAGGGGAATCGAAGTCGTTGTGTACCTCTTCCAGCGTGCCTGCCCACCAGGTGTGATCAGCCAGGTCGGCAGCGGCGTAGAGCTGGTAGATGGCCTGTGCGTCTGTGCGGCGCGCCGCTCGCCAGGTGTACCCGGTCAGGCTTGCAGAGATATGGGTCAGATTGGGGCTGGCCATGTCATGGTCCTCCGAAATTCTCGACGTAATGGTCTCTTTCAACAAGGTAATTTTCAAGACGGCAGATCATCCATTGCGATGCAGCTTGCCGGTGCGCTTGGCATAGCGCTCGGCCAGGCCGAAGACCCACAGCCCGGCCGGGATCAAAGCAGCTCCCATCAACAGCACAGGCCAGATGTATGGCCACAGGTCCGCGATGGGCAGACCTTCCAGCAGGGAGCGGCGCACACCGGTGAGCACGTAGGTGGCCGGGCTGACCACTGCCAGCTTCTGCAGGAGGCCGGGCAGCACGTCCACTGGGTAGTACACGCCCGAGATGAGCAGCAGCAAGGCGATGAACACATGGGTCATCTGCTCACCGCGCTCGGGGAAGAGCAGCGGGAGCACCGAGGCCATGATGCTGATCCCGATGAAGGAGAAGCTGCCAGCCATCAACATAAGCGTGCCGCCCAGCAGGTTGGCCCGACTGAGATCCAGGTGAAAGATCAGGGTCGTGAAGGCCAGGATCACGCCGGTGAAGAAGATCGCGTAGCTGACGGCGAAGATGGTCTGGCCGGTCATATGGGTGACGCGGCGGACAGGCGCCATCAGGGTGTACTCGATGGTGCCCTCCCAGCGTTCGATGCCGATCAGGTTGGTAATCCAGTAAAAGATCGTGGACAGGAAGCGCCACACCAGGGTGCCGATCAACAGGTAGAACACCAGATAGCTGCCCGTAGCGCTGGAAGTCCCGCCGATGCGTTCCATGCCAAGGCCGATGAAGCTGACCGAGAGGCTCTCGGCGATGGAATACACCATCCAGACCATCTCCCACGACCAATACCGCTTGATCAGGTTCAGGTTGCGCTCGACAAAGGCGTATGAAGCCCGTAACTGGTAAAGCATTGCCGACATTGTTCAGTCCTCAACTTCTATTTCGTCCAGGTTGACCAGTTGTTTGCCGGTCAGCTCGAGGAACACGTCCTCGAGGGTGTTTGCGCGCCCCTCGCGGGGCTGTATCCGCCGTTTAAGTTCTTGCGGATGATCGAGGGCGACGATGCGCCCGCCGTCCATGATGGCCACCCGATCGCACAGTTTTTCGGCTTCGACCATGTCATGGGTGGTTAACAGGATGGTGGTGCCGTTGCGCTCGCGCATCTCCTCCACCACGGACTGCACCTCGCGCTTCGAGCGCGGGTCCAGCCCGGTGGTCGGCTCGTCCAACAGCAGCAGGCGCGGCCGGGAAAGCAGCGCTCGCGCGATGGCCACCTTTTGCTGCATGCCGCGCGACATTTCCTCCATGGGATGGAAGATGGAGCGCTGATCCAGGCCAAGGCGGGTGAGGATGGCAATCACCTGCGCGCGGGTCTCCCGGCTGGTCAGCCCGTACAGCCGGGCGCCGTACAGAAGATTCTCCATCGGGCTGAGCTTCTTAAAAAAGGACGCCTCAACGCTCACGCGATTGACCAGACGCTGCACCTGCATGGGTTGGCGCACCACGTCGTAACCAAACACACGCACCTCACCCTCGTCCGGAAGCAACAGGGTTGAGATCAGGCGGATCAGGGTCGATTTGCCGCCGCCGTTGGGTCCGAGCACGCCGAAGATTTCTCCCTGGTGGACGGTGAAGCTGACGTGATCCACGGCCACGATGAAGGGTTTCTCCGTATGTCCGTTGCTGCCCGGGCTGTCCTGGCGCGCCGCGCCTTGATGACCGTCCGAACCGCTTTTACCGTCATTGCTTTGCGCGCCATCAGCGCGCCTGAGGATGCGTTTCCAGAAAGGTTCGGCCGGCTTGCCAAATCGTTTGTAAACCTGGTTGACTACGATCGCTTCAGACATTGCGCAACTCCCATAAAAATCGGATTAATGAAAAAGGCCACGGAACTCGCCCCGTGGTCTTTCGTGGTATTAACGCAATCGACCACGGGAGTGGAGTGCTCCCGTGGCCAGTAAAAGACTAATTCATTATCTCAACGGTGAACAGGCGCACTCCGAGAAGGCATGCCGACGCCACCGCAAACGGCGGTCATCCGGCAGCACACAGTGTTGATGTTGGCAGAAATGTACATGCTCACGTGCATCCTTTTCACTAATTTGACCAATGGTGTCAGTTTAGCATAATAAGAAGATCCTTGTCAAGGATGATTTTGTACTAACCTTTTAAAGCGCCGGCCAGAATGCCGCGCACGAAATAGCGCCCTAAGAACAGGAAGAAGAGCAGCGGTATGGCCACGGTGATCAGGGCAGCCGCCATCTGCAGGTTATACAACACCAGGGTGGTGCCTTTAGCCTCTGCCATGACCACCTGGACTGTCTGCGTCTGCGGCGCGGAAAGGGAGAGAGCGAGGAAAAATTCATTCCAAACCTGGGTGAAAATGATGATGGCAACCGAGGCGTAGGCCGGAAGCGAGATGGGCACGACGATCTGGAAAAAGGTCTGCACTTTAGAAGCCCCGTCCACTTCGGCGGCTTCTTCCAGCTCACGCGGTACCGAGAGGAAAAACGTCCCCAACAAAACCGAGGCCAGCGGCATATTCAAAATCAGATAACTGATGATCATGCCCCAATGGGTCAACGCCAGGCGCGTGGCAGCCATCATGGTGACCAGTGGGATGATGACCGCCTGGTAGGGGAGGTAGAGGGCGATGCCGACCAGCACGAATAGGATGCGTGCAAAGCGGCCGCGGTTGCGCGCCAGGTAATAGCCACCCAGTCCGCCGAAGAATGACGCCAGCAGGGTAACTGAGAAGGAAATGATCACCGAGTTTCTCAGTCGGAGGATCATCTGGCTGCGGAAACGTTCGCTTCCGAAGAGCACTTCGGCGTAGTTTTCGAAGTGAGGCGAGGTGCTCGGCGTCAGGTAATTGCCCTTGTTGATCTCGTCGATGGATTTCAACGAGGTGATCGCCATCACATAGATGGGCAACACATAGGCGAAGGTGAGCGCTGCCAGCACCGCGATGACCAGGATTTTCAGAGAAAGGCTTTTGCTTTTCATTCAAACCAATTCCTGAGCGCGTAAATTGTATACGGTATCACCAGGACGAAGGCCAGGAAAAAGATGATCACCCCGATCGCTGCGCCGGCCGAGACCAGGTGCTGTTGGAAGAAAGTGATCCACATGTTGAGCGAGAGCACATCGGTGGAGATGCCTGGACCACCAAAGGTGACAATGTACACGATGTCGAACACTTTCAAAGTGGAAATCAACAAGAGCGATACCAATACCAGCAGGCCAGAGCGGATGTTGGGCACGACGATGTCCACCAGGATGCGCAACTTGGAAGCCCCATCCACGGTGGCCGCTTCGACCATTTCCAACAATTCAGAAGTGCGCAGTGAGGATTGGATGATAATGACCGCAAATCCGAGGTATTGCCAGACAAAGATGAGAATCAGCCAGTAGGTGGCCGTGTCTGGATTTGTGGTAAAGGTCAACTTTGGGGTCAGACCAACGAGGCGCAACAACGTAGCGAATACGCCGCGGTCTGGCTGGTACATCCACGACCAGATCGTGCCCGTTACGATGAAGGACATCGCTACCGGATAAAGGATCAGTGTCCGGACGTAGGATTCGAGCCCGGGGAAAGGGGCCAGCTCCAGCAGGTAGGCCAGCAAGGTGGCGATGATGACGGTCGGGACGACCCCCAAAATCAGCCACTTCAGGTTGTTTTGCACATCCACCCAAAAGCGCGCCTGGTTGAAGAGGAACTCGTACCATTTGAAGCCGGTGAACTGGTAATTGGGCGCGATCGTCTTCCAATCCGCGAAAGACACGTAAATCGTCCAGGCCAATGTGCCGTAGAGAACCAGGGTGAAGAAAACGATCGGAACCATGAAGACCAGAATTTCCGAGAAACTCATCTGGTTTCGCCGGCTGGGTTTTACCGCACGAAGGGCTGTCACAGGCTATCCTTTGTTTATTAATGAAAATCGCCGGATGGGATGCTCGCCCCCATTCGCCGCCGGGTGCGCTCACCTTTTCCTTCTAAGCGATGCTAGGTATGTCCGCCGCCGTCAGGAAATGAGCGCGCTGCCAAAAATGATTATGAACAAGTGACGTACAGACGAACGCAGATCACCAGCAGGTAGGTAGGGATGTACCCATGTACATCCCTACCTATAGAATCTGGTGGAAACTAACGACTCACGGCCACTGGTACCAGGCCGAGGCCGTCTTCACATCGTAGGTCTTCATCATGTCGTTGACGGCCTTGAGGGTATCGTTGATGTTGGCGTTAGGCTTGGAGAGGAAGGTCGCCATGATGTCCCAGTAGATGGGCTGGGCAGTAGCCGGGAGGATGCTGCCATGCTGGTCGAGGATCAGCTTGGCAGGGTTGTCGCGTACGTACTGCATCAGCTCCTGACGAATGGGATCGGGGAATTGCTTGGGGTCGATGTCGGTGCGAGCGAACAACCCGCCCTGAATGACGTCGGTCGGCACCTGCAGCTCAGGAGATGCGACCACTTCCAGCCACTTGAGGCATACGTCCGGATCGGGCGCGTTGACGGTGCAGCCGTACGTATCCGGGTGGAAGAGCAGGATGCGCTCGGGTTTTTGTGGGAAGGTCACTGCGCCGAAGTCAACGCCCGGCTGCCAGTTAGAGCCCTTCACCAGAGCGCCAATCGCCCAGGTGCCCATGAGAGTCATAGCCGCCTTGCCCGATCCGAGAAGGGCGGTGGCCTGGTCCCAGGTCAGGTTGGAGTGATCGGCGTTGATGTAGGGATACAGTTTCTGGAATTTCGTCAAGGCAGATTTGAAGGCTGCATCGGTGGTGACGTCCACGTTGCCCTTGTAGACGTCCACATAGTGCTGGGCGCCGCCTTCCTGGAGCAGGATGCTGTCGAAGACGAAAGCATCCTCCCACTTTTCCATCGAGCCCAGGGCCAAGCAGGTCATATCGGGGTGGGCCTTCTTGATCGCATCGCAGTTGGCCAGCAGCTCCTCGAAGGTGGTGGGGGGCGTCAATTTGAGCTCGTCGTACACCTTCTTGCTATAGTAGAGGATGTTCTGGATGTGCATGTTCAACGGGACAACGTACGGATGCCCGTTGATCGTAACTGCTTTGGCCAGGGGTCCGGGGATCTTGTTGGCATAGTCGAGCTGCTTCCAGAGGTCATCCAGCGGTTTGAGGACGTTGCTGTCGACGTAGTTCTTCAGCTCGGCCCCGCCCAGAGTCTGGAAGGTATCCGGCGGCAGGCCGGCGGTCAGGCGTGCCTGGAGGACGACGCGCATGTTTACGCCGCCACCGCCAGGCGCCGGGTTCTCGACGATCTTGACATCGGGATATTTATCTTTGAAGGCCTTGAACATGGCGTCGGCAGCTTCACGCTCACCAGGCGCGGTCCACCAGTGGAAGATTTCGAGCTTTTGTTCGGGAGGCTGGGGCGTGGCGGTGATGATCACCTGCTGGATCTGCGGGGTGCCAGCCACAATGCGTGTCACTTCGATTGTCTGGGGTGTTGGGGTGGCCGCTGGAGCGCAGGCCGAAAGAACGATGCTTAACAGCATCAAGAAAGAAACGAGCATCAGGGCTTTCTTGTACATCTTTTTCCTCCGAGTAGATCGAATAGATGTCATTTTTCGGTGTTACCGATGAGACAGACTACCTGGAGAAACCGCAAGACTGTACAGATAGGTTGTTCGCAATCCTCCTTTCTGCGCCTTGGCAAGCGCGCTCAAACTATGGGTAGATGAAAGGCGCACTACGTCAATTGGGTGTGCGCCGCTATCGCCAGCCGGGTGCTTCAAAGGGCGGGGAACAGGTTCTGATACGGCCCTTGCTGCTATTCAGTTTTTATCTACGCCCAACGACCAGAAAAGCCATTCGTATTCTTCGTGTTGGCTAGGGCTATGCTGCTTAATACTTTATCACAACTATATTGAATGTCAAGGCGGTGATTGTGACTGATTTCTCAATGAAGATGGCAAATGGAACGTCCATTTAAGATCGTCGCAACGACCGTTTTGGGTTAAAGAGCCCCACCCCGCACGAAGGCGGGGTGGACCAGCGGAATAGTGGTTTATGTGGCCCCGCCAGCGTAAGATGGGCTGCACGGGGCATCCAATTTTATCGTGTGAGGCGGGCTTTTCGCTCCTGGGCCGGCGGCGCGCTAGCCCGCCGCCGGGCTGATGTGAGCCTCGCCTTCCGGCAAACCCTGCACCAGGACCAAACCCCGGCGGGATATCACAAAGCGCTCGCCCGGCTGCAGCAGGTAATCCTGCTGGTCGCCGCTCTGGGTGATCCACAGGGTTCCGGCCGCACAGGCAATTTGCGTACCGCGGCGGTCGCCTTCGAGGCGCATCACGGTGCCGGGTAGAAGATACACTTCGCCAACCGGTTTGCCGGTGACCAGCAAGCCGATCTCCATATTTTTGACGTCACGAACTAACGTTTCCATCGCCAACCTCCCGTTCTCACCCATAATCGAAACAGCGCCTGTGTGTCTCCGCTTTGCTTGCCGATATGTGCGTCTGGTTTCGATGATCCATCCGGTGGTCAGAACCGGCCATCCATTTCTTGCCCGATAAAGGGCAGAATCATTCAACTTCCTGTTTTCATTCTACCCAATTGTCTGTATAATAACAGATGCAGGAAATCGAATCTTCTATCAATACAGTTTATGAATCCGACAACTGTATACCTGAAGTTGAAGTAAAAGTGTATCGATGGAGTGGAGTGTGCGACGATGGAAAGACTGCTGTCAGCCGATAAAGTTCCGCTGTACGAACGGCTGGCCGAGGAGATTGCTCTTCAGGTGCGCCAGGGCACTTTTCGTCCCGGCGAGCGGGTGCCATCGGTGCGCCAGATCAGCCAGCAGAAGAATCTGAGCATTACCACGGTGCTGCGCGCCTATCAGATGCTCGAAACGCGCGGTGTGATCGAAGCCCGCCCGCAATCAGGTTATTATGTGCGCATTCCGCCGCGTCCAACCATCCCGGAGCCGGAGATATCCAATCCCCTGCCGGATCCCAGCCAGGTCAACATCGCCGAGCTGGTGATGCGGGTAATGCGTGACAGCCTGGATCAGCGCCTGGTGCAGTTCGGCGCAGCCATCCCCGACCCGAACTTGTTGCCGATCAAACGCCTGAACCGCATCCTGGCTTCCATCGCCCGCAACGACCAGATCCCCCAGAACCTGTGCGGGGAGCCAAAAGGACTGGAAGAGCTGCGCGTCCAGGTGGCTCAGCGCGCTTACCTTTCCGGCTGCCCCCTCACTCCGGAAGACGTGATCATTACCTCAGGCGCCACTGAGGCGATCAGCCTGGCCTTGAGGGTCATCTGCCGCCCGGGCGACCTGGTGGCGGTAGAATCGCCGACCTACTTTGGCATTCTGCAAATCCTCGAATCGCTGGGCTTGCGCACCCTGGAAATCCCCACCCACAGCCGCACTGGTCTTAGCCTCGGAGCGCTGCGTTTTGCCCTGGACAACCATCCGGTCAAGGCCTGCCTGTTCGTGCCGAACTTCAACAACCCGTTGGGCAGCCTGATGCCATCTGCCAACAAACGCGAGCTGGTGGAAATGCTGGCCGAGCGCGAGATCCCCCTGATTGAAGACGACATTTACGGTGAGTTATTCTTTAGCGGGCAGCGTCCGGAAGTGGCCAAGGCTTATGACCGCAAGGACCTGGTGGTGCTGTGCTCGTCATTCTCGAAGGACATCTCCCCCAGCCTGAGGGTGGGTTGGGTGGCGCCCGGACGGTTCAAGGCCGAGCTGGAGCGCTTGAAGATGGCCACGAATATGTGCACCTCGTTGCTGCCGCAGTTGGCTGTCGCCCAATTCCTGGCCAGCGGCGGTTATGACCACCATATGCGCCGCATGCGCCGTGCTTATGCGGACAAGGTGGCGCAGATGGCGCAGGCGGTGGCGCGCTATTTCCCTGAGGGGACGCGCGTGACCAACCCATTGGGCGGCCATGTCTTGTGGGTGCAGTTGCCCAGCAAGGTGGATTCGTTGATCCTCTACCGCCAAGCGCTCAAGGTGGGCATCACCCTGGCGCCGGGATACATTTTCTCGCCCACCACCCGCTACAAAAATTTTATTCGGCTGAACGCAGCTTATATGGACGCGCGCGCCGAACGGGCGGTTCTACGGTTGGGCGAGCTGGCTGAGCGGCTGGCGAATTGAGGGCGAGATCGCCGGCCGCGAACGGCAGACCTGCCAGCTTCCCTGTCAAGTCAAATGATAATGTTGCCGAATGCGGGCTGCTTGACAGAATCAAGGCCGCAAGTATAATGCGGATACTGGAAAGACCGGTCCGGAGACGAGTAAGCGCCGAACCCTCCAGAGAGCCGCCGGCGGGTGCGAGGCGGCAGGAAACGGCGCCGAAATCCACTCCGGCGTCCAAGGTTAAATACCCGGGACAGTCGTCCCTGCAAGGGCAGCGAATGGCGAGCCGTAAGGGGACCGGGTAAGCCCGTTAACGCCGAAAGAGGCCGTCCTCGCTCTACAGCCCGGTAATGCGGCGAGCAGGATGGCGAAAGCAGGTGGCACCACGAATCGGCCCCTTCGTCCTGCACGGTCGGAGGGGCATACTGATCTGAACAGATGGAGGTGCAACCTTGTTAGACATCAATTTGGTCCGCGAGCAGCCCGAGCTGGTGCGCCAGGCAATGCAGGTGCGCCAGATGGACCCGGCGCCGGTGGATCGGGCACAGGAATTGGACGCCCAGCGCCGCCGGTTGATCGCCGAAGTGGAAGCGCTCAAAGCCCAACGTAATGCAGTTTCTAAAGAGATCGGCAGCACGAGGGATGCGGCGGAGCGTCAGGCCAAAATCGAGGCCATGCGCGCCGTGGGCGAGCGCATCTCCGCTCTGGATGAGCAGCTCCGCCAGGTGGAGAATGAACTGAATGAGGTGGTGGCTTCCCTGCCGAACATTCCCGACGCGCGCGTACCGGTGGGCAGAGACGAGCATGATAATGTGGTCGTGAAAACGGTGGGCGAACCGCGCCATTTTGACTTCACTCCTCAGCCGCATTGGGACCTGGGGCCGGCGCTGGGGATCATCAATTTTGACCAGGGCGTCAAGCTGACTGGCTCGCGTTTTTACGTACTCAGCGGCGCCGGTGCACGCCTTCAGAGGGCGTTGATCGCCTGGATGCTCGATCTGCACATTCGCCAGGGCTATCTGGAGAAATACACACCGTTCATGGTGCGCAGCGACATCCTCTTCGGCGCCGGGCAACTGCCCAAATTTGCTGACAATCTCTATCGCGATGTGGAGGAGGACTTGTGGATGGTGCCCACCGCCGAGGTGCCCCTCACCGGTCTGCACATGGGCGATATCCTGGAAGAGGCCAGCCTTCCACTGCGCTACACCGCCTACACGCCCTGCTTCCGGCGCGAGAAGATGAGCGCCGGCCGCGACGTGCGCGGCATCAAACGTGGACACCAGTTCGATAAGGTCGAGATGTACGCATACTGCCAGCCGGAAACCTCCGACGAGGAGCACCAGAAAATGGTTGCGGATGCCGCGCAGACCTGCGCCGAGCTGGGTCTGACCTACCGGGTAGTCATGCAGTCGACTGGCGATTTGAGCTTTGCCTCGCGCATCACCTACGATATCGAGGTGTGGGCGCCGGGCTGCGGCGAGTGGCTGGAAGTCTCGTCCATCTCCAACGTGGGCGATTTTCAAGCTCGGCGCGGCAATATCAAATACCGCCCGGCGCAAGGGGGCAGGCCGCGCTTCGTCCATACCTTGAATGGCTCGGGTTTAGGCCTGCCGCGGACTTTGATTGCGGTCATGGAGAACTACCAGCAGCCGGACGGCTCGATTGTGGTGCCCGAGGTGCTGCGTCCCTGGATGGGCGGCATCGACGTCATCCGCGCCGAACGAGCGGCGTGATGCCCGGCTGGCTGCACCTTTCGCTGCAGGTCGGCACGCTGCTGGTGATGCTGGCGGGTCTGTTCTCACTGGCGCTGATCGTAGTGCCCGGCCTGGTGATCATCTGGGCGGCCGCCCTTCTCTACGGACTAGCTGCCGGCTTTCACGGCGCCGGCTGGGCGATCTTTGGTCTGATCACGTTGCTGGCGATCTTCGGCAGCCTGGTGGACAACCTGCTGATGGGGGCAAAAGCGCGTCAGAGCGGAGCGGGTTGGCCTTCGATCGCTGCGGCGCTGGTGGCCGGGTTGGCGGGCAGCCTGCTGCTGCCGCCTTTCGGCGGCATCCTGTTCGCTCTGGCCGCCATCTTTCTGATCGAATATTTACGATTGAACGATTGGCGAGCGGCGCTCTCCTCGACGAAAGGGATGGCGCTGGGCTGCGGTTGGGCCTTCGCAGCCCGATTTGCCATCGGTTTGGCGATGATCGCCGCCTGGGCCGTGTGGGCC
>DAOTWA010000043.1:0-16567 GCA_034435955.1 Anaerolineaceae bacterium | reverse complement strand
GTCGCTTTTTGCCCATGCTATAATCTCACCAGAGAGCCGCGATGAGATTCACCCGCGTCCCAATAAGAAGCAACGCCTATCGGGTCTTCCTGACCGGCGTTTTATTTGGCCTGCTCGCGGCTTCTTGTGTGGTTTTTGGTGGGCCGAAGCGAACCCCCACCCCGCCTCCCACTTACCCTGTCACCCAGACGGCCACCCCTTCACCGACCTCATCGCCAACCACGGCGGGAACACAACCCGTGTGGGATGGCTTCCCTGGCCCCAGTCTCACGCCGCCCACCCCGATCCCCCCGCCGCTGAGCGGCCTGCACATCGATGAGGATACGCAAGTCGCCGTGTTGGCAGGGGTGGACCGCGAGCTGCCTTACAACGGGCGGGCGATCGCAATCCACATCGTGATTTACAATCCCCGACTGGCCAAGGCCAGCCTGGTGGCGGTACCGATGGATTTGTTCGTCTACCTGCCGGGATTTGGGATGCAGCGCCTCAATGCAGCATATGCGATCGGCGGGGTGCAGATGGTGGTGCAGGCGGTCGCCTACAATTTTGGGCTGCGCCCGACGCGCTGGGCGGTCGCGCATCCTTCCGATTTCATGCGCTTGGTGGATGAGCTGGGCGGAATTCAGGTGCCGGTGTTGATTCCCATGCCGTACGATTGCGGCAACCTACCGGCGGGGATCATCACAATGGATGGACAGCTCGCCTTCTGCTACGGCAGGGCCCAGGATCCAATCGACCCGTTCGATGTGCTGCGCCGCCAGCAGGACCTGATCCAGGCGATCTTCCAGCGGTTAGTGCGCGGAGGCGCCCTGGTGCGTCTGCCTGACCTTTTCGATGCGCTGGCGCCAGGCATGGATACGAACGTCACCTTGGGCGAGCTGGCCGATGCGGTTCCGCTGGCGCTCAAACTGGGAGATCCGGGACGATTGGGGTTCTTCACGATCGGCGCCGACCAGGTGGATGTCTGGCAGCTTTCCCCTCAGGCGCAGGTTTTCTTGCCCAGACGGCAGCCGGTTCAGGCGCTGCTGCAGCAGGCGCTGGACGCCGCCCAGTCGCCGGCGCCGCTTTCCGAGATCGTCCAGACGCTGGAGTATGAGCTGACCGTCTCGCCCACGCCCACCGACACGCCAATCCCGACCAATACCCCCACGGCGACGGTTACGCCTCAACCCACGGAGACTGCCACGCCCACCGCCAGCGCCACACCCACCTTTACCCCGACGCCAACGCCCAGCCGGACGGCCACAGAGGCTCTCACGCCAACCGCCACCCCTTCACCCACTGAGTCCCCGATCGCGACCAGCCCGCCTTGAGTGATGCGCATCCGATCGGGTATCGGATGAGAGCACATTTCATACTTTTCAGCAGCCCCAGGCTAATGTAAAATGAAATCATCCCTGAATGAAGGGGTAAGAGGGAATGTCCGATTAATCAGAATCGCGCATCTTGAGGATTCTTGTCTTTGAACAGGATGAGGCGGATCAGGCATTGGATCACAAGTCTGGGAGCGGCAGCGCTTCTGCTGGCGATGATGGCTGCCAGTTGGGGGCTGGCGCCGGCCCTGGCTCAGACCTCGTCTCCGCCTCCCGCTCAGGGGCCTGAGCGCAAGACAACTATCAAGATCAACGTGGTGCAGTACGAATGGTGGCTGTTGTTCTGGTCGAACAATCAGCTCGCCTGCAAGCTTTTTATCGAGCATGACGGTCTGCCGACGGCCGAAGACATTGGACTGCAATGCGGCTCACAACTGCAATTGGCCTGGCAGCAGACCGGCCCGTGCACGGTGGTGAGCAGCGACCAGTCCAGCCAGTGTAAGGGGCTGTATTTGCACCTGGTGGGCAATTACACCCTTCAGCGAGAGATCCCGATCAATCTGCCGCCTCCGGAGGCATGGATTTCGATCACCGGCTGCAATCCGGTACCGCCTCAAAACGCCTGTGATCAGCTCCCGTCTCTACTGATCACGGCCAGGGAACCTCTGCCCAACGAGACGATCATAGACATCCAGGGGCGAGTGGGCGACCAGCCGTTTAGCTGTGGGGGAGCAAGCTGTACGATTCCCCTGCAGCCCACCAGCCAGCAAGGCGTTGAGGTGGAGTTCTGGGCTGATTCGAGTTTTGGGGATTCGACGGCCACCTACTCGGCCCTGGTGCGCGCCGTGCCGTGGGGGGATTTCATGGCGCCGGAGGGTCCGTCTGACACGCACCGCATGTGGTATGTGGGTGTGATCAGCGACCGGTGGGTCGGCGCTCCGCTGGCGAGTTGCTCGCAAACCTGGCAGTCCTTCCCCGACCTTGGCGGCCCGCCCGAATGGCTGACCACTCCATCCGACCCGGCGGGGTTGACCACCGAGGTGCCGTATTACTATCTGGCGGGGGCATTAATCGAGCAAGGTTACGTGGACGCCAGCGGCTGCCCGGATGGCGGGCTTTCCTCGCCGGGCGTGGCCAACCAATGCGGCCTGGAACAGGCCGGTCCACAGGTGGCGGAGTGGCAAAATAAGTTCAACAAGGACATCTTCGATGCGGCTAAGGATACCGGCATTCCCGCGCAATTGATCAAACGCATCTTCAGCCGTGAGAGCCAGTTCTGGCCGGGTATGTACCAGAATCAGAAAGAGGTCGGCCTGGGGCAATTGACCGAAAACGGCGCGGATACGCTGTTAGGCTGGAATTACAGCTTTTACAGTCAATTCTGCCCGCTTGTGTTCTCGCAGGACACCTGCTTGCGCGGGTTCACCACCCTCACAGCCGAACAGCAGGCCACGCTGCGCGGAGCTCTGTTGAGCAAGGTCAATGCCCAGTGTCCCGATTGCAGTATGGGCATCGACTTGTCGCGGGCCGACTACAGCGTCCGCGTCTTCGCCAGGACGTTGCTGGCGAACTGCGAGCAGGTGAGCGGAATCGTCTCAGCAGCCACACGCCAGGCACCCGGCATGGTGGCATCCTACGAAGATTTATGGCGCTTCACCCTGGCGAATTACAACGCCGGCTCGGGTTGCCTGACGGATGCGATCAATGGCGCCATCCGCGCGGGCGAGCGCCTGGATTGGAATCACGTGTCCGCCCATTTGACGGATGGATGCCAGGGAGCGCTGCAATACGTGCAGGACATCACCGGGGAGAACAATTCGCCCAACCTTTCTCCAACGTCAACACCCTGAATCAACGTTTTGAACTTCTCCCGGTTTGCGCCTATCACCTTAACGGGTGCCCAATCGGGCGGATGAGCCTTCAATGGATATAAAGGGGAGGAACCGGACGCCATGACGGGTATCCGGGTCCTTGCCAAGGACGTGAGCGCGCCTGGTGCAAAACTTGCAACGATTACGGGGCGAGCTTTCACGCTCATCGGCCGATTGAGATGGTATGGGCCGCGACTTTCGTTACTCCACCCAATTATCGGCAGAGGTTGCCTGATGTCCCCTTTCAAAATGATGATCAAGCTGCTCCTGGGTTGCGTTTCTCTGATTCTCACAGCATCCATTCTATTGGCTAGCAGGGCCCAGGCTGCGCCACCGCCGCCTACGGGGGGCGAAATTGATCAGCAAAGCGGTGATTTCCAGAAAGCGCTCCAGAAGGCCATTGAACGAAACCCTCAGGCCAAAACTCTGGCAGTCAGCACTTTTGAATGGAAAATCGATCACGTCGACGTGGCCGGATCGAACACCGAAGCCGTGGTGTGGCTGGCCCCGGTGGATGTGCGCACAGGCGAGGTCATCGCGACCGAGCTCAGCCCCGCCATCGGCCGACGAGTGGATGCGAAGGGCATTTTGGCTCCCACCGGCACCTGGGACCTGCTGCTGCCCGGAACGGACGCCTGGAAAGAGGCCATCGCCAGCCTGCCGGAGGAGCTGAACGGGAATTTTCTGCGCAACCTGCTGCTCCCCGAAGAACCCAAAACGGTCTCGCCGGAAACATCCTCCGTGGTGTTTAGCGGCTATAAACTCCCCTGGGCAAAAGGTCTGGCCAAACAGTTGACGGGCAGCATCGGCCATTTTTTGATCTACAATTCCTGTTCGATCACTTATTGCCGGTACGCGTTCGATTTTGCTGATGGCACCATGTTCCCGCTGCTGGCCGCGCGCGGAGGGGAAGTTTTTGCCTATAAATGGGGATGCCCCAACGGTTCGACCACATGCACCAATTTTCTCACCCTGAAAGACAGCAGCACCACACCAACCACCTACCAGATCTACCTGCACATGGCATACGATTCACTCCCCAGCGAGCTGAGAAAGGTTGGTGCTCAGGTTCTCCAGGGCCAGTACATCGGCAATGCGGATGATACCGGCTACAGCAGCGGTCACCATCTGCATTTCATGGTCGTCACGAATCCTTTCACGGCGTATACCAGCAGCGGCGATTATTACACGTGGGGGGCTTCAGTGGATATCACCTTTGATGATGTTTCCGTGAACGGCGGCCGCCCTCGCACGCGCTATGAAGCGACGAACTGGCCGTCATATGGCAGCCAGTATGTGGATGGAGACGAGTATGTATCCGGCAACCAGGGTACGAACCCGCCCACCGGCGACCTGGTCAGCCCGGATAAAGGCGCGACCATCACCTCGGCCGAGACGACGATCGCAGGATGGGGCAGCGACGACCGCAAGGTGGTCAAAATGCAAATCGTCGCCAATTATGATGGGACATGGCGGCCGATAGGTCCGGATCTGACCCAAAGTCCGTTTGCCGCCAATATCAACTTGTGCGCTTCGGGCGTGCCGGATGGACCGGTCAGCCTGGCGCTGTACGTTTTCGACATGGAAGGCAACCGCTCGTTGGGATTGCCCGGGCTGCGCCAGATCTACAACAATTCCTGCCATTCTCTGCCGCCCCCACCGTGCAATCCCTCTCCCGATCAGGTGGCCATTTACTCGCAGCCCAACTTCAGTGGATTGTGCAAGAAACTGTCCATTGGCCAATATCCGGACGTCTCCTCGTTCAGCCCCATCTCGAATGGCCAGATTGCTTCGGTGCAGGTTGGATCTAACGTGCAGGCGGTGCTCTATCTGAACAGCAATTACGATCAGCGCGCGGAGACGCTGCAGGGTGATGATCGCAACCTGGCAGATAACCGCGCTGGCGCGCAAATATCCACGGATCCCAATTACGTAAATTCGAGCGGACAGCCGCTGACAACCGGGGCGAACAAAGTCGGCTCGCTCAAAGTGGAAAAACGACAGGGCTTGCCCAACGTCCCCATATTGGATTGGCCGGCGGACGGCGAGCCAAATTTGAGCGCTTACGGCTCATTGGGATTGATCTGGCACGATGGAGGCGGGGCGCGCGAGTTCAAGGCTGAACTGTACCGCAATGATACGCTTTATCGCACCCTGGATTGGCAGCCCGGTACGGTGTGGTATCTGGGATCGCTGCCGTGGTCGGGCGGCACCGATACGTATACCTGGCGGGTAAAAGCGCGCAATGATACGGGAGAAAGCGACTGGACGGCCAAGCGTTCGTTCATTTTCACCAAGGGCGATAACAGCATCCCGGTCGTTCGCAGCGTACCGTATACGGAGAGCTTCGAATCGTCCATCACCGACTGGAACACGGGCAAATATTGGGGCTTGAGCACGTTGCGTGCGGCTGACGGCACCCATAGCATGTATGTGCGGGCGGGAAGCACGGTTTACGGCCTGATACGCGAAAACGGGTTGACGTCGCCGGGAATAGCGATCCCCAACGATGGCAAAGCGTACTTCCTGCGCTTCAAATACTGGGTGAAGACGGAGAGTCCGGGTGATCTCTGGGATGCGCGTATGGTGCAGATTGCCCAGGATAACGGTCCTTTTGAGAACGTACTGAGGCTCACCGACGACCAGCCTGCATGGGGCTGGCCAGAGAATGTCTGGCACGATAGCCCGGCGATCGACGTGTCGAAATACGCCGGTCATGTGATCCGGGTGCGCTTCGATTTCCAGACCGGAGATTACGCGGTCAGCAACCTGAACGATTTCGAAGGCTGGTACATCGACGACGTGACGATCAACGCCATCGCGCCAATTGGTTGCGCCACGCCTGAGGAACCCAACGATACGTCGGCGTCTGCCCTGCCGATCAGCTATGGTCAGTTGGTTCAGGCCAGCATCTGTCCATCGGGGGATGTGGATTATTACAGCTTTACCGGCAAGGCGGGAGACCAGGTGGTCATCGATCTGTCTGCAAAGAGTCTCAATCCGCCGTCGGAGCTGGATTCGGTGGTGAGCTTGCTGGATCATGATGGGCGGACCGTATTGGCAGAAAATGACGACCGGCTGCCCGGCAAATTACAGGATTCGCTCGTCACTTACCAGTTACCCGAAGATGGAACCTATTACGTCAAGGTTAAGGATTACAACCATCCGGGTGCGGGCGGCCCGAATTATTTCTACAACCTGATCGTCTATACCCAATCGGTGATGGACGAGCCGGTCGTGTCGCTGGATTATCCCTATTCCAACAGCTACATTGGCCAACATGTCACCCTGCGCGCCACCGCCAGTTCTCCCGGCCAGCAGATCGTTAAGGTCGAGTTTTATTATCACAGCGAGGATTGGGAAAGCGGCAACTGGATATTGGCAGGCACTGACACAGATGGCAGTGATGGCTGGACTGCCGTGCTGAACACGACCGTCCCAAAAGAAGGCGCATGTCCGACGAGCGGTCCTTGCCCTGCGGTGTTCGTGAAGGCGTTCGATGCGGCGGGCAACTGGAGCGGCGCGGTTGCCTGGAACCTGGGAGCGGATAATACGCCGCCCAGCTCGAGCATGACGCCTCTGCCGAGCAGCGAACCAAATGGTGCCTTCCGCATCGGCTGGACCGGTACGGACGCGCTTTCAGGTATAGACGGCTTCGACGTCGAATACAGCCAGGACGGGGGAGCCTGGCAGCCGGTGGGCCATTTCCCTGCCAGCGTGACCAGCACCTGGTTTATTGGCGGCCCAGGGCACTCCTACGGTTTCCGCGTGCGCGGCATCGATCGGGCAGGCAATGTTCAGGCGTTCCCAGCCAGCGCATCGGCCAGCACGCGCACCCTGACCGCATGCACGAACGACAGCTTCGAAGGCGACAACGAGATGGCCAGCGCACGAACGCTGAATTTGGGAGAAAGCCAGACGCACACCTTCTGCCCCGGCGACACGGATTGGGTGCGGTTCACGCCGGTGGCTGGCGAAGAGTATCTAATTTGGGCTGTCCCAACGGAAGGGTCGATCGCAGCGCCGGCTTTTCTGCTCTATGATCGCAATGGCAACGCCATCAGCGGCGCAACGCCGGCGCAGCCCGTCGCCAGCGCAGCCTTCCTGTGGTGGGTGGCGCCGGACAGCGGCCCTTATTATCTGCGCATCGCGCCGGCCGATGCGCGCGTCACCGGCCCGGACGCCCGCTATGTCGTGCGCTGTGGGAAGGGTTACACGCTGAATTTACCGATCATCAGTCGGTAAAGGGTTATTGACTTTAGCGTAAATGTATCATTGGCCGGTTGCATCCTAAAGCTCAGCTTAAGATGCGGCCGGCCAACCGGGTTATCATGCCCGGAAAAAGCCGCGCCGCAACGGGCGCATATCTTCGACAGTCATGAAGGCGGATGGGTCGGATTCCAAGATAAGCTCCTGGATGCGCGAGAGATCGCGCCGCAGGACGCTGCAATGCAGCACGCTGACAGTGCCATCCTTGCCCCGCGCGGGGATCTCGGTGACGGCGAAGCCGGCCTCGCGCAGTTTTTGAGCTGCATAAACCCCGCGAGTCGAGCTGATGATGGTGAGTTGAGCGTGCCCGATGGCGAGCCGCCCCTCTATCCACATGCCGACCACATTGCCGGTGGCGAAGCCGGCGGCATAGCCAACGATGTTGAGTGGATTGTTCAGATGGGTCAGCACCGTGCTGATGGCCACCACAAAAATGATAGACTGGCAAAAGCCGAGGATCCAGGCCACCTTTTTATTGCCGCGCACCACAAACAACAGGCGCATTGTATCCAGGCTCATGTCGCCCACGCGTAGAAAGAAGATCAACAGGGCGCTGAGCAGAGCGGGCACAGTCAGCAGGGAAGGCACTTTAATCCTTCGGGGTTAATGCAGCTTCGGCAGCATGGTATGCTTCCATGGCGGGGAGATAAAGAGAATTCATGTACTCTTTGACCATGCGGCGCATGCCAAATTGGGGCGCGATGGTGCGGATGGATTCCTTGATGCGCGCGATCCATTCCCCCGGCAGGTTGTCAGCCGAACGGCTGCTGTAATAGAGCGGGATGATCTCGTTCTCCAGGGTGTCGTACAGGGATTCGGCGTCGGCTTCATCCTGTTGATTGGGATCCTCGTAATCGCTATCATCGCCGATGGCCCAGCCGTTGTGACCGTTATAGCCCTCCCGCCACCAGCCGTCCAATACGGAGAAATTGAGAACGCCGTTCAAGGCGGCCTTCTGGCCGGACGTGCCCGAGGCCTCGTTCGGGCGGCGCGGCGTGTTCAGCCATACATCCACGCCCTGAACCAGGTAGCGGGCGATGTTCAGGTCATAATCTTCCAGGAATACCAGACGTCCGCCGTTGCGGGCATCCTTCACCGCCCGATAGACTTCCTGGATGAGGAGTTTACCGGGTTCATCGGCTGGATGGGCTTTACCGGCGAAAATGATCTGCACGGGCTGGTTGGGGCGGTTCAGCAATTCGAGCAGTCGATCGTAGTCTCTCAGGATTAAATTGGCGCGCTTGTAGGTGGCGAAGCGCCGGGCAAAACCGATGGTGAGAGAGTAGGGATCGAGCAATGCTCCCGCCGCGATGGTCTGTATGGGATGAACCGTGCCGGTCAGCCATTGTCGTCTGGCGCGCTCGGTAATATAGCCGACCATCTTGCGCTTGAGGTGACGTCGCACCAACCAGAGCTCATTATCGGGTATGTTCTCGATCGCCTGCCAAACGTCCGGGTCATCGCTGTTTTCGAGCCAATCGGGGCCGAGGTAGCGGTCGAACAGCAGGCGCATGCGTCGGGCGAGCCAGGTGGCCAGGTGGACGCCGTTGGTGATGTGAGTAATGGGCACATCCTCCTCGCGGCGGTTTGGCCAGAGAAAATGCCACATTTTACGTGCCACGCGTCCGTGCAGCTCGGACACAGCGTTGCGCTGCTCAGCCAGGCGCAACGCCAGGATCGGCATGCTAAAGGTCTCCGCGCCCCAAGGGGTGACATTACGAGCAAGGTTGATGAAGTCCTCGCGGGTCAGACTCAATTGAGGCCATAAATAGGCGAAATACTTTTCGATCAGCCAGATGGGGAATTCGTCATTGCCAGCGGGGACGGGCGTGTGGGTGGTGAACACATTGCTCGCGCGCACCTTTTCGCTGGCCTGTTCGAAGCTCATTCCAGAAGCGACCAGCTCGCGGATACGCTCCAAAGTGAGAAAAGCTGAATGGCCTTCGTTCATGTGCCACACGGCCGGATTGTGGTTCAGCGCTCGCACCGCGCGCACACCGCCAACGCCGAGGATGATTTCCTGGGAGATGCGCATCTCCGGGTCGCTGTTATACAGGCGGGCGGTCAGCAGGCGGTCAGCAGTGTTGTTCTGCTCGACGTTCGTATCCAGCAGATAGAGAGGCACCCGCCCGACCTGGATCATCCATATGCGCGCGCTGACTTCGCGGCCGGGCAGGCTCACCGAGATCGTAACGGTCTGTCCATCGGAAGTCATAAGGGGAATGATGGGCAGCTCTTCGAACTGGAAATGTATCGGACGGGCTTCCTGCCAGCCATCCTCGGTAATTTTCTGCGAGAAATACCCCTGGGTATACAAAAAGCCGATTGCGAAAAGCGGCAGGCCCAGATCGCTGGCTCCCTTCAAGTGGTCACCCGAAAGGACGCCCAGGCCGCCGGCGTAAACCGGCAGCGATTCGTGGAGGCCAAACTCGAAGGAGAAATAGGCGATTTCTTGACCAACCCGATCAGGGAAATTCTGTTTGAACCAGGTATCTTCCGCCTTCATGTAGGCGTCGAAATTGCGCAAAACCCGGTCGTATGCTTCCAGGTAATACCGATCGTAGGTTACCGCGTTGAGTTTGGGCCGCTCAACCTGACGCAAGAAGGCCACTGGATTATGATAAATGCGTTCCCAAAGCTCTTTGTCGATTTGTGAAAAAAGCCTTTGGGCGTCGGGGTTCCAGACCCACCACAAATTGTATGTTAGATCAGCCAGACGGCTGATGCGCCGCGGCAGGCTGAAGTGATTGGGGATGTCTTTGCGAATAGTCTCCATACCTGTTTTTATTATTCGTTCTTACCAGGGATGATTTTGCTGTTGCCAGAGAAGGACACAGCTTTCCATCCTTCACATTATGTTCTGCATCTCATGCAGAATTAAGTTTACCACAATCATTTTCATCGATGCATACTCTCATGAAAGGGGAGTCCAAACCAACAAGGAGCTCAACACCGTATACAATAACACAAACGCTGACAAAATGTTTCAACGATTCGGGGTTAATGTGACAGATATTAAAGGTTTGTGAATATAAAATTCTGCGTTTGGACTCGCAGGCCGCTTTTGGCTGAAACAGGGTAAACGAACGTATAATGCGCGCATATGAGTGAGAAGATTCCGGTCCAACCAGAAATTAGTGATTGGCACATGCTGGACGCAAATGAGGTGCTCGATGCCCTGACGGTAAACCCACGCTCGGGTCTGAACTCGGAAGAGCACGCTGCCCGACTGGCGCGCTTCGGCAAAAATGAACTGGAAGGGGGTCCGTCGAGATTCCCGCTTGGATTTCTCGTACGAGAGCTTATTGAGCCGGCGACGCTGCTGCTCACCGCGGTAGCGATAGGCCTGTTCGCGCTGGGCAACGCCTTCACCGGCGGTATGGTGCTGATTGCTGCGGCGCTGGGTGTAGCAATGGATGCGGCAAAAGGGCATCGCCGCGGAGAAGCCCTGGCGGCTCTCAGGCGCATTGCCCCACCGTGGGCACGGGTGCGGCGCGATGGCAGGGAGCAGCGAGTGCCGGCGGTCAGCTTGGTGCCCGGTGACGTGATCCTTTTGGAGGCCGGCGAGGCCGTGCCGGCCGATGCCCGCCTGATCGAAACGGTCAATTTGCGCGCCGAGGAAGCGGCATTGACCGGTGAAACTCACCTGGTCGAAAAAGTACCCCAGCCGGTGAGAGATGCGGCGGTCTTACCCGGCGAGCGCCATAACATGGTCTACCTGGGCACCTCGATCATCTCCGGCCGCGGGACGGCAGTGGTGGTGGCCACCGGCATGAGAACCGAGCTGGGCCGCATCGCCAGCCTGATGGGTAAGGACGAACCAGGAAGCCTGTCCGGGTCATCTCTTCAGAGAGCCATCGCGGGATTGAAACGCCGGCTGGTGATCGCGGCGCTAGGGGCGGCAGCGCTGACGGGTCTGGCCGGCTTTCTGCGAGGGATATCCTCCATCGCTATTTTTCAGGCGGTGCCATCCATCTTCGTGGCGACCGTGCCGGAAAGCCTGCCCATATTGGTGACTCTCGCGTTGGCGTCGGCTGCAAGGCGCATCCATCGGCGCAGGGTGCTGGTGCGGCGGCTGCAGGCGGTCGAAGCCCTCGCTTCGGTGACCACCATCTGCACCGACAAGACCGCCTTGATCGACCAAAACCGCTTCAGGGCGACTCTCGTGGATGCCAGCGGCCATCGTCTATCCCTGGATGGGATGCTGGAACGCGGGCGGCCGGTGCTCAATTCGGACGAACAAAGGCTCGAGACACCGTATGCGACGCACCGGATGCTGCTGGCAGGATGCGCCCTGTGCAATGACGCCCTGCTGCACCGCCGCACAGACGGTTCGGGCGATTACACCACCATTGGCGACCCGAGCGAGGCGGCGCTGCTGATTTCGGCAGCCCGTCTGGGATTGTACAAACCGCGCCTGGATCGCCTCTTTCCCCGTCTCGGAGGAATTCCGTTTTCCTACGAGCGAGAACGGATGAGCACGATTCACGCCGCCCGCCTGACGCCCCATCTGGATGAGGTCGAAAAGCCGGTCGCCGAGCTGTTTCATGCGCGCCAACCCTTCATTGCATTTGCCAGGGGCAGCTTCCCAGCCCTGCTGGACGTATCGGCCTTCGTACGGGTGGATGAAAAGGTCGTCCGCCTGGACGACGCCTGGCGGGCTCGCTTGTGGGAGTACGAACAGGAATTGCTGGAACACGGTCAGCGCGTGCTGGCTGTCGCCTATCGTCCGCTTGCCACATTGCCCCCACCATTCGAAGAGCCGCCTGAGGAGCTCAGCGGACTTCCACGCACCGCGGCTGATACCCGCCACGGAGAGGAATTTGCCAGCGTGCTGGAAACCAATCTGATCCTGCTGGGCCTGGTAGGGTTGATGGATTTGCCCCGACCGGAGGTCATCGAGGCCATACGCGCCTGCCAGGGAACGGGCATTCGTCCGGTGATGATTACCAGTGATCATCCATTCACCGCCGAAAGAATCGCCCGACAACTCAATCTCCTGGATTTGAGCGCAGAGGGGCGCGGTATGCTGACCGGAAAAGAAATGGAGAAGCTCACGGCGCCTGAGCTGGAACGGGTGGTGGAAGGCGTGGCCGTTTACGCGCGCATTTTTCCTGAGCACAGGTTATCCATCCTCGAGGCGCTGCACAGACGCGGCCAGGTTGTGGCAATGACCGGCGAGGGGATTGCCGATGCTCCGGCGCTGCAGCGCAGCGATATTGGCTTCGCCATGGGCAACGCAGGCACACCGGTTTCAAAGGAAGCCGCCAGCATGGTGCTGCTGGAAGACAATTTCGCCGCCATCGCGGCCGCAGTGGAAGAGGGCAGGCGCGCTTTCGGGAAAATCCGCCGCGTCATCGCCTATACGCTGGCCAACGCGGCAGGCGGGCTGCTGACGGTTCTCACCGCGCTGGTGTTGGGTATGCCCGAGCCGTTGACCGTCTTGCAACTGTTATGGCTGAACCTGATTGTCACCGGGCTGCCCGGTCTGGCGCTGGCCTGCGGACCTGGCGAGCGGGATAGCCTGCGCCGGCCTCCAATCTGTGCAGTGGAAACGCTGGTCAGACGTTCATACCGGGCGGCGGTGCGGCGCGGTTTGGTCATGGGGCTGGCGGCGGCGGGCCTGGGCTGGTGGGCTTGGATGACGGGAAAGGCGGATTGGGCTGCGATGACGCTGGCTGCGCTGGGTTTTGCCCAGGCTGGTCACGCTGTGACCCTCCTTCCGCGCCAGAGGGAGGCCGGACCCAGAAGCTGGATATGGCCTGCAAGCGGGTTGAGCGCCCTGCTTCAATTGGCGGCATTATATTGGGCGCCCTTACGGGGTATGCTCGGCATACCGCCGCTCAGCGGTATCGATTTGCTCATCTCCGCGCTGGCTGCCCTTGCTGTCTCGCTTTGGGCATGGCTGGAAAGATCTTTAGGCAAAGGAGATGAGCCCACAAATATCTGATCACCGCTCGAAATCCTGATTCCTCAGCCTTCGGCAGGGAAGGCAATCGAGGACATTTTATCCGGGAAGGAAAATGCGCCGGGGAAATCTTCAGGCGCCTGCTTGCGCTTGCCGCTCCACTCCTCGATGCGGATGCGATAGACGGTTGCCTGTCCAGCCTCATCCATCTCGATGCTGCGATAATCCCGCTCGGGCCGAAGATGGGCGAAATACTTATCCAGGAGGAGCTGCAGGCCGCGCCGGGCTTCTTCGATG
Organism: Anaerolineaceae bacterium; assembly: GCA_034435955.1. GTDB lineage: Bacteria > Chloroflexota > Anaerolineae > Anaerolineales > Anaerolineaceae > DAOTWA01. The sequence continues at coordinate 2,909 of DAOTWA010000043.1, read as the reverse complement.
TCCTCGACGATCTCGGCGCGTCCGTAAACCACCACGCTGGCAAACTCCACGCTCATGCCTTTGGCCGTGTCGGCGGGCAGCAGGCGACCCATCTGGCTAACAGTGAAGCATACATAATTGTTGGCCTCGATCGAAACACGGGTCAGCCCCTCGTGGGCGGTGTGAAAGTAGATGGCGCCCTCGTCTTCTGCGAAGGCAAACAGATTGGTGTTTACCACAGGCCGCTCGCGTCCTGCTACAGCCAGCACGCCGGTGGGAGCAGCCTGGAGCATGGCGCGGATCCAGGCGTCGTCATTGACCGCGCGGTCCGCTCTGCGCATGGGGGTAAAAGGGATGGCTTTCATACCCCCACTGTACTACAGAATGCGCACCGATGAAAGATGACGTCAGGTCATCCTTGGAGATGCCAGACCGGATTTACCGGCTGAAATCGAGCTATAAGGCCGAGTCGGGCAAACCAATGTGTATTCTGTCCCCCGACTCGGATTGAAGCGCAATCGAACGCTAGCAGCCAGCCCTGGCTACCACCGCCTCACAGGTGGAGGCGGGCATCACCTCAACGCTGCCAGCCTGGCGGAAGGGTTGCATAAATTCCTCCACCTGGCTGGAATGATTGGCTTCCACGATCAGGTAAAGGGTGTGCTGACCATCAACCACGCCGTCGCCGTAGATGGTGACGCCGTATTGGCTGGCGTTGCGGGGACTGAGGTGCTTCAACAGCATCTGGCCCATGTTGGCATCCCTGGCAGGGCAGGTTTCAGCGCTGTGTTGATGCCGAACGACAAACAGAGACATCGCAACCTCCGGTCATAAAGCCATTCGTAAGAGAGGGTTGAAACACGACGGCAACGGCCCCGGTGGACAAGAAAGCCGCGGCAGAAGCCGTGGGTGGGCTGCCGGGCAACTGTCTGCACAGCCGACGGCCGCTCAGCTCATATAAAGGCGGGACCGCGCCGCGCCCGCATCCATTGCGCGAAAGAGAGGGGGATTCGCTGATATTGGCAGGGCGCTGGCGATCAGCCCCACCCGATACAGATGCAGAGCAATATCATGACTCCTGCCAGCGTGAATAAGTGAAATTATTATGAAAGATATTATAAATATGTCGCGGAGAAAGTCAAGAGGGGAAGAGGGCGCCTCAACGGTCCTGCGTGTCCTCCTTGCTCAATGAGGCAGAGCCGATTGGGCGGGCGACGATGATCAGTCGGTGGGTGTTGGAATAATACGGCCAGCAGGTGATGAGGGTCAGCCGCTCATCGTTAGAGGGCTCGATCCATTGAGCGTTGGCCAGGCGCACACTCAACGGCTCGTCGCGCTCTTTGAGGATCATGCGGTTGGTCACCTGGTAGTAAAACACGCGCTCGGTTGAATAAACCTGGATCAGATCTCCCGCTTTCAGGTCGACCAGGTGGCGGAAGACCTCGCCGTAAACATTGTGGTGCCCATCCAAAACTGTATTGCCTGGCAGACCGAGCGTGGCCGAGGTGGGCAGCCAGCCGGCGGCGAACTTGTCTGGCGCCTCCCATTGTTGAAAAGTCTGGGCGCCCCATTTGAGCTGCTTATACTGGGCTTCGACGATGGGCGCATCCAGACCGATAGCGGGGATGACGATGCGCAAGGGGATGTAGACCCGGGAATCCGTTGATGGAGGAGTGGGGGAGGGCAGCTCCTGGCTCAAGAAAGTGTCGCTGGACAGATCGGCTGGCTCGGATGACTGCGTCTGGGGGACAAGCGTGGGAGCGACGGTTGGCGCCGGGTAGGCGGATTCGTTCTCAGCGCCCGGCAGTCCCGCATCGGAAGCCGGGCTGGCCAGTCCTCCGGCCAGCCCGGTGCGAATGTCAAAGAAGGAAGATCCTACTCCAAAGATGGCCAGCGCCAGGCCTGTGATCACTAAAAGGTTGCTCACCCGCAGATACTTTTTCATGCTCTCTACCTCTAAGTAGGTCCGATTATAGCACACCGCCGGGTTGGTGCGCGGCAGCGCATCTCACTCGCGCAGCTTCAGGTACAAACCGTGGGTGACGATGCCAAGACCGATCAGCGCCAGGCCCAGATTGATAAACAGGGTACGGTAGAGGGCCAGCTCGTTGAAGGTGCCGGGCATGTCCGCGCCGGTGACGGGGATGAGCACCGGCGGCTGGCTGGTGGTGGTGGGCGGCGGCGCAAAGGTGGGCGCGGCCGTGTTGGTTGGAGTGACGCCAGCCGGCAGGGTAGGGGTGACGGGCGTGCTGGTGGGCTCGCCCGGCAAAGGCGTGTTCGTGTGCGTGGGCGTCACGCCAGGGGGGAGCGTCGCTGTATCTGTGGCCGATGGCGGCACGCCAGTGTTGGTGGGTGTGGCAGTGGCCGGCTGGAAAGGAGTGTTGGTGGGTGTGGGAGTATTCGTGGGCGTCACACCCGGCGGGAGGGTGGGAGTATTGGTCGGTGTAAGGGTTTGTGTGGGCGTATTGGTCGGCGTTTCGGTGGGCGTGCTGGTAGAGGTCGGCGTCTCAGTAGGCGTGCCGGTAGAGGTGGGCGTCGTAGTGGGGGTGTTGGTTTCTGTAGGCGTAGGTGTGTCCGTTGGCGTAACGCCCGGTGGAAGGATTTCTGTTGGCGTATTGGTCGGTGTTTCGGTGGGCGTGCTGGTAGAAGTAGGCGTTTCGGTGGGCGTGCTGGTAGAAGTAGGCGTCTCGGTGGGCGTGCTGGTAGAGGTCGGCGTCTCGGTGGGCGTGCTGGTAGAGGTCGGCGTTTCGGTGGGCGTGCTGGTAGAGGTCGGCGTCTCAGTAGGCGTGCTGGTGGACGTGGGCGTATTGGTGGGGATCTCGGTGGGCGTGTTGGTCGGCGGCAATGGGGTGGCCGTGGCGACTTTATTGACCCGGTAGTTGTCATTCTTGTCCGGTAGCACGTCTACGGTATATTCGCCCCAATCGTCA
>DAOTWA010000042.1:0-21709 GCA_034435955.1 Anaerolineaceae bacterium | reverse complement strand
CCACCGGTCCGTCGTAGATGGCTTCCAGCACGCTCCACATCGCGGCCGAAGATCCGCCGTAAAGATACAACGTCTGCGGCTCCTGCCCCAGACAGATTACCAGTGTGCGTGGTGCTGGGGTAGGCGTTGGGCTGGGCTGCTGGTTGGCGGTGGGGGTGATGCCGCCGGGTGTCTTTGGCATGGGCGAGGCCGGCGCTCCGCAGGCCGAGAGGAGGATGGTCACGACCAGCAAAGCGGGTAAAAGGTGGCGCAAAGATCGCATGAAAGAGGCTCCTCAGATCAGACAAGATTGCGGTGTATATTCTGTCCTCACCTCATCCCAGCCCTTTCCACCCTCCCATGGCAGAAGGGAAGGAGCAGGGGGTCCGGTTGAGGCGTTCTCCGCCGGGATTCGATCGCACCTGCGTTATCGGATCGAACGGGTGATCCTCACGGCAGTTTTGGGTGAGACTTTTGCTAGAAATTCTATCACATCACCTCCGCCGGGCCAGACGGGCAATCCAGACGGCCGTTCCGGCGCCAGCCAAAACAAGGAAAAAAGCCAGATACGGCCAGGCAGAGGTAAGGTTGAAGTTGGAGATCCCGGCTGGGGTAGGCGTTTTGATCCCAGACGGAGGAAACACGATCTGGGCAGCCGTCTTCTCATCGAGAACGGCGTTACCCAGCTCGTAACCATTCATGCGCATCACAAAAGCAGTGAGCTCCCAGTAATCCGCATCGCTGAGACTGCCAGGCGCCTGGTATGGCATCACCGCTTTGAGGAAATTGTGCAGATTGAGGGCGTTGCCAAATCCTTCCAGTACGTGCGGACCTACGATGGCCGGCACCAGTGTGGGCAGAACGAAACCGTCCGGCGGGTGATTGGCCGCGTGACATTTCGATTTCCAGCAGTTCTGATCGGCCGGATCGAGGGTCTTACGGAATTCCTCCAGGCCTTGACCGACATCCCCGTGGCAGGTCATACATACCAGGCAATAGGTGATCGCACCCTCATCCGCCTGATCAGGCTGCGGCGGCAAGGTCGGGCAGGTCAGCGGATTTACGCGCCGCATCATGCCGGGCAAGGGGGTGTCATGGTGCATGGGGATGGCCGCGGGCGTGGATGGTGCCGTTGGCGTCGGTGTCGCAACCTGCGCCGGCGCAGAACCCGTCCCGAGAACAAATTGAGCCGCGCTGTTCGCGTCCAGAACGATGCCATCCGGGTCGTAACCGTTGGCGCGCAGCATGAAAGCGGTCAAATTCCAGTATTCATCATCGCTCAGACTGCCGGGATTCTGCCAGGGCATGGTCTTTACCAGATAATCGTGCAACCGCAAGGCATTACCAAAGACTTCCACCATTCCCGGCCCCACCACCGGCGGCACCTGAGTCGGAAGCTGAAATCCCCAGGGTGGGTGATTGGCCGCATGGCATTTGGATTGGTAGCAATTCGAGGCTGCGTCGAGCTTGCCAAGAAAAGCGGCCAACCCCTGGCCCACGTCTCCGTGGCAGGTCATGCACACCAGGCAGTAAGTCATCGCGCCCTGATCGGCCTGGGAGGGCTGCGCTGGCAGGGTTGGACAGGTTAGGAAATCGGCCCTGGGAATCAGCCCGGAGGCGCCCGGCGTGAATAGCTGAGGGTCACCGTCGGTTGCGCTGGCTGTCCATCCAGAAGTTAAGAGGACGATGGGGGTTATTAACAGAAGGAGGGCGACAATCGCCCTCCGGTGTATGTTCAGGAATGATATCAAAGCGGTTTTCACGCCGCCATCCGTTGCGCGCGTTATTTACGCATGCCGGGGTCGAGCCCGATACAATCCGTGAACCAATCCGTTGCCGATCCTTATTTGCGCATGCGCGGATCGAGCACGTCGCGGAAGGCGTCTCCGATCAGATTCCAGGCCAGGACAAAAAGGGTAAGGGCAACGCCCGGCCAGACCACAATGTACCAGTAGGTGTGCAGGCTGGTGATCCAGTTGCGCGCGAAGCTGAGCAACTGGCCCCAGTCGGCGTAGCCAATATCGGCTCCGATGCCCAGGAAGCTGAGCGCTGCGTAGGAGAGCACGATTCCGCCGATGTCCAGCGAGGCGTACACGAGGGTGGGAAAGATGGCGTTGGGCAGGATGTGACGCAGGAGGATGCGGCTGTCCTTCACGCCCAGCACCTTGGCAGCCAGGACATAATCGCGCTCGCGCACCGAGAGGATGTCGCCGCGGATCAGGCGCGAGTAGTTCATCCAACCGAAGGCTACCAGGGCGACGCCGACGGGGAGCACACTCTTGCCCATGCGGGGGATAAGCACTGCCGACAGGATCATGGCCGCCATGATGTACGGCAGGGTCATAAAGACATCCACGATGCGCATGAGAACGTTATCCACCCATCGTCCATAATAAGCTGCCACCGAACCCATCAGCAAACCGATGACCAAAGCGACCGCCACGATAATCAAACCGGTTTGGAAGGCTACCCGCGTGCCCCAGACAATGCCGTAAAAAATGTCATATTGGCCGCTGGCGGTGCCCAATATATGCACCCACTGATCCGTACCGGTGAGCGCTTTCCACCAGAAAGGCAGCGGCGGCGGGTACAAATCCCAGCTCGAACCCATCGGGCGCGGGATCATGCCAAAGCCATCCCGCGGGATCGAATAAGGATCCTGGCCGGGTATGGGTGGAGCAAGAAAAGGGGCAGCCAGGGCAATGATGATAAAAAAGAGCAGCAAAACCAGACCTATCACGGAAGCCGGGGTGGTTAGAAGACCTTTGATGATGCGGTAGTTTTCCTGGCCGAGGAAGCGCTCCAACCGTCCAATTGGGCGCAGGGATACTTCTTCAGGCAGAATTTCGACCGGCTTTCCGGCTGCAGAGGGTGTTTGAGTGGTGGTGGCCATATAAATACCTCGCCTAGCTCAAGCGCACCCGCGGGTCGATGAACGCGTACATGACGTCCACCGCCAGGTTTGCGAGAATTAAGATCATGCCGTTAAAGAGGGCAAAACCGAGCACGGTAACCACATCCAACTGCGCTGAAGCGGTCGCGAAGGCCGAACCGATGCCCGGATAATTGAACACCGTCTCGGTGATCACCACTCCGCCCAACAGGATGATCACCTGGAAACCAGCCAGGGTAGCCACTGGGATCATGGCATTGGGGCGGGCGTGCTTGTTGATCACGTCCCGTTCGGGCAGACCCTTGGCGCGGGCGGTGGTGATGTAATCCTGGCGCAGCGCTTCCAGCATAGAAGAGCGGGTGACGCGCAGGAAAGTGGCCCAACTGATGTAGGACAGGGTCAAAATGGGGAGAATCAAATGGCGCAGGGAATCGAGAAAAATGTCGAAGCGACCATTGATCAGGCTGTCAACGGTGTTGAGATAGGTGACGTGCACAAAGCCAGGGGAGTTCACAACAAAATTGGCCCAATCCGAGAGACGCCCGGGAGGGAACCAGCGCAGCTTGGCGTAAAACAGCATCAGCACCAGCAGGCCAAACACAAAAGTGGGGAATGAAGACCCAACGATGGCAAAAATACGCGCGGCCTGATCGAATGGTTTATTGTGCTGGATCGCCGCCTGCACTCCCAGCCAAATGCCCACCACGACGATGGGCACGAACGCCCACAGCGCCAGCTCCAGGGTGGCCGGGAAGCGCTGCTTGATCAGGTCTACCACATACTGGTTGCCCACGCGTGAGTAACCCAGGTCGCCGCGCAGCACACCGCCGACGATTTTTCCCGTAACGGGGTCCTGTTTGCCAACCAGCCAATGCCAGTATTGCACCGGGAGCGGGTCGTCCAGGCCATAACGTTTAATGATGCCGGGGATGGCATCCGGATTGTGGGGAATATCGCGGATGTACAGCGCGGAGCGTTCCACGGGGCTCAAGAGTTGCAGCATGGCGAAGATCAGTAAGGTGACCCCGAGCAGGATGACGGGTAAAAGCAACAGGCGGCGAATGATGTAGTTGATCATCTTTTTATAGCAAATTATCCAATGATTTCTGGATACCAGGGGCCTGGTCAGGCCAGGCCCCTGGATTAAGTCCCGGTCTGGGCTTAGTTCTTGGAGAACGGGTAGTAGTACAGGTAGCCGTAGATCGGGTTGTAGTAGTAGCCGTTCACCCAGCGCTGGACATACCGCCTGGTCGTGGGCTGGACGCCCATGATCATTGGGGCGTAGTCGTAAATCACCTGGTTGAGCTGCTTGTAGATCGCGTCGCGCTTGGCCGGATCGGACTCGGCCGCACCCTTGGTGACCAGGTCAGAGACCTGCTTCTTGAAGTCTTCGCTGAAGTTCTCATTGCTACCATACGTACCGGTCAGGTACGGCTGGTACCAGTTATGCGGATCGTGGATATCTTCCTGCCAGCCGATGACCCACACGGGCAACTGCGATGCCTGGTAGGAGTGCAGCAGGGTGGCCCACGGCAGCGAAATCACCGAAACCAAGAACTTCGGGTTCAGGCGCACCAGGTTGGTGGCCAGAATTTGCGCGCCGGTCTGGCGGGGGATATTGCCGACGTTGTAGGCGATCTGGAAGCGGAAGCCGACGTCCCACACGCTCTTGCCATCCGGAGACTTCAGTGTCGAGGCCTGGAATTCAGCCTTGCACTTGTCGGCATCGTAAGAATACTTCGGGGCGTTGGCATCATAGCCAGGCATGCCGGGCAGCGGCAGGGTCGGGATCTGCTGACCGTAGCCGGCAAAGCCGTCCTTGATCCATTGATCCCAGTTGAAGCAGTAGTTGAATGCCTTGCGGATGTGGATGTCGCTGAAGAAATCCGGCGGGATGCCATTGCCATCCAGCTTACCGCTGCCAATGTAGGGGTTGCCACCCGTGGTGTTCACCTTCTCGTTCAAGAAGATGTCAGTGTGATTGATGGTGGGCAGACCGGAGAATACGCGCAGCGGTTGATCCGGCGTGTTGGTGGGTTTGCAGGTAGGAGTGGTGCCGGTGGCCGGATCATACGGGCATTCCTCGCCAACGAGCTGGTCGGCCTGCGAGAAGCTGTCGGCGTTGACCACGACGGTGTCCGCGTCACCTGCTTGGAGCATGGCGAAGCGCGTGCCCCACTCGTTCACCGATTTGATGATCACCTTGGCCAGCTTGGCCGGGCCGGTCGGGCCGCCGTCCCACAGAGGCGTGGTCACCCAGTAGTTGTCGTTGCGCGACAGGGTGATCTGCTGACCCTTTTCCCAGGAGTCCAGCTTGAAGGGGCCGGTGCCGTTAGCGATGGAGGTGAAGGGATCCTTATCGGAGGTCATACCATAGAACTTCTGCCAGGTGTCGCAGGAGCCGTCCCAACCGCCATTGGCGACCACCCACTTCTGGCTCATCACGGCGCCCCAGGTGTTGGCCAGGGTGGCCAGGAAGGGTCCCCATGGCTGCGCCAGTTTCATGGTCACCGTGCCGGCGTTGTCATCAGCCACTACGGCGGCCTTCACCTGTTCGCACACAGACTTGAGCTTGGCGGGATCTACTTTCTGCACACCCTCGACATCGTCCATCAGGCCCCCAGAGGGATCGATGAGCTGAGTGACGTCATCGACGGACGGTCCAAAGAAGGCTTCGGTCAACAGCCACTGCGGGGAGCTCGAGCCGCCCTGCAGCATGCCGCGCTGGAGGCTGTAAGCCACATCGGAAGGGGTCATTTCCGTGCCGTCGTGGAACTTCACGCCCTTGCGGATGGTGAAGGTGTAGGTTTTGCCATCTGGCGAAATGTCCCATTTCTCGGCCAGCATCGGCACGAACACGCCAGCCTGTTCCTTCTTGTAGAAGACCAGCGTCTCATACACGTTCTGGATGATCTCGCCAGAAGACGTGTCGTAGGCCAGTGCCGGGTCGAAGGTGTCAGGCTCGCCGAATTCGGCCGTGACCCAGGTGGTTGGATCTTTGGATTTGAATTCCACCGGACCAGGTGGAGGCGGTGGGGTGGAAGTCACCTCGATGACCTGAGGGGTTCCGGCCACGATCTGCGTGATCACTTGCGGGGTCGCCTGTGGACCGCACGCAGCCAGGACCATGCTCGCTAAGACTAACAGCGAAGCAGCGATAAACAGTTTGTTACGCATACTTCTTCTCCTTCCATTGGACTGATGGTTCAGAACGGTTGCGATGGTTATTTAAGGCTACATCGCGTCGGTAAGTGCGAACGTTCTTTCCGCTATCACCTCCTTCCTTATTCGGTCTTCCACACTCGTGTTTCGTGTAATGACTTCTCAACCGGTCAAACCAGATGGCACGCGACCCAGTGCCCTGGCGACACTTCCCGGAATTCAGGTTGTACTTCGGCGCATACTTTAACAGCAATAGGGCAGCGGGTGCGGAATCGGCAGCCCGAAGGCGGGTTCACCGGACTGGGCACGTCGCCCTCCAGGATGATCCGCTGCCGCCGCTCTTCCATCACAGGGTCCGGCACGGGGACTGCCGAGAGAAGTGCTTGTGTATAGGGGTGCAGCGGTTTACTGTAGAGCTCATCCCGGGATGCCAGCTCGACCAGGATGCCCAGATACATCACAGCCACGCGCCGGCTGATGTGGCGCACCATGGAAAGGTCATGGGCGATGAACAGATAGGTTAACCCGAATTGCTGCTGCAGATCTTCCAGCAGATTGACAACCTGCGCCTGTATGGAGACATCCAGCGCCGAGATGGGTTCGTCGCAAACGATGAATTCGGGCTGCAGCGCCAGTGCACGGGCGACGCCGATACGCTGTCGCTGCCCTCCGGAGAACTCATGCGGATAGCGCGCGGCGAAATCGGGGCTCAATTTCACCGTGCGCAGCAGTTCCGCCACGCGTTCTGAGAGTTCATTTCGCTTAATAACCCCATGCACAAGCAAAGGTTCCCCGATGATCTCGTTGACCGTCATGCGGGGATTGAGCGAGGCGTAGGGATCCTGGAAGATCATCTGCATCCGCCGGCGCAACCGACGCATATCCTCGCTCTTCAAGGTGGTCAGATTGACGCCCTCGAAGTACACGTTTCCGGCGGTAGGTTTGTATAGCTGGAGGATCGTTCGCCCGGCTGTAGACTTGCCGCAGCCGGATTCACCCACCAGACCAAATGTTTCGCCTTTATAAATTTCGAACGATATCCCATCCACTGCGCGGACCGCACCCACCTGGCGCTGGAAAACCCCCCGCAGGATGGGAAAATATTTCACCAGATTATCAACCCGCAACAGAACATTGTCGCTGCCGTCAGTCATTAACGCAGCCTCCCACCGTTGTGAGGATCTACCCAACAAGCCACCCAGTGATCTTCGCCCACCTGCATAAGCGGGGGGTTTTGCTTGCATTTATCCACCACGTAATCACAGCGTGGGGCAAAGGGGCATCCGACCGGTTCGCGGTACAGAAGCGGCGGCGTACCCGGAATGGCCTTCAGCCGCCGATAACCTGAGCTGTCCAGCCGGGGTAGGCTTGCCAACAGGCCAAGGGTATAGGGGTGTTGCGGGTTAGCGTACAGTTCTTTCACCGGAGCTTCTTCGATGATGAAACCGGCGTACATAACGAGTACACGCTGGGCCAGTCCAGCGACGATGCCCAGGTCGTGCGTGATCCAGATCACCGCCATGCCCAGCTCGTCGCGCAGCCGTTTGACCAGCTCCACGATTTGGGCCTGGATGGTCACATCCAACGCTGTGGTGGGCTCATCCGCGATCAGGATCTGCGGGTTGCAGGCCAGAGCTATCGCAATCATCACGCGCTGACGCATGCCGCCTGAAAACTGGTGCGGGTATTCCTCGAGGCGTTTTTCGGCTTCCGGGATTCCAACCAGCCTGAGCAGCTCGACCACCCGCTCGCGCGCCTCTTTCTTGCTCATTCCCAAATGGATCATCAACGGCTCGGCTACCTGCTGCCCAATGGTGAGCACCGGATTGAGCGAGGTCATTGGATCCTGAAAAACCATGCCGATCTGCGAGCCGCGCACATGGCGAATCTCATCGGGAGCCATCTTGAGGAGGTCGTTGTTGTGAAATAAAGCCCGGCCGTTTTCGATTTTTCCGGGCGGCTGAGGGATGAGCTGGAGCGTAGAAAGCATGGTCACGCTCTTTCCACAACCGCTCTCACCGACCACGCCCAGAGTTTCACCTTCGTGCAAGGTGATGTTGACGCCATTGACCGCGTGCACCACGCCCTCTGGCGTATAGAACCGCGTCACCAGGTTTTCAATTTGAAGGATGGGTGGACGTCCGTTGATGGAACTCATGTCAAAACGGGAACTCCTGTTCAGCTATATGGCTGGGAGATGAGGTGGATTTAATATAACAGATACACCTAATTATCTAGATAACACTCGTCACCATTTTACCCTAACAACATTCCTGATCTCCCGACCTGTTCACGAAGCTTCCAGTATCCTCCTCAATCGAGGGTTAAATACACACTGCCAGGAGCTCCTCGCGTGCCCCCGCACACACCCCACAAAATGGAGCCTGCTGACACATGTATTTTTTACTTGTACAGTCGGGTTCTGGTTCGGACGAGCATGGCCTATCAAATTATACATCTTATTTTTGCCGGGTGTCAACTACATTGACCGAATCTTCGGATAAATCTGAAGATATATTCCGCATACGAACATATGAGCGGTAGCGCTGGGGATGGATGCGTCCGGACGCCACCGCCGCGCGGATTGCGCAACCGGGCTCGTGAACATGGCTGCAATCACTGAACTCACACTGCGCAACCAGATCACGCAATTCAGGGAAATATCCGTCCAGCTCTTCTGGCTGGATATCCCACAGGGCAAAAGCTTTGATACCAGGGGTGTCGGCCACGAAACCGCCTCCGGACAGGGCGAACATCTCCCGCACCACAGTGGTGTGCCGGCCCTTGTGCGTTCCGCGGCGGATCTCTCGCACCTTCAGGCCCAAACCCGGTTGAAGGGCGTTGAGCAGGCTGGATTTACCCACCCCCGATGGTCCTGCCAGGGCGCTGATTTTCCCCTCCAGGCGCCCGCGCAGCTCTGCCAGGCCTTCACCGCTCACCACCGAAGTGTAGATAACTTCATAGCCGAGCGCCGGATAGTGTCCAAAGATCGCCTTAGCCTTGTCGCGCCCGGTCAGGTCAACCTTGTTGGCGACGATCAAGGCGGGAATGCCCTGCTTCTCAGCCACCACCAGAAAACGATCCAGCAGCCCCAGGCGCGGCTCGGGATGGGCGCAGGCGAAGACCACCACCACCTGGTCGGGATTCGCCAATATCACCTGCCGGTATGCGCCGCGCGGAGATGGGGCCATACGCACCAGCTCAGAGCGACGCGGTTCGACCGCTTCGATCACCCCATTGCCATCCGGCAAGGGCCTCACCCGTACACGGTCCCCTACCGCAGCGATATCTCCTTCTGCCCGGTTTTTCTTGAGACGCCCGCGCAACCAGCAAACCAGCGCTCCCTGGTCAGTCTGCACCGTATAAAAGCCGGATTGCGCGCGGATGATCAAGCCAGGTTGGGTCTCCATAAAGATGGGTGCATCAAGGAGTAGGTGTTGCCGTTGCCTCGGGCACGCTCGTATCGGTGTAGAGCGGCGTCGGCGTGCGCGTCACGTAGTAGGTTGATTCCCACGGGAAAAGGCGGATCGGTTTGCCCAGGAAATACAGCTCGACCATACGCCGGAAGATGGGCGCGGCGATCTCCGAGCCTTCACCGGCATTCTCGACGACCACCGCGATGGCAATGTCGGGTTTATCCGGATTGTTGGCGTTTGTGTAGCCGGCGAACCAGGAATGCGGGTTCTCGGCTGTCTCGGCCGTTCCGGTTTTGCCATACACTGGAATGCCAATGTTGAGGAAGGTGTAGTAAGCCGTGCCGCGCTTGTTCTCCACCACACTGCGCATGGCATCTTGGACGATTTTGAGGTTCTCGGGGCTGACCGGCAGCTTGCCGCGCACTTCCGGCTGGAAGGTGTAGGTGGCGTTGCCATCGGGCGTGGTGATCTTCTCAACGAGCTGGGGACGGTAAAGCGTGCCGCCATTGCCAATCGCCGCGTAGTAATCGGCCACCTGCAGCGGGGTGACCTGCATGGCGCCCTGGCCAATGGCCTGTTGGATGGCCTCGCCTTCGTTGGTCGGCTGGGGCACCGAGCCGGTGGATTCGGCCACCTGGTCAATGCCCGTCGCGCTGCCCAGACCGAAGCCGCGCGCCGTATCGGTCACTATCGTCGGGTAGTCGTGGCGAAACAGGTCCAAGCCGATGTGCCAGAAGAATGGATTGCAGGAGCGCATCAGGCCTTCGGGCAGGGTAAGCAGCCCGCTGGGAGGGAAACCCCAGGTGTAGGTCCAATCGTAGAGGGTCAGATTGGGCAGCTCAGTCCATTCATGGGTGCAATTGTAGGTCGTGTCGGCGGTGTACAGTCCGCTCTGCAGAGCAGCCGACATGGTGATGACCTTGAAGATCGAACCGGGAGGATAGACGCCCTGGGCGGCGCGGTTGAGGAGCGGTTGATTTGGATCATTCAGGATTTCGCCCAACTGGTAATTGGAATTGTAATTGGCCGGCTCGAACAAGTTTGGGTCGAATCCAGGCGAAGACGCCATCGCCAGCACGCGCCCGGTGTCGCGCTCCAGCACCACCACCGCGCCGTTGAATCCGCCCAGCGATTTCTGCGCGCCCAGCTCCAGATCCTTGTCCAGGGTGGTGTAGATCGATTCGGCCGGCTGCGGATCGGTCTCGGCCAGCCGCGTTACAATCTGGCCCTGGGTGTCAACCACATACAGGGAACCGCCATGCTTGCCGGCCAGATACTGTTCGCCCCATTTCTCCAGCCCTGAAGCGCCCACGCGCTCGTCCCCGGCGTAGCCCAGGCGCCGATACTGATCCAGCTCATCCTTGGGGATCGCCTGTACGTAACCCACCGCCTGGGGAGCCACAGGGCCGTCGTAATAGCGGGTGCGAAACGACGTGGCTCTCCAGCCGCCCAGATTGGAGAGGGCGTCTTTCACTTTGTTAAACGCGTCGATCGTGGCCTCGCCAACGGGGATGTACCAATCGGGCTGGGCATATTGATAAGAAGCGGTGATTGCGTCAGGGCTTTTGCCGGTCAGCCGCGAAAGAAGGCTGACCAGCGAACCTTCCTGGCCGTCACCGATCTCCCCAGGAACGATGCCCAGTGCCACCGCTTCGGCTTGCGAGGCGATGGCGTGGCCATTCCGGTCGTAAATGTTGCCGCGCGCCGGCACCTTGTAATCCAGGCGGAGTGTATTGCCGCCGTGCAGCTCAGGTAAGATCATGCCATCGTCCCACTGCACCTGCCACTGATTCTGCTGGTTGAGGCTGAGGTTCATCACCAGGTTGTCGCGGGTGATGTCCGGGAACATATTGGTGTGGTAGACCACACGGTAGGCTACCTGTGCGCTGTTCGGACTGAGAACCAGAGCCGAGGTAATGGAGTAATCGATCTTGCTCAACGTCATATTGATGGCTACGCTCTTATAGCGAGCCGCGAAGTTGTCCTCCGAGATGGCATCTCGTGCCAGACCCGTCAAGTAGGAGTACATTCTGGCGTAATCCTCGGCTTTCCAGGCGTCGAGGAAGGCCTTGGCCGTGACTTCAGGGTCAGGCGCAGATGTAGTGTTGACGATGGGGGTTGGTAGGGTCCGCGTACCCGAAGGTGAGGGCTTCGTCCCTGCACCCGGCCCATTTTGCCCGCAGGCAGCCAGCACCATAAAAGTCAGTAAAAGGAGCAACAGTTTGGATCGGCTCATGCTCGTGTTCCAATGCACCCCGCCGTTTACAGACCGGAAAGCGGCGGGAATATGTTCTCGAAAACAGGGCAGTCGTAGCTCAAAGCCGCCTGGCAGGTCGCGGGCACATCCGTGCGCGGCGGTTGCCCCAGCCGGCGAAGGGTACGTGCCAGGTGGCATAGTGGTAAGCCCATCACGCTGGCGTAACATCCCGCCACATTTTCCACCGGGTTGAAATCCCGGTGCTGGATGCCGTATGCGCCGGCTTTATCCATCGGATCGCCGCTGGAAACGTAATCCTCGATCTCGGCATCGGTGTAAGCGCGCATCCGCACTTCAGTTTCACACAAGTCGGTAACCATTACCTGATCCACCGGGCGGAGGGCCGCCAGGGCGGTGTACACCTGATGGACATGTCCGCGCAGAATACGCAGCGTCCGAGCGGCTTCCTCTGGGGTAGCCGGTTTACCCAGGATGGCGCCCCCATCCACAACGACCGTATCGGCCGCCACCACGATCTCGTCCTCGGCAGCATGAGGCGCCGCTGCGCGCGCCTTTTCGACCGCCATTCTCATGACATAATCGCACGGGTCTTCCTCGGGCCGTTGTGTCTCATCGATATCGGCCGGAAGGACACGAAAATCCCATCCCGTCAGGGAGAGCAGTTCACGCCGTCTGGGCGAGTTGGAAGCCAGCAACAGTTTTGTCACGCTCAATCCAGGCGGATTCTAACACACTATGGCGATTCTCTGGATTGCCGCGCCAAGCGGATGTAAAATGGTCTGAACAACAACTCGCAACAACCCCATCAAGCAGGAGGAAAAGGATGCTTGCCCTCAAGGAGCGGATCCAGCGCGAAGGGAAGAACCTCGGCCATGGTATTCTCAAGGTGGATGGCTTTATCAACCACCAGGTCGATCCAGAATTGATGGACGCCTGCGGGGCGGAATTTGCGCGCATATTTGCCGACGTGGGCGCCACCAAGATCCTCACCGCCGAGATCTCCGGTATCGCTCCGGCGTTGATGACCGGCAAGCACATGGGTTTGCCGGTGGTCTACGCGCGCAAATCCAAGCCGGTGACCATGCCTGACCAGGTGTACCTGACGATCGCTCCTTCGCATACCAAAGGCCACCTCACCGAGCTGATCATCTCACCCGAATATCTGGCCGGGGGCGAGCGCGTGCTGGTGATCGACGACTTCCTGGCCACCGGCGCAACGATTATGGGGCTGGTGCGACTGGCTACCGTGGCTGGTGCCCGCGTCGTGGGCATCGGCACGCTGGTCGAAAAGGTGTTCGAGGGCGGCCGCGCCGTGCTCGAACCGCTAGGCGTGCCGGTCCGCTCGCTGGTTTGCATCCGCGAAATGCCGGAGGACCGCATCGTATTCTGCGATTGAGAGCAGCAACCATTCCTATGGACACAATCGTCATCCTCGATTTTGGCTCTCAGTACACCCAGCTCATCGCCCGCCGGGTGCGCGAAGCACACGTCTACGCCGAGTTATTCCCCTGGGATGCGCCGACCGATCAAGTAATGGCGCTGAAACCCAAAGGATTCATCCTCTCCGGCGGTCCCAGTTCGGTCTATGAGCCAGGGGCGCCCTTCATCCCCGATTACGTGCTGGATTCCGGACTGCCCATCCTGGGCATCTGTTATGGCATGCAGGCTCTCACCCACGCCCTGGGTGGGAAAGTTGCGCCCGCCGGCTGCCGCGAATACGGTCCAGCCGAGATCGAGACCTTGGCGCCTAACCCGCTCATCCCTCCGGGCTCGCAGACCGTGTGGATGTCCCACGGCGACCGCATCGAAGCGCTTCCACCGGGCTTTATCACCCTGGCGCGCAGCGCCAACAGCCCGGTGGCCGCCATGGGTGATCCGCAGCGTCGTTATTATGGGCTACAATTTCACCCCGAAGTGCGCCACACCCCCGGCGGAACGGAGATCCTGCGCCGTTTCGTGCTCGAGGTATGTGGAGCGAAACCCGAATGGACGCCTGCTTCGATCATCGCCCGCGAGGTGGAGCGCATTCATGCGCAGGTCGATGGGGAGCGTGTGCTGGCGGCGGTCAGCGGCGGCGTGGACTCGAGCGTCGCGGCAGCCCTGGTCCACCGCGCAGTCGGCGAGCAGCTCACGGCGGTCTTCGTAGACACCGGCCTGCTGCGCCAGGATGAGCGTCAGGCCGTCGAGAGCGCCTTCCGCGAGACATTGGGCGCCAACCTGATCACCGTAGACGCATCGGCTGCGTTCCTCAACGCACTGCGCGGAGTGGAGGATCCCGAGGAGAAACGCCGCATCATTGGCGCAACCTTCATACGCACCTTCGAGGAACAGGCCCGCAACCTGGGGCAGATCCGTTTCCTGGTGCAGGGAACCATCTACCCGGATGTGATCGAATCGCGCGCCCCCGAACGCGCCCAGGCGCAGCGTATCAAGACTCACCACAACGTTGGCGGCCTGCCCGAGGACATGCACTTCGAACTGGTCGAGCCGCTGCGCTACCTTTTCAAAGACGAAGTCCGTGCGGTGGGTGAGGCGCTGGGCTTGCCTGCCGGGTTAATCTGGCGGCAGCCTTTCCCCGGACCCGGGCTGGCTGTGCGCTGCCTGGGAGAGGTTACTGCCGAACGTCTGGCTCGCCTGCGCGCTGCCGACGCCATCTTCACCTCTGAGCTGGAGCAGGCTGGCCTGTTGCGCATGAGCGAGGAAGGCGGCACAGCCCAGGCCTTCGTCGTCCTGCTGCCAGTGCGTTCGGTCGGCGTAATGGGCGACCAGCGCACCTACCAGGAGGTGGCCGCCCTGCGTGCGGTCATCAGCGAGGATTTCATGACCGCCGACTGGGCCCGCCTGCCTTATGATCTGCTGGCGCGGGTGTCCAACCGCATTGTCAACGAGGTAGAGGGCATCAACCGGGTGGTGTACGACATCACCAGCAAACCCCCAGCCACGATTGAGTGGGAATAGACCACGTAGGACGGCCTTATTCAGCCGGATCACGGCAGGCGGAACAGGCTCCATTCCTTGCCTGAAACGATCCGCACGCCCGCCGGCCGGAAGCCGGATGTCAGATTGTAATTTTGGATCAGGAGGAATACGATGCCATGCCGACGCAGCCAGGCCGGATTGGCGTACTCCGCGACGTCGGATACGGTCACGAGCTTCCGTTCCAGGTGAGGACCGAAAAAATAATACTCCCAGGTCCCGGCCGGAATGCCTAATGTACTGCTCTCGGGCACCCACTGATCGACCATGTGGGCTGGCTCATTGTATTCATGGTTTTCCAGGGTCAATTTGTCAATGCGGCTGAGATTCCAGATGGCATTCCTGCCGATCAGCGGCTTTGATTCATTGTACAAGGCGACATTTACCAGCATATAAAGGGACACGGCGATGACAGCCAAACAGACGATCCGCTGAACCTTGCCGGGCCGATAAACCCCTGCGGCAAACGGGGTCAGCAAAACCACCGAATCGATGAAATGCCGCCCGATA
This sequence comes from Anaerolineaceae bacterium, assembly GCA_034435955.1. GTDB lineage: Bacteria > Chloroflexota > Anaerolineae > Anaerolineales > Anaerolineaceae > DAOTWA01. The sequence continues at coordinate 6,555 of DAOTWA010000042.1, read as the reverse complement.
TAACGATCCCAGCCGGGGCGGAGAAGGAGCTCAATGATGGCGAATGAGGCAGCCACCGCCCATAATCCGGCCGGCAAAGCATCCTTATGGATGTTCGAGCGGACCAGCCTGATAAGCGCGGCTGGAATCACCAGCACAGGGAAAAAGATGCCAAACCAGGTCTCATCTTCCTGAATCAGGGGGCGGGCGTAGTAACTGAAATGCGCCTCCGATTTGGGATTCTGCCCGATCAGGTCTTCCAGCGGCATTTTGAGCCACCCATATACAGCTTTCGCCAGGCGGGCCTTCCCGCGGAACAGGTATCCTTTGATGATCGGCGGCAATCCGGTCGTGTCGATGAACTGGTAAGCAGTGCGGTTGATGTTCAACCACAGTCCTCGAATCAGCGGCGTGCCATTGTAAACGCCCGATTCGGTTTGAATATAGGCCGGATCTCCCAGGGGGTTATGATAGAGAAATACATTGTGGACGTAAATCACGCCCCCCGCCAGGATGAAGGCAAACACCGACAAGGGAGCGAGCCGGTATATGAACGGCAATACTTCCGCACGATACCTCAACACAAAGACGGCAGTCAAGATCACCGTGCCGGGGATCAAGAAGAAGGCGGTTTGTTTCGTATCCACTGCCAGGGCGAATCCAAGAGCGGGGAGGAACAAATCGGTCCGTTGTCTGGAACCCTGCAGTCCCCGTAGCAGAAATACCAAACCAGCCAGATAAAAGGATATAGGAACGAGGTCGTTCTGAGTCGTCGTTGATTGCTGAAAGACCTGGGGAAACGTAGCAAACAATAACGTGGCAAATGCCGCCTGGGCGCGACTGTAGTCTAGAAGGCGCGCCAGGGTGAAAATGCTCAACATCAAGATCAAAGCCGCGCTGAATTGGACGTAGCCGACCAACTGGTCGCTGCCCCAGAACAGAACGGTCCAGAACATCAGGCCTTGAGCGTTGATGGGATAGAAAAGCTGGATGGGGATCGAGGTTGGATAAGACAGAAATGTCCCTGCCTGAAGCCAGTGCGCCACGCGCGGCATATGCAGATAGCTGGAATCGTTGTTATTGGGAGGGACGACCAGAATGAGATACGCGTTGAGCGCATAAGCCGTGTCAACCACCAGGGCGAAGAGACTCAACGCTGGATGACGGCGGACGAGAGAAATGACCCGCTTGAAATCGAGATTTCTCAGGTCCGTTTCAAATGGGCCCGCCAAGGAAAGCCTCCTCCTGCTCCACCAGAGTAAAGCTCCGCCAGATGCCAACAGCGCCTGCAGCCCGAGAAAAACTGTAGGCCGATTCAAGCAACCCCATAGACCGGCGATTTCAAATGGGAACAGGACGGCGCTGCAGCCGAGCAAATACAGGGCCAGTAAAAATGCGGAACGGCCTTTGACAGGCAGCGATGCTGCTATGAAAAGGGCAAAGAGCAAAGCCAATAAAACCGCAGGGATGATGAGCATTTGACCCTCAGCGCCGAACAGGTTCCTCGCCATCTTCAAGTGAATGTCGCGGCGGGGTGATGGGTAAAATCACACCCGCGGAGAGACTAGACTGGAAAGGCTGGTAAAATAATTGCGACTCGATTCGATTCTCCGGCCAACCGCGTCCAACTTTTCGATGCGTAAAATTGCTGCTCTCCTGATTGGCCTGGCGGCTCTCGCCGCCTTCGCCGCACCAGCCTCTGCCCAAAATCTCGCGAGGGCGGCGTTGAGCACCCCGGATGCTTCCCATTTCCCCACCCTTAGCGCATATCTCACCGTGACCGACGCGCAAGGTGCATTCGTCCCCGATCTGTCGCCGGCTGATCTCACCCTCGCCGAGGATGGCCAGAACGTCACGGTGACATCCCTGGAAGAAGTTCACCCTGGCGTGCGCTTTTTCGTCGTCATCAACCCCGGCCCCTCCCTGGGTTTACGGGACGCCGAAGGGATCACCCGCTACGACCGCATCGCTCAGGCCCTCATCGCCTGGGCCGGCTCCGGTGAAGCCAATCCAGCCGACCGTTTTGCATTGATCACCGGCGGCGATAGCAATACAACTCTGTACACCAATACAAAGGATTGGCTGACCGCTTTTCAGGCATACCACCCCAACCTGCGCAATCCGGTTGGCAGCCTGGACAGCCTCTCCCTGGCCCTCAATCTGGCGGTTGCCAGCCCCGAGCGCCCCGGCATGGCCAGCGAAGTGCTGCTGGTCGCCTCGCCGCCTGATGAAAAATCCATCGCCAGCCTGAACGAGATGGCCCAGAGCGCCCGCCAGGCGGGTGTGCCCGTCCACGTCTGGTTGGCCGCCGGTCCGGGCGGCATGGGGTCGCCCGGGACTCAGGCGCTGCAAGGTCTGGCGGCCAGCACGGGCGGCGACTTCTTTTTCTTCACCGGTGCAGAAGCCATACCAGATCCAGGCGCCTATCTAACCGCTCTGGGCAGTGTCTACCGCCTGACTTACACCACCACCATCCGTCAGGGCGGCCAGCATACCTTGAGTGTGCAGGTGCGCCACGGCGCCATCGAACTGGCCTCGGTCAGCCAGGATTTCAAGCTGGATGTCCAGCCGCCCAACCCAATATTCCTGTCCCCGCCGACAGAGATCCTGCGCAGCGCGCCGGCCGGCAGCCATGACCCACTCCGAGCGTTGGAGCCGACCAAATATCCCCTAAGATTGCTGGTCGAGTTTCCAGACGGCCATCCGCGGCCATTGAAAACCCTTCGTCTGTACGCCGGAGGCCAGCTCCTGGCCGAAGCCGCCAGCCCGCCCTATGACACCATCCTGTGGGATTTGAACGGTTACACTCACAATCAGCAGGTAGTTTTGCGTCTGGAAGCCGAAGACCAGCTAGGTCTGAAGAAGGACAGCCTCGAGCTGCCCATTCAGATCACCGTTCAGTTGCCGCCCCGCACGCTGCAGTCCATGCTGCGCAGCAATCTCGCTGGGTTGGCAGCCGTTGGGATATTCCTGAGCGGCGCATTGATGGTATTCGCCATCCTGCGTTCCACGCGACGACGTTACCAGTTAAGCGGCAGTCGCCGCAACGCGCGCAAGGATCCGGTCACCCAGCCGGTGCCGATCCAGGCGGATATGAAGCCGGCGCACACGGGCTGGTCCGAGCGTCTGACCCGCGCCCGTCGAACGGCGGCCGGACCGCCGCACGCCCGTCTGGTGCGGCTTAAGGCGAATAACGAACCTGAAAGCGGCCGCCCGATTCTGATCAGTTCCCGCGAGACCACCTTCGGCCGTGATCCAAACCTGGCCAGCGTGGTTATCGAGGCCCCCGGCGTCGACGCCCTCCACGCCCGCCTGACGCGCCGCCCCGACGGGGTCTTCGTCCTACGCGACGCCAACTCGGTAGCCGGCACATGGGTCAACTACGCGCCTGTTTCCGTGCAGGGCACCCCCCTCGAACACGGCGATCTGATCCACATCGGCCGGGTCGCCTTCCGCTTCTTGCTTGAGAACCCCCAGCGGGTGCGCAAGCCCACGATAACCCCCTACAACGAAGGCTTATGATCCGCACCGAACGCGCCCACCTCCGCGTCGTAGCGCAGACTCATCCCGGCCTCTCCGGCAAGAACAACGAGGATCGCTTCGCCGTCTCTGCCTACCGCCGCAGTCGCCGCGATCCGACCCCGGTTGTGTTGGCCGTTCTGGCCGATGGAATCGGCGGACACCGGGCTGGCGAGGTGGCTGCCGAGATCGCCGTGGAGACCATCAGTCAGAAGGTGGCGCAGAGCGACGGTCAGCAGCCCCTCCTAATCCTTCAGGATGCTGTGCGCGAAGCCAGCCAGCGCATCCACGCTCGCTCCATGACGGACCCCAGCCAGCAAGGAATGGGCTCGACCTGCGCCTGCGCTCTGGTTCTGTGGGATCAGCTTTTCGCCGCCTCGGTCGGCGATTCGCGCATCTATCTACTGCGAGACGGCGACATCCATCAGCTCACCACCGACCACACCTGGATACAGGAGGCCCTCGAGAACGGCGCCATCCGTCCAGAGGAGGTGCGCGGCCATCCTAATGCGCACGTCATCCGGCGTTACCTGGGCTCCCCCATCCCCCCGGAAGTAGACCTGCATCTGCACCTAGCCGATACGGAAACAGAAGAGCAGGCTTACGCCAATCAGGGCATGCGTCTGCAGGCTGGGGATATCCTCTTGCTGTGCACGGATGGTCTCACCGATCTGGTGAACGATGCCGAGATCAGCGCCGCTTTCACCGTCCAGCCGCTGGAAACCGCCGTGGACACGCTGATCGAACTGGCCAACCGGCGTGGGGGGCACGACAACATCACCCTGATTGCCATGCAGGTGCCGGAGCGTTGGCCAGCGGCGTTCCGTCGGCCTCGCTCGCTATATCTGGCATTAAGCTGCCTGGGCGCGGCAACGGTTCTGGCCGTGGTTGCCGTACTGTCCATCCTCGGCTGGCGATACCTGACTCTGGCATACCGATCCACGCCCACACCTACCGCCAGTGCAACCTTCACCGCTCTGCCCGTCTCGATCACTCTGCTTCCGTCCACTCCGCTGCGCGCGACAGGCACCCCGCTGCCGCCGACCATTCCTGCCGCGCAGCCGGCCTCCGCGCCGGTTACGGGCGGCGCGACGTACACGCCTTGGCCGACCAACACGCCGCCGCCGACCACGAGCACGGCCTATCCATGAAAAATACTGGGGAGGAAAAGGCATGAATCCGACCAAGTCCTTGCCGATGGGATACGAGCTGCGCCGCAGCATCGATCTATCCAAAAACCGCCCGGCCATGCTGGGACTGAACCTGGCGGCCGTGATCTTGCTGCTGGTCTTCGGCTATCTGTTTCTCCGTCTGGCCACCCTCTTGCGCCCTGAAGCGACCGCGCAGAGTTTCTCCTTCTCCGGCAACGCGCTCGAAGCCTTGCTGTTCATCCTGGCGGTTCTGGCAATCTCGGCGGTGATGGTTGTGCTGCACGAAGGCGTTCACGGCCTGTTTTTCTGGAGCCTGACCCGCGAGCGCCCTAAATTTGGCTTCCGCGGAGCTTATGCCTACGCCGCCGCGCCGGACTGGTACCTCCCGCGTAACCCTTATCTGTGGGTGGGTCTCTCCCCATTGGTCGTCCTGACAGCCATCGGCGTGCTGGCTCTGATCGCTGCGCCGCAGCCGGCGCTGCTCTACATCCTTATATTTATGGTGCTGAACGCCGCCGGCGCAGTCGGCGACCTGGCGGTAGTATTTCTGTTGCTCACCCAGCCATCCACCGTTCTGGTCAATGATAGCGGCGATGCGGTGAGCGTTTACGCGCCCGGCCTCTCTAAGGCCTGGCCATCCAACCCATAAACGGAGAAGCGTACAATGAGGAAAATTTACCTTTATCGCATAATGACCCCCATGGCACTGACGTTGGTGCTTCTCTCGGCGTGTTCTCCCAAACCGGCCGGCTCATCCGCCGTGACGCAGGGACCGACGGGCGGCCAGGTAGGGGGCGCCTACCCCGCTCTGACTGAAGTGCCGGGCGCAAACCCGTCCGGAGGGGCGACATCTTATCCCGTTGCCGGCGAGACCGCCGGACCGACCCGGCCGACGCCCGCGCCCGCCCAGAGCGCCTACCCCTCACCGGGTCAGGGAGGGGTGGCCGTTCAGGTCGTCAAACCCGATGGCACCCTCATCAGTCTGACCGATTCCGAGCTGCAAAGCCTGCCACAAACCCAGGCCCTTGTGGACGGCCAGCCGGTCAGCGGTCCGAGGCTTTCCGAAGTTCTGGCCAGGGCCGGCGCAGCCGATTACAGTCAGGTGATCGTCAGCGGCGCCTCAGGAGAGGCCACCCTCGCCAGGGCGCAAATCGGCGACCAGACCATCCTGGCCATCGGCGCGGACGGCTCGCTCAGCCTGGCTGATCCAGCCCTGCCCGCCGACCAGCGCGTCGGCGGAGTGACCCAGATCAAGGTACAGTGAGGGAAATTGCCGTACACAGTTCGCACGACTTCAATTGAACCCGTCAAGGGAATGTGGTAGAATGGCCTTGCCCGGGAGGGGTTGTTTCGTCCTGCTGGAGGGATGGCCGAGTGGTTTAAGGCGCCTGTCTTGAAAACAGGTGTGGGGCAACCCACCGTGGGTTCGAATCCCTCTCCCTCCGCCTGAGCGAAGAAAGGGAGTTGGGGAGGTGCCAGAGAGGCCGAATGGGACCGCCTGCTAAGTGGTTGTCGGGGGCTTAAAACCTCGACCGCGGGTTCGAATCCCGCCCTCCCCGCCATAAAAAGTCCTCGAAGTCCGAGGGCTTTTTTCCATTCGCCCGCGGGCCCCCATAAGGGGATCACATTCGAATCCCGCCCGCCAGAAAAAGTCCTCGAAGTCCGAGGGCTTTTTTTCCATTCGCCCGCGGGCCCCCATGTCATTGACCGTGCTAGACTTTACCCGGCATAGTCGCCCGTATGTTTACCACTCATGATCGCCCGTATGTTTACCACCCATAGTCGCCCGAGTGTTTACCACCCATGATCGCCCATGTGATTACCAGGCTGGACCTGTGGCACAATTCCTCCAGACTCACATCAGCCTGGAGTGGAAGATCATGGAGCGACTACACATGAACCATCT
>DAOTWA010000041.1:0-10287 GCA_034435955.1 Anaerolineaceae bacterium | reverse complement strand
GCGATGTGGTGTGCATCTACCTGATCGGCTCGCTGCTGCGCGATCGGCCGCTGCTGGGCGGCACGACCGACATCGACCTGGTGGTGGTACACATCGGCGATCCGCCAGTCGAGCGCGAGGTGGTGCGCGTTACTCAGGATGTAACCCTGGATATCCTGCACCACCCACAGAGCCTGTACCAGCAACCGCGCAACCTGCGGCAGCATCCCTGGCTCGGGCCGGCGCTTTATCACAACCCGATCGTGCTGCACGATACCCAGCACTGGTTCGAGTTCGCCCAATCAGGTGTGACTGCCCAGTACAACCGCCCGGATTTCGTCATGGCTCGGGCGCGGCAGCTCGCCGAGAAGGCGCGCGGATTGTGGCTTGCGATGGAGAACGGCGACAGTCCATACTCCGATCCGATAAGCCCGTACCTGGAGACGCTGGAGGCGGCTGCCAACGCGGTGGCCATGCTGAGCGGTCCACCGCTGAGCGAACGGCGCCTGTTGATGGACTTTCCTGAGCGGGCGACAGCGGTGGGTCGTCCAGGCATGGCAGCCGGGCTGGTGGACCTGCTGGGGGGCGAGCAGGCCGACGCGGAAACACTGCGAACCTGGCTGGGGGAGTGGGAGAAAGCGCTTCGGGCTGCCGGCGGACTGGCCGATGGGCCGGTGCGACTGAGCGCCGCGCGACTGCCATACTACCGCCGGGCGGTCGAAGCTATGTTGGATGGCGGCCATTCACAGGACGCGCTCTGGCCGCTGCTGGTGACCTGGCTGGCGGCGGCCGGACGGCTGCGCGCAGGCGATCCCTCCCAGGAAGCCTGGATGGAGACACGACGCACGCTGGAACTGGACGCAGACAGTCTGGTCGGTCGCCTGTCGGCTTTGGATGCCTACCTGGACAGCCTCGAGGAGACGCTGGAAGACTGGGCGGCCGAGAACGGCGCGTGAGCTCAACCATTGGGAAAAACTGTGGATAAGTGGATGATAAATGTGGATAACTGCTCGAATCTGTGGAAAAATCGCTCATTAGCATCATGGGGGAGTGAGCCATTCCGCTGAATATTTTGTCTGTTTTCCGTCTCAATTCACTATCAAAGCATCCTCTCATCCGAGGGAGGTGCGTCTGTCTACTTGGTATTTTTCTTATTCAGGAGTTATCCACACGAGGCTGTGGATGATTAATGCAGCGCACAACGCCATCATTTGGGCCATGTAAAGAGAAGGGGCACAGCCCTGGGGGGCAATTTGCTGGTTGGCGGGGATATCCACATATCCCCAGGCCCTACGAATACGACTGAATCCTATCCAATCATTGAGGAAAACTTAAATTAATCCACTTGATTCTGAAGGGGAAATCCAGTAAAATCTATTACACATTACATATTGTTACTGAGTATTAAGAAGTATTACAAATGCCCCGTAGTTGAAAGCCATGAATACGCATAACTATGGAAGGGAGAAAACAATGGACGTCATCAAGGTCTCGGCAAACTCCCGTACGGCCGCTGTAGCAGGGGCAATCGCTGGGGTTATTCGTGAGCACAGGCATGCAGAAGTGCAAGCGATCGGTGCGGGGGCGGTCAATCAGGCGGTAAAGGCGCTCGTGCTCGCCAAGGGGTATCTGGCTAATGATGGGATTCCCGTGGTTTGTGTGCCCGAGTTCGTCGACGTGGACATAGACGGCAAGATACGCACAGCCATCAAGCTGGTTGTAGAGCCACGATAACGCCGGCGCAGGACGCGCGTGGGCAGGCGGCGCGTTCTCAAAATGCGAGAATGCAGGTGAAGGGTAAGGTGGTTACCCTCTACCTGCATTCTCGTCTACATGCGGGGCATTAATCGCTGCTGGCGCGGGCGACTTCGTCGGCGTCGAAAATTACTTCCTCTTTGCCGGTCAGCTTCTCCAGCACCTTGGCGGCGATCAGGTCGAGGTGTTTGGGGTGAGCGACGTAATCCAGATCGTCGGCCGGAACGGTCAACACCGGGCAAAGGGTGAAGCTGGCGATCCAGCTTTCGTAGAGGGTGTTCAAACGCGCCAGATACTCAGGCTGGATGGTGCGCTCATACGTGCGGTCGCGGTGGGTGATGCGCTGGATCAAGGTGGAGACAGAGGCGCGCAGGTAGATGACCAGGTCAGGAGGGGGAAGGAAATCGCTCAAAGCCTGGTACAGCTCATGGTAAGTGCGATAATCGCGCGGATCGATATAGCCCTGCAGATAGAGGTTGCGGGCGAAGATTTCGGCGTCTTCGTAGATGCTGCGGTCCTGCATGGCTGAGGTGGGATGATTGATGAGCTGCTGATGCAGGCGCAAGCGATGGGTGAGGAAGTAGATCTGCGAATGAAAGCCCCAGGCGTGCATATTTTGATAGAAATCGGCCAGATAGGGGTTTTCAGCTTCCGGCTCGTAAAAAGGCTGCCAGCCCAATTTGGCGCACAGCAGTTCGACCAACGTGGACTTGCCCACACCGATATTGCCGGCCACGGCCACGAATTTCTTCATGATCGCACCTTCTCGGATGGGATCAGGGGATCTCCCCCGCCAGTTCTTTGTCGATCACCTGTTTGAACACTTCGTAAGGCTGCGCCCCGACCAGCGCCAGGCCGTTGATGAAGAAGGTGGGAGTGGAGGTGACGCCCAGGTCGGCGGCGAATTGATATTCGGCGCGGATGGTGTCCTGGTAGCGATGGCTGCTCAAACAATCCTCGAACTTGGTGAGGTCCAGGCCCAGTTCTTGGGCGAACTGCTTATAGGCTGCCTCCCCCAGGTCAGATTGGCCAGCAAACAACTTGTCGTGATACTTCCAGTAATCGGTTTGCTCGGCGGCGCAATGGGCCGCCTCGGCAGCAGCCTCGGCCTCGGGGTGGACGCCGTAGAGAGGGAAGTCCTTGTAGACGAAGCGAATCTTGCCGGTGTAATCCTTCATGAGCTGCGGATAAACGTCGTCGAACCAGCGCTTGCAGTAGGGACACTGGTAATCGCTCAGTTCGATCAGGGTGATGGGGGCGTCGGCCGGGCCGAGGGTGGGGGCGTCGCCGATGGGCACCTGGTAGCGCTTGACCTGCTGAGGGGCATCGGTTGCGGCGGCGGCTGTCTCCCCGCGCGAGACGATCTGTGCCTGGGCGGATTGTGCGTACTCAGCCGGGCGGCCCCAGAACAGGTAGCCGACGGCCAGGCCGGCCACGAAGGCCAGCGGGACCAGGATGGCGTAAAACGTCGAGCGTTTGAAGGTGAGTGTATCGAGTTTGGAAGGCGGAGGCGTTTCGTTTTCGATGGGAGTGGGGGGGAGTTCGGGTTCCATGGTTGGATTATACACCCCATGGGATGAACCGCTCACGAAACCAGCCCTATTTCCTGGCTGTCCTCGGGAGGCGGAGGGCCAATCATGCCATTTGTAAAGGGGGGCCACGGCGAAACCGATGGCAATAAGGCAGGAATTCACCCTACAGGTTGATCGGCGAGGCGATGATTTGTATTCTAACCTGAATTATAGGAAAATAAAGCCGCACCGATGACTTTCTGCGGCGCATACACAAAAGGGGCTTTTATCCGATCAGGAGGGTGATATGCACGAAACGAAGGAGGGCGATGATGAGCAAGATGATTGAGATTCCCTGGGGGCGGGAGAGCCTGCCTCTCTCCCTGCCGGAAGGTTGGCGGCTGACCGGCGTGCTGGAACCCTCCCCTTTGCCGCCCGCGCCGGACGCGGAGGCCGAGGTGCGCCGCAGCCTGGCCGAGCCGATCGGCAGCCCGCGATTGCGCGAACTGGCCCGCGCAGGCATGCGCGTGGCTCTGGTGGTGGACGACATCAGCCGGCCGACGCCGGCTGCGCGCATCGTCCCACACGTGCTGGAGGAGCTGCGGCTGGCTGGAGTGCAGCGGGAAGCCATCACCCTGATACCAGCGCTGGGGGTACACCGCCCGATGGCAGAGGCCGAGCTGGCGCAGCGCATTGGCGCAGAAAGCTTCGCCGGACTGCGCTGGGAGAATCCAGCAGCCGAGGACTCTGCGCGGCTGGTGTATCTGGGCACCACATCGCGCGGCACGCCGGTGTGGGTCAACCGTACGGCGGCTGAGGCGGAGCTGATCGTGTCGGTGGGCTGTATCGAGCCGCACATCATCGCCAGTTTCGGCGGTGGTTACAAGAACCTGATCCCGGGGGTGGCCGGGCGGGAGACCATCGCCCACAACCATGCGCTCAACTGCTCGCCGGGCGCGTTCAACATGGTCGGTCAACCGATCGAGAAGAATCCGATGCGCCTGGACCTGGAAGAAGCCGGGCGCATGCTCAAGCCGCCGGTCTTCATTGTCAACGCGGTGCTGAATCCGGAGGTCAGGCCGGTGCGGGTGGTATCCGGCGACCCGATCCTGGCGCACCGCGAAGGGGTGCGGGTCAGCGCGGCGCTGTACGGGGTAGGCGTGTCGGACATGGCCGACGTGGTGATCAGTTCCTCGCATCCGATGGATTCAGACCTGCGCCAGGGGGTCAAGGCGCTGGCAAACACGATCCGGGCAGTCAAGTCGGGTGGAACGCTGATCACCCTGGTGCGGGCCGAGGAGGGGGTGGGAGTGTTCGGGCTGGCGCAGCGAAAGCTACCGGTAGGACGGGGAGGGCTGAAGGCGCTCGCACCGCTGCTGGTGCGTCTGGTGCCCCGCCTGAAAATGCGCGGTCTGGCTGACGACGACAAGTTCTTCCTCTATTTCGCCCTGCAGGCCATGATGCGCGCCAGACTGCTGCTGTATGGGCCTACCATTCCGGAGGAAATCCAAACGCGGCTGCCATTCGTTGAATTTGCATCCAGTCCGGATGAGGCCATTCAGGTGGCGCGCCGTCATGCTCCGAGGGAGGCCACGGTGTTGGTCTTCCCCCATGCGGGAGTGACGTATCCACAGTTTGCAGGGTAATACGAATTCTACTTAATGAGGATTCAAGCGAAAATCGGAGGATGTTTCGCTAGAAAAACAACTTCGCCAGCCGCAAGGCGCCCTGCTGCCAGGGGACGCGGTGGCTGACGCCGGCCTCCCCCTGAAACTGGTCCAGGTGCTCCATGTACCAGCGGAAGTTGCGCACCAGGGCGTCCTTGTTGGAGTAACGCGGGTTATAGCCCAGGATGCGTTCGGCGCGCTCGATGGACACGTACGAATCCTTATCGGCGGTCTCATAGACCCATTGATAGAGCGGCGAGAGATGCAGCTTCTCCAGCACGCGCAGGGCGAACACGGCCGGGCCGGCCGGGATGGGCACAATGCGCTTGCCGAAGCCGGCTGCGTCCAGCACGGCCTGGTAATCCTCGCGCATGGTGGCGAATTCCCTGGCGCCGATGTTGAAGACCTGATCGACGGCCTGGGGCTCGCCGGTCGCAGCCAACAGGATGGCCTGGCAGAGATCCTCCACGTCCAGAAGCTGGTAGCGGTTATTCCCTGAGCCCAACATGGGGAAATTCTTGCCGTCCTTGGCCCACTCGTAGAGGAGAGCGAACACGCCCAGGCGCTCGGGTCCAACGAAGGTTTTGGGCCGCAGAATCGGGATGCACAATCCCTTCCGACGATACTCCTGACAGATGCCCTCGGCGATGACCTTGGTCTCTCCGTATGGACCGACGCCTTTCAGCGGGTCCTCCTCGAGCAAGGGGTGGTGGTCTGGGATGCCGTAGACGGCGGTGGAGGAAATGTAGATGACGCGCCGCACGCCGGCATCCAGGGCAGATTGGAGGACGATGTGCGTGCCGCCGACGTTGGTGGAGAAGATCTCATCGCGCGAATAAAGCGGCAGGGCGGCGGCGCAGTGGACGACCACGTCCACGCCGCGCATGGTCTGTTCCATCAGGACCGGATCGCGCACGTCGCCCGTCACGATTTGCACGCGGTCGCGCACGTCGGGATAATCGAAAGGAGCAATATCGAGCGAGACGACTCGGTGGCCTCGTTCGAGCAGGTAGCGGATCAGGTTGATGCCCAGGAAACCGGCGCCGCCGGTCACGAAAAAGGTCAAGCCGGGGGTGTTGGGGGAAGGTTCGGCCACTATTTGACCTCCAGAAAGGGGGTGATGGCGCAGCCGTAGGCTGCGGAATGAGCTACCGGCGGCTCCTTGCCGGACAGTAAGGCCTGGACGGCCTCAACCAGGTAAGAGCGGGTGGGGGTGCGCTGGCGGAAGGTCACGTCGTCGAAGGCGCCCTGGTATCGCAGGATGCCCTCTCGGTCGGCGAGGAAGAAATGGGGGGTGGCCTGGGCGCCGTAAAGCGCGACGACCTCCTGGCGGGCATCGCGCAGCACAAAGGGCAGTCCGCGCTCCGCCGCGGTGCGGCGCAAAAGCTCGTCCGGCTCGCCCGGGTTAGCGGCGATGGGGATGAGCTGCACCTGGGGAGTCCAAGCCGCCAGGGCGGGCAGCAGCAGCCCGTCGACGCGGCGGCACCACTCACATTCCGCCGACCAGAAGTTGACCAGCGCCAGACGTCCGCGGTAAGCGGAGAGGCGATGGACGAAGCCGTCCAGGGCGGGAAGGGCGAAATCGGGTAAAGGCTCTCCGATGGCGATCACGGTATCCATACGGGGGAATAAGCGCTATCGGCGAGCTTGACCAGCTCGCCGCTATCGAGTGTGATCACCCACAGCGAGGGCGGCTGGGTGAGAGCCAGGTTATTGAAGCGCACGAAGGCCAGTTTCTTGCCGTCAGGGCTCCAGGCGAAGCTGGAATGGTCGTCGTTCGGCGAATCGGTCAATTGGACTGGTCGGCTGCCATTGGCGTCCATCAGCCACAACTGGCGGCCGGGCGTCCAGCGCGGGGCGTCCAGGAAGCGGCGGGCAAAGGCGATGCGCCGCCCATCCGGAGACCAGACCGGCGAGACGTCCTCGAAGCTGCCGTCGGTCAGGGGGCGCGTCCGTCCGCCGCCGCTCTCGTAGGCGAGGATGCGGCTGGGGAGCGAGGCGGTCTGAGCGCGGTCCACGGGCGCAGTCGCTGCGGCGTTGGAGGCCATATCGCCTGCCAGGAAGGTGTAGCCATCCGGCGACCAGGAGCCCAGGTCCCCGGTACGGTTGGCGAAGAAGGCTTTCTCGCCCTGGCCCGGCTGGATCACGACGTAACCCTGGCGGGAGGAATCGTACAGGGCTAGCCAACCCTGAGAGGACCAGGCGGGCGAGTAGGTTGTGTGGGCCGGGTCCCCGGCCAGCCTGGGTGGACCGCCGCTCAAGGGCAGCAACCACACCCGCACGGAAGCGGCCTGGGCGGTGGAGAAGGGGGACTGCTCATAGGCCAACCAACGCCCATCAGGGGAGGGCTGTGGGTTCTTACAGATGGACTGCGGACAGGCCAGCACCATTCTCCTGGCGCTGTGGGCCAAATCGTAGGCGTACAGGTCGCTGCCGCCGCTGGCGTTAGGCAGGCTGTAGTAGATGACGCCGGCTTTCGGGTCGATGCTGAAATCCAGGATGCCCTGGTCGGGAATGAGTTGGCGGGGCGGCTGCTCGCCGCCGGCATCCACTGCATAGAGGCTCGCCTGTCCGCCGGCCGGGGACAGGTAGGCGATGCGCGCACGGTGCACGGTGAAACTCCAGGCCAGCGGCTGGCGCACAGGCAAGCCCAGGCTGGAGACCGCCCCAGGCTTAAGCTCGACCTGGATCCTGGCATCACCCGGCCAGCCGTGATCCGGGGTAAAGATTAACGCGTCACCCTGCCAGGTAATTTTCCCCGCCACCGCCGGGGTGATGACCAGGCGGGATGGGACGCTGTCGGCGCGCATGGGCTGAGAGAAAGTTATGCGCAAGGGGAGGTTCGGCGGGACGTCGGCGGCATCGGGGGCAGGCTCGACCGAAAGCGGGCGGGGAGTGAACAGCATCACGGCGACGGCGGCGAGGGCCGCCACGCCGGCCAGCAGGAACAGCCAGGTAAAACGTCCGAGCTGCATGGGGAGGATTATAACGCAAGGGATGGAGTTCACCGACGTATCGCCCTATGACAATGGGTTCTTTGACGATTCTCGCTCTGGCCACAAACGAGCGATTGTCCGGGCGACATCTTGTATAATGACTGGAAAGCGTGCATTGTGAGATCATCCATGCTGACATCGGCGGCGATCATCATCCTGGCGGTTCTCGTGTGGGGCGCGGCGCACTCGCTGCTGGCTTCGCTGGCTGCCAAGGCGCGGGCGCGCCGCCTGTTTGGGGCGCGCGCCGACCGTCTATACCGGCTGGTCTTCAACATTATTTCTGCTGTCACACTGCTGCCGATCCTGGCGCTGGCCTTCCTGCTCCCAGACCGGGCTATCTACCGCATCCCTTATCCCTGGTTGCTATTCAGCCTGGGCATTCAGGGGTTGGCCATCCTGACGCTGGCGGCTGGTCTGCTCCAAACAGGAGCGATGAACTTCCTCGGTCTTGAGCAGCTCTTCGCTCCGCCGCGCATGGCCGAGGCCAGACTGGTGACCGGAGGCCTGTACCGCTGGATGCGCCATCCGCTGTACGCGGCTGGCCTGGCGCTGATCTGGCTCACTCCGGTGATGACGGTCAACATTCTGGCCCTCAATATCGGGTTGACGGCTTATATCCTGATCGGCATTCATTACGAGGAAAATAAACTGCTCAAGGAGTTCGGACCGGCCTACGCCGAATACCGACGGCACACCCCGGCGCTGATCCCTGGGCTGAAGTTGCCCGGGCGAACGGGCTCAAGGGCTCATCCAAACGACGAAATGCACTAAGATCTGCCGCCTACCGCCATGCCGCTACTGTGGCTCTCCCTGGCCTTCCTGACCGGCCTCCTGCTCGGCGACACGCTGCACTGGAGCTGGTCAGGCTGGCTGGCGTCGGCGGCGATCGTCACGGTGATGGCGATTCTCGCGCGGCGGGCGACGCGGGATCGGTTCCGCGCAGGCATCCTGGCGCGCTTCAGCGGGGCACACCCGATCCTGCGCATCTCCCCGGCGGCGCTTTTGGCCGCGGTCCTCTTGGGCGCCGCCCGCTATCAGGCGGCCCAACCCTCCTTAACACCCAATGATCTGGCTTATTACAACGGAATGGGCAGCGCGCGCATTACGGGCGTGGTTTCCGCTCCGCCCGAACCGGTCGAAGGCGCGGTGCGGCTGCGCGTTCAGGCGCGTGAAATCGCTTTCGCAGACGACCCGTCGGCGAGCGTCCATGCGGTCAAGGGTGCGCTCCTGGCGCGCGTCTCCCCCGGCCGTGAGTGGCGTTACGGGGACCTGATCAGCCTGGAGGGCGATCCCGAATTCCCGCCGGAGAACGAGGAATTCTCCTACCGCGAATACCTGGCGCGGCAGGGGGTCTACACCTACCTGGGCTTTGCCCGCGCCACCTGGCAGGGAGGTGGGGCGGGGAATCCGATCCTGGGGGCGCTGTACGATTTACGACGGCGCTCTCTTGAAACGGCGGCGCGCATCTTCCCGCCGCCGGAAGCGGCCCTCCTGTCCGGCATCCTTTTGGGCGACGAGAGCGGCATCACGGCTGAGGTTGAGGAGGCCTTCCAGCGCACCGGAACGGCGCATATCGTGGCCATCTCGGGCTTCAACGTGGCCATCCTGGCCGGCCTGTTCACGCTTCTATTCGGGCGCTGGTTAGGAGCACGGCGGGGAGCATTGGCCGCCGCGCTCGCCATTGCCGCCTACGCCGTGCTGGTCGGAGGACAGCCGCCGGTGGTGCGCGCCTCGCTGATGGGCGGACTGGCTCTGTTCGGGGAGATGATCGGACGGCGCGGCGCGGGCGCCAACTCGCTGGCCTTCACCGCCGCGCTGATGTGCCTGGTAAACCCATCCCTGCCATGGGACGCCAGCTTCCAGCTCTCGTTTATGGCCACGCTCGGCCTGGTGTTGTACGCCGATCGGCTGCAGGCGGGCTTTCTGCGCCTGACGGAAAGTCACCTGCCATCCGGCCTAGCGCGGCGATTGGCGGGTCCTGTCGGAGAGTATTTTCTCTTCACCCTGGCGGCGCAGATCACCACACTGCCGATCATGCTTTACCACTTCCGGCGGCTGTCATGGGTGACGCTGGTGGCCAACCCGCTGGTGCTGCCGCCTCAGCCGCTGGTGATGGTGGTCGGCGGGTTGGCGGTTCTGGCCGGGCTGGTCTGGCTGCCGATGGGGCAGGCGTTGGGCGCGCTGGCCTGGCCGTTCGCCGCCTACACCATCCGCGTCGTGGAGCTGCTGGGGCGCCTTCCGGGGGCCAGCCTGGCCCTGGGCGGGATCACCTCGGTGGGCGCAGCCCTGTTCTACGCGCTGCTGTTTGCCCTCACCTTGCGGAAATTCTCCGCCGCCTCACTCCCCGCCAGGCTCGCCCCGGTTGCATTGGTGACCGTC
>DAOTWA010000040.1:0-12511 GCA_034435955.1 Anaerolineaceae bacterium | reverse complement strand
CAACAATACGACCGGGGAACCGGCCTGCCCTGCTGTGTAATATTGAACGCGCCTTCCCAGCGCAGTCGTGATACAGGTCTGAATCTCTTCCATAACCCCTCAATCTTTTCCCCTCGCCGATCGATCTCTACCCGGTCATCTTGATTTGATTGCGGAGAAAAACAGCGCCAGACCATCAAGCTGGGCATGCGACAATCAGGCCTCGGGGCCTCCGATGGAACTTCGCGCGACGTACGGTTGGGACCACCGGGCGGATCACAATGTGCATGAGAATTTTAGTTATAAGTGCCCCCACGCGGATTCGAACCGCGGTTTTGGCCTTGAGAGGGCCACGTCCTGGGCCGCTAGACGATGGGGGCCTGGTGCAGGGGGATTTTAGCATAAAGCCTTCCTTGCGTCAACGAAGGACCTTTCCCCATGCTTCTTAATGGGCTTGCCGCCCGGCTGTCCGGAATGATCAGCCTTTCCATGGGGAATGGGGAAGGGCGGGCGTTGATTTCCTCTTCGTACGAATATACTGTCTTTGAGGCATCTGCAAGAAGCCTTGCCTGAAAGGTGCGCAGCTATTAAACTAAATGAGCAATCTTCACGAATCAAAGGAGTGGACTATGGAATATCGCAAGATGGGTAAGTCCGGGCTGCGGCTGAGCGAGCTCTCGCTGGGGGCGTGGGTGACCTACGGTGAGCAGGTTGGCGAGGACGTAGCGCTGGAGTGCATGAAGACCGCCTACGATTACGGGGTCAACTTCTTCGACAACGCCGAATCCTACGGGCGCGGTCAGGCCGAGATCGTGATGGGCAATGTGTTCAAGAAGATGGGCTGGAAACGCTCGTCATTCGTGGTCTCTACCAAGATTTTCTGGGGCGGGCGCGGGCCGAACGAGCGCGGGCTGAGCTACAAGCATATCGTGGAGGGGGTGAACCGCTCGTTGCAGCATCTGCAACTGGAATACGTGGATTTGCTCTTCTGTCACCGGCCTGATCCCAACACGCCGATAGAGGAGACGGTGCGCGCGATGGACCTGGTGATCCGCCAGGGGAAAGCGTTCTACTGGGGCACGTCGGAATGGAGCGCGGCGGATATCATGCGCGCGGACGCACTGGCGCGCCTGAACGGGCTGACGCCGCCCAGTATGGAGCAGCCGGAGTACAACATGCTGCACCGCGAGCGGATGGAGAAAGAGTACCTGCCGTTGTTTCGCGAGCTGGGCATCGGCACCACGGTATGGAGTCCGCTGGCATCGGGCGTGCTGACCGGCAAATACAACCAGGGCATACCGGCGGGTTCACGGGCGACGCTTCCGGGGTACGAATGGCTGCGCGAAGAGGTGATCACGCCGGAAAGGATCGAGAAGGCGCGCGCGCTGGAGCCGCTGGCCAAGGAGTTGGGCTGCACGCTGGCTCAGATGGCGCTGGCATGGTGCCTGAAGAACCCCAACGTCAGCACGGTGATCACCGGAGCGAGCCGGGTCGAGCAGGTGCACGAAAACATGAAGGCCATCCAAGTGGTGGAAAAGCTGACGCCGGATGTTATGGAAAGGATCGAGGCAATTTTGGGCAACAAACCCAAAATTGAGCAGAACGATTAAACGTCTTCGCCCGTTTCCCTTTTATTCCCCCCTTTTCCCTTAAGGGAAGGGGGATGATGTTGTTTGAGAATGAGTGCAGAATTTCCAGGTATGGAAGAGAGCCGGCTTATTTGGGCTTGCGGCGGCGGGGTTTTTCCCTGCGCTGGAGATCGAATTCCAGCACCTGGTTGAGGTGGGCGAGGCGGGGGAAGCCATCTTTAGGGAAGTGCAGGACGCTGATCGAGGCGGTGTCCACATGGAGGCGCTGGAAATTATCCAGCGGCAGGCCCAGGTAATGCGCCAGGGCCAGCTTAATGGCATCGCTATGGGAGACGCAGGCCACCAGGTCGCCGTCGGCGTGAGCGGCGAGGATGGATTCAATGGCGGCGACGATGCGGCCCTGCGCCTCGGTGAAGGATTCGCCCGCGGGGAAGCGCGCCTGGCTGGGCGACCATTGGACGACCTTCCACAGTTTGGTGCGCGCCATCTGGCGGGCCGTCTTGCCGACCCAGCGGCCGAAGTCCACCTCGGTCAGCCCATCACACACCTGGACGGTCAGGCCGAGGGCGCGGGCGAGCGGTTCGGCGGTCTCGACGGCCCGTTCGAGGGGGCTGCTGTAGACGGCTTTGATCGGCGCTTTGGCGAGGATTGCCGCCAGCGTTTCGGCTTGCTGGCGGCCGCGCTCGTTAAGGTGCACGCCCGGCGTGCGGCCAGCCAGCCGGCGGCCGACGAAATCGTTAGCTCCGTGGCGGATCAGAAGGAGGGTTGGCATCTTTCGGCTGCGTTTCGTTCTGGCGGGCGATTCCCAGAGCGCGGGCCTGGGCGGCGCGCCAGCGCGCCAAGCGCTCGGCGACCTGGGCCTCGTAGCCCTGGTCGGAGGGCTGATAGAAAGTGGCGCCCAGCAGGTGGGCGGGCAGGTACTGCTGAGGGACGAAATGACCGGGGAAGGAGTGCGGGTACTGGTAACCCTGGCCATGGCCAAGGGCGGCGGCGTCGCGGCTGCTATCCATCAGATGAGCAGGCACCTCACCAGGGCCTTCCTGTTCGACCCGCTCCAAGGCAGTGAAATAGGCGGCGGCCGAGTTGGATTTGGGGGCGGTGGCCAGGTAGAGGGTGGCTTCAACGATCGGGTAGACGCCTTCGGGCAGGCCGATGTAATCGAAAGCCTGAGCGGCGGCATTGGCCACCACCAGCCCCATGGGATCGGCCAGGCCGATGTCCTCACCGGCCAGGATCAAAAGGCGGCGGAGGATGAAGCGTGGATCCTCGCCGGCGTAAAGCATTTTGGCCAGCCAGAAAAGGGCAGCGTCGGGGTCTGAGCCGCGCACGGATTTGATGAAGGCGGAAATGGTGTCGTAGTGGACGTCGCCATCCTTATCATACAGCACGGCGCGGCGCTGGATGGATTCCTGGGCTACCGCGAGGGTGATATGAATGGCGCCATCTTCCCCCGGAGGGGTGCTCTCGACGGCCAGCTCCAGGGCGTTGAGGGCATTGCGCGCATCGCCGCCGGCCACCTCGATCAGGTGACGGCGGGCGTCTTCGTCGAGGATAACCTTACGCCGGCCGTAGCCGCGTTCGGGGTCGGTCAGGGCGCGGTCAACCAGCACGCCGATTTGCTCCTCGGTGAGCGGGTAGAGCTGGAAGATACGCGAGCGGGAGACCAGGGCTTTGATGACTTCGAAGTAAGGGTTTTCGGTGGTGGCGCCGATGAGGGTGATGATGCCTTTTTCAATGTGGGGGAGGAGAGCATCCTGTTGGGCCTTGTTCCAGCGGTGAACCTCATCGACGAAGAGGATAGTGCGCTGATTGTGGAGCCGGCGCCGCTCGCGGGCTTCCTGGATGACCTGGCGCAGCTCCTGAACGCCGGCCAGGACGGCCGAAATGGTCTCGAAATGGGATTGGGTGTGATGGGCGATGATCTCCGCCAGGGTCGTCTTGCCGGTGCCGGGAGGCCCCCACAGGATGATGGAAGAGAAAAGCCGGTCGGTTTCGATGGCGCGGCGCAGCAGGCGGCCCGGCCCGACGATGTGTTCCTGGCCGACGAACTCGTCCAGGGAGCGTGGGCGCATGCGCAGGGCCAGAGGGGCTTCCTGCTTCAGACGTTCTTGCATGGCGTGATCGAAAAGGTCGCTCATGGTATATCAGGCCAGGAGAATGCACCGGCCCGGTAGAAAGAGTATAACCGGGATTGAGAGGAATTGCATAGAAAGAAGATGACCCTGAAGACCGGTCGGCTTGGGGGCAACAGGGAGATGCAAGTGCTGTTGCGCGATGGACTGGCTATTGAATACGTTTGAATTTCTGAGAGGAACGATTTATACTGGTCGATAAGAAATTACGGACATCCATCGTCTATGGAGGGAACATGAAATACCGCCGCTTTGGACGGACTGGCTGGCAGGTCAGCGAGATCGGTTATGGGATGTGGGGAATGGGTTCGTGGAGCGGGTCGGACGACCGCGCGTCGCTCGAAGCGCTGCAGAGGGCGGTGGAATTGGGCTGCAATTTCTTCGACACGGCGCGGGCTTACGGCGAAGGGCGCAGCGAGAAGCTGCTCGGTCAACTGGTGCGCGCCAACCCCGATAAGAAGCTGTATACCGCCACGAAGATACCGCCCAAGAACCGCAAGTGGCCCAGCCAGCGCGACTTTACTCTGGACGACTGCTTTCCGCCGGATTACATCGAGGAATCGGTGCATATCAGCCTGGAGAATGCCGGACTGGATTACTTTGACTTAATCCAATTTCACGTCTGGGAGGACGGCTGGGTAGCGGATGACCGCTGGTATGCAAAGCTGGAAGATCTGCGCCGGCAGGGGCTCATCCACGCCATCGGCATCAGCATCAACCGCTGGGAGCCGTGGAACGGGGTTAAGGCGGTGCGCAGCGGGCTGATCGATGCGGTGCAGGTGATCTACAACATCTTCGACCAGAACCCCGAGGACGAGCTCTTCCCGGCCTGCCAGGAGATGGACGTGGCGGTCATCGCGCGGGTGCCGTTCGACGAGGGCACGCTAACAGGCACGCTAACAATGGACAGCAAGTGGCCAGAAGGCGACTGGCGCAACACCTATTTCGTACCGGAGAATTTGAAGGCCAGCCTGGAGCGGGTCGAGCGGTTGAAACCGCTGGTGCCGCAAGGCATGAGCCTGCCAGAGATGGCGCTGCGCTTCATTCTGAACGAGCCGCGGGTGAGCACCGTCATACCGGGCATGCGCAGGATCAAGAATGTGGAGGCGAATATCGCCGCCAGTGACGCCGGTCCGCTACCGGAAGGGCTGCACAACGAGCTGCGCAAGCACCGCTGGGTCAGGACGCCGACGTGGTGGTCGCAGTGAAGAACTGGATGACTCCCCACTGGCCGTCGGTCAGCCAGTGGGGATCCGATTGGGCGATTTTCTCGGCTTCGCCGCGAGCCAGGCCGACGATCAGCTCGGATTTCAGGGTGCGTAAGGCCAGTAGAGGGGCTGGAAAGTAACCCAGGAGGTCGGCGAAAGGCGTCTCAAAAGGCCAATGGCGGTCGCCAAGCAGGCGGCGGTAATTCATGTCGCCTTTGCTGATGACCAAAGTCGAGGCGCCAAATTCGCGGCGCAGTTCGGCGGGCATGTCCCACATATCCAGCGGCGAAGTCCAGAAGGGGTGGCTGCGCAGCACCAGGCGGTTATCCGAGAGGGCCATTTGGAGGCGCTGGCCGAGGGCGCGCGTAGCGGGGTGCTCCTCGGCGGACAGGGCAGCGATCGTGGCGCGCACGTCGGCCTCCGTGGCATCTGAGACGTAAGTGGGGTGCAGCTTGGCATGGAAGCGCACCGACTTTGTCAGGCCAGCAGCGAGCAGGAAATCGGCCAGGGCAAGATCGGCAACCAGCTCGAAGCCGGCGTTGTCGAGGAGGAAATCAACGCGGGCCGAGCCGTCGGGCAGGTCGAGGAGATAATCCATGGCGCGGGGGGCGTCGTCGACCAACAGGTTGGCTTGGCGCGGGCGGGGGAGCAGCCCACCCTGAGCGCCTTCGCCATTGGCGGCCGGCCAGATGCTCAGATCGATCTGGTTGCCCCATAGATCGGCGGATAGCAGCAGGGAGAGCGATTCGCGCAGGGAAGAGCGGCTTTCCGGCTTGTGGCTCAAACGCTCGGCCAGCCCGTGGATCATCGCGCGGTTGGCCTCCAGGCCAAGGCGTTTCTGCAGGGCGAAAGGGTCTACGCCGCGGCCTGGGCCGGGGTGGTAATAGCCGACAGCCTCCAGCACGCGCTGGTAAAAGTAATGCTCGACGAAAAACCAGGGCGGGTTGAGCCAATCCTGGCCCAGGTAGGGCTGAAGGTAGCGCTGCCAGTCCTCGAGGTAGGGCGCCAGAGGCAGATCCAGCGGGCGAAGGGGACCGGCGGGGATCTCGGCGATCAGCGCTTCCAGGCGGACAACCGCAGCGGCGGGAAAATCGTTCTCCGCCAGGATGCGCCGGCCGATCTCGGGCAGGCGTTGGACGATCGAGAATTCGGCCCAGGAACCCTTCTCAGCGCCGCGGGACGGCGGAGGAAGGGGCAGGCCAGGCAGGGAGGGCGCAGCAGGCATTGTTCTCCACGCATTGCGGAATAGGATGAGCCGTCGGATGGAATTCGCGGCAAAGCGGGTGAATTATACATCATCGCCATGATCGGGCCCCGAGAACGGTGATGCTCCAATAAAAAAGGCGAGCCTCGAGGCCCGCCAGTCTGGGGTTGGAAATGGCAAGCGCGGGCGATCACATCACGGCGCGTATGTCGGTGTACAGCGCCAGCCGGTTGCCGGTGGGGTCTTCAAAAAAGGCGAACCAGCCCACCTTGGGGATCTCGGTCTTGGGCAGGATCACTCTGCCGCCCGCCTTGACGATGTCGGCCAGGGTGGCTTGGATGTCATCGGTGCCGATATAGACCGTCACGGTACCGGCGGGGTTCTCAGGGGTGACCGGGTTGAAGCCGCCGCCGGGGCCGCCCTCGGCCTCGAAGGTGGCATAGTCCATTTCGGGTATCTGATCGACCTTCCAGCCGAAGACCTGGCTGTAGAATCGGGCGGCAGCTTCGCGGTCATGGGCGGAGATCTCGATATGGACGATGGGATGTTGAGACATGTTAACCTCCTGGGGAAAATAAGGGTAAGCAACGACAAATGGATCATAGCACATATGTTCTGTTTTGTCAAGTAATCAGATAAAATTGGTATAATTTTGAGGTGGAAGTGAAGGTCCAGCAGGAGGGGAAATGGGTGGATCGCCGATTACTTGATGGGGTTGATCCGGCCTGAAAATGCAGGCGGGAAGCCGCTTTTCCTCTTTTGGATTCCCACTCCATTTACGCAACCCTATGGGATTAAAATAAAGAATTGAGCATGGCGAACCCTCTGAAGCGAGATTGGTCGTCAAGGCATGAGGGTTCGATACTTTAGCGAGAACGGAGGCCTAGAAGTGAAAGTCGGATTTATCGGTTTGGGGATCATGGGCAGCCGCATGGCCGCCAATTTGCAGAGGAAGGGCTATTCCCTGGTGGTTCACAATCGAACGCGTGAGCGAGCGCAAGCGCTGCTGGCCGGCGGGGCGGACTGGGCGGAGACGCCTGCCGGGGTCGGCCGTCAGGCGGATGTGCTCTTCACCATGCTATCGACGCCCGAGGTGGTTGAGGCAACCGCGCTCGGCGAGAGCGGTTTTCTGGGAAACATGCGGCCGGGCACGCTTTGGGTTGACTCGACCACCGTCAATCCATCTTTTTCCCGTCGGATGGCCAAAGCGGCCGCCGAGTTCGGTGTGCATTTCCTGGACGCGCCCGTCGCGGGCAGTAAGGCGCCAGCGGAGAAGGCGCAACTGCTGTTCCTGGTTGGCGGGCAGGCGAGGGATTTCGAGACGGCGCGGCCGCTCTTCGAGGCGATGGGCAGAATGGCCGTCCATGTGGGGGATCACGGTCTGGGGTCGGCCATGAAGATGGTCAACAACCTGCTTTTGGCCGGAGAAATGGCCGCTTTCGCGGAAGCGCTCACCCTGGGCGAGGCGCTGGGGCTCAGCCGTGAGAAGATGCTGGATACGCTGGCAAACGGGGTGGTCCTGGCGCCCATCCTGGCCGGGAAGCGCGCGTTGATCGAGAGCGATCGTTATGAAGCCGAGTTCCCTCTTCAATGGATGCACAAGGACGCGCACCTGGCGGCGCTGAGCGGGTACGAAACCGGCACGCCCATGCCGGTGACCAACGCCGCCAAAGAGCTGTACGCGATGGCGGCTGCGCAAGGCCTGGGCGAGGAGGATTTTTCGGCGGTGTACGCATTCCTGTCCGGACTGCGGCAGAAAGGCAAGGATCATCCGTAAAAAGAGATCTCCTGCAAATCTGCCGGGACCCAGGGAAACCTGCAGCCTGTTATGATCCGTGCAGGGAAGGGTTGTTTTGGGTTACCTATCCGTTGAATGGAATTGGAGACGCCCATCGCAGATGGCCGATAGAATGATCGAGAGAAAGGGTATTATGGCAAAGCGCAACGGTGGAAAAAAGCGAGGAAGTCTATTTTTATTGTTTGGCGCGGCGGCAGGAATGCTGGCTTTCGCCCTAACGCGGCGCAGTCTGGCGCGACGCTCATGGTCGACGCCGGGTGAACGCGGGGACGGGCGGGCGGTGGCGGTGGTGACCGGCGCGTCGAGCGGCATCGGCGCGGCGTACGCGCGATTGCTGGCCTCCTACGGATACAATCTGGCGCTGGTGGGCCGCCGGGGAGAACGCCTGCAGGCGCTGGCCGATGAGCTGCAGAAAATATACAAGGTGAAGGCCGAGGCAGTGATCGCCGATTTGAGCGACTTGAACGAAATCGAACGGGTGGGCCAGTACATCGCGCAAATCCCGGACCTGGAAGTGCTGGTGAATAACGCCGGCTTCGGCGCGACGGGTCATTTCACCACGCTCGATCCGACCATCCCGGTCGAAATGACCCATGTGCACGATGTGGCCATGGTGCGCCTTAGCCGGGCAGCGCTGCCATCGTTGCTGAAGCGCAAGCACGGAGCGATCGTCAACGTGGCTTCGGTGGCGGCTTTCGCACCGCTGGCCGGGGATGCGACCTATGCGGCCACCAAGAGCTACATGGTGACCTTTTCGGAGGCGCTGGCGGCTGAGCTGCGCGGCACAGGTGTGCGCGTGCAGGCGCTCTGCCCGGGCTTCACAGTAACCGAATTCCACCGTCGTCCGCTGATGAAGGGTTTTGAGCGCCGCTGGATCCCGAAGTTCATGTGGATGAGCGCGGATGACGTGGTGCGCTCGTCTTTCCATGCCTTGCGCAATGGGCAGGTGGTGCACGTCCCCGGGCCATTTTACAAGCTGGCTTCGATCGTTCTGCGCGCCCCGCTGATCTCACCGCTGATCCAGGAATTTGCCTCGGTGGCGGTCAATCGGCAAACTTGAGGTCATCGAAGCCAACGCCGATCAGGAAAATGAAGGACAACCCGGATGGACGAGGCAAGCCTGACCGAGAAGTTAGACAAATTCAGCGATGTCTGGCGACCCTCGAAACGAGCGCACACTCGAGGGTCTTGAATTGGATCTGGCTGGCTTCGGAAGCACTCCGTGATTAAACGTCGTTGTAGATCGAAAATCAATCCTCGGCTTGAGGCAGGGGAGAGCGGGATAATTGGCGAATGCCGCCGTTCGCGCCGAGCACCCCCACATATACTCCGGCGATCACCAGCCCGGCTCCGACTAAGAGGGCCGGGCTCAGTTTCTCGCCGGTGAGCCACGCGGAGGCCACGATCGTGACGAAGGGCATGAGCACGAAGGTGTAGGAAACGGCGAAGGCGGTCCATCGCTTGAGGACAAACAAGGAAAGGATGAAAACCGCACACGAACCCAGCAGGATCAGATAGGTCAAAGAGATCCAGGTCGCAGAGTGGAGCGGAATAGCAGGCGTCTCACGAAAAATCAACGATATCACGAACAAAATCAACGCCCCGGAAGCCATGCCGACGACGTTTGTCGAAATCGGGTGGCCCATCGGGAAATTTTTAATCACGACGTTTGCTTCGGCGAAGCAAGCCGCTCCAAGGATGACAGAAAGGATGTAAGCAAAGGGGACATTCGCGCGGATATGCTCAAGGAACACGAGCGCGATTCCGCCGACGGCCAGCAGTGCGCCAGCAAGCGTCCGCCAGCGGAATGCCTCCTGACGATGGGCGATGGCGAAGAGGAAGGTGAGGAGAGGTACCGAAGCCAGGAGAACCTGGGTCATGCCAGCCTGCACCCGCAGCAGGCCCCAGTAAAGAAAAGCATAGCTGCCGCCGAAATTAAGGATCCCAAACAGTATTGCTCCAATCAGGCTTCGCCCTCGCGGTAGGGGTAAGCGAAAAATCAAAGAAGCGAGCAACAGGATAGCAGCCGCGGGGCCGAAGCGGATCGTCGCGCCCCAAAAAGGGGGTAGTTCCATCACGATGAAATGAACTCCAATGGCGTTGAAACCACCCAGCAAGATGGTGATAAAAAAAGCCGCCAGTGTGGCGCGACTCAGGGTATTTTCATTCATTTGGACTCCGATCTCCCACCTTGATAGGGACTACCAATACAGCGGCCATTAATACCAGACTATATAGACCTTATATGTTCTATATTACCACAATGCGGCCAGGTTAGATGGACAGAAAGCCGAAAATATACCAATGCGTCAGTCGTGAGCGGGGGTGCTGAGGGCAGCCTGCGAAGCTTCTTCGCGGCCTGCGGCTGGTTCGCGGCTGCGGTTGAGCAGATAGATACCCCCCAGGGTGATCAACCCGCCCAGCCAGGTGCCGGTCTGCAGAGGCTCGCCGACCAGCGGGATGGCCAGCAGGGCGGTCAGGACGGGCTGAGCGATCATGGTCGGCGCCACCAGAGAAGCCGGCAGGTGCCCGAGCGCGTATCCAACCGAGAAATAGCCCACGACCTGGGAAATCAATCCGGCACCCAGGAAGGCCAGGTAGGTCTGCGGGCTGAAGCCGGTAACCGGCATAGAAGCAATCCGCGTGACGGCAAACAGACCCAACGAGGCCGAGAGGGTGACGATCCATACGTACGAGAGGGTATCCAGGCTGCGCCGGCCACGCTGAGTGGTGAGGAAATAAGCCGCGTAAAACAGGCCGGAGATTACTGCCAGCAGGTCGCCGCGGCTGAGCGCCGGATGATGGAGTAGATTGTCTCCCAGAACGAGGGTCGCACCAGCCAGGCTGAGCGCCAGACCCAGCCAAAAGACGGGGCGCAGCCGTTCGTGGAAGACGAGCCAGGCGACCAGCGCCACCCAGATGGGAGCGGTGTTGTTCATCAACGTGGCGTTGGCGACCGAAGTCATGTTGATGGCCGTGCTCCACAGGGAGTGATCGAAGGTGGTGAAGATGCCGCCGAGGACCGGCACCAGCAGCAGGCGCCACCCGACGGCCTGCAGGCGAGAGGCGCGGCGAAAGAAAAACGGCGCCAGAGCCAGGGTGGCGATGGCCATGCGGTAGAACGAGGTTACCGGCCCGGGGGCCTGGGCCCAACGGATGAAGATTGAGGAGAGACTGAGGGCGAGGATGCCGGCGGCCAGAGCCAGGTAGGGCAGGAAACGGGGTTTGGGTGCCATGGGGGCGTGTATCAGGACAGCGACAGGGTCAACGAGACCAATTTTTCAACAAATCAGGCAGTTCGGCCAGAGCGGCGATGGTCGCATCGGGGCGGATGGTGTCGAGGTGGGCTTTATTGTCGGGAGTATCCGCACGGCGGGTGATCCACACGCTGGCCAGGCCGGCGTTGTGCGCGCCGAGGATGTCGGCGCCGAGGGTATCACCGACCATGACGGTGCACTCGGGCCTGGCGCCGAGCTGCTCAAGCGCCAGGTGGAAGATGCGCGGGTGGGGCTTGCGCAAACCCACCGCGGCAGAAATCAAGATGGTTGGGAAAAAGTCACGCAGACCGGCTTTGTCGATCAGGCGTTGGACATCGGCCACGTCGCTGGCGTTAGAGACGACGCCCAGGGCATACCCCTGGCTGCGCAGCGCCTCCAGCGTGGGGACGGCGTCATCCTCGACGCGCCAGTGCTCCTGCGAGACGGCATACATGCGCCTCAGAGCGGCGCGGAGGATGTGCTCGGGTACATCACGGAGGCCTTTCTCTTCCAGCAGGGAGCGCAAAATGTAATGGGTCGTATATTCGACGAACTCGCTGCCGCGCTCGTTGTAATAAGCATGCATGCTCACGCGGAAAGCGCGGGGGAACTCTTCGAGATCCACGTCCAGTGCGAATTGGCGCAGGGCAGCCGCCAGCTCGCGGCTGGCGCGCTCCTGCACCTCTTCCCAGTCGGCGTCGAAGTAGATGAGCGTGCCGCCCAAGTCAAAGAGGACGGTGCGGATGGCGTGATTATCGGATGGGTGGGTGGTCATGTCTCCCCTCACAAACGGAATCGCGTAATTATATCCTGATCGGGAAAGCTGCGACGATGATTGCGGCTTTGCCTCGCACCGGGCGGGATAGATTTCTTTCTGATCGCTGGTATTCGCGGTATTGCACCCATATAATGGTGGTGATGGCATCGCCGGTTTTACAACCCAAGGTTGGGTATCTAGCGGAGGATGCGGTTGTCCTGACTGTCAGGAATAGTGAATTGGTAAAAATCAGCGGATGCCCAAGGGTATGTGCAGGCGGGAAAAAGATGCCGAAATGGAGGAACGATGAAAAGTCAGCCCGTGTCGCACTCAGAAACATATCGTCCGAGTATTATCAAGGGTATTCTGATTCGCGTCGGGGAAATTCTCTCCGGATTTATGGTTATGGGAGCGACCCTTTTCATGGCTGCCGGGCGCGTCAATTGGGCCTGGGGGTGGATCATGCTGGGAATCTATCTGGCGAGCGTTGGTGTGAACGGCATTTTTATGCTGCGGAGGAGTCCAGAGACCATTGCCGAACGCGGTCAGCCAGGGGAAATGAAATCCTGGGACAGGCTCATCGGCGG
>DAOTWA010000039.1:0-48588 GCA_034435955.1 Anaerolineaceae bacterium | reverse complement strand
TTACCTCAATAATAATTATAGCCGCCAGGCTTGGCCTTGTGTCATAAGGGGGATCGAAATGATCCCTGGAAAGGCCTCATGGAGGATGCCAGGCCATTAACTATTACGCATCCCGCGCCGGCTGGATGTCGCTATCCACCCGGCCGTTCCGGGTGTGATGGGTTGGAACTCCCGCTCCTTCTAAAAGCTTCAGAGCAGAGCCGAGAAGCTCTTTATTAATCTTCGTTTAGAAATAGTAGACCTTATATGCCCACTTTATGGGTTGTGACTATAATAAAAATAGATATCCCACGACAAGATAATTGGAGGACAGGTATGAGCATCCGATTTACCTGGTACGGCCATGCGGCCATCGGCCTGGAGATCAACGGCCAGCGCCTGCTGGTGGACCCGTTCTTTACCGGCAATCCTGCCGCCAGCATCACCGCCGATCAGGTTCAAGCCGATTTCATCCTGATCACCCATGGCCATTATGATCACATCGGCGACGCAGTCGATATTGCCAGGCGCACCGGCGCAACGGTGATTTCCACCTTCGAGATCGCACACTGGATGGAGAAGCAGGGGATCAAGCAGACGCACGGGCAGAACATCGGCGGCAAGCACGCATATCCCTTTGGCGACGTCAAGCTGACGCTGGCGCTGCATGGCTCGATGCTGCCAGATGGTTCCAACGGCGGCAACCCGGTGGGCTTTCTGATCACCGCGACGGATGGACGCAAGATCTATCTATCCGGCGATACCGCTCTATTCAGCGATATGCGCCTGATCGGCGATAAAGGGCTGGACCTGGCAGCCATCCCGATCGGAGATAATTACACCATGGGTCCCGACGATGCACTGGAGGCGGCCAAGCTCCTGCGGCCCCATCATCTGGTGCCGATTCACTTCAACACCTGGGAGCTGATTGCCCAGGATGCCAACGCCTGGGCGGAGCGCGTGCAGCGCGAGACGAAAATCGAGGTACACGTGCTCAAACCGGGCGAGAGCTTCGTCCTGGCGTAAAAGCCTTCCGCAGACAAACGAGCGCTATTCGACTTCTCGGCCGCCCAAATTGAGCGGCAGAGCGATACTTTCCATTCCGTTTGAAGTTTGCTGAAGAGAGGGGTGCGCTAGGCGCCAGGCGTGGCAGCCATGCTATAATCTTCTCGTCCGTGGAGGTCATGCCTCCAATCTCCCATCCAGGCGGAGACAACTGCGCACATGCCCGCCGGCAAGAAAACCGTTCTAATCGGCGCACTCAGCCTGATATGGCTGCTGGGTGTCTTTGTGGCGTATTATGCTTTTCACAAGCCATTCACGCCCGTTCTGGCGGCCGGGTTGGCGCTGGCATTCTGGCGGCTGCTGACCGCGCTGGCGCTGGTCTCCCTGGGCGGCGGCATTGGCCGCATCCTGCTGCGATTGGAGGATTTACCGCCGCTCACCGCGTTCTCCACGCAGGCGGGGCTGGGCCTCGGCATCATGGCGCTGGGTGTGCTCCTCATCGGCGTGACGGTAGGGCTTAGCGCATGGCTGCTGGGAGCCTTGCTGCTGGTCGGTCTGATCGCCCTGCGCAGGCCGATCCTGGCCTGGATGCGCCAATTGAAGGCAGCCGGCGAGCTCTGGCTCCAGGGTGAATACTTCGGCAAACTGACCGCAGTAATGATCGGCGTCTTGCTGACCGCCGCTCTGGTCCTTGCCCTGGCGCCACCTGTCCAGTTTGACGCGCTGGTCTATCATCTTTCCTTTCCGGCCGCTTACCTTCGCGCCGGGCGCATCCTGCCCATGGTGGAGGTTTTGCGCTCGGGCATGCCCCAAAATACTGAGATGCTGTATACCTGGGCGATGGCGCTGGGTGGAGCCCAAGCGGCAGCCACGCTGGGGTGGGTCATTTCCGCTCTGGCGGTCGTTGGAATGCTGGGCTGGCTGGAGCACATCTGGGGCGCCAGGTCGGCGTGGGCCGGCACGGCCGCCCTGCTCGCAGGTTTTTCGCTGGCTGTTTCACCCGGTTGGGCTTATGTGGACTGGCCGGCTCTGTTCTTCGGCCTGGCTTTCCTGGTGCTGTTCAGCCGCTGGCTGGAAGGAGGCGGGCGGCGCGCGCTGATCCTGGCGGGCGTATTCTGCGGCCTGGCTTTCGGGACCAAGTATACCGCCGGGGCGCTGGCCGGCGTTGGCGGCCTCGTCATCCTCTGGCAGGAGCGCAAAAACATTCCTCATGGGCTGGCGGACTTGGGCATTTTCGCTCTGTCCGCGCTGGCGCCCTCCGCTCCCTGGCTGGTCAAAAATCTCATCGCCACCGGCGACCCGCTGTACCCTTTCTTCCTGTCAGGCAGGGTCATGGATACCACGCGCCTGGCAAACATCAGCAGCGAACCTCCCTGGGGCGGCTGGCAGGATGTCTTCCTCCTGCCTCTGCGGGCGACCGCCATCGGCCAGGAAGGGGGAGCCGGATATGGTGCATCGGTAGGGCCGCTGCTGTTGGGTTTGGGGGCTCTGGCCTGGCTGCGCTCGGGAGAACGGACGGCGGGCCAATCTACGGCCCTGAAATCCGCTGCCTGGGTGGCCGTCTCAGGGGTGGCGATCTGGGCGGCCGGAAATCGGTTGAACGGGCTGTTGATCCAGAGCCGGCTGTACTATGCACTCTTCCCGGCTTTCGTCGTGCTGGCGGCGGCGGGTTTCGCCGGATTGTCGTCCATTTCGATTGGGCAAGTGCGCTTTGCCAGGCTGGTCGAAACACTGGTCGTCCTTGCCCTGGGACTGAACGTTCTCGAGGTCTCGGCGAATGTCCTCCAGAGGGGCGCGCTGGGAGCCGCTTTGGGCGTGCAAAACGAGCCAGCCTACCTGCAGGCGAATCTTGGCTGGTATGAGCCAGCCATGCAGGCTGTCCGCGACCTGCCTGCCGGCGAGCGCACACTCCTGCTGTTCGAGCCGCGCGGCTTCTATTGCGAGCCGCGCTGCACCTCCGATGCGGTGCTCGACCAATGGTCCACCGCCTACCGGACGTACGGTGATTATGGCGCTATTCGCACAGCCTGGCGGGACAGCGGTTACGCCTATCTTCTCGTCTACCGCGCAGGGGTGGATTTTTTCATCAGCGTGGGCGGGGATGCCCACCATCCTTTATCCGAACTGCGCGCGCTGGACGCTTTCCTCGCAGAGCTGCCGCCGCCGCAGCGTTTCGGCGACGCCTACGAACTCTATTCCCTGCGCTGAGACCGGCTGAGACAATCCAGGCATGGGTAAGATCGACCAGTTTCATCCCATCTAGGTGAAAGCCTGGCAATTTTACTATTTATCCGTCAGTGCTGGTACAATTCGGATAGGAGGTATCCATGTTGGATAGCATATTCCGACGCCGCGAAGAAGAGCAGCGTGTCCGCCAGGAAGGCCGGTTGCCGCCCGGCCAGGCGTTAACCAATAAATTCCCGGTTTTACATTACGGGCCGGTGCCATCCTTCGATCCAGCTACCTGGGACTTCCGCATATGGGGGGAAGTGGAGGAAGAGAAGCGCTGGTCATGGGAGGAGTTCAACAAGCTCCCGCGCACCTCTGTCGTGATGGACATCCATTGTGTGACGCGCTGGAGCAAGTTTGACACCCTTTGGGAAGGCGTCTCGGTGCGTACGCTGGTAGAGCAGGGCTTCTTCAAGCCGCTGCCGACGGCGCGCTTCGTCCTCCAGCACGCCGAATACGGTTTCACGGTGAACCTGCCCATGGAGGTCGTCCTGAGCGAGAATTTCCTCCTGGCGACCCATTACGACGGCCAGCCGCTGACGCCCGATCATGGATATCCACTGCGCGGCGTGGTGGGCTACATCCCCCAGCGCCCCGACCTGACGACACCCTACTTCTGGAAAGGGGCCAAATGGCTGCGCGGGCTGGAATTCCTGCGCTACGACCGTCCAGGCTTCTGGGAGCAGGCCGGGTACCACAATAACGCCGACGTTTGGAAAGAAGAACGTTTCGGTTGAAACTTGGATGGACTCAGCGCCTTAACTGGCGGACGTAAACCCCCAGACCAATGCCAGCCAGCAACAGCAATCCGCCCAACAGGCCCAACAACGGCGACCGGCCACTACCGCCGTTGCCGTCGGCGGCCGGCGCCTGCGCATCCTGCTGCGCTCCGAAATCCAGGGTGGACTTGTCCCCTGCCTGCAGCGTCAGCGCGTAGTTCAACGCCGTGGTCGGATTATAGCCCTGTGGCACGGCCACACTGACGTTATATTCCCCTTCGGGTACATTCTGGATGCACAGCGGATCGGGGCCGGCGGTGGTCGTCTCGGTGTGCGAGTACGAGCCGCTGCGATCGGTGATGCTGACCGCGCCGCCGGCGATCATCCCCTCGCCATCCTCCCGCAAGGCATTCCCGTTGACGTCGTCATAAAGCACGATGCAGATCTCGCCGTATCCCTTTTGAGGCGTGGCAGTGGGCAGCAGAGGGGTCGGCGTCGGCGAGGGGCCGGGCGTGTTGGTCTGCTGCTCAGGAGGCCCCGCCAGGCCGAGGAGGAGCTTCTGGCCGGGCTGCAACACACAATCGCCCTTCAGGTCGTTTAGCTCGCGCAGGCGTTCGATGGGCACGCCGGTGAGCAGCGCAATACCCAGGCAGGTATCGCCTGGATTGACGGTGTAAAGGATGCGGCCGTCCGATCCGGGGGTGGGCGTCTGATAAGTCGCTTGTGCACGGCCGGGCGAAGAGGTCATCTGCAGCGCCAGACATAAGGCGATAAAGATCGTGGCTGCAATGGCCAGTCCAATGGGGACGACAATCTTTTTGCTCATAGATCCACTATCGTGAACCGATTATAACATTGATCGGGTTTCGGCCCGCGTCTGGGAGAGCGAGGGGTAAAAACGCCCGATGGTATAATGAAACCAGCACCTGCGCGAGCAAGGCGGTTTTTTTACCGCTGTTAGACGGAGTCCAGCATGCCGCTCAACATTTTGGTTGGAGCCCAATGGGGCGACGAGGGCAAAGGGCGCATCGTCGACCGACTGGCCGCACAGGCTGACATTGTCGCGCGGTACAACGGCGGCGACAATGTCGGCCACTCTCTGCGCGCCGGCAGCCAGACTCTCAAGCTGCACCTCGTACCCGCCGGCATCCTCCACCCTCATACGGTGGCAGTGCTGGGCAACGGCGTGGTGATCAACCCCGCCACGTTGATCGACGAGATCGAAGCGCTGCGCACGGCTGGCGTCGAGGTAACCCCGCAGCGGCTGCAAATTTCGTACGCCGCCCATCTGATCACACCTGCTCATCGCGCTTTGGATCAGGCTCAAGAGCGTGCGCTGGGCAAAGCCCAGCTCGGCACCACCGGGCGGGGCATCGGCCCGGCTTATACAGATAAGGCTGCCCGGCGCGGCCTGCGCATGCAGGACATGCTGGAAGCGGAAACCCTGCCGGACAAGATCGCCGCTCAGGTCGAAACGGCCAACCGCATCCTGGCGGCGCTCTTCGACGCGCCCCCGCTCGACCCTGCGCCGATCGCCCGCCAGTACGTCGAATATGCCCACCGGCTAACGCCGTTCATCACGGATGTTTCGGCGTTGTTGCGTACGGCGCTGTCTGCGGGCAGGCGCGTCCTGGCCGAAGGCGCCCAGGGCACGCTGCTCGACCTGGATCAGGGCACCTACCCTTACGTCACCAGCTCGACTACGACCACGGCCGGGGTGCTGGTAGGCCTGGGATTGGGCGTCACGCCGGTTGAACGCTCGATCGGCGTATCCAAGACCTTTCAGACGCGCATCGGCGCAGGGCCGTTTCCCACAGAAGTCGGCGGGGAGCTGGCAGCGCGCCTGCGCCGCACGGCCGAGAATCCATGGGACGAGTACGGCACCGCTACCGGCTGGCCAAGACGGGTGGGCTGGCTGGACAGCGTGCTGCTGCGCTACGCCGTGCAGGTGAACGGCTTGAATGAGCTAATCCTGACCAAATTGGACGTCCTTTCTGGCCTGCCCGAGCTGCGCATCTGTGTGGCTTACCGCAAGGGGGGAGAGACCTTCACGGATCTGCCCCTCGGACCGGTGGGGTTGGATCGTTATGAGCCGGTGTATGAAGAACTGCCCGGCTGGCAGGAGGACATTCGCTCTGCGTGCTGCTGGGAAGATCTGCCCGAGACGGCGCGCCAGTATATTCTGCGCATCGAAGAACTGAGCGGCATCCCGGTCACCATGGTCACGGTCGGTCCGGAGCGGGATCAGGTGATCGAGCTCGGCGGCGAGTAAAGCCATGGCTGGTTCCCGTCCAGGTGATCGTATGGACCTGGCCATCCTGCTGGTCGCAATGTTGACTCTGGCGGGCTGTCTGCCAGCCGCACAACCGACCCCTACCTTCCGTCCCAGCCCGATGACGATATCGCCATCGCCCAGCGATACGTCCACCGTTGTGTGGTTTCCGCCCACCGACACCCCTACTCCCCTCCCTACTCAGGCGCTTTCACCCACGCCGGATTTACGTCCGGGGATCGGCGAATTGCTGGTGGAGGACGACTTCAGCACCTCCTCCCCCTGGCAGACCGGTAAAAGCGCGGCCGGCAGCATCTCAATCGTGAATGGCGAGCTTACCCTGGCTGTCTCACAGACCAAAGGCTATCTGGAAAGCCTGCGCGCCCAACCGACGGTGGACAATTATTACCTTGAGGTTACCGCCTCGCCCAGCTTGTGTCGCGGGATGGACGCCTACGGAGTACTGCTGCGCGCATCGGGCGCACAAGACGCTTACCGCCTGCTGCTGAACTGTTCCGGCCAGGTGCGCCTGGAGCGCGTGCTGCACGGAACAGCTGTCCCGATCGTGGATTGGACCATCAGCGGGCAGGCGCCGCCGGGCTCTCCAGGGAAGGTGCAGATCGGGGTATGGGCGGTGGGCAGGCAGATGCGCGTCTTCCTGGATGGTGTGTACCAGTTCGACGCGGACGACCCTCTGCTCCGCTCCGGCTCCGTGGGCGTATTCGCCCGCTCGGCGAGCGATACGCCGGTAACGGTCAGCTTCAGCAAACTGAAAATGTACACGGTGGGCCTCAATGCGCCGCCCGCTACGCCCGCACCTTCCCCGACGATTAAGCCGATTCCCACTCGTATGCCAACCGCCACCGCGGCACCTTCGAGCTGACAGGGAAGAGAACTGTGCCGGTCAATCACCTTGCTTCCTGAGAGAGATAATCCTGGCCGCCGTGGGCTCGCCCAACGGCCAGGGCAAACGTTATTTTCGTTCTTTTTGAGAGCGGCGGTGCCTGGATTGGCGCCAGGTGGGTCGGCGTTGAGGAACGGCAGGCATCTGTGAAGGGAGATGTTTTTATGAGGCATTCAACCCAAGATCAGAATAACCATCAGGAAATCGGGGTTGCAAAATTAGCCGGATCTGTGTACAATTGTTCTATCAGCCAGGATTTTTTTGTAGCCTGGTGCAAAAGGCAGCACATACCTGTCTTTTGTCTTCGGTGGAATGGTCATCCTGGTTTCTGGTGAAAGATCGGGCAGTATGGAGAACGAAGGTTTTTCTTTCATACCCAATTCGATCTATCTTATCTCGCCGCGCACAGCCGGTCGTCATGCCTGAAGACCTGCTGCGCGCATTCGCTTACTCCGAAACGCTACGGTTCGGATTTTCGTTCACAGAAAGGACAGAACAGCATGTGGCACACTCTCATCATTGTAGGCAACGTCGGGCGCGATCCTGAAATGCGCTACACCCCCAGCGGCCAGGCAGTCACTTCGTTCTCGGTGGCTTCGAGCCGACAGTATACCGCCAACAACGGCCAGCAGGTCAAGGAGACCATCTGGTTCCGCGTCTCCGCATGGGGCAAGCAGGCCGAGATATGCAACCAGTATCTGCACAAAGGCAGCAAGGTGCTGATCGAGGGTCGGCTGCAGCCGGATGCGAACGGGAGTCCGCGCGTGTGGACGCGCCAGGATGGTACGGCGGGAGCTTCCTACGAGGTAACTGCGAATACGGTGCGCTTCCTCTCACCGCGCGGTGAAGCCGGAGAGGGTGTCGAGGGTCCGGTCGCGGGAGAGGAGCCTTCGGTAGCGGGGGACGAGGATATCCCCTTTTAGGCGTATTTACGCCGAGGAATGGCCAACATGCCCAATCAACCTCCTGTCCCATCACAAATCCCTGTGGAGCTGCCCTCCGATCTGGATGCCATCTACGCCAATCTGGTGCGCATCACCCACTCGCCAGCCGAGCTGATCTTCGACTTCGCCCGCGTGCTGCCTGGCTCGACGGCCGCCCGCATCCAATCGCGGCTGATCATGTCGCCGGTGGGCGCCAAGCTCTTTTACCGCGCCCTGGGAGAGAACCTGGCGCGCTACGAATCCAGCTTCGGAGAGATTCCCGTACCGGGTGATGCCGGTCTGGCCAGCGAGCTCTTCCACCCGCCTCACCCGCCTGAGAGCTGAGCTGCCATGGACAATCTCGAGATCATCGCCGAGCGCCTGCGCCAGATGCTCGAGGCCCGCACCCAGGCGCGCGACCAGGCGCTGGCTCAGGCGCGCATGCTGACGCGCCACTGTGCCCACGCGATCCGCGCCATCCATCGCGACGAGCACGAACAGGCCGGGGAGCAACTGCGCCAGGCGCGCGAGCTGGCCGAAGCGCTGCGCTCCGGCCTGGCGCAGTTTCCCGAACTGTATTACGCCGGCTATACTCAGGACGCGCTCAAAGAGTTTGCCGAGGCGAGCATCACCTGCGCGCTGATCGAAAACCGCCCGCTGCCGCCGCCCGAAGAGCTCAGTCTGGAACCGGCAACCTACCTGAACGGTCTGGCCGAATCCACCGGCGAGCTGCGCCGGCGCTGCCTGGACCTGCTGCGCCAGGGCTACTCGGCCGAGATCGAGCGGTTGCTGGGCTGCATGGACGATATCTACGGTGTGCTGGTGACCCTGGATTACCCGGACGCGATCACCAACGGACTGCGCCGGCAGACAGACCTGGTGCGGGGCATCGTCGAACGCACGCGCGGCGACCTGACCAT
Organism: Anaerolineaceae bacterium; assembly: GCA_034435955.1. GTDB lineage: Bacteria > Chloroflexota > Anaerolineae > Anaerolineales > Anaerolineaceae > DAOTWA01. The sequence continues at coordinate 39,637 of DAOTWA010000039.1, read as the reverse complement.
CAGCTTGCGGGAGCAGCACCTGGAGCAGGCCCTCGCCCGCCTGGAATCGCGCCTGCCGCCCAAAGAGTAAGCCATGCGCACCATCCGGGCAGGTGAGATCGGCGCCTACCTGTTTTGCCGGCGCGCCTGGTGGTACGCCCTGCAGGGGGTCGAATCGCAGAATCAGGCCGAACTGGCCGCCGGGACAAAGCTGCACCAGCGCCACAGCCGACAGGTGCTTGTGGCCAGCTTCCTGCGGGCGCTGGCGACCTTGGCCTTTCTGGCAGGACTGGCTCTGCTGGCCTATTACCTGACTACCCTGCTGCTGGCCTGAAGGGGTTTTAGGTCATGCCCTTCGTCATCCTGGCATTGTTTCTGTTTGCCGTATTGCTGTTCTGGCAGTCTGCTCGCCAGCGGCGCGCCGCCGGTCTGCCGGGAGGCCGGGTGATCTATTCCGACACACGCGGTTGGGGCCCGGTGGAGAAACCGCTCTACGACGCGGACCTGGCCCTGACCGGCAAGCCGGATTACCTGGTTCAGCAGAACGGGCGGATCGTGCCAGTGGAGGTGAAATCGAGCCGCACGCCGGCCGCGCCGCTCGACGCGCACATCTTCCAGCTCGCTGCTTACTGTCTGCTGGTTGAGCGTACGCTCGGCAAGCGCCCGCCGTACGGCATCCTGCACTATCCCGGACGCACATTTGCGGTGGACTACACCCCCGCCCTGGAAGAGGCTCTTTTAGACCTGCTGGCAGAGATGCGCGTCCAGGAGCGGCGCGGGGAGCCCTCGCGCTCCCACGATGAGGTTGCCCGCTGCCGCGCGTGCGGCTTCAGGCACGTTTGCGACCAACGTTTGTGAGATGGGGTTTTCTGAGCCGCCGATTTCAAGGCTATAATTGGGCCAGTATGACAAGGACCTCGCCGATCCCCAAGCGTATCTCCGTGGCGGCGCACCCAGGCCTGCCTGCCGCTCTGGCGGAGTGCGCCTCCATCGCGCGCTATTTGCAGGAGCGCGGGGTGAGTGTGGTCAAAGGCTCATTGTACGATGAGGAGCTGCGCCGTCAGGTACGGGAGGATGACGTCGACCTGCTGATCGCCCTGGGCGGGGACGGGACGATGCTGCGCGCCGTGCACCTGTGCGCGCCGCTCGATATTCCCATCCTGGGCATCAACCTCGGCCACTTTGGTTTTCTCATGGAGGTCAAGGCGGGCGAGTGGAGTACAGCGCTGCCCCGCCTGCTGGCCGGCGATTACTGGCTGGAAGAGCGCATGATGCTCAACGCCGAGCACTGGCGCGGCGACCAGGCACGAGGTTCCTGGGAAGCGCTCAACGATGTGGTCGTCTCGCGCGGCCAGCTCGTCCGCCCGGTGGAGGTGGTCGTCCAGGTAGATGGTCATGAGATGATCACTTACGTGGCCGACGCCCTGGTCGTGTCAACGGCCACCGGCTCGACCGCTTACGCTCTGGCGGCCGGCGGCCCCATCCTGCCGCCGCAGTTGCGCAATATTCTGCTGGTTCCGGTGGCCCCGCATCTCTCGATAGACCGCGCAATCCTGCTGCCCGAAGGAATGTGCGTCACCGTTACGGTGCACACCGATCACCAGGCGGTGCTCAGCGTAGACGGCCAGCCGCCCGTGCCGCTGTTGGACGGCGACCGGGTGTTCATCTGCCCTGGCCAGCACACGACGCGTTTCGTGCGCTTCCAGGATGCGGGCTATTTCTATCGCGACCTTACCTCTCACATGGAAAGGGAGACGAAACTGGACAATCACAAATGAGCGAAGCCACACAAACCACACTGTACTGCGCCAACCACCCTGACCGGCCCACCAATTTGCGCTGCAACCGCTGCAACAAGCCGATCTGCGCCGAATGTGCTGTATTGACACCCACCGGTTATCGCTGCCGCGAGTGTGTCCGCGGGCAGCAGAAAACATTTGAGACGGCCCAATGGGTGGACTATCCCGTCTCTTTTATCCTATCGCTGACGTTGAGTTTCGCGGGCAGTTATGTGGCTTCGTTGTTGGGTTTCTTCACGATTTTTATTGCCCCGGTAGCTGGCGTGGCGACGGCTGAGGTGGTGCGCTGGGCGGTGCGCCGGCGCCGCAGCCGCCGGTTGTACCAGATCTCGGCTGCAGGGGCGATCCTGGGCAGCCTGCCGATTATTTTGATGCGCGGGATCGGCCTGCTGGCGGTATTCGCCGCCACGGGCAGCGTTTCCAGCGGCTTGTTCGGCTTGCTGCCCCTGGCTTACGGTGTGCTGTACGCCTTTTTAATGGTGTCGACGTTCTATTACCGTCTGGCGGGCATTCAGATCGGATAGGCGGCCCCGCTCCCGTCTAGCGGATCGATTATGCTGACCGAGCTGCGTATCGAGAATTTCGCCATCATCAAGAGCCTGGAGCTGACATTTAGCCCCGGACTGGTGACCTTCACCGGCGAGACTGGCGCGGGTAAATCGATCATCCTGGACGCCATCGAAGCCCTGCTGGGCGGGCGGGTGGACTCGACCGCCATCCGCTCAGGCGCCGAGCGGGCCATCATTCAGGGGGTCTTCCGTATCCCCGAGCGGGCGCGCGCGGCCATCGAAGAGGTTCTGGAGCGCGAGGATCTGAAGGACGACGAAACGGATGACCTCTCTCTGGAGCGTGAGGTGCGGCGGGAAGGCCGCAGCAGTGCGCGCGTCAATGGGCGCAGCGCCAGTCTGAGCATTCTGCGCGAGCTGGGCCAGTATTTGGTAGACATCCACGGCCAATCGGAGCACCTCTCCCTGTTAAATGTGCGCGCCCACCTGGGGTTGCTCGATCGTTTTGCCAACGACGATGACCTGCTCGAGACATACCAGAAGGTCTACCGCCGCCTGCAGTCTGTGCGCCAGGAGCTCGTTTCGCTGCGCGAGGCCGAAGCAGATGCCGAACGGCGCATTGACCTGCTCAGCTACCAGATCCACGAGATCGAAACAGCGCGGCTCCAGCCCGGCGAGGAGGAGAGCCTGCGTCAAGAGCGCAACCGGCTGGCCAACGCCGAAAACCTGGCCACGCTGGCCCGCTCGGCGCTGATCCTGCTGGATGAAGGCTCGCCCGAATCGCCAGCGGCGACGGATCTGCTGGGCCAGGTGGTGCGGAATCTCGCATCGCTCAGCCGCATCGACGGCGAAAAGGCGGCGCTGACTTCCCAGGCGGAGACGCTGCTGGAGAGCCTGTCCGAGGTGAGCCGCGAACTCCGCGATTACCTGGAGAGCATCGAATACAACCCGCGCCGCCTGGAGGAGATCGAGGAGCGCCTGGACCTGATCCAGCGGCTGAAGCGCAAATACGGCGGCAGCGTTCAGTCCGTGCTGGAGTTTGCCGTCGAGGCACAGTCGCAGCTCGAGGCCGTCCGTCACGCCGGCGAGCGCATCGCCGAGCTGGAGAAGAGTGAGGCGGAACTGCTCGCCGAGCTGGCCGGAGCGGCTCTGACCCTCTCCGAACGGCGCAAAAAAGCCGCTGAGGAGTTGGGAAAAGCGGTCGAGGCCGAGCTGGATGACTTGAACATGGCCGAGGCGCGCTTTTCGGTCGATCTGCGCTACCGACCCGACCCGCACGGACTGCCCATCCGCGAAGGCGAACAGGTCGAGTTCGATGCCACCGGCATCGATCGGGTCGAGTTCCTGGTGGCGCCCAACCCGGGCGAGGGGCTGAAACCGCTGGTCAGGATCGCCTCGGGCGGCGAGACCTCGCGCCTGATGCTGGCGCTGAAGAATGTCCTGGCGCGAGCAGACGCCATCCCGACCCTGATTTTCGACGAGATCGATCAGGGCATCGGCGGAAGGGTGGGCCTGGTGATCGGCGAGAAACTGTGGCAACTCAGCCGGGAGCACCAGGTGATGGTCGTCACCCATCTGCCGCAATTGGCCGCCTTCGGCGACCGGCACTTCCGTGTGACCAAGGAGATCCTGGAGGGCCGCACGCTGACTCAGGTGGAGCCGCTGGGCGGCAAGGAGCGCGAGGTGGAGCTGGCCCAGATGCTGGGCGGCGGCGCCAGCGAGGCCAACCTGCGCGCGGCCGGGGAACTGCTGGAGGCCGCCCGCCAGCGCATCGCCGCCATTCGCCCGGCAGAGGGGTGATCTTTTCCTTGACAAGTATGGACAATATTAACTATTGCCACTTGGATAATTCTGATATATTTAATTCAATTCTCATCTTTCACGGCAGATGGGTGCATGGATGCTGATAGGGGATCCGTGCAAAGAGGCCGGTAGTGTATGGGGGACCACCACTACCGGCCTTTTTTCTTGGCGTCCCTGATGCTCTTCGTGGTCATGCATCCTTACACGTCTACTCAACCGCCAGGTGCACGATGGTGACGCCGTCGCCGCCCTCGTTCGCCTGCCCGGCTTCGAAGGAAGCCACGTGCGGTGAGGCGCGCAGCGCCTCGCGGATGGCCTGACGCAGCCGCCCGGTGCCCTTGCCGTGAATCACTCTCACGAAGGGCAGCCCGGCCAGGTAAGCCGACTCCAGGTGGCGCTCCAGGGCCAGAAGGGCTTCGTCGGCGCGCTGACCGCGCAGGTCGAGCTCCACGCCTGGCGAAGGGCGGAAGACCGATGTGCTCGCAGGCCGTTCCTCTGGCTCTGCCCGGGTTGCGGCGGCCTTTTGGCCTGAGGGCGCGGTTTCCATGGCTGCTTCCGGCGCCAGGCGTTGCACGTCGCTGCGCCGGGCGCGGGTGCGCAGCGCGCCCATCTGCACCTCGACCTCGTCCTCGTCTAGGGAGGTGACAACTCCTACGGCGCCCAGCGATCGCAGGCGCACGCGCTCGCCGGGTTTAAGCGGGCCTTTCGGAGCCGGGCCGCGCGATTCACGCATCACACGGCGTTCGGCTTTCTTTTCCACCACCTCTTCCAGGGCTTCGACGGTCTCTTCCACCGGTTTGAGCCCAGCGATAGGCTGTCGAACCCGTGCCAGCGCTTTGCGGGCCTGTTCCAGCTCGGCGCGCAAGGCGGCCAGCTCGGCCTCAGCCTGCTCGCGGGCCTTTTCCAGGATCGCCAGGCGCTCGTCCTCGATCTTCTCCAGCCGGGCGATCAGCTCGGCTCGCAGTTCTTCGGCCTCGCGGCGGGCCTCTTCGGCGGCGGCGCGCGCCTGGCGGGCCAGGTCGCGCTGTCGGTGGATTTCGTCCAGCAGGTCCTCGGCGCGCAGATCGTCCGGGTTGATGGTCGCCCGCGCCGCCTGGATGATCTCGGCGGGCAGGCCCAGGCGCTCGGCAATGGCCAGCGCGTTGGAACGACCCGGAAGGCCGATGGTCAGGTGATAGGTGGGCTTCAGGGTATCCAGATCGAACTCCACGCTGGCGTTGACGACGCCGGGCGTGGTGTGGGCGAAGGCTTTCAGCTCAGGATAGTGAGTGGCGACCATACAGGTGATGCCCGCTTCCACTAGGTGGGCCAGGATGGCGCGGGCCAGGGCGGCGCCTTCCTGCGGATCGGTGCCCGCGCCCAGCTCGTCCAGCAATACCAGCGAACGCCGCTCCGCCTGGCTCAAAATTCGGACGATGTTGGTGATGTGTCCCGAGAAGGTCGAGAGCGACTGCTCGATGGACTGCTCGTCGCCGATGTCGGCGTAAATCGAGCGGAAGACGGTCAGCTCAGAGCCGGATTGGGCCGGTATGTGCATGCCCGCCTGGGCCATCAGCGCCAGCAGGCCGACCGTCTTGAGCGTGACGGTCTTCCCGCCGGTGTTGGGCCCGGTAATCACCATGGCATATGTTTGTGGGTCCAGATCCACGTCGATGGGCACCACGGTAGCCGGGTCGAGCAGCGGATGGCGCGCCTGGTAGAGGCGTACGACGCTGCCGGGATGCCTGCCCTTTGCGGCGCCGGGTTGCCTGGCGGCCGACGACCGGGCGGTGAACGGCCGCAGCAGCGGCTCACTGGCGCGCAGGTCCTCGGCGTATTTGGCGCGCATGAAGGCCAGGTCCAGGCGAGCCAGCGCGGCGACGATGGCGTCGATCTCAACTTGATGCTCACCAACCTGACGGGAAAGCTCGGCCAGGATGCGGCGCACTTCATCGCGCTCGGCCAGCTCCAGCTCGCGCAGGCGGTTATTCAGCTCTACCACCGCCAGCGGTTCGACGAACAGGGTGGCGCCCGAGGAGGACTGGTCGTGGACGATGGAGCGCAGGCGGCCTTTGAACTCGGCGCGTAAGGGCACCACATAGCGCCCGCTGCGCTGGGTAATCAGCGCCTCTTGGAGCATGGGTGCGACCTTGGGGTCGTTGATAATGTGCTCCAGGCGCGAAAGCAAACGCTCGTGGGTGACGCGCAACTCGGCGCGGATCTGCGCCAGGGCGGGCGATGCGCTGTCCATCACCTCGCCGCGTTCGGAGAGCACGCGTGAGATGGCCTCCACCAACCCGTGGGGCGGGGCCAGCGGAGCGCCGAGGACCGCCAGGTTGGGCAGACTGGCGGCGGCTTTCTCCAGGATGCGCGCCAGGTTGCGGGCAGCGATCAGGGTGGCGCGCACGTCGAGCAGGTCGGCTGGCTCCAGTACGCCGCCATGGGCGGCCAGGTCGACCTGTGGGCGCACGTCGTGAGCCCCGCCGATGGCCGCATCCGGGTTGGCGTCAAGCAGGCGGCGCGCCTCGGTCGTCTCAGCCTGGCGGGTGAGGGCCTCGTCCAGATCGCCGGTTGGGCGCAGGGCGCGGGCCATTTCGGCTGAGGCGCTGAAGGAGGCATAGGACGCCAGATGCTCGAGGATCTTGAAGTAATCCAGGGTGGTGAGGGTCTTCTCGTCCATTGAGGGAAGTGTAACATAAGTTTGGGGTGGTAAAGGAATAACGCCTGCAAGGTATTTTCGGGTCCTCTATGGAGGTCTATTTTGATCGGTTAGCGAAAATCTGGATTATGATAACAACTATTGAGGGTCAAATCGCTGGCATAATGATTAAGATTGAGCAGCAAGCCGTCTTGACGAAGACCCATTGGATGAGGCAAAGATGCAGCAGGCTGTCGGGATAGCCAAATCTGATCGTAAAGATCAGAATATTCCTTGACATGGCGTTATAATGATTAATGTAGTAAGGAGGTAGGCTATGTCCACAACGGCCGAACTTCTGGACAAACTCACCGTCGAAGGTGCGCTCTACGACAAACTGCCCGACGGTTCCGTGCGCTGCTACGCCTGCGGGCACCGCTGCCTGATCCGTCCGGGGCGGCGCGGCATATGTAAAGTGCGCTTCAACGATGACGGCGTGCTGAAAGTCCCGTGGGGTTATGTGGCCGCCCTTCAGGCCGACCCGATCGAAAAGAAGCCCTTCTTTCACGTTCTCCCGGGTGAAAACGTGCTCACCTTTGGCATGCTGGGTTGCGATTTCCACTGCGGTTACTGCCAGAACTGGCTGACTTCGCAGGCCCTGCGCGATCCGCAGTCGGATTGGGCCATTGGCACTGTGCAGCGCATCACCCCGCAGGAGATGGTGCGCCTGGGCAAGCGCCACGGCGCGACGGTGGTGGGTTCGTCCTACAATGAGCCGCTGATCACCTCCGAGTGGGCAATCGAGATCTTCAAGCAGGCCAAAGCGGCCGGGATGCGCTGCGTGTACATCTCCAACGGCAACGGCACACGCGAAGTGCTGGAGTACATCCGCCCTTACCTGACGGCCTACAAAATCGACCTGAAGAGCATGAACGACAGAAACTACCGCAAGCTCGGCGGCGTGCTGCAGCATGTGCTGGACACCATCCAGATGGTGCATGAAATGGGGCTTTGGCTGGAGGTGGTCACCCTGATTGTGCCGGGCTTCAACGATGACCCGGGCGAGCTGTGGGAGGCGGCGCGCTTCCTGGCCTCCGTCTCGCCGGACATCCCCTGGCACGTGACGGCCTTCCACCCCGATTATAAAATGGCCGACCACGACTACACGACCGCCGAGACGCTCATTAAAGCCGCCGAAATCGGCCAGGAAGCCGGGCTGCGCTTCGTCTACGCCGGCAACCTGCCCGGGCGGGTAGGACCCTATGAAGATACCTTCTGCCCTAGGTGCAACACTCGCCTGATCAAGCGCTTCAGCTATGTCATTCAAGAGTACAACATCACCGCGCAGGGCACCTGTCCGAAATGCGGCGCGGCCGTGCCCGGGGTGTGGACGGAGCAGCCCGCCATGGTCCAGCTTCACGGATCGGGTTTGCCGATGCCGGTGAGAGGATAACCCGTACCCAATCCTGCTATGAAGGCTTCGAGCGCGCCTTCGGGGGAGGCGGTACTACTGGTTTTGTTGGCACGATCGATCTCCAGGAGCCGGCGGTAGATGTCCTTGAGCTGCTCCAGCGTGAATCTTTGGGCCTGCTGGCAGATTTTACGCATGACGAAGGGCTGCTGGCGCAGCTCGCCAGCCAGGCGGGCCTCGTCCAGGCCTTCATCTAAACCTTCGCGCGCCATAATCAGCAGGCGGAACTGGCGCACCACCATGGCGAACAGGTAACTGGCTTCCTGCAGTTCTTCCAGGTCGTGCAGGTGGCGGAGGGCTGTGCGTGGATCGCCCGCGCCAAGCGCGTCGACCATGGCCCACACGTCCGGCTGGCCAGCCGGGGCGGTGAGCAGCTCGACGTCGTCCGCTTCCACCGCGCGGCGGCAGTTCACGTAAGTAAGCAGCTTGGTGATCTCCTCGGCCGCCACGCGGGTATCAGTCCCGACGTGGGCGGCCAGTTCGGCAGCCGCCTGAGGGGTGAACTGCCCGCCCTGTTCCTTGGCCTGACTGCGAATCCAGGCCGGCATCTCGCCGCTCTCCGGCAGCGGGAATTCAACCACCAGGGCGCGTTTTCCCGCCTGGTGACACCATTTCATGAGCCAGTGTTTGGGCGTCAACACGCGCCAGGCGCGCCGGTACTCACCCCCTTCCCTTTTCCAATACGGACTGTCGGGAATAATCAATACCACCGCGGTCGTCGGTGGAAGCGCATCCAGCAGAGAGAGGAATTCTTTGCGGGTGGTCTTCAGACCTTCGGATGCCCTGGCTTCGTCTTCGTCGCCGTGTCCGGCGGCTGGATCGAGACGCGCGAGCGCATCGGTCACGATCACCATACGGCGCTCGAGCAGGAAAGGCATGGCCAGCGCCGCCGATCGTAGTTCCTCCAGACCGTGGGTGCGGCCGTCCAGAAAAGTGGTGTTCAGCTCGGCAAGGGAAGGGTCTCCCATCCTGGCGCGCAGACCTGCCAGGCGGCGCTTTATTGAGAACTCGTCGTCGCCGTGAAAGACGTAGACGATGGGGCTTTCTTCGGCCACCCTACTCCCCCTGCCCCGGAGTTTCAGCCTTCGGTCAGCACACGGTGTGCGGGCACGCCGCTGCGCCGGGTGGCATGGATCGATGTGACGCGCAGTCCTTCGGGCCGGCCCGAGGTTGTGACCCGCGCCTGAACAAGGAATCCCAGCGGCTGGCCGAAAACCAGCGCCAGAGTCGCGAGGGCCATGGCGGTTGGCAGGCGTTCAAGACGGCTGCGCCAGCTCTTGCCGCTGCCGGCCAGGGCCACCCAGGCCGCCAGACCGGCCAGCACACCCGAGGTGACAAAATTGGTGCCGCAATTGGGGTGCACCGCCAGGCTTTCTTCGCCGGACTGCATGCGCTCGAGAGCCTGATCCACAGCGCTGCGCACATCGTCGGTGCTCACGTCGCCCAGTATCCAGAAGCCGCCGGCATCCGAATGACCGGCCAATGGCTTACGCGGGTAGCGCGCCGAGAGGACATGCAGTGTGGCGTGCTCCAGGCCATGGTTGCGGCGCACGCGCGAGACGGGCTCCAGGTTGAGAACGGTATCCAGGATTGACATGGAATAGCCTCCAGGCGCGCGCTCCTCCGAGATTCTGGAGCAGCCGCACCTGGGTTCGATTATACCTGCAAACGGAGATCAGGCCGCCTGGGTGGAAGGCTTCGCCGGCTGCTGGGCAGGCGCGTAGGTGGCCTGCATAAAGCCGATGTACATGATCACCGCCCCGAGCAGCTCGCTGATGTAAAGCCAGTCGGCCAGCCCGGCTTTGATGAACGAGCCGCCTAAAGCGGGCATCAACGCCCCCAGGGCGATCAACACGTTGCCGATCACGCGGTTGATCAGCACCCGCTTGCGCCAGAAGAGGAAGGCCGAGTAAATGGCTCCGCCGACCAGCGCGAGCGTGCCGTAAATATTCAGGATGATGGTGAGCGCGAGGGTCAGTCCGGTGCGGGTGAGGATGGCGCTGTATTGGGCAGAGGCTGGCCTGGTCACATTATAGGCTCCGGCGGCGGCGGTGACCGGAGAGGTGTACAACGACACGGCCGCCACGATGGAGACGATGGCCAGCAGGATCGTCAGACCGAGAGCCACACCGCGCCTGCGCACAAGTAGATGGATGGTGCCCTGACCGAGCCAGGCGGCGCTGAGCATGGCCCCGGCCAGGTACCACAGCTTGAGCACGGAATTGTGGTAGGTGAAGCCCAGCACGGATTCGGACAAGGTCCCCAGGCCGTAAAACCCGAGGCCGATAGTCCAAATCAGCAGGTGAGCGTGTCGGCGGCTCAGGAAGCGGCTGAAGACGGCCAGCCCAAATGCAAATGTAACCACCGTCGTCAAAATCGGTAAGTGGGTCATAAGATCACCTCTGTAAAGCTAATCTCGACGATCATCGGATCAAAGCCACGGCGACGATTACCAGCACCGCCACCAGGCCAACCAACAACAGCACCAAAACCGCCGGCACCATTCTGGCGATCCAGGAGGATGGATCGAAGCGCCGGCTGGGAGGCCGCACGGTCAACGCTTACCCTCCTTGTACGCCTGAAACATTTCGATGAAGGCCACCAGGGCTTGATCGGTGAAGACGTTGATCTTGTGCAGCATTTTGGCCCACACGTTGGGCGCGCTGATCTGAGCCGATGCGTACACATCCAGCACCGACTCCATGAGTGCATCTCGGAAAAACAGGAAGGCCTTGGTCGCCTCGGCCATCGTCAGGCCATAGCGGTTGCCGCGACTGGCGTATTCGTAGCCCAGCGAGCGCGCCTCGGCCATGGCTTCGTGCTCGCTGTCGGTCGACAGGAAATTGACCAATCCCTGAAAGAGAGCCTGCCCGCTGCGCCGGTAATGGTCGCGGGCTTCCTGATCCAGCTTCTGGTACCAGGTCTCATTTTCCAGGCGGCCCTCGTTGATTTGCACGCGGATAAGGTTGACGGCGCGCTGCAACACCTGATCAGCGTCGACCAAATTCTCCTTGCCCTGCGCCTGGAGCCACAGCTCCAGCTCGCTGCGGCGGTAGCGGCGGTGACCGCCCTGAGTGCGGTGCACCGGCAGCCGCCCATGGTCGGACCAGTTGCGCACCGTGCTGGGATGCACACCCAGCATCTCGGCCACCTGGCTCAAACTCAACCACTCGCCGGACATGGCTGCGCACTCCCGCTCAACGGCATCGCATTGGTCATCGAACAATCGATCGTATTCACAGAAAACCACCGGCCGGAAAATTGGATCAATCCGCATATCCCCGGCCCAAAATATATGTAAATTTATCAAATTATAAGGATTATTGTCAATGTAGGTTTTGGTAGATTTTATTGAGGGAATGATAAGACGGACGATCGATGGACAGCCGGCGATCCGGCCTGGCCATGGTTATTGGGTGGATGTGTCCTTCTCTCCAGTTACCAGGGCGTGATTTAATGCCTCGCGCAGCGAACGCGCCTCCACGATCTGGATGCTCTGCGGCCAGCGTTCCCCGCGGCGCAGGCGCTTCGGCACCACGGCCAGGCGGAAGCCCAGCCTGGCCGCCTCGCGCAGGCGGGCGTCCATCTGTCCCACCGTGCGCAGCTCGCCCGATAGTCCCACCTCGCCGATCAGCACCGCATCGGCGCGGATGGGTTGGTCGCGGTACGAGGAGGTAATCGCGGCGGCAATGGCCAGGTCGGCGGCTGGCTCGCTCACCCGCAGCCCGCCGACCACGTTGACGAACACGTCCTGCTCGCCCAGGTGCATACCCAACCGGCGGGTGAGCACCGCCACGATCAGCAGCAGGCGATTGATATCCACCCCGTTGGGGGTGCGGCGTGGATTGCCGAAGCTGGAGGGGCTGGTCAGTCCCTGCAACTCGACCAGCAGCGGGCGGGTGCCTTCCATGGTCACCGCGATGGCCGAACCGGGTGCATTGACCAGGCGCTCGGCCAGGAAGGCTTCCGACGGATTGGTCACCTCCACCATTCCGCGCTCGCGCATTTCGAACACGCCCACTTCTGAGGTGGCCCCAAAGCGGTTCTTGACCGAGCGCAGCAGGCGGTAAGCCTGGAAGCGATCCCCCTCGAGGTAGAGCACCGTATCGACGATGTGTTCGAGCACGCGCGGGCCAGCGATCACCCCCTCTTTGGTCACATGGCCGATGACGAACACGGCCGTGCCCGAGGCTTTGGCCAGCTCGCGCAGGCGGCTGGCGCACTCCCGCACCTGGGAGATCGACCCGGCGGTCGATTCCATCTCCGGCAGGTAGACCGTCTGGATCGAGTCGACGATAACCAGGCGCGGCTGGACGGCCGCAATATGCTCGAAGATGGCGGGCAGGCTGGTCTCGGTGACCAGGAAGAGCTCCTCGGGCAACTGGTCGCTGCCCCGGCTGTCGCTGCCGTTGGTTTCTTCCGGTCGAAGCAGGCGCAGGGCGCGCATCTTGATCTGGCGCTCGGATTCCTCACCGGAGACGTACAGCACGCGCCCGGCGGACGCCATCTCCAAGGCGACCTGTAGCATCAGCGTGGATTTGCCGATGCCCGGGTCGCCGCCCACCAGGACGATGGAGCCCGGCACCACCCCGCCGCCCAGCACGCGGGCGAACTCGGCCATTGGCAGGGGCAGGCGTTCTTCCGCGTCCCCCTCGATTTCCTCCAGACGGCGCGGGTGCGTGCCGCCGCTCAGCCCACGCCCGCTCGATTGGATGGCGGGCGGCGGGGCGACGATCTCCTCCACCATGCTGCCCCACGCGCCGCACTGCGGGCAGCGGCCCAGCGGGCGCGGGGAAGTGCGGCCGCATTGCTGGCACACGTATCGCGTTTGGGTCTTTGCCATCGTAATTCCGCCTGTTATCGCTGTACGCTACCGTTTAGTATACCCACAGATGAGAGAAATAAAAGAAGAATTTAGGGGCTCATGAGTGCGCCGCACCCACAAGCCCCCAAATCCGTCACGCCTCTTCTTCTTGGGGAAGTGGAGGAGGTCAAATTTCAGGCTTCTGCGCCGAGGGCCTCTGCCTCAGTCACATCTTTCTCCAGCCGCTTCAGGACGATCTCGTTCTCCACGACCTCTACCGAGACGGTGTCTCCGTCATGAAACTCGCCCGCCAGCAGCGCGTCCGAGAGCGGGTCCTCGACCTTGTTTTGGATCACGCGCTTCAGAGGCCGCGCGCCCATCTCGGGGTCGTAACCCTCCTCGGCCAGGCGGCTGAGCGCTTCAGGCGAGGCCTGGAGGGTGATCTCGTGGTCTTTGAGCCGCTCGGCCACCTTTTCAAGCTCCAGCGAGACAATTTTTTGGATGTCCTCGCGGTTGAGCGCGCGGAAGACGATGACAGCGTCCAGGCGGTTGATGAATTCCGGTCGGAAGACGCGCTTGAGCGCATCCAGCAGCTTCTTGCGCATCTCCTCATAAGCGGTCTCTTCTTTCTTGCCCTCATCCTGCTCCAGGATGAAACCGAGGGAGGTCTGACGCTTGATCATCTCGGCGCCAATGTTGGAGGTCATGACAATGATGGCGTTGCGGAAGTCCACCCGGTGGCCGCGCGCGTCGGAAAGATGCCCCTCTTCCATGATCTGCAGGAGCATGTTGTGCGCCTCAGGGTGAGCCTTTTCGATCTCGTCGAACACCACGATCGAGTAAGGCCGCCGGCGAATGGCTTCGGTGAGCTGACCGGCCTCCTCGTAACCCACGTAGCCGGGCGGCGCGCCCACCAATCGGCTGACCGTGTGGCGCTCCATGAACTCGGACATATCGAGCTGGATCAACGCTTCTTCGCTGCCGAACATAAAACGTGCCAGCGCCTTGGTGAGCTCCGTCTTGCCCACTCCGGTTGGGCCAAGGAACATGAAGGAACCGATCGGGCGGCGCGGATCTTTCAAACCGGAGCGCGCCCGGCGCACGGCCTTGGCGATCGTCTCGATCGCCTCGTCCTGGCCCACGATGTACTTGCGCAGCTCGGCGTCCATCTGCAGCAGGCGCTGCGACTCCTCGGCGGCGATCTGCATCACCGGCACACCGGTCCACATCGAGACCACCTCGGCGATGTCCTCGGCGGTCACCACCGGACTGGAATTGCGGTCCCAACCGTTGCGCAGACGCTCGATCTGGCGCTCAAGGGCGCTCTCGCGCTCGAGCAGCTCCTGGGCGTCGTCGTAGCGGCCGTCCTCCACTGCCAGACTGTGATTCTGGCGCACCTCGCGCAGCTCGGCCAGCAGTTGTTTGACCGTCTTGGCGGCCGGGCTTTTGTACATCCGAACGCGCGAAGAGGATTCGTCGATCAGGTCGATGGCCTTGTCTGGAAGATAGCGATCGGTGACATAGCGGGCGGAGAGATGCGCAGCGGCGTCGAGAGCTTCGTCCGAGATGGTCAGACGGTGATGTTCCTCGTAGGCCCCGCGTATGCCTCGCAGGATTTCGATCGTCTCGTCGATGGTCGGTTCATTGACGATGATCGGCTGGAAGCGGCGCTCCAGGGCGGCATCGCTCTCAATGTGCTTACGGTACTCGTCCAGAGTAGTGGCGCCGATCACCTGAAGCTCTCCGCGCGAAAGGGCTGGTTTGAGGATGTTGGCGGCATCCACAGACGAGCCCGCCGCGCCGGCGCCCACCAGCATATGCACTTCGTCGATGAAAAGGATGGCCGACGAGGCTTTCAACTCGTCGATCACGCGCTTCAGGCGCTCCTCGAACTGGCCCCGGTACATTGTGCCGGCGACCAGCGATCCGACGTCTAACTGCAGGACGCGTTTATCCAGCAACGGGCCGGGCACGTCGCCCTCGACAATACGCTGGGCCAGGCCTTCGACGATGGCGGTCTTGCCAACGCCCGGCTCGCCGATCAGCGCCGGATTGTTCTTGGTGCGGCGGGCCAGAATCTGGATGACGCGCTCGATCTCCATCTGGCGGCCAATCACCGGATCGAGCTTTCCTTCTTCCGCCAGAGCGGTCAGGTCAACCGCCAATTGGTCCACCAGCGGCGTCTTCGGACGCGATTGCTGTTCAGCGCGTTGGGCGCTGCGCAGGCTCGTGGCCGAGCTGGAAGCACTGGCGCTGGATTCTTGCAGCACGCGGCGCGTCTGGCGGCGTATCTGTTCGGGTGTGACGCCCAGTTTGCGCAGCACTTCCATGGCCACGCCTTCGTCGTGGCGCACCAGGCCGAGGAGCAAATGCTCTGTGCCAATATAGTGATGGCCCATGCGCCGGGCCTCTTCGACGGCGAACTTCAGAACGGCTTCCGTTCCAGTCGAGAGCTCGATCTTCCCGCCGCGGTATTGACCACTATCGCTAAATCGCTCCACTAATTCCCGTACGCGATCCAACTCCAAACCCAACTCGCGCAGCACGCGGCTGGCTACCCCGCCCTCTTCCTGGATCAAACCCAGGAGCAGATGTTCGGTGCCCACCGTGCCGTGGCGCATTCTTTCCGCTTCCTGAGTCGCCAGACTCAGGACCCGGCGCGCCCGCTGGGTGAAACTATCCATACCGGCCAACGTAAAATCCTCCTACAACTTTTCGAAAGCCCGTTCCGCTCATACTCTCCTGACAGCGGTCCGGGCCGGCGACCATGCGGTGAAAGGAGTTCGATAACGTTAAGCCCTTCACCATGCATTTACTCTTTCATCTCTAAAATGATTCTACCAAATTTTTGCCTCTATAGCAGTCACTAATTGGGGCGATTGTCACGATAATCTCACTCTCAACCGGCGTTCGTCCGCGTTGGAGGGAGAATTCCCCGCGCCATGGCAGCCCGCTTTTGCCCCCCTTTCGCTCCATCTGCGCGGCAACCTGGCTGCATTCTGCGCCACCGATTCAGCTTTGTGAGTTATTTGTGGGTAATCTATTCTCAGATGTGGGTATGCCCTCGAAATCGGCTATTTTTTCCCGCCAGCCCACCGGGATGGGGATGGATTGGCGGGTATGGTAATCGTAGGCCACCATTACCGTCTCGCCTTTGGCGTAAATCTGGTTATCGCCAGCGTCGGCGACCTGATATTCGCACAGCATGCTCTTGTTGCCCAAACGTGATACCCGCATGAATACGCGCGCCGTTTGCCCCAGGGAAAGGGGAGCCAGATAGGCGATATGCACATCAGCCACAATCAGGCCGAGATTCATGAAATCGACCCCGTCCCACAGGCCGAGGTGGATGAGGTAGCTCAAGCGCGCCTGCTCCATGAAGGTAAGGTACCGGGCGTTATTGACGTGCCATTGCGGATCCAGGTCGCCGTAGCGAATCGGTATGTCTACGAAAAAGCGGAAGTCGTCTGGCATTGGGGTAATTATACCAATGACATCCGCCAGGTTTCCATCTTCCGGGGGATTCAACCAGATTGCCTTCAGGCGGAACCGTCGCATCTCCGCCGGAGATAATCCCTGACAAACTGACCTCTTGACACATCCTGCATCCCGAAGTATAGTTCGCCATCGTATTGTTCGATGTGTGACGAAATATATGGAGGCATATGGAAATCCCCCAGGTTGATGATCCGGTCGCCTTTCTGCGCGAGCACTTCCGAGAACACATGCGTAAGATGGAATGGTCGGGTGATACGACTGGCGCCGAGATCATCCGCCTGATTCACATGGTCGCCAATCAATACGACGCGGCTATCCAGGACACTTCGCGGCTCTCCGGTCCGCGCTGGGGTTTGCTGCTGCGTCTGATCATCGAAGAGCGGCAGGGCAATTTGGATGGCATCACTCCAACCTGCCTCAGCCGCTATCAGAACGTAAGCAAGAACACGGTCAGCTCGTTATTGCGCGGCCTGGAGAAGGCTCAACTTATCCGCCGTGAGCTGGATCCACAGGACCGCCGCCTGTTCAGGATTCAGCTCACCGATGCCGGGCGAAAACTGATCATGTCCTCTACCCCTCAGCGTTTGGAATACCTCAGCCGGCTGGCGTCCGGATTGAGCCAGGAGGAGCGCGAAAGGCTCATCGAGCTGCTGGGCAAACTTTATCGCTCGGTGCAGAAAAACAGCCTTCAAGATATGCCGGCCTCTTCTGCCCAACCGGACGACGATACCGGGGAGGTGAAAGAACGAACCGGGCACACAGATCTGCTGCATCATCAGGCCGCCCTGGCCCGCAGAAGGGAATACGCTGCCCGACGAGCCGAGAGAGAAGCCGCCCGCATGGCCCACTCACGCCGGAGCCGGATCAAAGAAAACGCGGGAAGGGAATAACTCCCTTTTTACCGTTATTTTTGTGATGATCCATTTTTGAACGGAGGTTAAATTGGCAACCAGTTCATTGTCGACACCCAGGATCTCGTCTTCCGCTGCGCCAGATTCGCAAATGAGCGGCAAAGATTTGCTGCGCGCCATACGGTACCTGGCCCACTATCCTAAATTCGCAGCCCAAGCATATTTATTCGTGTTCATCTCGGTCGGTGCCATGCTGATGGTGCCACAGATGGTACAGAAGATCATCAATGTCATCACCAACGGGGTCATCGCCCAGCAGTTGTCGAAAATCCCGCCAGCCTATCTGTCCTTTGCACTGAGCAAACTGGGCTGGACAATGGATCAGTACAACCAGTATCTGAATGGCGCCATCCAGGCGCTGATTTACGCCGGCCTGCTGATCCTGTTATTTGCAGTGGTGCAGGGCGCCTTCTCCTATGCTCAGACGTACATGTCCGAGAAGCTTTCGCAAAGCATGGCCTTCGATTTCCGCAATGACCTGTTTGCCAAGGTGCAGAGGCTGTCGTTTAGCTACCACGACCGCAACCAGACCGGCCAGTTGATGATCCGCGCAACGGATGATGTGGAAAAGGTGCGCCTGTTTATCGGCCAGGGGTTGCTGATGGCTGTTCAGGCCCTCATCATGTTGACCGGCACGATGTTGATCCTGTTTTTGACCAATGTCAAGCTGACCCTGGTCGTTCTCCCGCTGCTGCCGCTCGCGGTGATCATATTCCTGATCTTTGGCCGCTACACCCAACCGCTCTTCACCGAGGTGCAGATACGCCTGTCGCGCCTCAATACCATCCTGCAAGAGAACCTGGCCGGCATCAAGGTTATCAAGGCTTTCACCCGCGAGCCTGAGCAGCAGCGCCGCTTCAACCAGGCAGCCAACAGCCTGATGGCCCAGCAAATCAAAGTGGCGGTGATCTTTTCCTTCCTGTTCCCGATCATCTTCCTGATTGCCAACCTCGGCAATGCTGGCGTGATGTATTTCGGCGGCCGGCAGATCATCCAGGGGACCCTCGATCTGGGCGAATGGCAGAAATTCAGCATGTATCTCGTCTACATTTTCCTGCCGCTCGGCCAATTGGGGATGATCATCAACCAGATGTCGCAGGCGGGCGCATCGGCCAAGCGCATCTTCGAGATCCTCGACGCGAAGAACGACGTAACCGACAAGCCGGGGGCCATCACCCTGCCGCCAGTGAAGGGGGAAGTGGTCTTCGATCACGTCACATTCCGCTATTTTGGCAGTGGGGACCCGGTGTTGAATGACGTGAGCTTCGTCGCCAGGCCTGGCCAAACGGTTGCGCTGCTTGGCGCGACAGGCTCCGGAAAATCCACCATCATTAACTTGATACCGCGCTTTTACGACGTCTCCAGCGGTAGTGTGAAGATCGACGGGTACGACGTGCGTGACGTCACGCTCGAATCGCTGCGCTCGCAGATCGGCATCGTCCTGCAGGAATCAACCTTATTCTCAGGCACGATTCGGGACAACATTGCTTTCGGCCGACCGGATGCCAGCATGGAAGAAATCATCGCCGCAGCGAAGGCGGCCGAGGCGCACGAGTTCATTATGAGTTTCCCAGAGGGTTATGAAACGCCCGTGAGTGAGCGCGGCACGAACCTGAGCGGCGGGCAGAAACAGCGCATTGCCATCGCCCGCGCCCTGCTCATGGATCCACGCATTCTGATCCTGGACGAAGCGACCAGCAGTGTGGATGCGGTGACCGAATATGCCATCCAGCAGGCGCTGACCAAACTGATGAAGGGCCGCACGAGCTTTGTCATCGCCCAACGCATCAGCACGGTGCGCAACGCCGATCTGATCCTGGTACTGGACAAGGGCAAGATCGCTGCCCAGGGCAAGCACGAAGACCTGATCGAGAACAGCCCGATCTACGCGGAGATTTACAACTCGCAACTCGTGGAGGACGCTCCTAGCCTGGTCGATGCAGGCGTCCCCGCATTTAGCGGTGATGGCAGCCATAATGGAGGTGAACAATGATGCACGGTGGACCCGGCGGTTTCAGCCGAATGCTCAAACAAGAGACGAGTAAGCCAAAGAGCGTCGGAGCGACTCTGGCACGCTTGGGCCGTTACTTTACGCCTTACAAGTTTATTTTGATCATGGTGGCGCTGCTGGTGGTCGGTACGGCCTTCACGTCGGTGGAAATCCCGCAGTTGACCGGCCAGGTCGTGGACTGCTTCCTGACCCCGGCCACGATCTCACGGTTCGAGGGGCAATCCAGCGGCCTGCCTGCCGGGTTACAGCAATTGGCGGGTAATGGCAGCCTCACCTCGAGCGAGAACTGCTGGATCGCGGCTTTACCCGCCAATCCTACGGTTTCCGATTACATTGCCGGAATGGGTCAGTTGATCCTGGTGATCGTGGCGCTGTACGTCATCGGCGCGTTAATGAACGGGCTGGTGTTCTTCCTGATGAGTTGGTCGGGCCAGCACGTGATTCGCAGGCTTCAGGTGGAGGTCTTCGAGCACATTCACCGCCTTTCAATGAGTTTCTTCGCTGAGAACGAGCCCGGCAACGTAATGAGCCGCATCACCAACGATGTCAGTACGATCCAGCAAGCGGTCAACTTTGCCTTGGTCAACGTGGTCAGCGGTGTGCTGCTGTTGATTTGGGTGGCGATCGATATGCTGGTGCTCAGCCCTGCCTATGGCCTGGTGAGTATGGCGGTCGTACCGCTGATGATCCTCGCCACGGTGTACTTCTCCAATCAGGCGCGCAAGGCTTTCCGCCAGACGCGCGTGGAGATCGGCAGGGTGAACGCCAATCTGGAAGAGAGCATTGCGGGCGTACGCGACGTGCAGGCGTTCGGACGTGAGGAGCTCAATATCGAATCTTTCCGTCAGTCGAACGCCGCTAACCGCGACGCAAACATCCGCGCCGTGTCCTTCTCCGCAGCCCTGGCGCCAACCCTGGCGGGTCTGGGCTATATAGCGGTAGCCATCGTCACCATCACCGGCGGCATTGTCCTGCTGCGCGGGCAAACCCTCTTCGGCACGGTCATCTCGCTGGGGCTGATCATCACGTTCATCGGCTATGTGCAGCGCTTCAACCAGCCTATCCAGCAGATCGCCGTTCTGTGGACTAACCTGCAGAGCGCAGTGGCCGGGGCCGAGCGCATCTTCGATTTGCTCGACACCAGGCCGGATGTGCAGGACAAGCCCGATGCGGTGGAATTGCCGCCCATCCAGGGCCGGGTGGAGTTCGACCACGTTTACTTTGCCTATGACCCTAAGGACATCGTGCTCAAGGACGTCAGTTTCGTGGCTGAGCCCGGCCAGACGATAGCCATCGTCGGGCAGACCGGCGCGGGCAAGACCACCATCGCGAATCTGATCCCACGTTTCTACGACGTGAATTCGGGGAAGATCACGATCGACGGCTACAATGTGGCCGATGTGACCGCCGCCAGCCTGCGCAGGCAGATCGGCATCGTCCTGCAGGACACCTACCTGTTCAACGATACGGTCATGAACAACATACGCTTCGGGCGGCCGAAGGCCAGCGATGAAGAAGTGATCGCCGCAGCCAAGCTTGCACACGCGGATGATTTCATCCAGCGTTTGCCGGACGGCTACAACACGATGCTGGGCGAGCATGGCGCTGGATTAAGCCTGGGTCAGCGCCAGTTGATCTCCATCGCACGGGCCGCGCTGGCCAATCCTCGCATCCTGATCCTGGATGAGGCTACCTCCAGCGTCGACACGCGCACCGAGCGCCTGATCCAGCAGGCTCTCGAACGTCTGCTGAAAGGTAGGACCAGCTTCGTTATCGCCCACCGGCTGAGCACTATTCGCAACGCCGACCAGGTGCTGGTGATCCAAGACGGCGAGATCGTCGAGCGCGGCACGCATGCATCCCTGCTGGAGAAGAAGGGCGTGTACTACAACATGTATATGCGCCAGTTCCGCCTGGAGGAGGAAATGGGCGGCGATGGGCGTGTCGCCGGAAAGGTAGCCCTTACTCCCGAGAGCGCATCACAATAATCAGAAGTCAAAGAAATGGGGATTCCACGAGCTTCGCCCGCGGAATCCTCATTTTTCCATGTTTCTACCCAGCGAAATCAAGGCAGAGCAGGATGGCGAAGCTGAAATCTAAAGCCGCGGAAAAGGAATTGCCTGATTAACCCGGAAAATCTGTTCGTGCTATAATTCGCTCTTGCAGTCCGTCTGCCAGCTCAATCGACCAGGATGGAGAAATGCGTTTTCTGATCACGGGGGCTGCCGGTTTTCTTGGATCGGCTCTGGCCAACCGTCTGGTCCGCCTGGGCTATCAGGTGCGCGGCCTTGACGACCTTTCCACCGGCGACCCACAGGCCCTATTGCCCGAAGTCCATTTCATCCGCGGGGATGTGAACGATCGCCCCAAACTGTGGACCTTGCTCCAGGACGTGGATTGCGTCTATCACCTGGCGGCGCGCGTCTCCGTCCCTGAATCGGTGCTTTATCCGCGCGAGTACAACACCGTCAATGTGGGCGGCACGGTCACCCTGATGGAAGCCATGCGCGATGTGGGCGTGCACCGGGTGGTGCTGGCTTCGTCTGGCGCGGTCTACGGTGATCAGAAAATGCAGCCCCTGGCCGAGGATATGCCTCCTTTTCCGAGCTCGCCCTATGCTGTCTCTAAACTGTCAGCCGAGTATTACGTGCGCACCATTGGCGCTCTGTGGGGCATCGAGACGGTTTGTCTGCGCATCTTCAATGCCTATGGTCCCGGACAGCATATCCCGCCAGCCCATGCGCCGGTCATCCCCTATTTCCTGCGCCAGGCAATACAGAGCGGCACGCTGGTCGTCTATGGAGACGGCAGCCAGACCCGCGACTACGTTTACATCGACGACGTGGTCGACGCCATGGTGGCTGCCGCCACTGCCCCAACGGTGGATAGGCAGGTGATCAACGTCGGTAGCGGGGTCGAGACCAGCGTGCGCGACCTGGTGAGGATCATCCTCGAGCTTACCGGGCGCAAGGCCGAGGTGGTCTACAATCCCAAGACTACCGGCGGGGTGGCGCGCATGTGCGCCGACATCAGTCTGGCCGCCAGGAAACTGGGCTATCAGCCATCCGTCGATCTGCAGCAAGGCCTGCGCCTGACGCTGGAGCGCGATCCGCGCTTCAAATCCTGACCGTCTGCCTTCCGATACAGTAAAATGATGCGGTGAACTCTGAGCATATCGTATTACCGCGCTCATTTTACGCCCGACACGCCGTGGAAGTCGCCCGCGACCTGTTGGGTATGCGCCTGGTGCGCATCGAGGCAGGCCGGCGCGTGGCGGGCATCATCACTGAAGCCGAGGCTTATGAGGGCGAGGAGGATCTGGCCTGCCACGCGCGTTTCGGACGCACCCCGCGCAATGGCATCATGTACGGAGCGCCTGGCTTCGCCTACGTGTACTTCACATACGGGATGCACTGGATGCTCAATGCCGTCGCCGAACCAGAAGGAGTGCCGGCCGCAGTGCTGATCCGCGCCATCCAACCGACCGAGGGAGTGGATCTTATCGCCGCACGGCGCGGAATGCGTCCGCCCGATCAGTGGACCGACGGACCGGCCAAGCTCACCTTCGCCCTGAACATAGCCAGAGCACAAAACGGCGCCGACCTATGTGATCCGTCTGGGGAGCTGTTCATCGAACGCGGCGAGCCCTTCCCCGATGCGCAGGTGATCCAGACTGCGCGCATCGGCCTGTTCCACACCCCCGAGCCATGGAAATCCATCCCCTGGCGCTTTGTCATCGTTCAAGAAAAGAAAGCCTCTCGCAAAGAGGCTGAGACGCAAAGGAATTTAAAATAATCCTCGGCCAGGAGTCGTATCCAATCCAGTTTTGATGCGCATCTCAACGAAGACGCCCCGTTGATGAAAGGGGAGATAGATGAAGATATATCCTTCCGATATTTGTTGCGCCTTTGCGAGAGATCAATGAATGAATCCCTGTATCGCACGATGTATCTGATCCGCAGGTTCGAAGAGACCGTGCTGGCCGAGTTTGCCCGCGGCGCCTTCAGCGGCACCACCCACACCTACCTCGGCCAGGAAGCCGACGCTGCGGGCGTGCTCGCTCACCTCTCCCCCGACGACCTGGTTGTCTCCAACCACCGCTGCCATGGACATTTCCTGGCCTACGGCGGCGACCCACGCAGTCTGTTCGCCGAGCTGATGGGCAAGGCCAGCGGCGTGTGTGGCGGGCGGGGCGGCTCTCAGCACCTCCACTGGCGCAATTTCTATTCCAATGGCATCCTGGGCGGTACACTTCCATTGGCGGTGGGCATGGCCCTGGCCGAGAAGCGCAAGGGGAGCGGCGCGGTCACCTTCGCATTCCTCGGCGATGGGGCGTTGGGAGAGGGCGCGGTTTACGAGGCGCTGAATTTCGCCTCTCTCTGGAGTGCTCCGATCCTTTTCGTCCTAGAACACAATCACTGGGCGCAGACAACGCCAACCCATCTGGCTCTGGCGGGTACGATGACCGGCCGCTTTGCAGCCTTCGGCATCACCGCCCGCGAGCTGAACACCAGCGATGTGCTCGTCATCCATGCCGCGGCCGCCGAGCTGATTTCGCAGGTGCGCGTGGAGGGTGCTCCACGCGCGCTGATCATCGAGACAGAACGCTTCGGCCCGCATTCCAAGGGCGATGATCCACGCCCCAGCGAGGAGCTCGAGCGTCTGCGCCGGGAACGCGACCCGCTGGCCATCCACGCCCCCCGGTTGCCGGCAGAAGCCCGCAAGGCGATCGAAGGCGAGGTCGACGCCGTCATCCATGCGGCTTTCCAGCAGGCCCTGGCCGATCCCTCCCCTGATGCCGCCGCGCTCACCCCGGCGATAATGCCATGACCAGTGTGCTGGAATCGCTCAACGGAGCCCTGCGCCGCGCTCTGGAAGAAGATCCTCGCGTTCTCCTCCTCGGCGAGGATATCGTCGATCCCTACGGCGGGGCTTTCAAGGTCACCCGCGGACTTTCCAGCGCCTTTCCAGGACGTGTGCTGGCCACCCCGGTCTCTGAAGCCGGCATGATGGGCGTGGCAGCCGGAATGGCTTTGCGCGGCTTCCGCCCGGTGGTAGAGGTCATGTTCGGCGACTTCCTGACGCTGATGGCCGACCAAATCATCAACCATGCCAGCAAGCTGGGGTGGATGTACGCCGGCGCCGTGTCCCTGCCGCTGGTGGTGCGGGCGCCCATGGGCGGGCGACGCGGTTACGGGCCCACCCATTCACAATCGCTGGAGAAGCACTTCCTGGGCGTACCGGGGCTAACCGTTCTGGCAGCGGCGCCGCTGCCGATCGGTGCCGGTGACCCCGGCTCGCTGCTCCATGCCGCCATCCGTGCCGATCAGCCGGTGCTGTTCGTCGAGCACAAATTGCTCTATCCGCTGGCGTTGTGGGATGGTGACCGCCTGGCCGAGTTCGATTTCACCCCGGCTGGCGCGGATGCCTACCGCCTTTCCCTGCGCGCTGCACCCGCTCCAGCGTTGACCATCGCAGCGTATGGTTACATGGCCGAGCTGGCCCGCGAGGCCATCGTGCGCCTGGCTTACGAACGAGAGATCTTCTGCGAGCTGGTGATATTCACCCGTCTTTCGCCCTTCGATCCTCAACCGCTGCTGGAGTCGGTCCGGCGCACGCGGCGGCTGCTGTCTGTCGAGGAGGGCACACGGTCTCTGGGCTGGGGCGCAGGGGTGCTGGCGGCGGCGGCCGAAGGGGGTCTGCCGTTGCTGGCCGCCTGCCGCCTGGCAGCCCTCGATCTGCCCGTCCCGGCCTCGCCTGCCCTCGAGAAGGCCGTCCTCCCTGACGTGGACGCCATTATACAGGCAGCGCAAAAGATGGTATAAAAGGGGTATGCTTCACCCGGTCGTCGTGCCGCTGCTCAACCCAAATGAAGTGGAAGCCACCCTGACCTCCCTGCACGTGCAGGAGGGCCAGCGCGTCTCGGCTGGCCAGGTGCTGGCTACCCTCGAGACCACCAAATCCACCGCCGAGCTGGCCGCGGAAGTGGAAGGCTACGTGGCGGGTTTGCGCGCCCGTCAGGGCGATGTGCTGAACGCCGGCGAGACGCTGTGTTACCTGGCCGAACGCGCTGATGAGCCGCTGCCGGCTGCACCCGCGTCCGAGACGCAACCCACCGCGGCGGATGGCCTGCCGGATGGATTGCGCATCACCCGCCCGGCTCTCGACCTTGCCCACCGCGCCCGGCTCGACCTGGAACGGCTGCCGCGAGGCATGCTGGTGACCGAGGCGCACGTACGTGCGGCACTGGCTGCCGCTGAACCCGCGCCGATCGAAGGCACCGAATACGATGCCTTCGGCCTGGTCATCTACGGCGGGGGCGGGCACGGCAAGTCGCTGATCGAACTGCTGCGCGCCCTGGGAGGTTACCGTCTGGTAGGCGTGGTCGACGATGGTCTGCCGCCGGGTTCGAATGTACTCGATGTAGAAGTCCTGGGCGGGGCGGAGATTTTACCCAGCCTGTATGCGCGCGGCGTGCGCCAGGCGGCCAACGCAGTGGGAGGCATCGGCAACATCACCAGCCGCGTGATCGTCTTCGAGCGCCTGGCGGCTGCAGGTTTCACTTGCCCAACGCTGATACATCCCACCGCTTTCGTCGAGACCTCGGCCGTCCTGGCCGAAGGCGTGCAGGTTTTTCCCCACGCTTATGTTGGCAGCGAGGCAAAGGTTGGATTTGGCGTGATCATCAACACGGGCGCGATCGTATCGCACGATTGCGTCCTGGGCGAGTACAGCAATGTCTCCCCGGGGGCCATGCTGGCCGGGGCGGTTCAGGTTGGCGCGCGCTGTCTGATCGGCATGGGCGCGACCATCAATCTGGGAGTTCACATCGGCGAAGGTGCCCGCATCGGCAACGGCGCCACGGTCAAGGCAGACGTTCCCCCGGGCGGCGTGGTACGTGCTGGTTCGGTTTGGCCGTCTTGAGAGGGCCACCTTTTTATTTGGAGACCGGTACATGTTTAAACGCAGCAGCGGCCGCACCAGCGGCGCCGCACCCGTCCCAACCCAACCGATCGAGCGGGTTACCTCGGTGCTCGGCCAGGGGATTAGCTGGCAGGGCAGCCTGCGCGGCAGCGGCGGTGTGCGCATCGAGGGCACATTCGAAGGCGAGATCGCCCTGCACGGGTTGCTGGTAGTCGGCGAAACCGGGCGGGTGACCTGCGAGAACCTGCGCGCCCACACCGTCATTGTGGCTGGAGCGGTGCGCGGCAACATCACCGCCGAGAAGCTGGAGATTCGCGCCACTGGCCGCGTGTGGGGCGACGTGGTGACCGGCTCATTCGCCACCGAAGAGGGAGCTTTCTTACGAGGCCAGATCCGCATGGAAGAGAAGGTCGAACTTGGGCTGGAAGAAGAGAGCGGCCAGGTGAAGGTGGAGGTTACGGAAGAAACAGAGAAAGAGAAGGGGGAGTAAACCCATCAATCCAACTCTGCTCCTCGACCTGGCCGAATGGATGGGCGTCGTGGCGGTCACGCTGATTGCCGGGCTTAGTCCACGCTTCCGCCGCCGTCCGCTGATCTTCGCCTACCCGCTGCGCGAAGGGGTTGTCGCCCTGGGCGGGCTGCTATTGGTGGCGGCCATCTTGTGGACCGGTTTTCCCGGCTTTCCCACCCCTGCTTACGCCGCTCCCGTCGTGAGCGGTGACCGGCCGCTGCGATACAGCCTGGATGATTTGTTGCGCCAGGTCACGGTGGCGGTCCTGGCTGCCGCGCCGTTCATCCTGGCCATGATCGTCCGTCGCCAGCCTGCTCTCAGCGCTGGCTGGGGCAAGGCCACGCGCAGTCCGTCCCTGTTACTCGGCTTGGCGTTGGGTCTGATCACTCTTTTCCTGCGCGGCAGGGTTTACGCCATCTTGAACGGCGTCTCGCCAGACGAGATCTATTATCTGGTGGCTGCGCTGGCGGCGTCCCTGGCGACCGAGTTCATCTTCCGCGGCTTCGTGCAACTTCGCCTGGCAAGCTGGCTGGGTGAAATACCCGGCTGGCTGGCAACTTCAGCCCTTTACGCCCTCTTTCAGTTGCCGCAGACCATCCTGGTTTATGATGCCAATCCAGCCCAATGGGGCGTGCAGATCGTCCGGGCGCTGGCGGCAGGGCTGGTTTATGGCTGGGTGATGCGCAAGAGCGGCCACATCCTGGCGCCGGCCATCTATTCGGCCTTCCACGCCTGGGCGCTGGTTTTGTAAACGACGCGCACCGGACACTAACGCCGGGCGGGTCGGTTGCATACAGCCGGCCCGCCGATATAAATGGGTGATTATGCGCCTCTCCCGATTGTTTTCCCAGACCCTTTACGAAGCCCCGGCCGAGGCCGAGGCGGTCAGCCATCGGCTGTTGCTGCGGGCGGGTTTCATCCGGCCGCTTGCAGCCGGCATCTTTGCCTATCTGCCGCTGGCCCAGCGAGCGCTGGGCCGCATCGCTGCCATCATGCGCGAGGAGATCGAGACCATCGGCGGCCAGGAGATCAGTATGCCGGTCGTCCAGCCGGCCGAGCTGTGGAAGCAAACCGGCCGATGGCGACAAATGGGCCCAGAGCTGGGTCGTTTCCAGGACCGCTCGGGGCGGGATATGGCTCTGGCCATGACTCATGAAGAGGCGGCTGCCGCCCTGGCCCGTTCCGAAGTCCGTTCTCACCGCCGCTTGCCAGCGCTAATCTATCACATTCAGACCAAGTGGCGCGATGATCCGCGCCCGCGCGCCGGGTTGATCCGCGCGCGCGAGTTCACCATGCTGGATTCATATTCGCTGGACGCCGATGACTACGGTCTGGAGGTTCAATACCGCGCCCACTACCAGGCCTACTTCAACATCTTCGCCCGCTGCGGGTTGCCCGTGCGCGCGGTGGGCGCCGACGTCGGCGTGATGGGCGGTTTGAAGGCCCACGAATTCATGTACCTGACCCCCATCGGTGAGGATACGCTCTTCTTTTGTGACGCGTGCGGTTACGCTGCCAACCGCCAGATTGCCCGCTTTCGCAAGCCCATCCCGCCGGGCGAAGCACCCCTGCCGCTCGAGGAGGTTGCCACGCCCGGCGCGCACACCATCGAGGAGCTGGCCGCCTTCCTCGGCATTCCGACCGAACGCACCGCCAAGGCTGTTTTCTTGGTGGCCGCGTTCGACCAGGGCGATCAAACGCGGGAGCAGTTGGTGTTCACAGTTGTGCGCGGCGACATGGAAGTTAACGAGACCAAGCTGGCAGCCGCCATCGGTGCGCGCGATCTGCGCCCGGCCGCCGTGGAGGAAATCCGCGCGATCGGAGCCGAACCGGGCTACGCCTCACCGGTCGGACTTCAAGGCGTGCTGGTCGTGGTGGATGATCTGATTCCTTATGCGCCCAACCTGGTGGCTGGCGCCAACCGGGAGGGATTTCATTTGCGCAACGTCAACTACGGGCGCGATTACATCGCCGCGACGGTCGCAGACATCGTGGCAGCCCGTGACGGGGATGCTTGCCCCTCCTGCGGAAATCCTATGTGGTCCAGCCGGGGAGTGGAAGTGGCCAAAATATTCAAGCTGGGCACGCGCTACTCAGAATCGCTGGGAGCGTATTTCGAGGACGAGAGCGGTGCCCGGCGCCCGATCGTAATGGGCTCCTATGGCATCGGTCTGGGACGCCTGCTTGCCTGCGTGGCCGAGGAGCACCACGACGAGAAAGGCCTCGCCTGGCCGGTCAGCGTGGCGCCGTATCCCGTCCACCTGATCGGATTGGGAAGCAAGAGCGGCGAGGCAGAAAGCGCTGCCGCGGCGATCTACGATCGGTTGAAAGCTGTTGGGATCGAGCCGCTGTATGACGACCGGCTCGAGAGCGCCGGGGTCAAATTTAACGACGCCGATCTGATCGGGCTGCCGCTACGGGTGACGGTCGGTGAACGTGGGCTGAAGCAGGGCGGAGTAGAGGTGAAGCGCCGTACGGAGGAACACAGCCGCCTGGTGCCCCTCGATGGGCTGGCCGACGCCCTACAGGCCGAGGTGGCGTCCATGGAAGCCGAGCTTGCCAGCCGGGTGGTGGAGGTGCCTTACAGGGAATAAGTCTGCTATCCCCTGTCGAGACACACAACCGCCGGGCATCTGTAACTCGGCTCTATTTCTACCGCTCAATCTCGCCTGGCCGAAGCTGTAAGACGCTGGCGGCCACCGGGGAGCTGATCCCTTTAAGCTGGAGGACGCGCTGCTGGAGTACACCGGCGTCAAATTGCGCTGAATGCATGGCGTCCTCGCTGATGAGCACCTCACCGGTGGCGGCTTGAGAGGATAAGCGCGCGGTGAGGTTTACCGAGCTACCCAGCACAGCGATCTCGTTGACGCCTTCTTTCGAGCCAACCGCGCCGACGTAGGCCGAGCCGGTGTGAACACCGACGCCCACCGGGACCCATGGACCGGACGGATCCTCGTGCCCGGTAACGCGCAGGATCTCGCGCGCGGCCTGGATGGCCACCCTGGCGTGCTCGTTCCCGGCAAAACGGGGGACGAAAAGCGCACTGATCTGGTCGCCCATCAAACGGTTTATCATCGCGTTGTGCTCGATCAACACCTCGCTGGTGACTTTATAGAAGCGTCGGATCAGCTCTTTAAACCGGGCGTTGCCCAGTTTTTCGGCCAGAGGGGTGGAATCGCGGATGTCGGCGAACAAAAGGGAAAGCACGACCTCTGCGCCCGCCTCTCTCGATCGGGCGAATTTCTCGCAATTGTTGCAAAAGCGTGGGCTAAAGCTGGAGGGGCGATTGCCAAAAGGCTTCAGGATCAGGCCCCCGAAGCCGGCCAGGGGGACATTACACTCAAAGCAGCGCGGGGTGCCGGGGAACAAACGGAAAAGGCGCTGGCGGGCTTCGAATTGGCGCTCCAGATCTTCTGGAAAGGTTGCCCGCTTTTCTCCGGTCAGATACCAGTACCACAGCTCATCCACGGGTTTATTTTCCATCGCACCCCTCGATTTCCAATAAAACAAAAGCTGCCGGACCAATATTATTTAAAGTATAGCACGATCGTCAAGTCGAGGTGGCCGCGGAGGACACACGGTTAAACCGTGCGGCGCGGAACCTCGCAGTCCCGCGCCGCACGTTCATCGCCATGCGATCGTCTCAGGCGCCCTTGGGGAGGATCTTATACATGCCGGTGCCGCACACACTGCATTTACCCTGCAGCGCCGGACGCCCATTTTTCATCGTGACCCGTTTGACGTTCACCATGTCGCGCTGTGTTTTGCACTTTACGCAGTAAGCTCGATCAGCCATTATCTTCTCCTTTGGCTCATGAGGATTATATGATCATATTACATGATTTCGATTCGATATACAAGGTCTTTTAAGGGCTTAATCTTAAAATTCTGAGATGAAACGCCCAAAAAACCCTATAAAATTATAAAATATATAAATTACGCCTTGATCGTTGGTGTGAGGGCCGTTGAGCTGCCATTGCAAGGAATCACGCGCGCCGCCTGCGCCGCTCCCGGCGGCGACTCTGCTTGGCCGAATACATACGTTTATCGGCCAGCTTGAGAGCCTCCTCCAGACTGGTGCGTTGATCGGCCGTGGACGCCCCCACCGAAACAAACAGAGGGATGCCCGGATTACGGGCGTTATGAGCTTCCAACATATCCAAAACCCTCTGGACGCTCTCCAGGGCTGTCGCCTCATCGGCGCCGGGCAGTAGCACGGCAAATTCGTCTCCACCGATGCGGGCGATCACGTCCTCGGCCCGGAAGGCGTTCTTCAGCACGCGCGCCGTTCGGCGCAGCAGCTCGTCCCCAGCGGCATGACCAAAGCGATCGTTGGTGATTTTAAGGTCGTCTACGTCCACCATGACCACACTGATTGGGTTATGGGCTTCAGGCTTGAGGCGAGCCATTTCGGACTCGAAGTAGGCGCGATTGTACAGCCCGGTCAGCGCATCGTGCGTGCTCAGTATCCACAACCGCTCTTCGACGCGCTTGCGCTCGGCCAATTCGTTTTGTGCGCGCTCATAAAGGCGGGCGTTTTCGATGGCTGCGGCCGCCTGGTTGGTGAAAATGGCCAGCGCCTGCAACTTTTCGCGGTCCGGACGGCGCCCATCCAGAGGCTTGTCCACGGAAATGAAGCCCGCCACCTGACCTTCGTGGAGGACGATGGGCGTCACCAGCATATCGTTCGGCTTCCAGAATGAATTGTCCGCTGTGTCGAAAGGGGGCTCCAGTGGGGGCGTGTAGGTCGGACCGCTCAGCTCGCTATCCCAATTCACCGCGCCTTCGGGGATAAAGTAGCAGTCGCCCACCCGGAAGCGCTCCTGGAACAGCCGGTTCAAATCCTCCTGAGTGTAGGCTGCCCCTTCCAACGCGCAGCGGCCGGCCTCATCCAGTCCATAGTGGGTGCGGATGCGCACCAGCCCGCTCTCCTCGTCCAGCAGGTTGAGGACTACCGTACCGAAACCCAGAGAAGTGCTGGTGGACCGCACGATTTCCGCCAGCAACTCATCGAGACTGAGGTTGATGCGCAGGGCGGAGCTGGTGTCCAAAATGCGTGAAAGGCGGTTGGAATGGCGCTCCAGGCTGGCCTGGCTCTGGCGGAGGGCCATCTCAGCCCGCTTGCGCTCGATGGCCATCGCCACCTGGGAGGAAACGAAGGTGAGGATGTCCAGATCGGCCGGGCCAAAGCGCACGCCCTCGGAGTACGTCTGCACGACCATCACCCCAATGGTGCGATTGCCGACCATCAGCGGGACACCGAGCCAATCTAGCGATGGGGTGCCATGGGTCTCCACCAGGCCTTTTTCTTCAAGATCGGCGAAAACCTCCGGGGAAGCAAACAGCGGCTGGCCGGTCTGGATGACATATTCCGTGAGACCTTTTGTGGGTCGGCGGGGAGCCGGTTGCGTGTCGAATTGATCGATGAAGTATGGAAAACTGATCAGGTTGGCTTCAGGGTCGTAGAGAGCGATAAAGTAATTTTCGGTGGGTATCAGCTTGCTCAGAATGTCGTGCACCTGGCGGTAGAGCTCGTCCAGATTGTCCGCAGTGATGGCCGCCTGGGCGATCTGGTAGAGGGCCGCCTGGACACGCTCGCTGCGATTTCGTTCTGTCACATCGCGAGCCACGACCAGGGTGGCGTGCTTGCCCTCGTACTCCAGGTCGGCAGAATGAACCTCGACTTCGATGCGCTGCCCGGCGCGCGTTAGGTGAGTTTCGTTGTGCGATGTACCGGCCCGTCGCGTCCGCTCGTCGTCCGCGGATGGCAGGCAAAGGCGACCCAGGGTCATGCCCATCAGTTCGTCGCGCGAATAGCCGTAACGATCTATCGCAGATTGATTGCAATCCAGGATGCGGCCGCTGTCGCGGTCGCACAGGAAGATCGGATCGCTGATGGTATTGAAAAGGGTGCGGTATTTGGCCTCCGAGTCGCGCAACACCTGATCGGAGAGCCGGCGGCCGGTGATATCTCGGCTGCCCAGAACGCAGGCAATGGGTTTGCCGCTCTCGTCATGAATCTGCTTGGCGGCGGTCTCGACCCACAGATAGCGGCCGTCCGCATGGCGAAAGCGGTATACGACCTCGCCGCAGTCGGGCGCGTCAGGGTGGGTGAAAATGGCGAGTACGCCGTTGCGGTCTTCAGGGTGAACGCGCTCGTAGAAGGACGTGCCCAGCAATTCTTCTGCACTGAGGCCGACCATTTGCAGCGCGGCTGGATTGGCATCCAGCACACGCCCATCGGTTGCATCGATGGTGAGTATCCCCGATTGCACCGACTCCAGGATCGCCGCCAGACGGTGCTGGCTGGAACGCAGGGCTTTTTCCGCCGATGATTGGGCGGAAGCCATCTGGTGGGTGATTTCGGTCATCGTGCCGACGCCGATGAGCGCCGCCGCGACCTTGACCAGGGATTGGGAGATGTCACCATCGGCAGCCAGGGCGACGAGCAGCGCCAGGGCCAACAGGATCAGTAACATGGCCGCGTATACACCGCGACGGTAGTAGAAACCGGCCAGGAGCGTGAAGGGCACCAGCAGATAGAGAAGCTCAGGCCCTCGCCCGGTGAGGAGCAGCGCGGCCGAGATGCCAACGGCAGCCAATCCGTAGGTCAGAAGGTACACCCACGGTTTCGGCCATGTGCTCCGCTGCTTCGGTCGGTTCTTCGCCCGACTTTCCATTCCCTTCATCCGATTTTTAGACGGGTGCAGTCTGTCTGCGGACTTTCTCAGGCGTCAAAGCGCTGCTGCTTCCCCCATGATTTCCACAATCCCAGAGCCATTGCCGGCTGAAATGACGGCTTAGCCGGACCATGATTTCATCTAATTATAGGCAATTTTATGCGGTATGACTTTGCAATTGGTATACAGTTTCGCAAGATCAAACTTGAAAGGCAAGGTAATGACTTGTTTACACAAGTAACCAAAAATTACTTATAAAATATTAAGAAAAACTACTTGATTTTGTCATGATGAGTCGCTATGATTCATATAGACGATTTAAGAGCGGTATTTGTATATTCCATAGTTCACAGCAGTTCGATCAACCGGTGCAAGCTGAGGTTGAATAGATCTTTAACAGCAAGCAGTTGCGGCTGTTTTTCTTCAGAAAAACGGGCGGCCAGGGCAGGGGGTCGTCTGTTTTTTTATCGATATGAGGGAGGGTGCGGACATGGCCGCGATCGGCCTATCTATACTCGAGGAGATCATGGATCGCATCCGGCAGTTGATGCAATCCAATCAGCGCCTGAAACTGGTCAACAACTATAAGGGCGTCACGCTCCATCGCGAGAGTCCCATCCTGGCAGTCGAAGAGCAACGAGCTACCCTGCGCTGCGGCGGACGAAGCCTTTCGTGCCTGATCCATGAAAAAACCACCTATCTGCAAAACGACAGCTTTCCGAATACAGTGTCGGCGCAGCTCCAACGCTTGAACCTGGATTCCGGGACGATCGTGCTAACAGGATTCCAATACACGGGTCGAAAGTGGGAAGAGCGCAAGGAAAGCCGCGTCCAGCCGAGACAGTCTCTGCGCGCCCACCTGCGTATCCGGGGCGCTGCCTTCCGCGCCGGCATCGCGGACCTTTCGGTGCACGGCGCCGGGCTGTTCGTGCATCATCTGACAGAAGGAGGGCCAATCATAGAGCCGGAGACGCCGGTTGAGCTCAGATTCCTCCTGCCTAACGGCGGTGAGATCATCGAAAAAGGTGCGGTGATCAGCGTGACCGCGGTGCCCGGCTCCTGCCTGGCGCGTCTCAGTTTGAGCACAACGCCAAGGATCTATTACGAACGCTCTCTTGAGCGGTACGTGCACTCACGCGAGAGCGAGATCCTCGAAGAGCTCGAGCAGCGCTATGCGTCGGCCACTGAGCCGAAGTACACGCACCAGCTCTATTTCTAGCTCCAAGCCAATTGCATAAAAAATTAGGGGTTTGTTTTCGTTCGCCTGTCTTGGGTTACAGGTTGTACTTCGAAGGGAATTCGTCGGGAGGATTCCGGGCGGGCCCCTAGTCGTCCTGCGTTTTCTGCCCGTGTTGATCGTCATGCCGGCAGCCTTTTCCAATGTGAGCGTGTCCGCTCGCGCATCGGCGCGCTGGAGTTTCACGGTGTGCGCGTCAATTTACGTCTGTAAATTGATACAAAGATCGTCCGTAAGGCTGCTGCGACCATCGCCTGGTCACCACGCGGTACGTGGACAGGTAGATTGCACACAACTGCCCTTGAAGCGCCGGTGCAAGTGTGAAATGCACCCGGCAGCGCTGCCAACCCGAACCGCTTAGAACCTGGGCCATGGCGGCTTTCGACCCTTCAGGGGCGTCGCTAATCACCCATTGCACGCCTTTCAAACCGCGCTGCATCAGGGAACGCAAGAATTCCAACCAAAAAGCCTTCGTTTCGCTGCCCCCGAGGGCAAAACCCAGCGCTTCCCACTCGCCCAGCTCGTTCACCCGGTGGCAATCACCACCGCCTGGCTGACGATACGGTGATTTAGACGCGCTTTGAGGCACAGGGCTTCCAACCTGACATGCGGGTAACGCCCTTCCAGCGGCCGGTTGCGCAAATACGCTGCCACCTCGTCCAGCGCTTTGAAAATATGCGTGACCTGACTCTTGTCGATCCCAGTGATGCCCATGGCTTGAAGCAAATCATCCACCTTGTGGGTGCTCACTCCTTCCATATACCAGCAATGCTATTGGTGGTGAGGTCATCGTGTGACCCCTTTCTCGTTTTGGCTTAGGGGCCTTCAAGAAAGCACACGTTGACTAATTTGTCAATCGCTTTTTACACTACATACTGAGACTTTACCGGACATATGTGAATATAATCAACAAAGAACCACAGGATCGGACAAAGATTAATCAGATAAAATAGAATTACTTCAGTCTTCTTGTGAGAAATGCAAAAATGAAAGCCATGCTGATCCACAAAATCGTATCCGTGCCGCAGGAGCGCGAGCCGCTCATCCTGGCCGACCTGCCTGAGCCGAAACCGGGGCCCGGCGAGGTGCTCATCAAGGTGTCGGCCTGCGGCGTGTGTCACACCGAACTGGACGAGATCGAGGGGCGCACCCCGCCGCCGCGCCTGCCAGTCGTCCCCGGCCACCAGGTGGTCGGACGGGTGGTCGAACTGGGTTCGGGGACGGCCCAACTACAGATCGGCGACCGGGTGGGGGTAGCCTGGATCTACTCGGCCGATGGAACCTGCGACTACTGCCGGCGGGGCGAGGAGAACCTGTGCCCGAACTTCCGCGCCACCGGCCGTGACGCGAACGGCGGTTACGCCGAGTATATGGTCGTGCGCGCGGATTTCGCCTATCCCATCCCGGCCGCCATCCCGGATGTGGAGGCGGCGCCCCTGCTGTGCGCCGGCGCAGTAGGCTACCGCGCTCTGCGCTTGGCCAATATCGAGGATGGCCAAAGCCTGGGGCTGGCCGGTTTCGGCGCATCGAATCACCTGGTGCTGAAAGCCGCCCGCGGGCGCTACCCTCACAGCTCGATTTACGTCTTCTCGCGCAGCGAGGGCGAACGCCGCTTTGCTGAAGAGCTCGGCGCAGTCTGGGCCGGCGATTTCGGGGAGCAGCCGCCCGTGTTGCTGGATGCGATCATCGACACAACCCCGGTGTGGAAGCCGATCGTGACCTCCTTGAAGGCGCTGGCCCCCGGCGGGCGGCTGGTGATCAACGCCATCCGCAAGGAAGAGGTGGACCAGGACGCCCTGCTGGGGCTGGATTACCCCACCCACCTGTGGATGGAAAAGGAGATCAAGAGCGTGGCCAATGTGACCCGTCGGGACGTGAGCGAATTTCTGGCGCTGGCCGCCGACATCGGGCTGCGCCCTGAGGTCGAGACATACCCGCTGGAGGACGCCAATCGGGCGCTGGTCGAGTTGAAGGAACGCCGTATCCGCGGCGCAAAGGTGATCACGCTGGAATAAAGAGCGGACCTCGTCCCGGGCGGGTGTACCCTCACACCGCGGCCTCTTCAGCGCATCAACAAAATCACCCTTCTGGGCTTCTTCGCTCCTGCGCGCGGACTGCCGTGGAAACATTCTCTTCAAGCGCTGCGTGGGAGTTCAGATTCCAGGGAAGATGCCTTTCAGGCAGAAGCAAGGGCGCCTTGGAAACCGGTATAATGGGGATTGGATCGCGGTAAGAAGTGATGCCAGGGGAGGCTGCGATGGGCAGAGACCGGTCAAGCGGAGGAAATCTGGCGTCCTGGCGGCGATATTGGACCCGCCGGCGGGTTGGGTGGCATCTCATAGGGTTGTGCGCGCTGATGATCCTGGTGACGGCATCCTTTGAGGTCGCCAGAGTGGTCTTCACTCCCCTGCCCATTCCGATTCCCACGCCGGCATGCATCCGACCGGAGTTGCATGTTGGCTCAGCCAGGTTTGAGATCAAAACGGTGGCGCGCAACGCCAATGGCACGCTGATGATCCCGTCCAATGCATCGGGCCAGGCCTACTGGGTGGAGGGTACCAATGCGCCCTACGTGCTGGTGCTCGGCCCTTCGGCCGAGGATGCGGCGGTCCTCGCTAGCCAGAAGCCGGGCGATCCGGTGGCCATCCAATGGGCGGACTGCACCGGCGATGAGTACGTGGTGAGCGCGGTTGAGGCGGGCATCCAGGGCGAGGAAAACATCCTGGCGCAATCGTCGCCCGGTATCCTGGTCTATGTGCCAGAAAGTCCTTCCAATCCTGGGATGACGCTGCAGGGGCTGCGCCCAACCGTAGCGCCGGCGTTTGAAACAGAAATGCCCACTGCGGCTGGGCCTCAGGCGGAGATCACTTTCCAGGATAACGCCGTCTCGCCGGATGGGAGCGAAATCCGTATGCAGCTCGCCGTGCGCAATATCGGTCAGGAGGCCTTTACGATCCATCCCGCAGATATTTCCTTGGCGCCGGTAGATGGCATTCCGGCCACACCGGTGAGCGTGGTTCCCGCCCTGCCGGTTGAGGTGGCGCCAGGGGAGAGCTTGACACTGGCGGTGGCCTTCGCGAACCCGCATGCCAGCGCGGTGGTCTTCAAGCTGCTGGATTTCAGCGTTGAACTATATTACTGACGTCTCTACAAAATTACTTCAGACGCACAGGATACCAAGAAGGATGATGCAGAGACCTGCGCCGGGATGGCCGCAGGTCTCTGATTGGTTGAGTGCTCGGCTGGCGGCGGGATAGGGGCGTCTCACGCCAGCCGGTGGTGGTAATTTCAAGCCGAACCGGAACTGGATGGTCGAACCATCGTTCAGTGTGATCAGGTAAACATAGGTTTTGTTAGCTGCCAGATTTTTCGTATTGATGTTGAAGATCCACTGCTGGTCCGCTGCGGACCAGCGAAAGACTGTGTCAGGCGTTGGGGAAACAACCGCTTCGTTGACAGTACTGGCCTCGGTTCCGGAGATCGTCTGCACCAACCGGTAGGTAGAAACCACGCCTGGCGTGCCAATTGAAATGCCATAAGCATCGCAAACCTGGAATTTGGCCGGTACAGTGCTCTTCTGCTTGAAGACGCTGGTGCTATCAGCGTTGATGGGCTGGAGAATCTGATGGCCGGGAGCGCCATAGCACATGCCGCCGGTGGCGTAGTGGATGTTGGCATGGACCGTGCCGCTGTCGTCCTTGTAGTTGCCGGTGACGTCAGTGAAAATCCACGAGTCAGTCGGGTAATCGCCAGGGTCGGTGTGGGTGGTGCCGCTCAGGGTCTCTTCCTTCACGCTTCCAGCCAGATGGTCACCGGGCCGTCGTTGGCGATCTCGACCAGCATGTGGGCGCCGAACTCGCCGGTCTGGGCGGGCACGCCCTGCTCGCGCAGCAGGGCGGCGAAGCGCTCTACCAGAGGGCGGGCCAGTTCAGGCGGGGCGGCCTCGGTGAAGGACGGACGGCGGCCCTTGCGTGTGTCGGCGTACAGGGTGAACTGCGAGACGACAATGGCTTCGCCGCCCGCGTCCTTGATCGAAAGGTTGAGCCGGCCGTCCTGATCGTCAAAGATGCGCAGGTTGGCGATCTTCTCCGCCAGGGCGCGCGCCTGCTCTTCGCCGTCCTGCGGGCCGATGCCGAGCAGGATGACCAGCCCGGGGCCGATCTCAGCGATGGTCCTGCCCTCCACGCTGACTCGCCCGTGACGCACACGTTGCAATAAGGCTCGCAAGAGGATCCTCCTCGAAAAAGGTAGCCCTATTTTATCCGATCCCCGATTTTCCCCGACTTCACCAGACTTCCGAAGTCTTGCGGCTTGGCGAAAATCAACGATCTTTTTTCCAGTCTGCACAGACCTGACGCTGGACTTCGGAAGTCTGCCCTGTTCAAGTATCAGACCTCCGAAGTCCATGAAAAGAACGATAAAAGTGGAAAACAGAAAGTGTGGGTCCATTAATCCACGAGACTTCGGAGGTCATAGGAACCCCCGACTTCACCCGACTTCCGAAGTCTTGTGGCTTGACGAAAATCAACGATCTTTTTTCCAGTCTGTACAGCCCTGATGTTGGACTTCGGAAGTCTGGGTTGCTCAAGTATCAGACCTCCGAAGTCCATGAAAAGAACGATAAAAGTGGAAAACAGAAAGTGTGGGTCCATTAATCCACGAGACTTCGGAGGTCATGGGAACCCCCCGACTTCACCAGACTTTCGAAGTCTTGCGGTTTGGCGAAAATCAACGATCTTTTTTCCAGACTGCACAACCCTGATGTTGGACTTCGGAAGTCTGCCCTGTTCAAGTATCAGACCTCCGAAGTCCATGAAAAGAACGATAAAAGTGGAAAACAGAAAGTGTGGGTCCATTAATCCACGAGACTTCGGAGGTCATAGGAA
>DAOTWA010000038.1:0-13987 GCA_034435955.1 Anaerolineaceae bacterium | reverse complement strand
TGTAAGCCGCATTCTGTCCGGCACGGGGGTATCCACGAGGGACGGCCCGCGCGTGGATGGACATCTATCTAGGCCGCGCGTCTCCACGCGGCTCAAGCGGTCTACCCGAGGCTCATAAGGAGGCGAGCAACCTCCTGCCAGTCTTTCGACTGATCTGGCCTCTGCTTGACCTTGCTCCGGACGGGGGTTGCCTGGCCGCCAGCATTGCTGCCGGCGCCGGTGGTCTCTTACACCACCTTTTCACCCTTACCCCGGGTGGGGCGGTCTGTTTCTGTGGCCCTGTCCAGCAGGTTGACCCTCCAGAGGGTTTCCCCGCTCCGGGCATTACCCGGCGTCCTGCTCTGCGGAGTGCGGACTTTCCTCAACCCCGTAAAACGGGGCTGCGTCCATCCGGCCAGCCTGGGACATTATCATGATACCGTATCGATGAGGGTTTCGTCAACGGTGGATCGTGGGGAGTCATTTCTATCAATCACTGGACAGAAATATGCCATTCAGGTAAAATCTATACTCGTTATTTCAGGGAATTATCGGAGGTAAGAGTTGGCCAACATTAAATCAGCCATCAAGAGACACAAACAGAGCCTCAAACGGCGTCTGCGCAACCGATATTTTAAGGGTCGCGCGCGCTCTTTTGTGGCCGATGCGCGCGAGCAATTGAGCACGGGCGATGCCGGAGCGGCGAAAGCGGCCGTCATCAAGGCAGTCAGCGCACTGGATAAGGCCGCTGAGAAGGGTATTCTCCACAAGAATAATGCCGCACGACGTAAAAGCCGGTTAATGAAACGGCTGGCTACCCTGGAAAAATAAAGCCTGCGCCGGGCTGGGGTTCTTATCGGGCATAACCAGTAATGAAGGATTAGCGGGAGTCGTGCACTCCCGCTTTTTTCGTGCGTCATCCTGCAATTCATCCTGACGAGGGAAAGCGAAAAGGGGGGCAGCCTCTGATATAATTTTATTTCGTTAGCCATGGGATGGCCGGGGTAATTATGTTTGAGAAGGAACAGCAAGCGGTCGAGGCAACAATTCGCCAGATGTGTGTCCGGAATGGGCTTCCAGAGCCCTCATTGCAATGGGGGTGGATTCCATTCAGCGGACGTTGGGGCATCACCACCTCATTTTTCCAGCTCGCGGCTCAAGAGGCACGCCAGGGAAAGAAGATCGTCGTACCACAGCGGGCCCAGGAGATTGCCCAAATGGCAGCCGACGCGCTGGGGGTACCGAGCGGCTTCGAGCGAGTCGAGGCGGTCAATGGCTACCTGAATCTGTACTTTTCCCCAAGCGAGTATGCCCGTCGGGTGGTGGATGCAGTGATCGAGAGCGGGCGCGAATTTGGCCGCGGCCAGCCGAAACACGAACGAGTCATGGTGGAATTCTCGCAGCCCAATACACATAAGGAATTTCACGTCGGGCACCTGCGCAACGTCATCCTTGGCAATTGTGTGTGCAATCTGCTCGAATTTGCCGGTTTCGAAGTGGTGCGCGCCAATTATATCGGCGACATTGGCCTGCACGTGATCAAATGGCTGTGGAATTATTTGAAATATCATAATGGCGAGGAACCGGACGAGGACCGGGTTTCCTGGATGAACCGGCTATACGCCGAGGCGGCGCGCCGATACGAAGAGGAGCCGGAAGCCGACGCAGAGGTGCGCGCGTTATTTCAGCGCTGGGATCAGCGTGACCCAGAGTTGAGGGCGTTATGGGAAAAGACCCGTCAGTGGTCCTTGGAAGGGTTTCAACAAATATATGACACGCTGGGCGTGCGCTTCGACCATTACTATTTCGAGAGCGAGGTCGAAGATTCGGGTAAAGAGTTGGTGGAAGAGCTCATCCGCCGCGGTTTGGCACAGGATGAGCGCCCCGATGGCCCGGTGGTCGTCAAGCTAGACGAGTTGCTGGGAAACAAGAATGAGGAATACCGAGTGCTGGTTGTTCTGCGCTCGGATGGGACCTCGCTTTATGCGACCAAGGACCTATCCCTGGCAATCAAGAAGTTTGAGCAGTTCAAACTGGACCGCTCGATCTATGTGATTGACGTGCGCCAGTCGCTTTATCTGAAGCAAATCTTCAAAACCCTGGAATTAATGGGTTATGCTTGGGCAAAAAACTGTTATCATCTGGCCTATGAGATCGTCAATCTGCCAGGCAACGTGATTATGTCTTCGCGTGAAGGCACCGTGGTTATGTTCACCGATTTTGTGCGCGAGGCGACCGCTCGAGCCCTCGAGATTGTCCAGACAAAAAATCCAGAATTGCCGTCGGAAAAGCAGGCGGAGATTGCCCGCGCCGTAGCGTTGGGGGCGATCAAGTATTCGATGCTCTCGCGCGACAATACAAAGGTCGTCACTTTCGACTGGGACGCCGCTTTGGATTTCAATGGTCAAGCGGCCCCTTATATACAGTATGCACATGTTAGAGCCAGCAGCATCCTGCGCAAATGGGGTGCGCCCCTGCCCGGGGAAACGGCGCCGGGGCCAAACATGGAACCGACCGAAGTTGAGTTGGTCAATCTCATTGCGCGGCTGCCCGGCGAGGCGCAAAAAGCGGCGAATGAATACCGCCCGCTGTATATCGCCAATCTGGCCTTTGAGCTGGCCAGAGCTTTCAACGATTTTTATGGCGCCTGTCCGGTGCTGCAGGCCGAACCGGCTATGCGTGCTTTTCGTTTGCGTCTGGTAGAGGCCGCGCGGCAGGCGATCGAAATCTGTCTGGCTTTAATGGGCATCACAGCCCCACAAGCGATGTGATGGGCATCACAGCCCCATGGGCCTTGCGCTCAGAAGTGATGTGAGTACGAAAATCTCTTCTAAATCACGGCCGGAGTGGAAATAGGGCCAAGCCGGTCAGACCTTCGAAAGGAGAAGCAGAATGTCCCCTATTCGTACACTCATCATGGGGGCCGCCGGGCGCGACTTCCACAATTTCAACGTTTTTTTCCGCGATAACCGGGATTATGAGGTTGTGGCCTTCACAGCCACGCAAATTCCCAACATTGATAACCGGGTGTATCCTCCTGAGCTGGCCGGATCGCTATATCCGAAGGGCATCCCGATTCATCCCGAAGAGGAGCTGGTTGACCTGATCAAGGCGTATGCAGTAGACCAGGTCGTCTTTGCCTACAGCGATGTGCCCCACGAATATGTGATGCACAAAGCCTCGATCGTCATGGCGGCCGGGGCCGATTTCAGGCTGATGGGAATGCACTCGACACAAATTAAGTCCGTAAAACCGGTCGTGTCGGTTTGTGCGGTTCGCACCGGTTCTGGAAAGAGCCAGACGACGCGGCGCGTCTCGTTGGTTCTGCGAGACATGGGCTTCAAGGTGGCCGCAATCCGCCACCCTATGCCCTATGGCAATCTGGTCAAGCAGCGCGTGCAACGCTTTGCCGATTTCTCCGATCTGGATCGCTATGAATGTACCATCGAGGAACGTGAAGAGTATGAACCGCACCTGAATAACGGCATTATCGTCTATGCGGGTGTGGATTATGAAGCGATCCTGCGCCAGGCCGAGAAGGAAGCGGATATCATCTTGTGGGATGGAGGCAACAACGACTTCCCATTTTATGTGTCCGATTTTCATATCGTAGTCGCTGATCCTCACCGGCCCGGGCACGAGACCCGCTATCATCCCGGCGAGACCAACGCGCGCGCGGCAGACGTTTTTGTGATCAATAAAGTGGATACCGCCGCGCCCGAAAATGTCATTGCAGTCCGCAACGCGCTGCGAGAGCTGAATCCCAAAGCAGTGATCATAGAAGCAGCTTCGCCCATATTTGTCGATGATCCATCCGCGATCCGCGGCAAGCGCGTCCTCGTGGTGGAGGATGGCCCCACGCTGACCCATGGCGAGATGTCCTACGGCGCTGGCTGGGTAGCAGCAACGCGCTTCGGAGCGGCTGAGATCGTCGACCCGCGCCCTTACGCTGTAGGCGCGATCATCGCAACCTACAAGAAATATCCCAATACCGGACCGGTCCTGCCGGCGATGGGCTATGGCGAGGAAATGATCCGCGACCTCGAAGCCACCATCAATAATTCCCCGGTAGACCTGGTGCTGGTCGGTACGCCGGTCGATCTGAAGCGGATTATCAAAATCAATAAGCCGAGTCAGCGTGTGCGCTACGAACTGCAAGAGATCGGCCAGCCCACACTGTCAGATTTGCTCAGGGCAAAGTTTGGCAAGTAAAAGAAATCGATAATCAAGTTGCTGGATTTGTGAGTCGAGAGCAGCGAGATTGCTCTCGACTCTCGGGTACAATGAGACTGAATACCTGGTCTGCCGTCTTAACGAGGGCGGATCAGACAGAAAAACCGCATACCAAACAGCGACTATTGAAAAACACAAAGAGAAAACATTAAGCAGGGATCGCATCAGCCATGTTCGTTGACCAGGCGGAAATTTACGTGCGCTCAGGGAAGGGCGGGGATGGTGCAGTGCACTTCCATCGTGAGAAGTACGTACCGCGCGGCGGTCCTGATGGCGGCGATGGAGGTCGTGGCGGTTCGGTCATCCTCGAGGTGTTGCCGACTCTGAACACGCTGGCGGTATTCCGCCATAAGAAGCGCTTCATAGCAGCTGATGGCGCCCGAGGCGGGCCGAACAACCAGACCGGCCGTTCGGCCGATGATCTGATCATTGCCGTTCCGCCGGGAACAGTGGTTTATGACGCCGACAGCGGTGAAATGTTGGGTGATCTGGTCGAAGCTGGCCAGCGCCTGGTGGTGTGCAAGGGCGGACGAGGTGGAAGGGGAAACCAACACTTCGCCACGCCGCAGGTCCAGGCGCCGCGCATAGCCGAGAAGGGCGAACCGGGCGAGGAGCGCCGACTGCGCCTGGAGCTCAAGCTGATCGCGGACGTGGGCATCGTGGGAGTGCCCAATGCGGGCAAGTCCAGCCTGCTGGCAGCGGTATCAAACGCGCGGCCCAAAGTAGCCCCTTACCCATTCACAACACTAGAACCGAATCTGGGCGTCGCCATTCTGGACGAAGAGACTGAGCTGGTTTTAGCTGACATCCCAGGATTGATCGAGGGGGCGCATCGTGGCGCCGGGCTGGGTTTCGATTTTTTACGTCACATTCAGCGTACGCGGGTGATCATCCACCTTTTGGATGGCCTGTCGGACGATCCGTTGGCCGACTTCGCCCAAATCAACAGTGAGATGGCCCTTTTTGATCCGCGTCTACAAGAGCGACCGCAAA
Organism: Anaerolineaceae bacterium; assembly: GCA_034435955.1. GTDB lineage: Bacteria > Chloroflexota > Anaerolineae > Anaerolineales > Anaerolineaceae > DAOTWA01. The sequence goes on along the minus strand of DAOTWA010000038.1, from coordinate 8,782 downwards.
TCGTGGCGTTGAACAAGATTGACCTGCCTGAAGTACAAGAACGCTGGCCGGCGATCAAAGCCGAGTTGGAAAAGCGTGGTCGCGAAGCAATGGCGATTTCGGCGCTGAAAGGTACGAATGTGCGCGAGCTGCTGTGGAAGGCGGCGGGTGTGCTGTCCAAAATGCCCCCTCAACCAGCAGTGGCTGAGTTACCGGTTTATCGTGTTGAGGAGGATCCGCGCGCCTTCACTATCGAGCGGGTTCCAAAGGGGTGGCGAGTGCGAGGCGCAGCAATCGAGCGGGCTGCGGCGATGACCTATTGGGAGTACGATGAGTCGGTAAGGCGATTCCATCGCCTGTTGGAGCACATCGGCGTCGAAGAAGCGCTGCGGCAAGCCGGCGTTCGCAATGGGGATACGGTTTTCGTCGGAGATTTCGAGCTGGAGTGGCAGGATTGACGGATTCGGCAGCGGGGGAGGCATGAGATGGAGCATCGACAGCGGATTGGCATATTCGGTGGCACATTTGATCCTCCGCACCTTGGCCACTTGATTCTGGCGGCAGAAGCGGCTTATCAGCTCCACCTTAGCCGCCTGCTGTTTGTTCTGGCAGCCGACCCGCCTCATAAGCAAGGGCAGCCGATTACGGCGGTGCGCCATCGGCTGGATATGCTTCTGGCTACCATAGGCAACGATCCCTTCTTCGAACTGTCCAGGGTTGATCTGGATCGGCCCGGACCGCATTATTCGTTGGATACCGTACGACTGCTGAAAATGGAAAACCCCGGCGCAGAAATGGTCTTTTTGATGGGCGGCGATTCGCTTCATGACCTGCCTGCCTGGCACCGCCCAAAAGATTTCGTGAGCGTCTGTGACTTAATCGGCGTCTTTCGACGCCCAGGGGACAATGTGGATTTACCCGCACTCGAAGAGGAGCTGCCGGGTCTGGGTACGAAAGTGAGTTTCGTCGAAACGCCGCTGCTCGAGATCGCCTCCCACGATATTCGACGGCGAGTGGCTGAAGGACGCCCATTCCGTTATTTTGTTCCTGAAGCGGTTTATCACATCATCCGTGAGCGCGATCTTTACATAGCGAGAGAATAGGAAGGGGGTATTTAAGGCTCGTGGCCTTATTGCTGGACCGCCTGTTTTCCTCGGTTGCCCTCAGTCATCTGGCGGTGGATTTGGTCAACGGTCAGCGTGGCATCTTCTTGGCTTATCTCAGCATACCGCTCGGTCTGACGAATGCCGCCGTTGGCCTGGTCAGCACGATCTATGCTTTTGCAGCTTCCCTGTCGCAGCCATTGTTTGGTTTTCTGTCCGACCGGTTGGGTGCGCGTTGGGTAGTGGCCGGCGGCGTGCTGTGGATGATGAGCTTTTTCACCCTGGCTCTGTTCGCTCAATCGGCCTGGGCATTAGTTTTTCTGGTGATCGCCAGCGTGGGGTCCGGCGCCTTCCATCCGGCCGGTTCAGCCCAGGCGACCGCGCTTGGACGCAATCACCTGGCAGGGAGAGAAGCTACCGCGGCCTCTTACTTCTTTGTCTTCGGACAAGCAGGATATTTCTTTGGACCTCTTGCGGGAGGACCGCTTCTTGACCGTTTTGGCCCCCCTGGCCTGCTGGTGATTGCGGCAGCCTGCCTACCGATCAGCCTTTTTGCCGGATGGGAGCTGCGTCGTCTTCCCGTCCCCCAGGTACGATGGGCTGGCTCTCCATTGAAGATACGCAGCCCGCTGATTTCTTTTCGCGCGCCGGCCTCTGTCGTTGTTGCCCTGGTGCTGGTGGCCGCATTCCAATCCTGGATTCAACAGAGTATGAACACGTTCCTGCCGAAATACCTGGCTGATTTAGGTCAGCCAGCCAGCATTTACGGAGCCATCTCGGGTATATATATGGGCGGGTACGCGCTGGGAAATCTGGCTGGCGGTAATCTGGCGGACCGGATTGGACGGCGGAGGGTGATCATAACAAGCATGCTGCTGTCCTTCCTACCGTTGAGCCTGATCGCTTACGCCCAAACTTCGTTCTGGCTTTACATCCTGGTATTCCTGGCTGGTTTAATGACCGGATCGGCCTTCACGGTGATCGTCGTCATTGGCCAGGGCATGCTGCCTGGCGGAGAAGGGCTGGCATCCGGCCTAATTCTGGGGTTTCTATTTTCGGCGGGTGCGCTGGGTGTGCTGGGGAGCGGGTATCTGGCGGATCTGTTCGGTTTTCAAGCCATATTTTATCTGAGCGGTTTGCTGGCTCTCCTGGCAAGCCTGGCGGCCATCGGCCTACAAAGGGATAAAACTTCCGCTATTGTTGTTTGAGCGTCAAACTGCCTACGCCCATCTCAACGCTGATGGTCAGCAATGGACCCTGGCCTGAGGAACTGTAGGTATTATCCGTCACCGTCCAGGTGCCTTGGGTACTGATGTTGCTCAGCCCGCCAGTGTTGGTGATTCGGGCGTTCATTCCGGCAGGGACGATGAGCGTCACCGAGCTGACGCCGGTTTTTATAGTGACGTCCGCGGTGCGCTTCAATGTGCCGCTGAAGTTCAAAGTGTAGCTGCCAGCACCGCCTTCGAAGCTCATGTGGTTGAAATTGGCATTTGCCAGGCCGCTTAGACTCACCTGAGATGCTCCGGTTTTATAAGTCAACTCATCCATGTCCACAGGGTTTGGACGATCGAAGGTCACCTCCGACTTACTGGCGCCGTCTGAGATGGAGAGGTTGCGCAGGTGCAAGCCGCCGAGTTCCAGATTGCCTTTGTACGCCCCGGCAGTGATGCTCAGGTCCATGATTGCATCGTTGTTCAGTTTCAGGTTCCACTCATTGATCACATTGCCGCCAGGAATGCCGCTGATGCCTTTGATCGGCCCCTGCTCCAGGGTCACGTGATTACCAATGGTGGAAAGGCTGGGCTCCCATTCGGCAACATTGTATCGGATCGTTCCTTCAATGAGCCGGGAGGCTCCGCCGGTCAAATTGAAGGTACCCGCGCCCATCTTGATGTCTACTTCGGCGATCTGATCGCCAGGCAGAAGGGGCGCATCGACGGTGAAGGTTTGAGTAGGACCGGTCTTGATCTCGGGGACATTGATTGTGATCGAGCAGGCCAGCGTCGCGAAGGCAAGGGCAACAACTGCGATCAAGGCTTCAAGTTTCATCTTTCTTCTCCTCTAGATAATCCTTAGGCAATGAGGCGGGAGATGCAGCCCGCCTCTGATCGATCATCATACGGCAGCCGAGGGACCGCCTGGCGTGGAATCTTCGCTGCCAGACGTCGGCGGAATGGGTGTAGAGACAGTCACCGTTGCAGCGCTTTCAGGGGGATAACTCTGAGTACCAAAGCGGGTCATCACCACCGCGCCCAGGCCAAAGAGGACCGTCAGGAAGGGGGCAACCCAGCCGATACAGGGAATGTGCCCAATGCTGTTCACCACCAGAGTGAGCAGGAAGGTGCCCAAACCGGCAGCCAGCACGGGATGCCACGTCTGATTAAAGGCTGTGCCCAGTCGTTTGCCGACCTCGACTCCCAGCGAGATCCAGCCGAAGAGGACGGCTAATCCAAGGAGGATAAAGCCTAGGATGGTCGCGGGGATCAAGATGATGGTGATGGCGATCAGTATGAGCAGCGGCGGGGCGACCAGTAAAGTCAGCAGACCAATACCAGCGGTTGCGACCGGCTGTCCTGTGACCGCGCGGGCGTTGCGATCAAGCTGTTTAGGCATAAACAAAACCAGCAAAATGGCCAGAGCGGCAAGGCCAAGCGATTGGGCCAGCAGCCCGCCGAGATCGAAGAAGATGCGGCTGAAAGGCCTTATACTGGTGAGGAGTCCATCCCTGAAAATCTGTGGAGGGAGGGTGAGCTGCAAAGGAGGTTCAGACGCGACGATCACCTGCCCGTTGATGCGTGCAGAGGGTGACCGGTGCAGCGCCGCGCCGATGACATTGACATCCCCCTGAACCACGGCGTAATCGCCCAGGCTGGCATTGCCACCAACCAGGATCACACCGCGGTTCACCGTGCCGTTCAGATCCAGGTTACCGCCGAACAGGGCGATATCCCCCTGGACGGTTGCGCCTTTTTCCACTGTGGCGTTACCGCCAAAAACGATCAAGCTGCCGTCGAGAGTCTCCCCGGAAGGCAAAGTAAAGTTATTGCCTAGGATGATTTTGTCATCCTTGGGAGCTGCGTTTGGATTATTTGCCAGGGCTACGGTCGGAAATGCCAATGCGACGATGATGGCAAATAAGAACGCCATTCTAATCACGGGTTTCATTATTTATGCTCCTTTTATGCGGCAAACGAAAGACGATGGCGATCCATGCGCTGCATAGAAGCACGAACGACATGGCGAGGTCGATCCATACAATCAAAGGTATGGGGAAAGGAAGGACATTTCCGATGGTTTCGGCCAGGTCGAAGATATTCGCAATGGTCGCAATCAGCAGTGCAGCGTTGCTCAATAACCTGGTAAAGATTTCTCCAATTGTGGGCAGATTTCGCAGGCTGTCCAGGTTCAAAAGGATAAACAAGAGCAGCGCACCGCCGCCGGTGAGGGCGAGCAACAGTCCTGTAATCCAGCGCTGGCGGCGGGCGATTTGTTTGCGCTGCTTGCCAACCAAGAAACCTTCCCACCGCTGGGTAAAGTCAGGCGCAGGCTCAACCGCCGGCGCATGCTTCATGAGGTCTTCCACCGCGCTCCACGCCTGAGCGAGCTGGGTGCACTGAGTACAATTTGCCAAATGATTTTGCAGCTCAAGTTTCTGTTGGGGGCTCAGCGGCTCTTCGTTCAGCAACCAATCTTCAAAAGGCAGGTGATTCATGATGCCTCCTTTCCGCAGCGAGGTTATGGGTGGTGTCTGCCAACCATAAGGTGGCCAGCTCGCGCCTGGCGCGATGCAGTCGGCTCTTTACGGCAGGGACGGTCAATGAAAGGGCTTTGCCGATCTCCTCGTCTGACAGGTCGTACCAATAACGCAACACGATTGCAGCCCGATCTGGCGGGCTCAGATGGTTCAACAGTTTGCGGATGGCTTCCTTCTCCTCGTTCTTTCTAAATTCGGCTTCCGGGTTGGGCGCTTCAGGGTCAGGGGCTGTCTCCTCAGAGATGATGTCCAGTGGCAGGCTTTGCATGTGCCGCTTGCGTATCTGGTCGATGCAGTAATGGGCAGCGATAGAAAGCAGCCAGGTGTTGAAAGGCCGGGCAGGATCATATTTACCCAGAGATTGGTGCGCGCGCCAGAAAGTCTCTTGAGCGGCATCCTCAGCTTCGCCAGTGTCTCCCAGCATGCGATAGCAAAGGTTGTAGACAGGCGTTTTGAATGCCTCCACCAAACTTGAGAAGGCATCTTCGTCGCCTTTTCTAGCCCGATCAAGCCACTCGACTTCCGGGTTGGACACTGAGTACTCCTCTGACTTCCCTTTCTACTACTTATACGAAGGCGGATGAGGGAAGTTGCATCGGACTTCGCCTAAGGCAAATTATCCTCGCGTCTTGCGTGACTCAGCTCAGTTCACTCTATATAATAATAGCGGCAGGTGATCACAGAAAATCCAAGATAGAGGGATTGCAGAATGGACTTTGAGCGACCCCACCGGCGTTTAAATCCGCTCACTCGCGAGTGGGTGCTGGTCTCACCACACAGGGACAAGCGTCCCTGGCAAGGACAGGTGGAGAAACCGCCTGCCGAACAACTTCCAGCCTACGATCCGGATTGCTATCTGTGCCCCGGTAATTTGCGGCATAGCGGGACAAGAAACCCAGCATATACCGGTACGTTTGTGTTCGAAAACGACTTCCCGGCGCTCCTTCCCCCTGGCGGCAATGCGGATGAAGAATCTTTTGAAGAGGGACTGCTTGTAGCCCGACCGGAAGCAGGTCGCTGCCTGGTGGTATGTTTTTCCCCACGTCACGACCTCAGTCTGCCAGAGTTGGACCAGCCGATGGTGGAGGCGGTGGTGCGAACGTGGATCGAACAGACACGAGAACTTGGCAGCCTGGATTATATCCATTACGTGCAGATCTTCGAGAACAAAGGCGCCATGATGGGTGCCTCGAATCCTCATCCCCACAGCCAGATATGGGGCACGCGCGGTTTGCCCAACGAACCGGCCAAAGAATTGAGGTCGCAGGCCGAGTACTACTCGGAATATGGCCGCTGCTTACTGTGTGATGCCATTGGCGAGGAGGTGCGTCGGGGGGAGAGGCTGGTGGTGGAAAATGAACACTTCGTCGCGCTGGTGCCTTTCTGGGCGGTGTGGCCATTTGAGCTGCTGGTCGCCTCGCGCAACCACCGCTCCAGTTTACTCGACCTGACCGCGCCAGAAACCTCGGCGCTGGCGTCCATCTTGCGTGATGTGACCGCCCGCTACGATAACCTGTTTGAAGCCTCCTTTCCTTATTCGATGGGCTTTCACCAGGCGCCAATGGATGGCGTTTCACATGATGAATGGCATCTGCACCTGCATTTTTATCCGCCGTTATTGCGCTCGGCCACCGTGCGCAAGTTCATGGTCGGATTTGAGATGCTGGGTATGCCACAACGTGACATTACACCTGAGAACGCCGCAGCGCGTCTGCGCGCCCTAAATGGAACGCATTACAAAGCTACACGCCGTTCGAATGAGGCGAGGTGAAGTCTCAAAATATGATCTCCTCTTTCCCTGCCAGCTTCTCCTGAATGCGCTTGACCACAGTCTCAAGGTGTTTGGGTTTATGCACGAAGTCTAGGTCATCGGTGCGGATGGTCAGCACAGGACAGATGTCGAAATTTTCAAGCCAATCGTTATAATAACTATCTAGCAAGGACAGATATTCGGGGGTAATGCCGGCTTCGATATCCCGCGCGCGGCGGCGAATACGCTCGATCAGCACGTCCACCGGCGCCTTCAAGTAGATCAGAAGGTCGGGGGCTGGCAGATTGCGCACCACCAGATCAAAAAGCTTCTTGTAGGATTGGTAATCCAGCTCGCTTAAGTGACCCATGTGGTTCAAGGCGCGGGCGAAGATGTACGCGTCCTCGTAGATTGAACGGTCAATGATCGCCGAGCGCGGATCGTTCCACATGTCGAGATGCATCTGGGCGCGGTGACCGAGAAAGAAGATCTGCAGGTGGAAAGACCATTTACGCATATCGGCGTAGAAGTCGGGCAGGTAAGGGTTGTCGGCAACGGATTCGAAGGCGGTACGCCAACCAAGGCGCTCTCCGAGCCGTTCGGTAAGGGAGGTCTTCCCGGCCCCAATGTTGCCCGCCACCAGGATCAATCGTTTCGGCATAAGATCACCTTTCGGATATTGTCAAGGAAATGGGGTTATACACCCCATGGTCAATTCGGCGATTCTGGCGATCACACGGAGAAAGCCCACTCACCATGACGCATCACCGGCTCCATGTCGCCGGATTTGAGGAGGCCATCCACATCCATCTCCGCAGTGCCGATCATCAAATCCGTGTGCACAACGCTGGAATTGCCGCCCGCAGCCGCAAATTCGTCATCGCTCATGCTCTGCCCATCCCTCAGACTGAAGCGATAGGCGGCGCCGAGGGCAATGTGGCTGGCGGCGTTCTCGTCAAAGAGGATATTGTAGAACAGTATCCCTGACTGCGACACCGGTGAGCTGTGAGGTACGAGCGATACCTCGCCGAGGTGTGATGCCCCTTCGTCATTCTCAATCAGCCTGCGCAGAATGGCCTCGTTGGTTTTAGCTCTTGCTTCAATAACCCGTCCGTTTTCAAAGCGCAGGGAGATATCCTCGACCAACGTTCCGTCCACGCTTACAGGTTTGGCCACGGTCACATAGCCCTCGACTCGCTCTCGATGGGGCAACGTAAAGATTTCTTCAGTGGGCAGATTGGCCGTGAAGAGGATGCCCGTCTCGCTGCGCATCTGGGCGCTGGCCCAGACGTGACCTTCAGGCAGTCCAATGGTTATATCGGTGCCCGGACCGCGATAGCGTAGAGCAGAAAATCCTTTATGGTTAAGATACTTTTCGCGCCTGGCTAATTCCCGGATATGTGTTTCCCAGGCGGAGATTGGATCGTCCTGATCCACCCGGCAAACCTTGAAGATAGCCTGCCACAATCGGGAGGTGGCTTCTTCGCCTGGCAGATCAGGGAAGACCTTGGCGGCCCAAAGAGGGGCAGCGGCGCCAACCACGCACCAATTGATCGCGTTCCGCTCAATATAAAGCTCTGCAGGGTGTGTGACATGCCGCCTGGTGCGCTGTTCCTGAGCAACCAGCTCGGAATCCTGCCCTTTGAGGAGGTCCGGATCTCTGGCGATGACGGTCAGCAGCGGCTCTCCGGCCTGAACGTGCTCGAGCAGGTCCCGCGACATCCAGACCGGGAGTTCTGTAAAGGTGTCACGTCCAGCATACTGATAGCGCGCCAATCGCACCTGGTTGTCCGCCCACATCACGTCAACGAATCTGGCACCATGCCGGTAGGCGCTGGCGACGATCTTGCGTATCAACGGTGCGGCTTCGAGAGCGACACCCAGATTGGATAAATCAACCACGAGCAGGCGTTGGCCAGGCTGGAGATTCAACCCCACTTTTATCGTCAGGTCGGCGTACTTCTGCAGCAGATGCTCGAAATCAGCGTTCATAGCAACTCCTGAGGGTAAATTTGGGCTCAATGCATGGACGATTTAAGTATAGCCGATAAAATGAAAGCCCCCTCTCATGAGAGTGTTGAAAAACAACCCTAAAATCGCCATTTTTGCAGAAATGTGATTCAACGGCCATATTGCCACAATTGGAGGGACTTAGTAAACCCAACATTTCAGCGAAACCGGGAGCCAATCCTTCTT
>DAOTWA010000037.1:0-49383 GCA_034435955.1 Anaerolineaceae bacterium | reverse complement strand
TAAAGCAATGTGACCAATCATACTTGTCTGATATGACAATATCCTGTATACTTTACAAGGGCTGTTCACTACACTCATAAACTGGCTCATTCCCAAAACTTAGCCAATTGAACCAGCCCAATTTTTTTCTACCCTACCCGATTCTCTGTCAGGAGGAGAGAAATATGTCGAAGAAACTGTACGTGCTCTTGGCGGTGCTGTTGACTGCCTCCATGATTCTGGCAGCCTGTGCACCCGCCGCCACGACCGTGGCGCCCACGCAACCGCCGCCCCCGACCGAAGTCCCCACCACCCCGCCGCAGCCAACCACGCCCCCCACGGAAGCCCCCACGGTGGCGCCCACCGCTGCCCCGAAGGCTCTAATCTGTCAGGTGACCGACACCGGCGGAATCGACGACAAGTCCTTCAACGCCACCGCCTGGAAGGGCGTCCAGGACGCCATGGACCAGTTGGGTGTGGATGGCAAGTACCTGGTCTCCACCCAGCAAACCGACTATGAGAAGAACATCAACGCCTTCCTCGAGCAGAAATGCGACCTGATCATCACCGTCGGCTTCCTCTTGGGAGATGCCACCGCGGCCGCAGCCAAAGCCAATCCTGACCAGAAGTTCGCCATCGTCGACTTCGCCTACGACCCGACCATCCCCAACGTCCTCGACCTGACCTTCGCAACCGACCAGGCCGCCTTCCTGGCCGGCTACGTCGCTGCCGGCGTAACCAAGACCGGCAAGGTCGGCACCTTCGGCGGCATGCAGATCCCCACCGTGACCATCTTCATGGACGGCTTCGCCATGGGCGTTAAGTATTACAATGAAAAACACAACACCAAAGTCCAGGTGTTGGGCTGGACGCCCGGCGCAACCCCCAATTCAGGCACCGGCCTGTTCACCGGTGACTTCAACAACCAGGATAAGGGCAAATCCACTGCTCAAAACCTGATGCAGGAAGGCGCGGATATCATCATGCCGGTGGCCGGCCCTGTGGGTCTCGGCGCCGCTGCCGCAGTGAAGGCAGCCGGTAAGGGCTACATCATCGGCGTGGATACCGACTGGACCGTCAGCGCACCTGAATACACCGACATCACTCTGACCTCCGTCGAGAAGAAGATGGACGTGGCGGTCTTCGACGCCATTAAAGCTGTCCTTGACGGCACTTTCAAAGGCGGCAATTATGTCGGAACGCTGGCGAACAAAGGTGTGGATATCTCGCCCTTCCACAGCCTGGATTCCGTCGTTCCGGCTGACCTGAAGACCGAGCTGGATCAGGTCAGGGCTGACATCATCGCCGGCAAGATCAAGACCTCGCCCTGATATCTTCGGCGTGGAGATTTGCCCTTCTCGCAACATGCTATGACCGGATGGGGCTGGTGCTCAAGCCAGCCCCATTCCTGCATATGGTAAAATTTACACCACCTGACCGCGACCCGGAGTCTTTATGGGAACTGTCCTTGAATTACGCAATATTACCAAACGCTTCCCGGGCGTGCTTGCGAACGATCATATCAATTTAACCTTGGAGGAAGGCGAGATCCACGCCCTGTTGGGGGAAAACGGCGCTGGGAAAACCACCCTCATGAATATCCTCTATGGCCTCTACCAACCGGATGAGGGTGAAATTTACGTGCGCGGGAACAAAATCGATGTGCATTCCCCCAATGACGCCATTGCCGCTGGCATCGGCATGGTGCACCAGCACTTCATGCTCGTGCCGGTTTTCACCGTCACAGAAAATGTGATGCTGGGGGAAGAAACCACTTACAAAGGCGGATTCCTGAACCGTAAGATCGCAGCCGAAGCCATCCGCAACATCTCCCAACAGTACGGCCTTGAAGTCGACCCCGATGCCTACGTCAAGGATCTGCCGGTTGGCGTCCAGCAGCGCGTGGAAATCATCAAGCTGCTTTACCGCAAAGCCGACATTCTGATCCTCGACGAACCTACCGCGGTGCTCACCCCCCAGGAAGTGGAAGAGCTCTTCAAAATCCTTCGCTCGCTCACCCAGCAAGGGAAATCGATCATCTTCATCACCCACAAGCTGCGCGAGGTGATGGAAGTGGCGGACCGCATCACCGTTATTCGTCGTGGGGTCGTTGTGGGCACCCTCCGCCCGCAGGAGGCCGACCAGAATAAGCTGGCAACCATGATGGTCGGGCGCGAGGTGCAGCTCGAGGTGGAAAAAACCGAGCCCCACGTGGGTGAAGTAGTGCTGGACGTGCAAAATCTCGTCGTCGCCGACGACCGCCGCCAGATTGCTGTTGACGACGTGAGCTTCCAGGTGCACGCGGGAGAAATTCTGGGCATCGCCGGTGTGCAGGGAAACGGCCAGACCGAGTTGGTCGAAGCCTTGACTGGTCTTCGCCAACCGATTTCTGGGACCATTCGCCTTCTCGGGAAAGATGTCACCCGCGCTTCGCCGCGCACGATTACCGAACTGGGTACCGCCCACATCCCTGAGGATCGTCAGCGGGTCGGTCTGGTGCTTCCTTTTCCGGTCGTCGACAATCTGATCCTCAATACCTACTACCTACCGCCCTTTGCGAAAGGCGCCAGCCTGCAGGAAGAAGTGGCTTTGCATAGCGCCGAAAAATTAATCGGAGAGTTCGATATTCGCACACCCAGCCCATTGGTGGACGTTGGCTCGCTCTCCGGAGGCAACCAGCAGAAGGTAATCGTGGCTCGCGAGCTCTCCCGGCCGATCCGCTTGCTGATCGCCGCGCAACCGACCCGCGGCCTGGATGTTGGCTCGATCGAATACATCCACAAGCAGATCCTTTCCCGCCGGGACGCCGGCGTCGCCGTCCTGCTGGTGTCAACCGAGCTGGACGAGATCATCCAGCTTTCCGACCGCATTGCGGTGATGTACCGCGGCAAGATCGTCGCTATCGTACCTGGCGAACAGGCCACCAAAGAATACCTCGGCTTGTTGATGGCCGGCGTCAGCCCTGAACAGGTCAAACCCACCGCGGTGGTCAAGAAGGTTGAGGTCACGTTCTAAAGCAGGGTGAAACTTGGACAATAACAAGAAGAAAACAACCGTAAAGGAAGCCGGTAAAATCTTCCTGGAGGAGCTGTCTACCCCCTCTCACGGGAAAAGTGCCCGCCGCGGCATCGGCCAAACGCTGCTCATCCCCGTCTTAGCCGTCGTTACCGGTCTGATCATCGGTGCCATTTTCATCATTATCACCACTGAAGAGGTCTACATCGGCTTTGGCCGCTCGTTTGGCGCCGGCGTTTCGGCGGCCTGGAACGCCGTCATCACTGCTTACAGCTCGTTGTTCGCCGGCTCTCTGGGCAATCCCAGCCAGATCATCGCTGCGTTGCGTTCCGGAGACGGCCTGGCCATCCGCAGGGCGTTCAACCCATTCCTGGAGAGCCTGGTGGCCTCCACCCCGTACATATTCGCCGGCCTGGGCGTTGGCTTGGGTTTTCGCTCGGGCGTGTTCAATATTGGCGCCGAAGGGCAGATCTTCATGGGCGCCATTTTCTCGGCCTTTGTCGGCTACTCCATCACCGGCCTGCCAGCCTTCATACACCTCCCCCTGGCGTTGCTGGCCGGCGCTCTGGGCGGCTTCATTTGGGGCTACATCCCCGGCTGGTTGAAGGCGAAAACGGGCGGACACGAGGTCATCAATACCATCATGATGAACTACATTGCCTTCCGTTTGAGCGATTGGCTGCTCACAGGCCCGATGAAGCGGCCTAATTCCTTCAATCCGGTCAGCCCCACCATCCAGCCTTCTGCTGAATTGCCGCGTTTCTTCGCCGAACCAATCCGCTTTCATCTGGGTTTCTTCATCGCCCTGGGCGTGGCCTACCTGGTCTACTGGTTCCTCTTCAAAACCACCTGGGGCTTCGACCTGCGCACGGTGGGTACCAACCCCAACGCCGCCAAGTACGCCGGGATGAACATCACCATGGCAACCATCCTGGCCATGAGCCTGTCCGGCGCGCTGTGCGGCCTGGCCGGAGCCAACGAGGTTCTGGGCGTCAATCATAATCTGGCCCAGGCGTTCTCATCGGGATACGGCTTCGACAGCATCGCACTGGCTTTACTGGGGAAAAACCACCCGCTTGGCATCGTCCTGGCGGCGTTGCTCTTCGGCACCCTGCGCAACGGCGCCACCCAGATGCAGCTTACTGCCGGAGTGCCCATCGAGATCATCTCAGTGCTGCAGGCCATCATTTTGGGCTTCATCGCCGCTCCGGCCGTCATCCGTACCATTTACCGGCTGCGCGCTCCCGCAGAGGGTGAAGAAAGGTTGTTCGCCCGCGGCTGGGGAGGTGACTGACCATGACTGCGACAACGACGATTCAGCGTCAGGTGGTAGCGGCCTCGCCCACGCGTCAGCGGGTGATGGGTATTGTTTTCATCGTCCTCGGTCTGGCTATATGGGCCTTGTTCGCCCGCGGCAGTGTGCCCGGTCAGGTGGCTTCATATAACCTCAACCTGGGTGTCGGCGTCTCCAAATTCACCTTGCCGGATTGGCTGGTGCCGGTTCAACCCACGCTGTATGTTCTGGCAGTTCTATCCGCCGTGTTGGGCGGCATCCAGCTCGCCAGAGGCTTTGGGCGTTGGACGAATCTGGCCCTCGGCGTGGTGGTGGTCGCATTCATTTTCGCCTTCTTCACCTGGGCGGCCGCGGATAAGTCCATCAGCCTGGCCGGGCTGATCTATAACAGCGTGGCCAATGCCGTGCCGATCACCCTGGGCGCGCTTTCGGGCGTCTTGTGCGAGCGCTCAGGGGTGGTCAACATTGCGATCGAGGGCATGATGCTGACCGGCGCCCTGGTTGGGGCGGTGGTCGGTTCGATCACCAACTCCTGGCTCGGCCTGCTGGCCGCCATCCTGGCAGGTGTGCTGATGGCGCTGCTTCATGCCGTGCTCTCGATCCGCTACAAGGTCAACCAGATCGTCTCCGGAACGGTTATCAACATCTTTGCCAGTGGTCTGACCTCATATCTGTCATCCAAGTTCCTTGAGCGCTACCAGCAGATCAACTTCCCCAAGATCTTCCCTTCCATTCCCATCCCGGGTTTGTCCGACATCCCCTTCATCGGCCCCATTTTTTTCAACAACAACATTTTCGTCTACGCCATGTTCATCTTTATCGTCGTGCTGCAGGTAGCCCTGTTCAAGACCAAATGGGGTCTGCGCGTGCGCGCGGTGGGTGAACATCCCAAGGCGGCCGACACACTCGGCATCGATGTGATCAAGACGCGCTATATGGCCGTGCTGTTGGGGGGAGCCATGGCTGGTTTTGCCGGCGCCTACTTCACGCTCGGCTCTGTCGGACGCTTCGACCGCTTGATGACCGGCGGACGCGGCTTCATCGGCCTGGCGGCCATGATCTTCGGCAACTGGACTCCGGCGGGCTCTTTCGGCGCCGGACTGGTGTTCGGCTTCGCCGATTCCTTGGCTGGCAAGCTGGCCCTGCTGAACGTGGCTATCCCCTCCTACTTCCTCCTCATGGCGCCGTACATCGCCACCATGATCGTCCTGGCTGGCGTGGTCGGCCGCGGTCAGATGCCCGCCGCCGATGGAACGCCTTACGAGAAAGAAGAGCTCTAACCTTCTTCTGGCCTCCTGGCCAGAAACCATTCTCAACCCTCGACCAGGTTCGAACCCTCCCGGAGACCGGTCACCGGGAGGGTTTATTGTGACAGGATAATCCGTGTAGAAAAGCACAATCTTGGCCACGAGTTGGAATACTGAAGAGACCGTTTCGGTATAATAAGTCTGCACCGTCGAGGCCGACCGGGAAACGGATCACCGGCCTTCCGGGAGGAGAATATGTCATCTGTCCAGGTCGAACGCATCGTCAAGGATTTCGGCAGCCTGCGGGCTGTGGACGGAGTCAGCTTCGAAGTCAATCGGGGGGAGATCTTCGGTCTGCTCGGCCCGAACGGCGCCGGCAAGACAACCACCATCCGCATCATCCTGGATATCTTCAAGCCCGACAGTGGGACGGTCGCTGTCCTGGGCGGGCCGATGGATGAGCACAAGAAGAACCGCATCGGCTATCTTCCCGAGGAGCGCGGCCTTTACCAGGATATCCCTCTCGAGCGCTGCCTGGTTTACCTGGCCACCCTCAAAGGCATCCCCACCGCCGAAGCGCGCCGCCGGGTAGACCGTTATCTGCAGCGGTTCGATCTGGCTGCCTACCGCCTGAAAAAGGTCAAAGAGCTCAGCAAGGGTATGCAGCAGAAAGCTCAGCTAATCGCCACCCTGGTGCACGAGCCTGAGTTGTTGATCATCGACGAGCCTTTCGCCGCCCTTGATCCGGTCAACACCCAGATGGTCAAGGATTTGCTGCGCGAACAGCGCGACATAGGCGTCACCATCGTCATGTGCACCCACCAGATGCACCAGGTCGAAGAGCTGTGCGATCGCATCGTGCTGATTAACAAGGGCAGAGCCATGCTGTACGGCGATCTGGAGGAAATCCGCCGCCAATATTCCGGCAGCGATGTGCTGGTGCGGGCCTCTGAGCCGCTCCCCGAGCTGCCCGGCGTGGTCAGCGTGCAGGAACACAACCACGCCCTCAAGCTGACCCTATCGCCGCAGGCCACCCCCCAATCGCTGCTGCGCGAACTCGTCCAGCGCGGGGTGAATCTGGAACAGTTCGAGATCGCCATGCCCACTCTGGACGAGATCTTCATCCGCGTCGTGCAGGGCCAGGGAGCCGAATAATGAAGAAATTCTGGCTCGTTTTTCGCTACGAGTATCTGCATCATGTGATGCGGCGGCGGTTCCTTTTTGCCCTGTTCAGCATCCCTTTCTTCGTCGCGTTTAGCGCTGGCATCGGCTTCCTTTCCGTCGAGATCAGCTCAGATCGCTCGCCGATCGGCTATGTGGACCACTCCGGCTTTCTGGCCCATCCGGTCCCTCCGCCCCCCACCGACAATCCCTATCGCAGGCCGATCGAGATCCTGGCCTTCTCGGACGAGGCGGCCGCCCGCGCCGCTCTCGACGCCAAGCGTATCCAGGCCTATTACGTCCTTGCGCCAGATTACCTCCAAACCGGCCACGTGCGCCTGGTTTCCTTCAAGGATCCCGATGAAAGCGCCCAGGCCCGCTTTACTGCTTTCCTGCGCGCTAACCTGACCGCCGGCCAGCCGGCGGATATTGTGCAAAGGTTAAGCGAAGGCGCCCGCCTCGAGATCGTCTCCCTGGACGGCTCGCGGAGCATGGGCCAGGATGAGTGGTACAACATCGTCCTGCCCATCCTCACGGGTATCCTTTTTATGATAGCGGTCATGACCAGCGGGGGCTATCTCCTCCAGGCGGTCGTGGAGGAGAAGGAAAACCGCACCATGGAGATCATCGTGACCTCCCTCTCTCCGGGCCAGTTGATGGCCGGCAAGATCGCCGGCAACCTGAGCGTGGGCCTGACGCAGCTATTGGTATGGGTATTGTTCATCGCCGCAGGCGTTTTTATCAGCCAGAACTCGTTCGGCTGGCTCCTCAATCTCCACCTCAGCCCATATTTTGTTGCCCTGACCATCGCCATCCTGCTGCCCTCCTTCGTCCTGATCGCCGCGCTCATGGCCGCTATCGGCGCCACAGTGACCGAAAGCCGCGAGGCGCAGCAGATCTCCGGCCTGTTCACCCTGCCGGTGTTCGTCCCCCTCTGGCTGATCTACCCGATGATGATCAACCCCAATGGCCCCCTGGCGGTCGGGCTGAGCTTCTTCCCGCTCACCGCGCCGGTCGCCCTTACTCTCCGGGCGGCTTTCACCCAGATCCCCACCTTGCAGCTTGCCGCCAACTTGATCTTGCTGCTGCTGTGCGCCGGAGGGGCCGTCGCCCTGTCTGCGCGCGTCTTCCGCCTGGGCATGCTGCGTTACGGCAAACGCTTGAGCCTGCGCGAGATTTTCGCCCGCGCCGGTTGAGGGAACGCCATGAAAACCCTGCTGGTGCTCAAGAACGAATTCATCTCTATTGTCACGCGCAAGTCGTTCCTCTTCACCCTCTTCCTGCTCCCGCTGGTGTCCTTCATCGTCGTGCTGGTGATCGCCTCCCTTGGCCAGGGCGGCCTGCAGCCCGTGCGCGAGCTGTTTTCCTCTCCCTCCAAACAGGTCGCCGAGGGGTACGTGGACCACAGCGGTCTGATCACCCGCATCCCGCCCGAGATCAAGCCGGGTTCGCTGCTGTCCTTCCCGGACGAAGCCGCTGCACGCCAGGCTTTGCAGGCCGGGCGCATCGGCGCCTATTACGTCGTCGCTGAGGACTTCATGGCCACCGGAAAGGTCGTGTGCGTGCGCCCGGACTTCAATCCGATCGCTGCGTTGAGCCAGGCCCAGCCGTTCCTCTCGCTGCTTCACTACAATTTGCTGGCCGGGAACGACGTCCTCGTGCGGCTTTACGACCAGCCCATCCAGGCCGAGCGAGTCTTCCTGGGTGACCAGCCGCAGCGCGAGCAGGAGAACCCGCTCACTTTCTTCTTGCCCTATATCGTTTCATTCCTGTTCTACATCCTGATCCTGACCTCATCCAGTTTGATGCTCAACAGCGTCACCGCCGAAAAGCAGAACCGCGTACTGGAGATCCTGCTGGTCTCGGTCTCTCCAACCCAGATGCTGGCCGGCAAGATCATCGCCCTGGGAATGGCCGGTCTGCTGCAAACCATGCTCTGGTCGGGATCGGGTTTCCTGCTGCTGCGCCTGAGCGGGCAGGCCTTCAATTTGCCCGCCGCCTTCCAGCTCCCTGCCACAATTCTGGTGTGGGGCCTGGTGTTCTTTCTGCTGGGCTACGCTCTGTACGCCAGCCTGATGGCCGCTATCGGCGCCCTGGTTCCCAACCTGCGCGAGGCCAGCCAGGCCACCATGGTCGTCATCCTGCCGATGGTCGTGCCGATGATGTTCATCAACACCCTCATCCAAAATCCTCTCGGCCCACTGGCAACGGCCATCAGCATTTTCCCGTTCACCGCCCCGGCGGCGATGATGACCCGCCTGGCGGCCGCTAATCTGCCCCTTTGGCAGCCCCTGCTGGCGGCAGGGCTGCTCGCCCTGACCGCTTTGCTGGTGGTACGCGCGGTGGCCGGCATGTTCCGCGCTCAGACGCTGCTCTCCGGCCAGCCTTTCAACCTGAAGCGCTACTTTTCGGCCCTGACCGGCCGCTCCGGCTGAGTCGACCACCCTTGACAATTCCTGCCGCCTGCCGGACAATAACATCTCGCGCGCCTTGACCAGGCACGCGCCTGATTCGCAATCAACTGATGGAGGACCCAGAATGTTCCGTTTGATCCGCTCTGCGGGGATGCTGATAGTTGTCGCCGGTCTCCTGTTGACCGCCTGTAAGAGCACCCCCGCCACCCCTACTCCCGACCCGAACGCGATTGTGACGGCCGCCGCCGCCACCGTCCAGGCCGAGATGACCCGCGTGGCGCAGTTGACCCCTTCGCCGACCAATACACCGCCCGCCACCGATACCCCTCAACCGACCGCTACCCCCGCCACCCCATCCGATACCCCCGTACCGCTGGCCACTGCCACCAGCACAGGCGTCCCCGACCGCGCCCAGTTCATCGGCGAAACCATCCCGGATCACACCAAAATGGCCCCCGGCACCACCTTCACCAAATCATGGACGCTGAAGAATGTGGGCACCACCACCTGGACCACCGCCTACAGTCTGGTGTTTTACAGCGGCACGAGAATGGGCGGGCCGAACGACCTCAACCTGACCAAAACGGTTAAGCCTGGCGAGCAGGTCGACATCGTAATGCAGTTGACCGCCCCCAGCACGACCGGCACCTACCAGGGCAACTACGTCCTGCGCAACGCCGACGGGGTCAATTTCTTCCCCGTCTCCGTGGTCATCGATGTGGTTGAGATGACCTCGACCCCCACCAGTGCGCCTACCGATACGCCTGCCCCAACCCAGACGCCTACGCCCTAGCCCTGCCTGGCAAAGGCCGCAAGGTCAATGACCTTTGAGGGAGCGAACGCACTGACCGATGCCGTCAAAGCCGAGGCAAAGCGCCTTGGCTTTGCCCTGGTCGGGGTGACCACACCTGACCCGCCGCCCCATCTTGCCGTCTTCGCTCGCTGGCTGGAGGAGGGCCGCCAGGCGGGCATGACCTACCTCGCCAGCGAGCCTTCGCGTCAGCGACGCGCCGACCCGCGCCGCATCCTGCCCGAGTGCCGCTCCATCCTGCTGCTGGGCGCTCTGTACGCCCCTGCCTCCGCCGAGCCACCCGAGTCCGGGCGCGGCCGCGTGGCTGCCTATGCCTGGGGGGAGGACTATCACCAGGTACTGCTCCCCCGCCTGGAGGCCCTGGCTGCCTTCATCGAATCGAAGATCGAAGAGCCGCTGCTTTGGAAAGCCTACACCGACACCGGCCCGCTTCTGGAGCGCGACCTGGCCCAGCGCGCCGGCCTTGGCTGGATCGGCAAGAACACCTGCCTGATCAACCCGCAGTTTGGCTCCTATTTCTTCCTGGCCGAGCTGCTGCTGAACGTGCAGCTCGCCCCGGACGCGTCCTTCACCTCCGATCGCTGCGGTAGCTGCACGCGCTGCATCGAAGCCTGCCCAACGGCCTGCATCCTGCCCGACCGCACCTTGGACGCCGAGCGCTGCATCTCTTACCTGACCATCGAGAATAAAGGCGCCATTCCGCCCGAATTACGGGAGTCGATCGGCGACTGGGTCTTCGGCTGCGATGTGTGCCAGATCGTCTGCCCATGGAACGTCCGCTTCGCCCCGCGCGACCCGGAGGCGATCGACCCGGCCTTCCGCCCCGCTCCCGGCGCCCCCCGGCCCGACCTGCGCGCGGAGCTGCATCTTAGCCGCGAGGAATTCAACCAAAGGTTTAAGCGCAGCCCCCTGCGCCGAGCACGTCGTCAAGGCTACCTGCGCAACGTCGCCGTGGCGCTGGGCAACGCTGGCGACCCGGCAGCTGTCCCCGACCTGGGACAGGCGCTGTTAGGCGAGTCCGAGCCGCTGGTGCGCGCCCATGCCGCCTGGGCGTTGGGGCGCATCGGCGGCCGCCAGGCGCATGCTTTGCTGGAGCAGGCCGCCCAGGTGGAGAGCGACCCGCAGGTTCAGGAAGAGATCCAATCCGCGCTGGCGATGGAGCCGAAGCGGTAAGGTGCATCGGCGACGCACCTTTGCTGCTGGCTGTTTGGATTGCTCGATCTATTGCC
Source organism: Anaerolineaceae bacterium (assembly GCA_034435955.1). Lineage (GTDB taxonomy): Bacteria > Chloroflexota > Anaerolineae > Anaerolineales > Anaerolineaceae > DAOTWA01. The sequence continues at coordinate 38,233 of DAOTWA010000037.1, read as the reverse complement.
CGCCTTTCCCTACAACTCACAACCGACCACCGACCGCTGATGCCTTTCTTCAAACCTCCCTCAGGTTGAACGGGTTGAAATCCGTGCCGTAATCGTAATAATCCTCCTGCTCGGCGCGCTTGAGGAAGGCCACCACCGCATAGGTGATGGGCGTGAAGAAGGTTTCCACCCCGCACTTGAAGATGTAATTGGATATGAACACCGATTGTAGCAGGCCAGGCGGCAGCACCCCCAGGAAGGCGATGCTCAGGAAGAGAGCCGTATCAACCGCCTCGCCCACCAGGGTCGAACCGATGGTGCGCGTCCACAGCCAGCGCCCGCGGGTGAGCAGCTTCATCTTGGCCAGCACGAAACTGTTGGAGAACTCGCCCGAGAAATAGGCCACCAGGCTGGCCAGCACAATGCGCGGCGTCTGTCCGAGGATGGCGTGGAAGCTCTCCTGCAGCGTCCAGCCGGGGGCGGGCGGCAGGTGATCCACGATCGAGAATACCAGCGCGGCGATAAACAGCCAGGTGAAGCCCGTCCAGATCACCCGCCGCGAGCGCCGGTAACCGTACACCTCGGTCAACACATCGCCGAAGATGTACGCCAGCGGAAAGAGCACCGTGCCGCCGTCGAAGGTGAACGGGCCCAGCAGCAGAATCTTGGTCGAGGCCACGTTTGAGATGATCAGCACGCCTACAAAGGCCGCCGTGACCAGGTCGATCCAGCGGTAAAGGCGCTGGGGCTGGGCCGGGGCGACCCCTCTCTGGCGGCTCAAGAACGAGGGCAGCTTCATGTCTTTGGGCGATCCTCCTTCATCTTTACGGCAACCAGGCGGGCAGCGCCGCACCCTGGACGACCACCTTCACCTGCCCGCTATCCCGCTGCCACACCAGCACATCCGGCGCGGACTGCGCTCCCTCCAGACGGAAGCGCTGGAAGAGCAGCGCCTCCCCGGCGGCGTCCCAGCGGTACGCCGAGTAATTGTAAGCCGGGTTAAGCGGGAGAGCGCTCATCATCTTTCCGTCCAGCCCGATCAGGTAGAGCAGACGCTCGGCCTCCGGGTTGCCCGGACGGCAGGCGATGACCCCATCCCGTCCATCGGGCGACCAGGCCGGCAGGGCGCAGTCCACCCGCTCGGCGTCGTCCTGGATGAAGGGCGCCGTCGCGGCGTTCGTTAGATCAGCGCGGTACACGTCCGAATGCGGCTGCTCGCCGATGTACTCGGCGACATTATAAAACAACTCCTGCCCGTCCGGGGACCATGTGACGCCGACTGCGTCGGTCTGGAAGACGTCCTGGTGGCCGCTGCGCAGATCCAGCACGCGGATGGCCCCGGCCGCCGCATCGTAGCTGGCAATGCGCCGCCCGTCCGGCGACCAGCTCGGCTGGCTGCCGCTGATAGCCGCGTCCTGGTAGAGCGGTGCCGTGCGCCCGCTCGCCGCCTCGACCGTCCACACTCGATCGGCGCGCGTCGGCGAGTAGGCGGTCGTCAACGGACCGCGGCTGTAAGCGATGCGTACCCCGTCCGGCGACCAGGCCGGCGAGAAGCACGCCTGCGCCCCACAGTCCACCAGGCGGTGCGGATTCTCGCCCTGGCGGCCCATCAGCCACAGGTCGGCCCCGCCCTGACCGTTTTCGACCACATAAGCGATGCGCTTCCCGTCCGGCGCGGTGGTGAAACCCAACACTTTGCCATCCGTATGACTGAGCTGCACCGCCTGGCCGCCGTCCAGCGGACGCGCCCAGACCTCCATGGCGCCTCCAGGCGGCGCCAGAAAGACCACCCATTGCGGCCGCGCCGGCGGATTGGACTGCCGCGCGGCGAGCCGGCTCAGCCCCAAAATGGCCGCGGCCAGCGCGGCCATGAGTGCCAGGACGGTAAAGTGAAATCGTCTCGCGCTCATCTCAAGGCGCCAGATAGGGCGCTGTTGGCGCCTGGACAGGCACCACCCGCTGCGCGTGGATGAGCGGGAAGGCGCGCCCATCCCATTCCAGCGCATCCATGGTGCCTTCGACGCGCACCCATTCGTCATCCGGGAAGTCCCCCGCCGCCGGCCAGTCCACCGCCGCTGCGTAAGCCAGCGCGCCGCCCAACCCGCCGCCAACCGCGTAGCGCGCCAGCCAGAAGCGTCCCCGCCCCAGGCGCGCATCATGCGCCACGAAACCATTCACCGAGGCCGGCAGGCCGTTCAAATCGGCGGGCAGAGGGGCTTCGGCCATAGCCGCGGCCCAATCCCTGAGATTCCGCTCCTCCGGCGGGAGAGAGCTGGGAGCAGGCAGACCGCTCCTTGCGATAGCCGCCGCGCGGGGGTTCAGCAGACGGCCGCCCAGCGCCGCCGCACCCAATGGGCGCTCGAGCGCCACGGCTGCCAGCAGGATGGGCAGCGCCAGCAGCGCCAGCTTCCACCCCGCCCGGTCGGGGAGCGGTCCTTCTCCCTGCCCGCGGGCGGACAAAGCCGCCTGCGCCAGGGCCAGCAGCCCGAAGCCGGCCAGCAGCTCCAGGGGGATCATCGCCGCTCCCAGATAACTCAATACCGTTCCCTCCCAGATCAGAATGAGGGTTAACAGTCCCAGTGTGGCCAGGATCAGCGCCTGTAGCGTGCGGTACGCGCGCCGCTTCATTTTCCCTGCCTCATCTCGCGCCCAGCGCGGCGAGGCTCACCCCCGCCAGAAGGATCAAACCCAGGAAGAGGATTGCCAGATAAGCCGCATAGCGGAGCCTGAAAACGCGTAGCGCCAGCGGCAGGTTCTGGAGCGCCAGGCTTGTGGACGCCGAATGCAGAACCAGCAGGCCGCCGGCGGGGAATACGCCAGCCAGCCCTCGTATGGCTGCCGCCCCGCCCACAAGGCCGGGCGAGAAGATTGTTCCCCAGACGGCGGCGCCCAGCATTACGGCCAGCGGCGCGTGCCCCGCAGGCGCCAGGGCGGTCTGAGGCACCAGCATCTGCGCCAGGGCGGCCAGACCGCATCCGGCCAGCAGATACACGCCGAAATCGACCAGCTCATCGGCGGCAGCCCGCAGCGCCAATCTGAACCGCCCGCCTCGCCGTACGTCCTCACTATCCGCCTCCGGCTGCGCGGCGCTTTCGACCCCCGCAGCGAGTGTGCTCTCTGCTTGTGGGTGCAGACCAAGAACAGCGGCGCTCAGGGCCGCCGCGGTGAAGACCGTGCCCAGCCAGCTCCAAAAGAGGGTGCCCGCTGCGCCCCCTGCCAGGCCTGAAAGCAGGGTGATGGGGTTGAGCGCCCCGGCTGCCAGCAGGAAAGCGCCCACAGTCGGAACCGGCGCTCCCAGGCGCGCCAGGCGGCGCGCCAGCGGCGCAGCCCCTGCTCCGGCGGCGGGGAAGGACAGCCCCAGCAGCACGCCGGCCAGCGCCGCCGGCAACGGCGCTCGAGGGATAAACCGTCTCAACCACTCCCGGGAAAGATAGAATTCCGTCAGCGCGGAAAAGAAGACGCCCAGGAAAAGGAAAGCCAACCCTTCCAGGTACAGGCTAAGGGCCAGGGTAGCCCAGGCCGCCAGGATCGCGTATCCGCGCGCCAGCGATACGGGGAACACGGCGGCAGCCGCGGCTATCCCCAGAATGGCCAGGCCAAGGACGACCGCCGCCAAACGCTGCGCCGGGCGGGGGCTTTTCTTATCTTGGGCGGTTTCGGGAATCATCGAGTTTGGTCTTCGTCAGGGCTTACGAAGAGGGGATCCCCTGCATCCAAGCGGGATCCCCGGGTCTTCCATCGGCTGATGAAGAGGTCAGGGTAAAGGCGTTACGGTCGACGTGGCCGTGGGGGTAGTGGTAAATGGCAGTGTGGGGGTGAAGAACAGATTAGGCGCCGGCGTGCTAGTGGGTGCTTTGGTGGGCACAGGTGTAGCGATATTGACCGCAATGATCAACGTCTGGCCGACGGTAATGTTGTCGCTCTTCAGCTTGTTCTTGGCGCGGATCGAATCGACCGTGCTGTTGAACCGCGCGGCGATGAGGAACAGGTTGTCGCCGGCCTGCACGACGTAAGTGATGTCGCCGCGAAAATTGGTCGGTATGGCTGTGGCTGTGGGGAGCTGTGTATCCGGGCCGGGGATATAAATCGTATCCCCAGCCTTGATCGGACAGGGATTCTTGGGGTCGTTGAAATTATTGATCGCCAGCAGCACGAGCAAGTCGACCTTGAATTTCTCCGCCAGGTCGAAGCAGGTATCGCCTTCCTGAACCTGGTACTGGAACGGGCCAGAGGGGGTGAAGGTGGCGGTTGCAGTAGGTGTGTTGGAGGCAGTGGGAGTCAGGGATGCGGTGGGCGTCGATGTGGGCGGGGCCGGAGTGAAGGTGGCCGTGGGTGTAGGCGTCCTGGGGCCAAGGAAGGCAAACGCCGGCCGATTAGGGCCGGTGAGCCAGATCACCAGCACCAGGATGCCCACCACCGCCAGCAGAACAGCCAGCCCGCCGATCAAGAACGGGCCCATTTGCTGGCGTTTGCGGTAGGATCGAATGATATTCTGGGCAGAGGACTTGTTACTCATGATTTTTCCTGGATAGGGATTCTATATCCGCGCATCACAATTCATACGCGGACACGGTCCGCCATTTTCAGTTCGCGGAATACGGTCTAACCGACCCTTATTCTACCTGATGTTTTTGGATTAGGCGAGTCGACCATGGATCAGGCGGAATCTTGCTCATATCAAAGACGACGAATTCTTGTTTGAGTTCCCCCGCCATCTGCCGATGCATCCACCCGCCCATCTGCTGCGAACGCAGTTTCTACCGGTACATGCGGGGCATCCTGCAAAGCGCGCCAGGGTTATTTTTATCCTATAGCCCTGTCTGGCATACTCAAAGGTAGAGCGGACGGATTCAACGCTTCAGGTCTGGCTTCAAACAGCCTGCTGAATGCTCTCGCGTTCGGCCTGTAGATAGGCTTTCAAGAACTGCCCGGTGAAGGACCTTGGATTGGCGCACACCTCTTCCGGCGTGCCGGTTGCGATGACTTCGCCGCCGCGATCGCCGCCTTCTGGCCCCAGGTCAATGATATAGTCGGCCACCTTGATGATGTCTGGGTTGTGCTCGATGATCAGCACGCTGTTGCCGGCGTCCACCAGACGCTGCAACACCTCGATCAGCTTATGCACATCGGCGGCGTGCAGGCCAACCGAGGGTTCGTCCAGTACATAGAGCGTGCATCCGGTCGCCCGGCGGGAGAGTTCGCGGCTGAGTTTGACTCGTTGCGCCTCCCCGCCCGACAGGGTCGGCGCCGGCTGGCCGATCTTGATGTAGCCAAGACCTACATCTTGCAGAGTCTGCAGCTTATTCATAATAGAGGGAAACGCCGAGAACAGCTCGGTCGCCCGGTCCACGGTGGTCTCCAGCACGTCCGCGATGGAGAGACCCTTGAAGTGCACCTGCAGCGTCTCGCGGTTGAATCGCGCCCCGTGACAAACGTCGCAGGGCACGTACACGTCCGGCAGGAACTGCATCTCGATGCGCAGTTGGCCCTGCCCCTGGCAGGCCTCGCATCGCCCCCCATGCACGTTGAACGAGAAACGCCCGGCTTTATAACCCCGCATCTTGCTTTCGGGCAGTTCGGCGAACAGCTTACGGATCTCGTCGAACAGGCCAGTGTAGGTGCCCGGATTGGAACGCGGCGTGCGCCCGATCGGCGACTGGTCAATGTTGATTACCTTGTCCAGATGCTCCAGGCCTTCGATGCGCTCGTACTCCCCCGGCTGGGTGTGCGCGCCGTTCAGCTCCCGCGCCAACGCCTTGTACAGCACGTCGACGATCAGCGTGGACTTGCCCGAACCCGAGACGCCAGTGATGCACACCAGCTTGCCCAGCGGGATGTCCACGGTCAGATCCTTCAGGTTGTTGGCGCGGGCCTTGACAATGCGCAGATGCTTGCCGTTGCCGGTGCGGCGCCGCTCCGGCACCGGCACTCGCCGGCGTCGCGACAGATATGCGCCAGTGAGCGAATCGGGCGAGGCCAGGATGTTCTCCAACGTGCCCTGCGCTACCACGTAGCCGCCGTTCTCGCCCGCCCCCGGCCCCAGGTCGATGATCCAATCCGCCTCGCGGATGGTTTCGTCGTCATGCTCGACCATCAGCACGGTATTACCCAGGTCGCGCAGGTTTTTCAGCGTTGCCAGCAGACGACCGTTGTCACGCGGGTGCAGGCCAATCGAGGGTTCATCCAGCACATAGAGCACGCCCATCAGCCGGGAACCGATCTGGGTTGCCAGCCGGATGCGCTGGGCTTCCCCGCCCGACAGGCTGGCAGCCGAGCGATCCAGGGTCAGGTAGTCCAATCCCACGTCCACCAGGAAGCCCAACCGCGCGCTGATCTCCTTCAGGATGCGCTCCGAGATGGTCTGCTGGCGGGGCGTGAGGGGTGTATCAGCACCCGAAAGACGTTTGACCCATTCCAGCGTTCGAACCACCGGCCAGTGGGTCACCTCAATGATGTTGGCGCCGTCCACGGTGACAGCCAGAGCTTCCGGGCGCAGACGCGCCCCCTTGCAGGCCGGACACGGCCGGTCGGTCATGAATTCACTGATCTTCGAGCGGACGTAATCGGAATTCGTCTCACGGTAGCGCCGTTCCAGGTTGGGGACAATGCCCTCGAAAGAGGTCTGGAAAGTGGACTGGCGGTCGTTGCGTCCGTGAATGTGAATGGTGATTTGCTCGCCATTCGTCCCATATAGGATTTTGTCCAGCTTCTCTTTGGGAATTTCGCGCACCGGCCGGTCCAGATCAATGTGGTAATGGCGCGCCACCGCTTCGACCATCTGCCAGTAATAGCTGATCTGCTCGCGTGGGCCGTTCCATTCCATGGCGGCGATGGCGCCTTCTTCCAGCGAGCGGTCCGGGTCGGGGATGAGCAGATCGGGGTCGATCTCCAGCTTGCTGCCCAGTCCCTGGCATTCAGGACAGGCGCCGTGGGGTGTATTGAAAGAAAAGGTGCGCGGCTCGATTTCCGGCAGGGTCGTGCCGTGCTCAGGGCAGGCCAGGTGCTCAGAAAACTGCAGATCCTTGGGCGGGTCGGTCGAGAGGTTTTGCACAATTACGAAGCCCTCGCCAACCTTTAGAGCCGTCTCGATCGAATCGGTCAGCCGCGAGCGCGCTTGCCGGGCTTCTTCCTCGCTTTCGGGGCGGTTAAGGACGATGCGATCGACGACCGCTTCGATGTTGTGAATCTTGTAACGGTCCAGGCTGATTTCTTCGTCCAGGCTGTGAACCACCCCGTCCACCCGCACGCGCACGAATCCGGATTTGCGAATCTCATCGAAGACCGCCTGGTAGGTGCCTTTGCGCCCGCGCACGATCGGCGCCAGGATCAGCAGACGGCTGCCTTCCGGCAGCGCCTCAACGCGGTCCACGATCTCTTGGGCCGACTGACGCTCCACCACCCGTCCACACACCGGACAGTGCGGTATTCCCACGCGCGCAAAAAGCAGGCGCAGGTAATCGTACACCTCGGTCACCGTTCCGACTGTCGAACGCGGGTTGTGCGAGGTGGCCTTCTGGTCGATGGACACCGCCGGCGAAAGGCCGTCAATGTAATCCACATCGGGCTTGTCCATCTGCCCGAGGAACTGACGCGCATAGGCTGAGAGCGACTCGACATAACGCCGCTGACCCTCGGCGAAGATCGTGTCGAAGGCCAGCGAGGATTTACCCGATCCCGACAGCCCGGTGATCACCACCAGCTTGTCGCGCGGGATGTCAACGCTAATGTTTTTCAGATTATGCTCCCGCGCCCCAACCACGTGAATACTGTTTTGAGCCATACGAACCTTTAGAAGAGGGATTGCCCTCATTATAGCACGATCGTTTCAGGAACATGCGTGCTAATACCTGCTGCAAAGTGCAATATATAATTATACCAAGTCCATCAGGTATTAACTCATAAGATATCTTCTCCCTGGATCTGCCGTCTGGGTTAAAATGTCAGCCATGAAGGATGATCCTCCCCTCGCTCGAACCTCTACTTCCATTCAAACCGCCCTGCTGCGATCAATCCTGCTGGGTTCACTCGCAATTGCCGTCCTAAATTTCCTGCTCCCTATATACTCCAAACAACTTGGCGCTTCGGCCACTGAAATTGGGGGGCTTTTTTCCGTCTTCTTCATGGTCACCATGCTGGCGCGCCCGGTGGTCGGTTGGGGCCTCGATCGGCTTGGCCGCAAGCCATTCCTGGTGGTGGCTCTCCTCGTCTACGCCCTCTCGCTGGCCTTGTTCGCCTTCGCAAACGACCTACCCCTGCTCTACGCCGCCCGCCTGGTGCAGGGCTTGGGCTCCTCACTCCTCTGGATCCCTGCCTACACCATCGCGACCGAATTGAGCGAGACCAGCCGCGGGCGGGCAGTGGGCCTGGTTGACGCGTCTTCGGCTCAAGGTGGCATGATCGGCGCATTGGTCGGCCTGGCTCTGTTCTTCTCCGTCTCCTTAGGTACAGGCTGGAAATTGCTGTTCGCTGCCTATAGTCTGGCTGCCCTGTCCGCCGCTCTGCTTGCTTTCCGTACTATACCCGAGACGCGTCCATCGGCTCAACTCTCCACCGACGGTCAGGTCATTGCTGTTGGACCATTGCTCAGACTCATGTTGATCGTCTTTACCACCGGGGCCTCGACCGCCATGGTCAGCCCGCTCGTGCTGGTTTTCCTGCAAGACCGCTTTACCATGGATCTCCGTTATCTGGCCATGGCCTATATCCCAGCCGGCCTGGCGTATTCCTTTCTCCCGCCCGGTTTTGGCCGTTTGAGCGATCGGTTTGACCGCCCGCGTATGATAGCGGTGGGATTGACCAGCGCAGCCGTCGTTTCCTTGCTGATCCCCATTGCGCCCGGCATCCTCTGGTTAGCGGTCCTCTGGGTGCTCGAGGCGGCCGGCTTCAGCCTGGCTTCTCCCGCCCAGGAGGCCCTGGTGGCCGATCTGACCGGCAGCCAGGTCCGCGGCCAGGGGTATGGTTTTTATACCTTTGCTTCCAGCATGGGCGCCACCTTGGGCCCTTTACTGGGCGGCTGGCTGTATGACGCCGCCGGCCACGCTTTTCCTTTTTACGTCAATGGTTTCATCTTGCTCTTCAGCGCCGCGTGGGTGCTGATCTGGCTGAAAAGGTGACTGGAACCGGTTTTCGCTGGCATGGTTTCATCTGAAAAAAGTGACATATTCAAACTCATCCCCGGCCGGTTCTCCACCCGTTGGGGGGTATCCGCCGCCATGAAAGTGATGCCATTCTCGGCTCCCAGCACGGCGTACATGGTTCGGTCGCCTTCGCTTGCATCCGGCGAGGCGTGGAAATCCTTGAAAGTGCTCATCGTCAGATTGCCGCTCTATTTGACCTGAGCCGGATGTCCCGCGAACCCTTTTATGGCGCGATCTGCACGTACTCGCTGTGCTTCTCCCCCACCAGGCCAACTGCCAGATGGTACACAGCGAACAGCTCCAGCGAGAAAGGCAGATAGCCCAAATAACCGATCAACGGCATTTCGAACACGTGCAGGAAGCTTACCCCAGGCACACTATAGACCCACTTCGGCCAGCCGAAGTAATTCCACATCTCCCAGAAGAACGCGGTGATCCACACGCCAATCCACAGCGCATACACCGGCCGCCAATCACCCTGCTCCAGCCAGCGCGTCAGCGAGCGGTTCCCCAGCCAGATGTTGATTGGTTCAAGGATGAAGAAGACCGACAGCCATAGGAAGGGGTAAAAGTAACGCGGCCAGGCCAGCATCAGCGCCAGCATGATCCAGCCCGCCAGGAAAAAACGCATGGCAGTCCGACGATCTCCACGGATGACCATCCACGTTTTCGCCTTGCGGATAAAGCCGAATGTGGACGCCAGTTCAGCCGCCTCGAATACGGCCGGTATGACCGTCGAGAAGTTGATACTGGCGAATATGAAAAACGAAAACGGGCTGAGCGTCTCCGTGCCGAGGTAGTGCCAGCTCTGCACCCGCCAGTTGAAAACCTCGAACAACCACCAGGTTGGGATCGACACGATGTATAGCGCAGCGAACCTGCGCCACGAGCGGGTGATCAACGAAGTGCCCTTACGCTGTAGCACCAACGCATCCATCACCAGCGCATAGCCCACCCATAAGGGCAAGAATGCCCACAAAGTCCGCAAACCGGGCGCCAGCCAGTTGAGCGGCCAGAACACGGCAACCAGCACCAGACCCAGCCATCCGTGCCAGGCCCAGTGGCGGCGGATAGTCCCCATGCGCGTTGATTCAACCAGTAATTCTTGATCCATTTCTTTCCTTAGTCCAATGATGAACAAAGGCGCGCAGCTTGCTACGCCTCTACGCGCCTATCCAGAACCCGTATATTATAAAGGATTATGCCCGTTATTTAGTCACTTCGTACAGCTCGACCAGCACACCCCCTGCCGCTTTGGGATGGACGAAGGCCATCTTCCTCCCTGGAAGCTCCAGCGGCGTCTCGTTGATCAGCCGCACGCCTTTAGCCTTCAGCTCTCCTAACATGTCCTCGATGTCATCCACCTCGAAGCAGATGTGATGCATACCGCCGCCCCGCTCGGCCAGGAATTTGGCTACGCCGCTGTCCTCCGTGGCGGGCTTGACCAGCTCGACTTCGCTCTCCCCAAGAGGCAGGAAGGCTACCACCGACTTCTGGGAGGGCACCTCCTCGATATGATCCACCTCCAGGCCCAGGGCGTCGCGCCAGAATGTCAGCGCGGATTCGATTTCCGCCACCACGATCGCCACGTGATTGATTTTCTTAATCCTGGCCATCCTTCTCCCTCTCGCCGATCTTCGGGCATCTAATTCCACGCCGGCGGCTGGTACTCCCCCCACACGGAGCGCAATACGCCGCATATCTCACCCAGCGTCACGTCACCTTCCACGCAGGCAATGAACAGGGGCATCAGGTTCTCGCTGCCGCGGGCCGCCTTTTCCAGGCGAGTCAGCAGTTCACTGACTCTGGCTTGGTCGCGGCGGGCGCGCAGCTCAGCTAAACGGGCGCGCTGATGCTGTTCGATCTCCGGGTTCACCTTCAACCGTTCCAGCTCCACCTGCTCCTCGACCTGGAATGCGTTCACTCCCACCACCAGCGCTTCGCCGCTCTCGATGGCTTTCTGGTAGGTGTAGGCGGCGTCCTGAATCTCGTTCACCAGGTAACCGTTCTCGATGGCGGCCAGCGCCCCGCCCATCTCATCGATCTTGCATAAATATCCCTGCGCGCGCCGCTCGATCTCATCGGTCAGGTGTTCCACCAGATAGGAACCGGCCAGCGGGTCGATCACATCGGCTACGCCTGTTTCATGGGCGATGATCTGCTGGGTTCTCAGGGCGGTGCGCACCGAGCGCTCGGTCGGCAGCCACAGTGCTTCATCCATGCTGTTCGTGTGCAGCGATTGCGTCCCCCCCATCACCGCCGCCAGCGCCTGGAGCGCCACCCGCACGATGTTGTTCTCAGGCTGCTGGGCGGTCAACGAAGACCCGGAAGTCTGGCTGTGGAAGCGCAGCATCCACGAACGCGGGTCCCGTGCCCCGAAGCGTTCGCGCATGATCCGCGCCCACATGCGCCGCGCCGCGCGGAATTTGGCCACTTCCTCGAAGAAATGATTGTTAGCCGAGAAAAAGAACGAGAGCTGGGACGCAAAGCGGTCCACATCCAGGCCGGCGTCAATAGCCGCCTGAACATAGGCAATCGCGTTCGCCAGGGTAAAGGCGACCTCCTGGACAGCCGTTGACCCGGCTTCGCGGATGTGGTATCCCGAAATGCTGATCGTGTTCCAACGCGGTATCTCTTGTTCGCAGTATTTGAACACATCCGTGATCAGCCGCATGGAAGGCTCGGGCGGGAAGATATATGTGCCGCGCCCGATGTACTCTTTGAGAATATCGTTCTGAATCGTCCCGCGCAGTTTGTGCACACTGACGCCCTGGTCCTTGCCCACCGCGATGTACATCGCCAGCAAGATGGCCGCCGGAGCATTGATGGTCATGCTGGTCGAGACTTGGTCCAGGGGGATGCCGCGAAACAGGATCTTCATGTCGTCCAGCGAAAAGACCGATACGCCCACCCGTCCCACCTCTCCCTCCGCCATGGGATGGTCGGGATCATATCCCACCTGGGTGGGTAGATCGAAGGCCACTGAAAGGCCGGTCTGTCCTTGCGAAAGCAGATAATGAAAGCGGCGGTTGGATTCTTCCGCGCTGGCAAAGCCAGCATACTGGCGCATCGTCCACAGACGGCCGCGGTACATGCTGGGCTGCACACCGCGCGTGAAAGGAAATTCCCCGGGGAAACCAAGTTGCTGCAGATAATCAATCTCCTCCGGAATCAAAATGGGCGGCAGCGGAATGCCGGATGGCGTTTTGAACTCTGGTTTGCGATCCGGCATCTTTTCCCTTGCCGGGCGTAGGACGGTTTCTTCCCAGCGCTTGTACTCTTCCTCGATGCTCATATAAACCCTTCGTGACAATTTTCGCATGTGAAGTATAGCGCAAAGGCCAGCCGGTTTGCAGTGTTTTTTATATGGTAAACTAGGGAAGCTTGGCACCTTCCCTGAAACAGGACGCGCTATCGATGTCTCCTTTCCTCCAGCTCGCTTTTTCTTTAATCGTCATCTTGCTGGCCGCCAAGGCAGCGGGCTATCTAGCCGCCCGCTTTGGCCAGCCTTCTGTGCTCGGTGAGCTTCTGGTGGGCTTGCTTCTCGGACCCACCCTGCTGGACATCACTCATCTCCAATTTATCACCGATGCCCACCTGGGCGAGGTGATCAATCAATTGGCCGAGTTGGGCGTGCTGTTGCTCATGTTCATCGCCGGCCTCGAGCTGCACCTGAGCGAGATGGCCCGCAGCATGCGCGTCTCCGCTTTGGCTGGCTCGATCGGGGTGATCCTGCCGGTTTTTTTCGGCTGGCTGCTCGGTGAAGGATTCAATATGGGCGCTGACGCAGCCGTCTTTCTCGGCTTGTCCATGGGCGCCACCAGTGTGAGCATCTCTGCACAGACGCTCATGGAACTCGGCGTGCTGCGCAGCCGCGTCGGATTGGGCTTGCTGGGCGCGGCGGTGTTCGACGACATCCTGGTCATCCTGCTGCTTTCAGGCTTCCTGGCCTTAGAATCCGGCCAGCCGGGCCTGGGGCCGATCTTATTGGTCTTTGCCCGTATGCTCGCCTTCCTGATCCTTTCGGCCGCCTTCGGCCTGCTGCTCCTCCCCTGGATCGCCCGCAAGGTCTCCGACCTGGGGATCAGCCAGGGGACGCTCACCCTCGCCCTGGTGATCCTGCTGGTCTTTGCCCTGGGCGCCGAGCTGCTGGGCGGCATGGCTGCCATCACCGGAGCCTTCGTTGCCGGACTGATGTTTGCCCGCACCCCCGAGAAGAGCCAGCTCGAGGCCAGCGTTCCCGCCCTGGCTTATGGCCTGTTCGTGCCGGTTTTTTTCGTCAACATCGGCCTGAACGTGGACCTGCGCGGGCTTGACTTGCGCGACCTCTGGCTGGTCCTGGCGGTTTCGGCCGTGGCCGTGGCGTCCAAATGGGTCGGAGCGGGTCTGGGCGCCAGGTTGGGCGGGATGACCTGGCGCGAAGGGCTCCAGCTCGGCGTCGGAATGGTCTCGCGCGGCGAGGTCGGGCTGATCGTCGCCAGCCTGGGTTTGACCGAAGGCCTGGTCACCACAGCGGAGTTCTCCGCCGTTGTGGGTATGGTTCTGGTGACCACATTGGTGACCCCGCCTTTGTTACGCTGGATGATCCCCAGGGAAAAACATGCACCTGAAATCGCAGTCAGCGCGTCTGAGCCAACCGATGAAAAGGAGGCCGTCTGATGTACATGATCCTGTTTGTGTTGGACGATCCGGGAGTTCTTGAGGACGTCCTCTCTGCCTGGGAAGGGTTGGGTATTCGCGGCATAACGGTGCTGTTGAGCACCGGCCTGGGTCGGATACGCCAGAAGCGCGGTTTGATGGAGGACATGCCACTCTTCCCCAGTTTGCAAGACCTGTACACCCATCGTGAAAAATTAAGCCGTACTCTCTTTACCGTATTGGATGACGATACCCTCATTGACCGTCTCGTTGAAGCTACCGAGCGCATCGTCGGTAAGTTAGACGATCCGAACACCGGCATTCTGATCGTACTGCCGGTAGCGCGCGTATACGGCGGCCAAAAGGTATCAGAACCGGTTGATTGATGGCTGTATGCGTATTCTTACTGTCGACATTGGCACTGGTACACAGGACATTTACCTGTACGATTCACAGCTAGACCTCGAGAACGGCTACAAACTGGTGCTGCCATCCCCCACCATGATGGTACATCGGCGCATCCAGGAAGCCACCCGCCAGCGCCGGCCCATCCTGCTTGAAGGGGTGATGATGGGCGGCGGGCCGAGCGCCTGGGCGGCCGAAAACCACCTGCGCGCCGGTTTTCCCCTCTACGCCACCCCGCCGGCCGCCCGTTCTTTCAATGACGATCTGGACGCGGTGCGCGCCATGGGCGTGCGCATCGTCTCCGAAGACGAAGCTGCCCGCCTTCCAGATGCCGTGGAGCGGGTGAAAATGCAGGATTTCGACTTCACCGCCATTTCGCACGCCTTTGCGGGCTTTGGCGTCTCGCTCAGCAACCTGGCGGCGGTGGCCGTGGCCGTCTTCGACCATGGAGACGCCCCGCCGGATGTGTCCGATCGCAAATTCCGCTTCGACTACCTGGATGAACGCATCCGCGCCGAGAACCGCCTGACCGCCTTCGCCTACCGCGCCGGGGAAGTGCCAGCGATCATGACCCGCCTCCAGGCGGTGGTGTCCACCGCTCGCGGCCTGGATGCGCCCCTTGTGGTGATGGACACCGCCCCGGCAGCCGTGTTGGGCGCCACCTTCGATCCACATGCGGCTGGCGCAGCCCTCATCGCCAACGTGGGCAACTTCCACACCCTCGCTTTCCGCCTTGGACGCGGCGGGATCGAGGGCATTTTCGAACACCACACCGGTATGCTCACTCGCGAAAAGCTCGAGGCTCTGCTCGATGCTCTGGCGGCCGGCACGCTGGCCAACGAAGCCGTCTTCGACGACATGGGCCACGGCGCGCTGGTTTATAATCCGACGCCGCTGGAATCGAAGGGGATGGAAAACGGTGTGATCGTCACCGGTCCCAGGCGCGGACTGCTGTACGGCTCACGCCTGCGCCCCTACTTCGCGGTGCCCTTTGGCGACATGATGATCACCGGTTGCTTCGGCCTGCTGGCCGCCACGGCTGACAAGCTGCCTGAACTGCGCGAGCCAATCCTCGCTTCGCTGGCCGGGCGCTCCCCCGGTCTGCCGCCCTGGGAAGCCGCCAATGTCTGATCGATGTGGAGAAGACCTCATTAACCTCGATGAATGGTCTGTTTGGATTAGAAAGCCGCCAGGGGGCGCCGATCAGGAGAAGCGCCTGGCAGGCGTCGCCGCCCGCTGAAACGCATTGCATCTGTTGACAGCGCGCGGTTGGGGTTCGATTTTTATCTGACCGGATCACCTGGGACTGCCGATTTCCTCGTTGTTGAATGGTTCCACAATCAGATGACCATCCTTATTGAAGACTGTGCGATAAACGTCCTCACCATAGCTGGTCGACAATGGTTCGCCCTCGATAATTTTGAAGGTCCTCGTTCCATCGGCCAGTCTTTCTGCCCGCAGAAAGAGCACAGTCTTTACCCTATGGTGATTAAAACTTTGGGCGAAATCATATAGATGGGTAACATAGAATATCTTCGTGTTATTTTCTATTAACGCCGAAACAACCTGGCGGGCAATCTCTGAGCCCTCCCTTTCATTCGTGGCTGCGAAGGATTCATTGAACAGCACCATATAGTTTGGCGTGATATGGTCGATGATCTCGCTCATTCTTTTTAGCTCTTCATCGAGTTTTCCGCTGCTCATCGTGACGTCTTCTTCTCGTTTGTAATGCGTCGCAAGACCGTCACATACATTGGCGCAAAAAGATTCGGCCGGAACAAACATGCCGCACTGCATCATCAACTGAGCCAGGCCGACGCTGCGCAAGAAAGTGGATTTCCCGCCCTGGTTCGCGCCGGTGATGATCACGAGATTTTTATTCTCGGCATCCAAATCATTGCCCACTACCCTTTGCTCCACGGTAAGACTGAGAGAAATGTCATATAAGCCACGAAATGAATGCCTCCGATCGCCAGCGGCAACTGGCGCGGGAAAACACAGCGGCTCTCCTTTTTGAACGAGCCGTTCGTGCAGATTCAAACAGCCTATGTAAAAAGCCAGTTCGGTCTGCAGCATTTTAAAGAAGCTGAGAATATGTTCCGTCGACTGCGCCAGGGCATTGGCGACATGATTGAGCCCTCTATCCCTTATCTCAGCAAGGGCTTTGGCGCCGTTTTCATCACGATCGGCGATGGTAAAAGAAAACGTGGGCGGTTTCTTGGCAAAGACGCGCTCCACGAATTTCTGTTTCAGTTGGTTGGGTTTACGGAGTATGTAATTCACGCCCTTATTGCCCCTGCCCAATTCGGCGCTGATTAAAACCCCGTTGTGGAATTGGAGCGTCTTTAAGTGGTTTTGGATGAGGGAGAAATATTCATCATCTAGCTCGGATTTGAGCATCGCGAAAAATCTCGTAAAACCTTCAGACATGAATTCGCCAGAATGTTCATCGGCGATGCTCCTTAACTCTTGAAGCATTTTCATGAACATCTCCAGCACCTTTACGGACCTGCTCAAAATATAATCCGGGTAGTTGGTCAGAATACCCCAATATTCCTTCCGCTCCCTTTCGATGGCTTCCACCGCCAGATCATAGATTGCCCTGATGATGGTTGGATTCTTCAGGCAATCCTTGAGAATATCCTGACGATACAGGATCGTATCAATCTGGTTGGACAAACTGGAGAGGATGACCTTCCTGGCGACTTCAAAAAGGAATTTGTCCTTTCCCGCCATCGCCTCGAACAGCGTGTTCAATTCCAGATCTTGGGTCAGATCTTGCTCGTTCCACACCAATTCTTGCTTCAGATCGAAATCTCGATCTCTGTATAAGAGATAAGCCTTCATGCTACCAAACGCTCCTTAATAAGTTCATAGGTGAGCCGGTACTTCTCGGCAATGGACAATGCGTATGCAAGACCATCGGCCGGTTTTCGCACGATCTTAAACGTTCGTACCGTAGGATTTTCAGGGGTGACCGTGCTGGCCATGCTCACCACCTTTTCATCCAACGAGGCCAGTTCATCGATAAAGGTAACCCAGACGCACAGCAAATCCAGTTGGATGATCCTTTCCATGATCTTTTCGCTCAAAAAGATCGCGTCCTTCAGGGTCGTTGAAGTGAAAATTTCATTGATCAAAATGATGCTGTCAGGCGTGGCTTGATCGAGAATCTCATGGATTCTGATCATCTCGTCTTCGAGCTTCCCCCGCAGATTATTGATGCTCTCCTCTTTTTCGAAATGGGTGAACATCCTGTCGAACAGGAAAAGCTGTGCTTCCCTTCCGGGCACTGGGCATCCTAGGCTGGCCAGATAATGCAACTGCCCGAACGTGCGGGCGAAAGTCGTCTTGCCGCCCTGATTCGGGCCAGTAACGACGATGATGCGTTCTTTGCCTTTCAGGTAAAAATCATTGCAAACGATCGGGGATCCCTCAGAATTGAGTTTATAGGCCAGAGCTAAGTCAAAGCCCTCATAATCAAAGACTTCCTTGCTGGTTTTTGTGACGTTGGGATAACAGAACTTCAACCCTTTTCGTTTGAATGTTTCCAAATATTCCAGGTATGCCAGGTAAAATTGAATTTCACGGTCGAACGTACCCACCGTTGGGTCCAGGTAGTCGCTGTTCTCCTTACAGAAGCTGTCAAGATTGTGAAAGACATCCGGATATAACTGGGCGACCAGGTCTAGTATCTGGGCTTCGACGTGGTTCATTTCGGGCCATTCGTGAAATTTAACTCGGTAATCCTTCACCGCGCCCTGTTTGAATTTTTCAAATGTCTCCAAAACTTCTGCGCCGTAGTCGATTTCGGAATCGTATTTACGCACTCTGACGTTGTTGCCTCGTATGAGCAGGCAATATCTGACTCCGGATAAATCGACCTTTACTTTTGTCATTCCATCCACGAGCGATTTGAAGCGGCTCGAAGCGACGTATTCCGTTATGTACTCACGAAAGGCCAATAAACCGCGCGATTTTATGTCCGAGACGGCTAAATTTTGAGCCAGGCCATTGACCGCTTCGCAATAAAGGCCTATTGCATCGACAAACCAGCTTTCTTTTTGATACGTGTAGAAGAGCTTTTCCGCCTGGGCCAGATAGTTGCGCATCAGGCTCATTTTCTGTGCGAAGGCCGTCATCCCCTCGAAGAGTGCTTTGTTCTCGAGATCTTGCATCACCTCCTGCCGGTAGACGATCATGTCAAGATCGTTAACAGGAGTATAGAAGAACGGTTTTAGCTCATATTCATCCCTGCCGGCCGTGATGGCGTCGATGATTTGATCCAGGTTAAGATCAACAAAATAGTCTGGCGCTTCGGCGTTCTCCCGGGTTATGCCGTCGCCGTTTCCAGCGAATAAAATGCTTAGGAAGGCCATCGATCAAACACCTCTGTTTCTGAACGATAAAAGCGAGCCCAATCGAATCTGGTCGCTGCCCCAGCGATCAGGCTGATTTGGTCGCCAGAAATGTTAACGGATCAAACAAAAAGCCCCTACTGTATTGCTCTGTCAGTAGAGGCTATCAGTCGAGCGACGCTTTGGGCGAGCCCCATCGCCACAATATTGAGAATGCGTCAAAATTATACCTTAAAACGTCGGGTTTTGGTGCTGTCAATCGGCTGCCGAACAGCAGGCCTCCATGCGCACCTTGACTCATAGGGGATTTGAATTAGAATCTTACCAGCGATGAGGCTCGCTTGATAATTGACAAAACTGCCGGTTTTGGCTGATAGCCTCTGTCTGCGGTAAAAGCCGCCGGGCAGAGGCTTTTTCTTGAGGAAGGGTTTTGGTTCTCATGGCCGATCACGAAAAAGCGCTCGAGGATGGGCCAGCCGTTTCGCAGAGTTTGTTGTCTGCAGATAAGTTGTCTGCAGATAAGACAGAAAGATGGCTGAACCGCAACGTCTTCGGAATGTCGTTGGCCAGCTTCTTCAGCGACGCCGGGCACGAGGCCGCCACAGCAATCTTGCCCCTGTTTTTAACGGCCATCGGCGCTCCTGCAGCCGCACTGGGCGCGATCGAGGGAGTGGCGGATGCCACTTCTTCGTTCGTCAAACTCTTGTCCGGTTGGATCAGTGACCGTCTGCCGCGGCGCAAGCCAATTGCCATCTCCGGATACATCCTGACCGGAATTACGACGGGGCTATTCGCTCTGGCTAACGCCTGGCCTTTCCTGCTGGTCGTCCGCGCCCTGGGCTGGCTGGGGCGTGGCATCCGCGGCCCGGTGCGCGATGCTATGCTGGTTGAATCGGTTCCAGAAGAGGCCAGGGGTCGCGCCTTCGGTTTCCACAGGGCCGGCGACACGCTGGGCGCCATCACCGGGCCTCTATTTGCCGCGGCGCTGATCAGCCTGCTTAAATCCCAGGAAGCCACCATTCTGACTTACCGGCAGATATTCTGGATCACCATGGTGCCCGGGCTTCTCTCGGCGGCCTCATTCGCCCTGTTTGTCCGGGAAAAGGCCCGGCATACCCACAATGACCAGGGATTCTTTCTCTCGCTGAAGAATCTACCTGCTCGATACAAGCGCTATCTCCTGGCGGTCGGCATCTTCGGCGCAGGGGATTTCGCTCACAGCCTGCTTACTCTGCGCGCGGTGCAGGTGCTCACACCAGTTTACGGTTCATCCCGGGCGGGGGAAATTGCCCTGCTCCTCTATGCTTTGCATAACGTCTTTTACGCCGGAATGTCCTACCCGATCGGCGCCCTGGCTGATCGCATCGGCAAGCGCGGCTTGCTGGCCCTCGGGTATGGCACCGCCGCTTTGATGGCGGTCGGCTGGATTTTCGGAACGCCTTCGATCGCAGTGCTGGCGGTCTTGTTTGCTCTCGGCGGTTCCTTCATTGCCGCCGAAGATACATTGGAAGGCGCTCTCGCGGCCGATCTGATGGCTCAGGAGGCCAGGGGTATGGGCTACGGCATCCTTGCCACGATTAATGGCATCGGCGATTTCGCTTCCAGCCTGATCGTTGGCGTCTTATGGAGCGCCCTCAACCCCATTGCCGGCTTTACCTATTCGGCCGTTCTGTTCGTGGTTGGAGCGCTGATGGTCTTGCGGTTGAAGTGAACAGAAACGGATGCATGCGATGCCGCAGCAAACAGGACTTATGGACGAATTAATGAACCGCTACCAAAAAACCGCCGTCGCAGTGGCGCTATACCGGTTCGAGGAAAACCTCCGTGAAGCCTTGCGCTGGCTGGATGGCGCAGAGGTGGATGGCATCCTATTCCATCGGCGACTCGACTTACCCGAAGGGGAACGGGTGGCGGCCAAAAAATTGATCGCCAAATCACTGGCCGAAATCGAAGCTCTGGCACAGAGCCTGAATCTTGAGAAACAGGAAGAAAATTCTGCCAGAGACCTGATGGCCGTCATGAATATGAGTTGGGAAGAACTTTCGGACAGTCTTTCTTACAAGCTGCGCGGCTTTGGCCCGGTAAATCCGGGTTTATCAGGCCTTTTAGATGCGCCGCTGGAGCATCTGGCTCATTACGCTTACAGGCTGGGCAATATCTTCGCCAGAGGCCGTAAGGCATTATCCTGATTCATGAAAATGGGAGAGGAAAAAATGGAAACTACAATTAAATCGATCCACGCCCGCGAGATCCTCGATTCGCGCGGAAACCCCACCATCGAAGTTGAAGTTCATTTGGAAAATGGAGCCTTCGGTCGTGCCGCCGTGCCTTCGGGCGCCTCGACAGGCGTTCACGAGGCCCTCGAGCTCCGGGATGGCGATAAAAAGCGCTATGGTGGAAAAGGGGTGCAGAAGGCCATCGCACATATAAAGAATGAAATAGCGCCTGCACTCCTGGGTATGAGCGCTTTTCAACAGGCCGCCGTCGATCAAAAAATGATCGATATGGACGGGACGCCGAATAAAAGCACATTTGGCGCCAACGCTATCCTGGGAGTCAGCTTGGCAGTGGCTCGTGCTGCGGCCGCTTCGGCCGGCCTGCCGCTTTACGCCTATCTCGGCGGCGTTCAGGCAAGAATTCTCCCCGTGCCGATGTTCAACATCCTGAATGGGGGTGTTCATGCTAATTGGCAGGGCACCGATTTCCAGGAATTCATGATCGCTCCCCTTGGAGCGCCCAACTTTCGCGAGGCGCTGCGCTGGGGCTCCGAGACCTATCAGGTTTTGAAGAGTGTCCTGAAGGAAAGAGGATATTCGACCGGCGTTGGGGACGAAGGCGGATTCGCTCCCGCCTTAGAATCCAACGCTCAGGCTGTAGAGCTCATCCTCGAGGCGATCACAAGGGCAGGTTACAAGCCCGGCTCGCAAATTTCCATCGCTATTGATCCGGCTTCCAGCGGGTTTTACGAGGACGGCCTTTATAACCTGCGCACAGAAAAACGGAAAGCTACTTCCACGGAAATGGTGAACCTTTACGCGGAGTGGGTTAATAAATACCCCATCGTCGTGATCGAGGACGGCCTGGCAGAGGACGACTGGGACGGCTGGAAGGTGTTGAATCAGTCCTTAGGATCAAAGGTCGAGCTGGTTGGGGACGACCTGTTTGTCACCAATGTACATCGCATTTCCCAGGGCATCGAAAGAGATGTGGCCAACGCGGTGTTGATCAAATTGAACCAAATCGGCACGTTGACGGAGACCATCGCCGCCGTCGACTTGGCTCGCAAAGCCGGTTGGGGTGCCATGGTTTCGCACCGCTCCGGTGAAACGGTGGACACATTCATCGCCGACCTGACGGTTGCATTGGGCACAGGCCATCTCAAGACAGGTGCGCCCTGCCGCGGCGAGCGGGTTGAAAAATACAACCAGCTCATGCGCATCGAGGAAGAGCTGGGGAGCGCGGCAGTGTATGCAGGGCGCCGCGCTTTTGTCCGCTAGCCTCATCGAGGGAGCCTTGGGCGGCGCGGTTTACACGGCCAACCATATCCGGGCATTCGATGACGGCAGGAATTTTATTAGCGCGGTGATGGTATGATCACATACTATTGTCCGGAATGCTGGCAGGTCATTTCCGAAAAGGACACCCGTTGCCCTCATTGCAATTACGACCTCTCCCGGTTCAACGAACTGACTTTCGAGCAAAAACTCCTGCGATCGCTCGACCATCCCGTCGTCGAAATGCGCATCATCGCCGCCAGGACGTTGGGTGACCTGGGGTATGTCGACGCTTTGCCTTATTTCGAAAAAATGCTCGATCAGGAGAAGGTGGATTATTACCTGCTGCGAGCAGTATTAGAAGCTACGGCAAAGATAAACCACCCGCAGGCTATGCGCATCTTGCAGAGGGCCAAAGAACATCCTTCCAGCCTGATCCGGCGATTGGCGGCCGAGCTTATAGAGAAACGCGCAGGCGAGTTGGCAAGTGATATCGGTGGAGGATGAAATGGATGAAACCATATCTGGCAACGGCGACCAAGTGGTCGCTTTACAGGTGCATGTGACGGCGGAGACCGCTCGCGATCTCCAAAGATTGATTGCCGAGAAAGGGTGGGAGCTCGAAGAAGGACTGCGCATCATCCTTGGAACAGGCATGGGTTACTTGCGCGGTGAACGGGTGCTTCAGGCAGTGGCGATTGGGGATAAAACCGAGGAAGAAATGCGCCAGTTGATGACACGCCTGATTGGAACCGAATCTCGTCTGGCTTCCGCCCTTTTCAGAATGCAAGACCTCGAGCAGTCCAACCAAAATTGGGACCTTTCGTCTGGAGCGATTCAGACAGAAAACGTGGCGCTCAAAGGTGTGGTTGACCGGCAGAAAAAGGAAATCCGCGAGTTGACCGCGAAAATCGAAGAACTGGAGCAAGAAATCCAACAACTGCGCAGCCATCTTGGTGCCGGCCAGGAAGAAGCGGTTGAGACCGTGCCCGAAAAAAAGCGCAGCATCTTCAAGCTTTGGAAATAAGCTGCGGTTTATGTACCGTCTTTAATCCGCTCCTGTAAGGTATGGTTGGCCTGCTCCAGCGCTTGAAGTTGTTGCTGAACGGCGCTGTATTTCATGTCGAGCAGTTTTGCCGCCTGCATATACTGATAAGCGCGGTATTTCATCACCGCATACCGGCCTTCAAGCTGCAGACGCTCCGCCTGTAGCCGGTTGATCTCACCTTCTGGGGCATCGACAGGTAAGTCGTCCCCGCTTCGATTGCGCTCGAATTTCAAAGCCTTTAATCCTGCCGCCAATGTGAAACGCAATCCGTCATCCCAAGACCACCCATTAATCCCGAACTCTTCCTCAAGCGCCTTGTGCATATCGTTGAGTATGTCCATCTCGATATGAACCACGCTCGCATCGGGGAAGAAATCTTTTTCGAAGTCATCCGTCATACCGCTCATCGCGTTCCCTCTTTCTACCTTTGCTAATTCCCGGCTTAAATCTGGGCTACAAAAACAAACTTAAAACTATCTCCTGAAATGCAGGTCATGACCGGGTTTGTGGGACGGCCACAGGGTGATACTTATCCCATAAGCGCAGCCAGTCTTGTACACTATCGCCAGCCAATACCAATGTGTGGGCAAATGTGAATTCCCCGTTTCCCAGGTGGAAATGCAACTCGGCGAGGTCTTCTCTCATGATCGTTTCGATAGAACGGATGCGCGACCTGGGAATATAGGTAAAAATCCAGCCATACTTGCCAGGCACGTCCGTTTTCTCTTCTTCTTCGATGATCACCTGACGGTCGGTCAGGAAAAGGGCAGTTGCCGGTGAAGCGATTCGCCGCAGGCCCAGCCAATTGCGGATGAAAATCGTCGGCTGATACACATAACCGAGGATGCGTTCTTCGGGCTGCAATCCGTAGTAAGAAACGCCGTTCCTGAATTTCAGCGAGCGCTCTTCCAGCTCGTCAAGCAGAGCACGGGTTCTGTCAGGCTCCACTGCATACAGCGATTCGTTCTCCTGGGTCTGCCGAATCAATCGCGTGAGCCAGGGCCTCAGCAGGTATTCGCCGACTGTGTTGTATTCTACATTGACTTGGACTTGCCCTGTCTCACTCTCCCAGGCGTCCAGTATGTCCAATCTTCCGTAGAGGAGGATCAAACGATGCTGGATCAAGAAGACATTTTTAGCGGAAATGAAAGTGGCCACGGGCGGCTGGTCTGCCCGCACGTGCAACACGCCGCTTGTGGTGAAGATGAGCGCCTGTTCCGGCACCTGGCGATTGGCTCGCTTGCGTTCAATGAAAACGTTTGCTGGAACAACAAACGATGCGAGCGCTTCCTCGTCCGGTGGCAGACTATCCGCTGCAATATCGCGCAACGATTCCGGCAAACCTTCCAAAGTCTGCACAATGAAAGGGTGGGTCAGCATTCCCTTGGATAATTTCGGATAGCTCACGGTCACTCCTCACATGGACGCTGCCAGATAGGGTAAATCCGCCTGATTGGTCGCGATCACTCAGTTGACCTTATCAACCAGGTGTGCTGTTTCATTGATCGATATGACATTCACTCTGTCATCCCCGTTGGCGGAGACAATGCGGTTGATGGCGCAGTTGTTCTGCTGAATGCTCCAAAAATGGTTCAACCCCAGGTTCAACAGGGAGATCAAGATTGCCCGGTTGAGATCCTGATGTCCTACGATCACGATCGTTTCACCTTTATGAAGCTGGACCAGTTTATACAAAGCCGTCATACCGCGTTCCCGCAGCTCTTCCAGGGTTTCACCCCCGGGAATGCGGACCGTATGCGGGGCCCTCTGCCAGAGGAAATACGTCTCATGCCACCGCATCTTTACTTCTTCCACCGTGTGTCCCTGCCACTCGCCATAATCCAGATCGATAAAATCTGGCAAGGTTTTGATCGACAGGCCTGATTGGGCCGCAATAGGCAGGGCTGTTTGAACGGCGCGCGTCAAGGGGCTGGAATAAACCGCGGCTGGCCGCCAAAGCGTGCGGATGAATTTGGCTGTGGCCACAGCCTGCCTCTGGCCATTCAAGTTGAGGGGAACGTCGACGCGTCCCCTGAAACGCTCCACGCGGTTCCATTCCGTCTCTCCATGCCGGACCAAGACGATCGTCGTCATCGTTCACCTCCCGGTTGTTCTCAATATTGCTCATAAATATGCGTAAACAAACTGCCAGGATAGCCGGTAAAGAAAATGAGTGTCTTTTTCCAGGCTATCGCTTCTTCAGGGGTTAATTTTTCGTGGCGATATTCCCAATTCTGTTTGCGCAAATACTCCTTCATCTGCTTCGATTGGTTCTCCAACCGTTTCGCCGCATCCAGGAGAACTTCTTTCGCCGCGGCAGGACAGCTGCCCGCGAGGCACTCGATACCCGCGCGGAGATGGCTGAGACACAGCCCGTCCGAAGCCAGGTAAGCCTCCCGCACCTCGCTGTCGCCGTTCTGCAGAGTTTCGAATAAATCCGAAAGCGCGTTCAAGCCAGCCTGCTCGCTGCTCACACAAATCGGACATCTGCCCTTGGGCGGCAGCACCCTGGCCTTTCTTTGCGAACGCTTGGCAAGGTTGAGGTTATCGATCAGGCCTCGTGATGCGAAAGGATGCTCTAATTTTCCTGCCAGGGCAGATAACTCTTTGGCTGTTAATCTCCCCAGGTGCTCGTAGATCAGGTTGACGCCGATCAGAGCGCCGCTGTTGGACAGCTCCATCGCCACCAGCAGGCGGGTATGATCCGGGCAAAAGCCATACGCGTCAACGATCGGCTTTCTCGTCCCGGGATCATTCACATTCTCCCATAGAAACGAATCGATGGATTGGGCCGCCGCTCGCCGCTCGAACCGGCAGATAGGACACCCCTCGTCCTGCAAAACTTCAATCAGGTGAGAAACGGTGAGCGCAAATGGCATGGTTTTATCCTTATAATAAAAAACCCCTACTGTTTAATAATCAGTAGAGGCTATCAGTCCTCTTGGACACATTGGCGAGCCCCATCGCCAATCACTTCCCCAAACGGAGATGAAACTGTATTGTCTTGTTGCGCCTTATTATAACTTAATTTCGCGGTCAAGGGTAGAAATTAGAAATAAACGCGTTCGCGTTGACGATCAACCCACCTTCTGGTACAATCCCTTTCACCCGGAGCGTGGTACCCTTCGCTCCGGGTGAGTCTGAAACTACCATTCGAAAGGGCTCGACCGATGAAAGTTCTTTTAATCAAAGACGTTTACAAATTGGGCCGCGCTGGCGACGTCAAACGTGTGGCTGACGGTTACGGACGCAATTTCCTCATCCCTCAGCATCTCGCGGTGCTGGCCACGCCCGGTGCGCTCAAACAGGCAGAGCGCATTCGCGCCCAGGCCGCTTCTCGCCGCGCCGCGCTCAATCAGGAGCTGGGCAGCGTGGCCGAGGTCATCTCCGGCCTTACCCTGGATTTTGCCGCTAAAGCCGGCGAAACCGGTAAGCTGTACGGCTCGGTCACCCCGCAGATGATCGCCGAGGCGATCAAAGAGAAGAGCGGCATCGAGGTGGAGCGCCACCAGATCGATACTCAACCCATCCGTTCATTGGGCGAGTTCAAGGTGCGCGTGCGCCTCACCATGGACCTTACCCCTGAACTCACCGTCATCGTACGCCGCGAGGGTGAAGCCGTTAGCCCTCTGGCGCCTCAGCCGGCTGCGAAAACCGCCTCTGCCTCGCTTGAGGCGGAGGCCGGGGAACAGCCTCGCACCGAAGACGAGACGCATCTCGAACCGCAAGCTGAGGTCGAAGACGAGGCCGAATAAACCCACAACTGCCGCCGCGAGCCGCCGGGATTTTCGCCCCTCCTCTCAGCGGATGAACATATACCGGCCAGTCCAGGATCATACCTAGCGCCCGTCCGCCGGCCTGAATGCGTACCGCTTGGGCTCAGGCTGGCTTTTATCCAGGTTTTTCCCTTGCAAGCCGATCTCATGCCAGGCACTCTCGGCCAACGTTTGCAGCAGGCTCGCGAAGCGCGCGGATTGTCCCTCGCCAGGGCGGCCAACGAAACGCACATCCGCGAGGCCTACCTGCGCGCCATCGAGAGCGGCGACCTGGACCTGCTGCCTTCACCTGTCCAGGCCAGGGGTTTTATGCGCTTGTATGCTTCTTATTTGGACCTGAACCTGGATGCCCTCCTGGCCGAACTGACCTCTCCGCCTGAACCGCCGGGTGCAGCGCCAATCACTGTCCTTCCCAGCGGAACGCCCGCAGCGATGACCCCGGAGCAGCCCCCCCGCATAGACAGCGCGAACGCAGAGCTGCCGGCTTCTACCCTTCCTGCCGGGCCGCCTTTCGCAGCGGAGACCGGGACTTCCGCCGGGTGGGGGGAGGAAGCATCTTCGGTCGAAGGCGAAGGGGATGAGGCTGCTCCCGCGCAGCCGGAGTCAAGAGCTGCGCCTGACGAGACCTCCGAGGCGCAGACCTCTCGCGCCATATTTGCTGAAATCGGCCGCCGGCTTCGTGAACAGCGCGAGGTCCTCAGTCTTTCTTTGGCTGATGTAGAGAAGCACACGAAAGTGCGCGGCTTCTACCTGAAGGCCATGGAGACTGGGGACTTCGAATCCCTGCCTTCGATGGTCCAGGCGCGCGGCCTGTTGAACAACTACGCTCATTTCCTCAACCTGGACACCGACGCTGTGCTGCTGCGTTTTGCCGAGGCCCTTCAGCTCCGCCGCATCGAACACCTGCCCTCGCCGGCCCGGCGGCCAACCCAGCCGCGGACGCCCTCGCATCCTAATCTGCGCCGTTTCCTGAGCGTGGACTTGCTGGTCGGCGGCGGGCTGATCGTGCTGTTGCTGGTCTTTGTGATCTGGGGCGCCTCCCAGGTGTTGAGCATGCGCTCCGATCAAGCCGTCCGGGCCACTGCGCCCTCCATCTCCGAAGTGCTGCTGGCCTCCCCTACGGCGAGTCCCACCGCAACGTCAGAGGCCAGCGCCAGGACGGAAGCGCCGCCCGTCTCCGTGGACGTCGGCTCGGCTGCCGATGCAGCCACCGCCGTGGACGCCACTCCCCTGGCGCCAGCCCCGGCGGGCGCCATTCAGATTTCGGTGGTGGCCAGCGAACATGCTTACCTGCGCGTTACCGTCGACAACGCGGTTAAGTTCAATGGGCGCATCCTGGCCGGGACAGCGCTCAGCTTCGCCGGCAACCGGCGCGTCGAGGTGCTGACCGGCAATGGCGCCGCAATCAGGGTAATCTTCAACCAGACCGACCAGGGCACGCTCGGCGCCGAAGGTCAGGTTGTGGACCTCATTTACACCACCGCCGGCGTGCTTACCCCCACCCCTACCGTATCGCCCACCGTGACCCGCACCGTGCCGCCCAGCCTCACGCCGGTACCTTCACGCACCCCCCTCCCAACTCAGACGCGCATGCCCACGCCAACCCTCACGCCCACACCTCAATCTTGATTTACCGGTATCTCCTATGCCCAAAGACACTTTTTACCTGCTATCCCTCGGCTGCGCCAAGAACACGGTCGATTCCGAATCCATGGCCGCCCTCCTCGCTCGGGACGGATTGCGGCGGGTCGACAGCCCCAAAAAAGCCGATGTGCTGATCGTCAACACGTGTGGCTTCATCGGACCTGCGCGGGAGGAATCTTACCGCGAGCTCGACCGCCTGGCGCGCCGGAAACGCGCCGGACAGTTGCTCATTGCCGCCGGTTGTCTGACCGGACGCTACGGGGTTGAAGTGGCCCGCCGCGTTCCCGGCATCGACGGTATCCTCAGCACACGCCGCTGGATGGACATCGTAGAGCTGGTGCGCCGGCTGCGGGTCAAACCCAACCCCGAACCCATTTACCACCTGCCCGACGCTCCAACCATCGGCAGCGACGAGCGCGGCGCGCCGCGCGCGGCGGTGCAGGGCGGCAGCGCATACATCAAGATCGCGGATGGCTGCCGGCGCCCATGCGCCTTCTGTTCCATACCCCTCATCAAAGGCACCGCGGTGAGCCGTCCGGCTGAGGCCATCCTGGCCGAGGCGCGCGCCCTGGAAGCCGCCGGCATACGCGAGATCATCTTGATCGCTCAGGACACGACCGATTACGGCCATGACCTGGGCTTGCAGGATGGACTGGCCTACCTGCTTAAACGGCTGACCGAAGCGACTCCCAATATTCCCTGGCTACGGGTGATGTACGCCTATCCCGGCTATGTCACCGACCGCCTGATCGAGGTCATGGCCAGTGAGCCGCAGGTGCTCCATTACCTGGATATGCCCCTCCAACACGCCCATCCCATGGTTCTGCGGCGCATGCGCCGCCCCGCCAACCTGGAATGGGTCTTCCGCACCCTCGAGAAGATGCGCACCGCCATGCCCGACCTGGCCCTGCGGACCACGTTTATTGTCGGCTACCCCGGCGAGACAGAGCAGGAGTTCCAAGCCCTGCTGGATTTCGTCGCCGCCGTCCGTTTCGATCACCTCGGCGTGTTCACATTTTCGTTCGAGCCGGGCACGGCCAGCGAACCGCTCGGCGACCCCATACCCCAGCCCTTGAAAGAGGAACGCAAAGCCCGGGTGATGGAGCTGCAGCAGTCCATTGCCCTGGAAAAGAGCCAGAGCCTGGTGGGCCAAGACCTCAATGTGCTGGTGGAGGGCACCGCCGACGGCCTCTCGGTGGGCCGTTCCTATCGCGACGCCCCCGAGGTGGACGGACTGGTGATCGTCGAGGGGACGGCGCCGGTGGGCGAGATCCTGCCGGTGCGCGTCACCGGCGCGATGACGCATGACCTGGTCGCCCGTCCGCTCATGCCGGCCCCAGCCGGGCGGTGAATCCTTCGTCTCACCTGCCCTTCGCTTTACATACCCCTTAGAGTGTGGAACAATGAAGCAGACGAGTTTCTATTCATAAGCCTGAGGAGGAATCCATGTTGCGCGAGTTCAGGGAATTTGCTCTTCGAGGAAATCTGATCGATCTGGCGATCGGTTTTATCCTCGGCACGGCCTTTGGCGCAATCGTCAAATCCCTGGTCGAAGACGTGCTCATGCCGCCCCTCGGTCTGCTGCTCGGCCGGGTGGACTTCTCCAACCTGTACGTCAACCTGTCCGGCGGCAACTACGCCTCCCTCGCCCAGGCCAAGCAAGCCGGCGCAGCCACTCTCAATTACGGCATATTCATCAACACAATCATCAATTTCGTCATTGTTGCCCTGGTCATGTTCTTGCTGGTGCGCGCAGTCAACCGCTTGCAAAAGCCAGCCCCTGTCCCGGTGGCAGACACCAAAGAGTGTCCCTACTGCTACTCGCTCATCCCGCTCAAAGCCACCCGCTGTCCGCACTGCACTTCACAGCTCGCCTGAGCCAGATTCGAATGAAAAGACGGCGGTTTATTTCACCGCCATCTTTCAAAAGATAAGCCTCGTTATCTATAACTTCGGCAGCACGATGGACTGCTGCCGCTGATACTTGCCTTTTTTATCGGCGTACGACACCTCGCATTGCTCGTCACCTTCAAAGAACAGCACCTGGGCAATGCCCTCGTTGGCATAAATCTTGGCCGGCAACGGAGTGGTGTTCGATATCTCGAGCGTGACGTACCCCTCCCATTCTGGCTCGAAGGGCGTCACGTTCACGATGATGCCGCAGCGCGCATAAGTGCTTTTGCCCACACACACCGTCAGGATGTTGCGCGGGATGCGGAAATATTCAACCGTGCGCGCCAGAGCGAACGAGTTGGGCGGGATGATGCACACCTCCCCCTTGTAATCGATCATCGAGCGCGTATCAAAGTTCTTGGGGTCGACAATTGCCGAATACACGTTGGTGAAAATCTTGAACTCGTCAGCGACACGGATGTCGTAACCGTAAGACGACAGTCCATAGGACACCACGCCGTCCCGCTTCTGCCCCTCCACGAATGGCTCGATCATTCCTTTCTCGCGAGCCATCCGGCGTATCCAGTGGTCAGGTTTCAAGCCCATTGCCGCGCTCCATCCTTCGAGAATAAAAATATAACCTTAAAAATCTCCGCTCTGCCCGAAAAAAGGGGGCCAATCGCTCACGGCAGCGTGATGCTGCCTCGATCCTGCAAAGCCTGGTGCACCGCCTGCTCATAACGCCTGGCCTGCTCCCATAGCTCGTGGATGCGCGCCAGAGCGCTGCGCACATAATCTTCATCGTTCAGGCTGAGGAGGTTCGTTCGCACATTGAGCGCGGCTCCGCTCAGCGCTGCCACCGCCATGGCCGCGCCCGTACCTGCATCGGACAGCGCGTTGGTGTTGCCTTTCTCCGCCACGCGGGCAGCCAGCTCAAGTGCTTCAACCGCCATACTGGCCACCGACAGGGGCACTTCAGCCGCCTGGCGGGTGGCGGCCTGGATGGATTCTTCGCGGGCCGCCTGCTCTTCTGCGCTGCCCTTGGGCAGCTTGAAGGCCTGCATCAGCGTCTCGAACGCCTTCGCATCTTCCTGCACCGCTGCCTGCAACCGTGAGCGCAGCCCTTCTGCCCTTTCGATGATTTCCTGCATCTGAGTCTCAACTTCGGCGTACTTCTTCTTTCCGACGGTCAGGCGCGCCACCATGGCGATCAGCGCAGCCGCCATGGCTCCCGCGTAAGCCGAGGCGCTGCCGCCGCCAGGCGTGGCCGTTCCGGCGGCCAGCTCGTCCAGGAATCTCTCGCCTGGCGCAGCGGCTGGCTCGCGCCGCTCGGCCATCAGACTGTAGAGGCGCTGCTCGAGCACCTGCTCCGGCTGAAAATCGTCGATTTGCAGGTACCACTGAGCTGCCTCGACCAGCGCCGCCTCGGGAATCAACCCCACCACTTCGCTGTGGTGGATGGACACCCCATAGCGCTCCGCCTCGCGGCGCACCATCTCCACCACCCGGTGCATGGGCGTCTGGCGGAAATTGGTCAGGTTCATCGAGACCTGCGCCCTCCCTTCCACCAGCATGCCCAGCGCTTTGACGTAACGCAGTCCGCCGGATGAGTTGCGCACCGCCTTGGCAATCTTTTGCGCGATAGAGACTTCGTCGGTCGTCAGGTAAACGTTATAGGCGATCAGCGGAGCCCGCGCGCCAATCACCGTGGCGCCTGCCCCGCTCAGGCGGCTGGGGCCGAAATCCGGCTTGCGCTCAGGGTTGGTTTCGATCTCCGCCTTCAGCCCCTCGAACTGACCGCGGCGAATGTTCTCCAGGTTCTGGCGCTCCGGACGGGTGGCCGCCTCCTCGTACAGATAAACCGGGATGCCCAGCTCATCAGCCACCCGTTTTCCCAACCGCCGGGCCATCTCCACACACTCCTGCATGGTTATTTCGGCGATCGGCACAAACGGCACCACGTCGGTGGCGCCGATGCGCGGGTGCTCGCCGCGGTGGAAATTCAGGTCGATCAACTCCGCCGCCTTCTTGATGCCCTGATAAGCGGCCTCCTCGACCGGGCCTGGGGCGCCAACAAAGGTCACCACCGTGCGGTTGTGATCCAGATCGGAATGACGATCCAGCACATGGACGCCCGGAACGGCCTCGATGGCCGCCAGGATTGCCTCGACGACCTCCGGACGGCGCGCTTCAGAAAAATTAGGGATGCATTCGACCAGCGGGTTGGGCATGTTTCCCTCTTCGAGTGAGATAGGGCAATTATATCCAACCTTGACGTCCATGCTACAATTTACGAAAGGAATAATGCCATGTGTGGACGATTTACGCTGATCCTGGACCCCGATGAGCTGCGCGAGGAACTCGAGCTGGGCGAGATGCCTCCCGACCTGACCCCGCGCTACAACATCGCGCCCACCCAGCCGGTGGCAGTGGTGACCGATCCGCTCTCGCGGGATGTGCGCCTCTTCCGCTGGGGCCTGATTCCCTCCTGGGCTAAGGACGCAGCCATCGGCGCGCGTTTGATTAACGCCCGCTCCGAAACGCTCGCCGGGAAGCCTGCTTTTCGCCGCCCGTTCGCTCGCCAACGCTGCCTGATTCTGGCTACCGGTTTTTACGAGTGGCAGCGCCGCGACGGCGGCAGCCCCAAGGGCGCCCAGCCATATTACTTCCGTCTGAAGGATGGGAAGCCCTTCGCCTTCGCCGGCTTGTGGGATGTCTGGCGCCCCAGACCCGAGGAAGAAGTGCGTTCCGCTACCATCATCACCTGCCCAGCCAACGAGGTCGTTGCGCCGGTGCACGATCGCATGCCGGCCATCCTCACCGGCGACGCCTTGTGGGCCTGGCTGGACGTCTCGGCCGCCCCATCGCATCTGCAGGAGCTGCTCCGCCCCCTGCCGGCCGATCTTATGGAAGCCTACCCTGTCTCCAGCAAGGTCAACAGCCCCGCCAACGACGAACCCGGGTGTATCCGACCGCTCCAGGCACCAGCGTTGTGAATCAAACCCACATCGGCCTCATCCTGCGAAATCCCCTCCTGCCTTGAGCAAAGCCCTTCTCATCCCCTACCCGAAGGCTTTCCCTGTCGGGTTGGCGGCGCTCATTCGTATATTCGTGTCCTTTTCGTGGACGGATGGCCCCCTCCTCCGCCCTCGATCTGGCACGTTCCTTGGAACCCTGCTCGATGCGCCACCAGCTCCAGGCGCATGAGTTGAACAGGGGAACATAGCTCAGCAAACACCTTGGCGGCGCGATCCCTCAAGCGCCTCTGCCCCTTTTATCTCAACTTCAACTTTGTGAACCGGTCTTGAGCATGTTCCTATGAGATCCGGAACGAAAATCTGGCTGATCGCCGGCGGTGTACTCGCCATCTTCGCGGCGGGCGTCTTCGCCATGTTCTCAAACCCCCCGGGCATGCAAACCGGGCTGCGCGTGCTGGGGTGGGTGCTTGCCGCCGGTCTGGCCGCGCTGGCATTTCACCTGGCTGGCTCAGAACGCCGCTTGCGCGCCCGCATCGACCGCATGGCCGAGGAGGTTCGCCGCATTTCCGCCCGCGTAGACCTTTCCTCCCGGCTGGATGTTTCCGGCGAGAACGAGCTCGCTCACCTGGCTCAGGCCATCGACCGCATACTCACCGCTCTTGAGTTGACCCGGCGCAAACAGCTCGAGAGCGAAGCCCTCTACTATTCCATTGTTGAACAGGCCCGCGATGGCCTGGCAGTCCTGGACGCGGAAAGCCTCCATCTGTTGGAGGCCAATTCTACTCTCCAGAATCTGCTCGGCGTCTTCCCACCGCACATCTACGAGCTTACCCTGTTCGAGCTAATCGAGCCCGACGAGCGCCTCGAGGCCGATCTCAAACGCATCGTCGAGAACGGCGGCTCGCTCGCGGCGGAGAGCCGCCTGAAGCGCGCCTTCGGCAGCCAGGTTGATGTCGAGATCAGTCTGAGCGCCATTCAATACGGCGGTAAACAAGCCTTGTTTGCCGTCGTCCGCGATATCAGCGAGCCGAAACAGGCCGCTCGCGAAGTCCAGATGCAACGCGACTTCGCCGTCCAGGTCATGTCGGCCATGGGGCAGGGTCTGGCTGTTACCGATCTGGAAGGCTGCTTCGACTTCGTCAATCCCGCCCTTGCGCGCATGCTCGGCTGCGCCCCCGATGCCTTGCTGGGCCGCACCTTGGCCGACCTGGCCCACCCGGACGAGAGCAGCGCCCTCAGCCTGATCCATTACGCCTGGACCGCCGGCGAGACCGCTTCAGTTGAGATGCGTTTGCTGCGCACGGACGGCAGCGGCCTTTACGCGCTGGTCAGCGCCGCGCCCCGCCGCCGCGAAGGCGAAATTTGCGGCGCCATCCTGGTGATCGGTGACCTGACCGAGCGCCGCAGGGTGGAAGAAAACCTGCGGAAAAGTGAAAGCCGCTACCGCTCCGTTGTGGAGAGCGTCAGCGAGGTGATCTTCCAGACCGGCGTGACCGGGCGCTGGGCTTTCCTGAACCCCGCCTGGACCGCGATCACCGGCTTTCCCATCGAGGAAAGTCTCGGCCTGGAACTTTACGATTTCGTCCACCCGGACGATCAGGAACGCGCCCGCCGCGACTTCTCCTCCCTTTGCGCCAGGGAAGTCAACGCATGGAGCGGCGAACTGCGCTTCCGCACCAGCGCCGCTGGCTACCGCTGGATGGCTGTTTTCGCCCGCTTGCTGGCTGACGCCCATGGCGCACCCCTCGGCGTCGCCGGCACGCTGACTGACATCACCGAACGCCGGCAGGCTGAAGAGGCCCTCCGCAAAGAACAGGAGGCCATCCGTTCCCTCTACGATATTTCCTCTTCGCAGGAGATGGACTTCACCGGCAAGCTGCGCGCCATCCTGGAAATGGGCTGCCGCTACTTCGGATTGGAGACCGGCATCCTCGCCCGTCTAGCAGGCGCAGACCTGACCGTGATCGAGAGTTGCCAGAGCGGAGATGAACCGCCCATAGAGGCCAGCCTGCCCCTGCAGCAGAGCTATGCGCGTGAAGCCATTGAGATGGGTGCGGTCGTCGCCATCCATCATGCCGGCCAGAGCGAGTGGGCCGAGCATCCCTGCTACCGCGCCAAAAAGATCGAGGCTTATCTGGGAGTGCCGGTCCTGCTGGGCGGCGACGTCTATGGCACCCTGAGCTTCTCCAGCCTGCATCCCCGCCAGACAGCCTTCAGCGGCGCCGATCGTGAATTTCTGCGCCTGATGGCCCAATGGATCGGCGGCGAGATACAGCGTCAGCAGTACACCGAGCAGCTTCAGATTTACACCCAGGAGATCGCTCGCAAGAACCGGGTTCTATCCGAAGCCCGCGACCAGGCGATCCAGGCCTCTCGCCTTAAGTCCGAATTCCTGGCCAACATGAGCCATGAGATCCGCACACCCATGAACGCGGTCCTTGGCATGATTGAGCTGCTGCGCGACACACCCCTCACTGACCAGCAGCGCGAATATATCAACATCGTGCACGATTCGGCGGAGCTTCTCCTGGCTCTCATTAACGATATCCTCGACTTCTCGAAGATCGAGGCCGGCCGGCTCGAGCTGGAGAGCATCCCCTTCGACCTCGCCAATCTGGTAGAAACCTCTGCCGAGCTGCTCGCCTCCAGGGCCGAAGAGAAGAAGCTGCCCCTGGTGGTCTGGGTGGACCCGCGCCTCCCCGATCTCCTCGTCGGCGACCCGACGCGCTTGCGCCAGGTGCTGGTCAATTTGATCGGCAACGCGGTCAAATTCACCGATGCCGGGCAGGTTGTGGTGCGGGCCGAGGCCGGTGAGCGCAGTGGAGATACCCTGCGGGTGCGCTTCGAAGTGCGCGATACCGGCATCGGCATCACGCCCGAGGAACGTTCGCGCCTGTTCAACCCCTTCACCCAGGCCGCGGGCAATACCACCCGTAAATACGGCGGCACCGGCTTGGGACTGGCCATCGCCAGGCACCTGGTGGAACTGATGGACGGCCGCATCGGGGTGGACAGCGCCGAGAACCAGGGCTCCTTGTTCTGGTTTGAAGTTCCTCTCCTGGGCGCATCGGCCGCCCACCCCGTCGCCCTGCCCGATCTGAGCGCCGTTCGCTGCCTCGTTCTATCCAGCCATGCCTCCACCCGCGAGACCATTGGCGCCTATCTGGAGGCCTGCTCCGCGGTCGTCGAGACCGTCGGGGAGGCAGCCGGCTTCATCCCTCGTCTGATCGACGCGCACAAAGCCCATAAACCTTTCCATGTGGCGGTCATCGACAGCGGCTTTTCAGATTTGAATCCGCTGGCGCTGGCCGGGGAAGTCCGCCGCGACCGCCGCCTGCGCAAAGTCAGCCTGATCCTCCTGCTCGGATTCGACGACCGCGCCCTCGCACAAAGCGCGGTGAGCGCAGGCTTCGCCGCCTGCCTGACCCGACCCATCCGCCGGGCGCAACTGCTTTCCGCCGTGGAGAGCCTGTCGTCAGGGAAAACGCCGGCCGTGACTGAGCCGGCTGGCCAGAACGCTGCATGGCCTGCCAAAGAGACGCCGGCTGTGTTCGCCCATTCCTCACCGGAGCAGCCGGTTGTCCTTTTGGCTGAGGACAATCCTGCCAATCAAAAATTGGCCGCGTTGCAGTTGGAGAAGCTGGGTTACACCGTGGATGTGGTTTCCAACGGCCGCCAGGCTATCGAGGCGCTGCTGGAACACCCTGAGCGCTATGGCCTGCTGTTGATTGACTGCCACATGCCCGAGATGGATGGCTTTACAGCAGCGCGCACCATTCGCCAGCTCGAAGCGGGCGGCGAGCAGCGTTTCCCCATTGTGGCCATGACCGCCGACGCTCTGGAAGGCGATCGTGAGGCCTGCCTGGCGGCCGGCATGGATGATTACATCAGCAAGCCGGTCAGTCTGGATGATCTTGCCCGTACCGTCTCGCGTTGGATGGCGTCTCCGCGCCTTGCTGCCCCCCGCCCTGCCCAGGCGGAGACGCCTTCGACCATGGAAAGCCCCCTCGATCCCCAGGTAATTGGCGAAATTCGCTCGCTGCAGAAAGATGGCGCGGCGCCTGATTTCTTCGCGCAGATCGTGCGCGCCTTTTTACGTGAGTCCACTCGCTCGATCGAGGATTTGCGCAGCGCCGTGCAACGGGGAGACGCCTCGGCTGTGCAGCGCATCGCCCACGGACTCAAGGGGTCAAGCGCCAACCTGGGTGCCCGCCGGCTGTCCGGCCTGGCCCTGGAACTGGAGACCATGGGACGGAAAGGGCATCTGGATGGCGCTCCCGCCCGCCTGGTCGCCCTGGAAGCGGAGTATAGCCGCGTCTCCGCGGCGTTGCAGACCGAGATTTCGCTTGACCCCCATCATGAGGAATGATAAAATCCACCCGCTGCCCCCATGGTCTAGTGGACTAGGACACAGCCCTTTCAAGGCTATAACCGCGGTTCGAATCCGCGTGGGGGCACAAAAAGGCTTACTAGTCGCTGCTCGGGCGGCTTTTTTTATTCCCTCAGCCCTTTGATCCCCACAGGGGGGACGCGAGGCCATCACCGCGGTTCGAATCCGCGTGGGGGCACAAAAAGGCTTACCAGTCGCTGCTCGGGCGGCTTTTTTTATTCCCTCAGCCCTTTGATCCCCACAGGGGGGACGCGAGGCCATCACCGCGGTTCGAATCCGCGTGGGGGCACAAAAAGGCTTACAAGTCGTTGCTCGGGCGGCTTTTTTTATTCCCTCAGCCCTTTGATCCCCACAGGGGGGACGCGAGGCCATCATCGCGGTTCGAATCCGCGTGGGGGCACAAAAAGGCTTACAAGTCGCTGCTCGGGCGGCTTTTTTTATTCCCTCAGCCCTTTGATCCCCACAGGGGGGACGCGAGGCCATCACCGCGGTT
>DAOTWA010000036.1:0-49934 GCA_034435955.1 Anaerolineaceae bacterium | reverse complement strand
GGCTTCGTAGTAATATTTCGCCGCCCAACCTTATATAGAATTTTTCACTGGCGAGGTAGCTCAATGGTGGAGCAGGGGACTCATAAGCCCTTGGTTGTGGGTTCAAATCCCACCCTCGCCACTGTTTTATTTACCTTTCCCCCGCAGTGAATATTCTGGGCATGGAGATTGCAACCATCCTCCACAGGCGGTTCCATTTCAACCGTCTGCAGGAGGCAGGCATGCCTGCGAATTCTACGTTGAGCAAACTAGATTTTCCCGCCGCTGTCCCCCACGCTATTCTGACCCTTGTTCGGCCGTACAAAGGCGTCACCTTGCGCCAGGATCTTGAAGTCCTCAGCGTACGCCCGGATGCGATCCTCGCACAGGCCTGCGGCGGGCACATACTGGGTGCGCCGGCGGGTACGCGCGTCCACCTGTACAGCCCGAACACCGCCCATAAATACGTAGCCCGATTGGCAGAATACGACGATCGCACCGGCGTCCTTCTGTTGACCGAAATCTCCCGGCTTGAATGGGATTGGAAGGAGCGCCTCAGTGATCGCGTCCAGCCCGGCGCGCCGCTGTATGGCACCCTGCACTACGGACGTTGGACCCTGCGCGTCTGCCTGGAGGACATTTCGGTGAAAGGCGCGGGCGTACTGGTACACCGTTCATCAGAAACGGGGAATTCACTCCGGACGGGCGTCAGCGTGTGGGTGGAATTTGACTTGCCCGATGGTTTTGGCCGGCTGAGTCTGCGGGCTGCGGTTGCCTACCTGCGCCCGGTAGGTGCGACGCTTTCGCGGGTTGGCCTACGCTTCTCGTCCGGCCCCATTCAAACCCGTCTATTGGAGCGTTACACTTCCCATCGCCGCCAGGAGATCCTGGATGAGCTGGCGCGCTCATCCCTGAGGCCGTCCGCCCACAAGGAGGCCTTTGAGCTTTATTTCTAAATGGGCGAAATCATTGGAAAAGGCTAAAAAGACGTACCATGCGGTTGTTCGCGCGTAATCGCCTTGCGCAGCCCCGGTGCAGCGTATTCGTTGATTGCCAGCGCAGCTAGGACGATCCCGCCGCCGACCAGCAAATGCACGAGATCGGCCTTTTCTCCGAAAAACAGCAAGGATACGGCCACCGCCAAAGGCACCTTGAGATCATTGAACACCGCCAGCGCGCCGGCCCGCACTTTCCGAGCCCCCCGATTCCAAAGATAGAAACCCAGGCCGGATGCCACCACACCCAGATAGACCAGCGCCAAAGCCTGGTTGCCGTTTGGAATCACCCTGGACCAATTGGTAAAGGCTACGGCGGCCAGACCGGCGGCGGCGAAACCGCCCGCATAAAGCAGTCCAAATACCCGCGTATCTCTAACCTCCGAGGCACCTTGCATAAGCAAGCGGTAAAGCACCTGACCATAGGCGAAGCACAGGTTGGAGATCTGAACCAGCAGGACGCCCTGCAGCACGCCGCTTTGGGAAAGGTTGGCGCCTTCCACGATCCCTGTACCCAGTACAGCCAGCAGCGCCGTGGCCAGGTTGAGCAGATCGAAACGCTTTTCGATGAGGTCATTGATCAAAGTGACATAAATCGGGGTGAAAATGGTGAAGAGCGCGACTTCGTAAGCCTGCAAATAACGGAAGGCCGAGATGTAGCTCACATACATCAGCCCAAACTGAACCGCGCCAATCAGTACCAGACGCCATCTCAGTCTGATCGGCACGCCTCGCAGCCTCAAAAAGGGCAGGAAAACAATCGCGGATAGCAACAACCGGGCTGCCGCCACGAAGCTGGCATCCAGGCTGGAGAGGCTGTCTTTGATGATCCCGAAAGAAAATGCCCAAATCAACGAAACGATCCACAGTTCGGCCATGATCAGGCTCCTCTTCGATTTTGTATCTTTAAAATCCCATAAGCTGGAAAGGAAACACCCACATTGGGATGAAGTTACGTCTGTAAAGATGACGTTTATCCAACCGATTGGCACCTAGAGAATTGGAATATTTCTGTATAATAATTATGTTATGGAATATCAGGCTTCTTCCAGAATAAATCACGCAGGCAAAAGGAATGACCAGGATCACCCAAGTCGTCAAGCGCAGCGGGGCCATCGTACCCTTTACCCCTGAGCGCATCACCAATGCGATCTACCGCGCCGCGGTGGCAGTCGGGGGGCGCGACCGCTCCACCGCAGAACGCCTGACCATGCAGGTGGTGGATTTACTCGAGCGCTCGGTTCCCGAAAGCCACATCCCTACCATCGAAGAAATCCAGGACGCCGTCGAGAAGGTGCTGATCGAGAACGGACATGCCAAGGTCGCCAAGGCGTACATTCTCTATCGAGAGGAGCGCGCCCGCCGCAGACGGGAGCGGGCTTCATTGGCCTCCCGCCCATCTGAGAACATCCCCTGGGCCAAGATCTGGCACGTCCTGGACTGGGCCGTCAGCCATGAGGTTCACACGGTCGAAGCCTTGAATCGCCGGATTGCTGCCGGGCAATTCGCTGAGATCGTCGCCGAATCCGAGGCGGCTTACGAAGAGGACGTTGAAAACGCTGTCGAGATGATCGCCGCGCGTGGTAAAGAAGTACGTATGGTCATTATCGCCGGCCCTTCCTCTTCCGGCAAGACGACCACCACGATCAAGATTTCTCAACGCCTCGAGCGCCAGGGCTATAAACTGGTTACCCTGAACGTCGATAATTACTTCTTTGATCTGGAACTTCATCCGCGTGATGAATTCGGCGACTACGACTTCGAAACGCCCCAGGCACTGGATCTGGCCCTGATCAGCCAGCACCTGGCACGTTTGATCGCGGGGGAAGAGGTGCGCGTTCCCTATTACGATTTCAAGACCGGCCATCGCGTGGACGATTACACCCCCATGCGGCTAAATCCGGATGAGATTCTGTTGATCGACAGCCTGCACGGCCTGTACCCTGACATGACCCGCGATGTGGAACCTGAGCAAAAATTCAAAATCTACCTGGAGACACTCCTGCAGATGAAAGGCCCGGATGGCAAATACATCCATTGGACAGACTTGCGCCTGATCCGGCGCATGCTGCGGGATGCGGCCTATCGCGCATACGATCCCCGCCAAACCCTGGAACACTGGCATTACGTGCGTTCGAGCGAGCTGCGCAACATCATCCCCTACCACTCCACCTGCGATTATATTATCAACAGCGCCATGCCTTACGAATTGTCGATCTACCGACCGAAGATGCTCGACCAGTTTGCCGCCTGGATGGAGCAATATCGCGGAGACCCGCTGCGCGAGGATGCCTTTACCCGAGCTTCTCGGGTTTACAACGTGCTCCAGGCTGTGGCGCCGTACGAAGACGAAAATGTCATCCCGCGCGATTCGGTACTGCGCGAGTTCATCGGCGGAAGCATTTACCAATACTGAGGTGTTGACAGGGCATCACCCCACAAACCGGTATCCTTTGCCGCGCACGTTGAGAATGTAGCGCGGATGCTGTGGGTCCTCCTCCAGCTTTTGGCGCAACCGACGAATGTGCACCCGCACGATCGGCCGCGCATCGGCTTCATCCAGCTCATAACCCTGAACGGCCTGGATCAACTCTCCCGACGAAACCACCCGATCAGGGTGGTGGGCGAGATAATCAAGCAGGTCGAACTCAGTGGAGGTGAGCGAGAGGGGCGTATCACCCCGGACTACCAGCCGTTTTTGCCGATCAATTGTCAGTTGAGGCGCCTGAATGAAACGGTCGCCATCCGATGTTTCACCAAAGGTCAGCCCTGCCTCCCGTTTGAGGTCGGTCACCGTGCTTTCCAGCTCGGTAATCAACCGTTGCATGCGCAGTTCCTTCTCCCGCTTGGCCAGACCTTTTTCTACGCTTGCCAGGATTTGCGTGATGCTGGTGGGTTTAATCAGGTAATCGTAGGCGCCCTGTCTCAGCGCAGTGATAGCCGAGTCCATGGTTGCATACGCGGTCAGCATGATCACAACGATTTGAGGCCATTCCTCGCGAATTTTTGCCAGCAAATCCAGGCCGTCCATCTCTCCCGGCATGCGTAAATCGATCAGCGCCAGGTCGATGTTAACCCTGGACAGTTCCTCCAGGGCCTCTTGAACGTTATTGGCCATGTGAACCTGGTAGCCCTGGACGGTGAACGCATCTGCAAGCACCATGCGGATCGTCTTTTCATCATCCACGATCAATATGTGGACTTCGTTTTGCAGGCTCATGCTCCCCTTCTTTTATTGCCAGGATTAGGGTAGGACAAAAATCGTTGTGGATCGAGCAGCACTCATTGTTTCAGCGACGATCGCTGGCGGCCCTCGAGGGGCAGCAGAACTGTGAACGTGCTTCCTTTTCCAGGCATCGAGTGGGCCTTCAGTTCACCTCCATGGCTGTTCACGATGATACTGCTGACCCACAAACCGAGTCCATTTCCCTTGGGTTTGGTGGTGTAAAAAGGTTCGAATAACCGCGTGATTTCGTCTTCAGCCATTCCAATCCCGCTGTCCTGGAAGTAGATCTCGAGCCACAGGCGCCGGTTCTTAACCCTGCGCGTCCCGATGATCAGATCCCCGCCATTGGGCATCGCATCGACTGCATTCAGGATCAGATTCAAGAACACCTGTTTGAGCTGGCCGCTGACCACCTTTACCGCCACAGGCCGGGAGGCTGCCTCGAGCTTGACTTTCACTCGGCCGAGCTGCAACCGTTTTTCGCACAGCGCCAGGACGTCTTCGATCAACGCATGAATTTCGACGTTTTTTCGCTCGCTCTCGGCAGGGCGTTGGAAGTCGAGTACGCGCTGCAGGATGGCGGTCAGCCGGTTCAGCTCCTCGGCCGCCATATTCAGATAGCGCTTCTGCTTCTCGGCGTCCGCCACATAGGCCTGCGCCCTATCGAGACAGCCCTGGATGGCCTGGATGGGATTGTTGACTTCGTGGGCGATCGATGAGGTGATGCGTCCCATGGCGGCCAATTTATCCGCCTGGACGAGCTGGGCACGGATGGTCTTCTCCTCCTGGAGTACGACAGCCAGGTTCTGGTACAGGCGAGCATTGTGGATGGCAATGGCCGCGTGTGCCGCGAACGCCTGCAGGGCTTTGGTTGTGTCTACATTGAAAAAATGGGGTTTCTCGCTGTCAACGGTCAGAAAACCAATCGTCTGCTGACCAGCGATCAACGGGGCTGCGGCGTAGGAATGGATCCATTCGCGGCCGGGCATTGGATGCCAGAATTCGTCTTTGGATACATCCGTAACCAAAATCGGCTGGCCGGTCTCGAGCATGAATTGGAAAGAATGCAGCGTGAGGGGAAAGTCCAGATCGGTGTTGTATTCTAGCTGGAAGCCATCCTCGCTGTAAACTTTATGCCGGACGATGCGCGCTGTCTCGCCCTCGATCAAAAAGACATTCACCGTGCGGCAAGGGATGACCAGAACGATCTGTTCCAGAATTCGGTCCAGCACCTGGTCTAGATCGAGGCTAAGGTTAAAGGATTTGGCCGCTTCGGCCAGCGCCTCGGCCATCTGTCGTTCATGGCGCTCGGCGTGATAGAGCTTGGTATTATGAATGGCGATGGCCGCCTCGATTCCCAGGTTGAACAGCAAACGCTCGTCTGTGGAAGAAAAAGCATTGGTTGCGTTGCTCTGCACACTGATCGTGCCAAAACAGTTTCCCCCGCTCGATACTGGACCAACCAGCAGGGAGTGGGTTTCGGGCGAGAAATCCCCTTTCGCCAAGCGACCTTCTTTATGGACATCGCCCAGATTCATGACCGTCTTGGCCGCCATCACCTGGCCG
This sequence comes from Anaerolineaceae bacterium, assembly GCA_034435955.1. Classification (GTDB taxonomy): domain Bacteria; phylum Chloroflexota; class Anaerolineae; order Anaerolineales; family Anaerolineaceae; genus DAOTWA01. The sequence continues at coordinate 44,168 of DAOTWA010000036.1, read as the reverse complement.
GCCACCCCCTCCCCTGGCTTCATCGACGGCGCATGTCTGCCTCTGCCGACTTTCCCGGCCACTGCCACCGGCTGGAGGGCCTGCTTCCCTTCGTCGAGCATGTGGATCACCGCGCCCTCTGCGCTGGGGATCATCTCCACGGCCGAGCGGGCGATCAATTGCAGGATCGAATCCTGGTCAAGCGTCTCTCCCAAAGCCCCGTGAATCTTACGCATGGCCTGGTGTTCAACAGCATGCCGTTGGATCTCGATGCGTTGGCGGGTCATCAAAATTGCCAGAGCGGCCAGGGTGGCAATCAGCTCGAATAATTCCATGAACTGATCCAGAAAAAGCTCTCGCTCCTCGCTGACCGCTACGATCAAACCCAGCAGGTTGCGTTCATCTCGCACGGGGAATGCCATGGCCAGCCCTCTGCTGGCGCCTCGCACTCCATCATCATTCCCAGTCGTTGAAGGGAAGAAACCGCTCAATTCGGTGGGTCTCTCACCCAACGCGGCCTTCGACAAATGCCCATCGGCGATATCCACATGCTGGCCGATGGCAAATGGAATCGCTGACCCGGCTGCGCCCGAGCAAATTAACCGTTCGCCATCCATCACCAGGATGGCGACCCCACAAAGGCCGCGCTTTAAACGCAGCACTTCCTCGGGGATGCGGCGCAGCATGGCATGGGGAGTGATATCCGTCAGCAGGATGCGGCTGATATCTCGCAAGACTACATGGGGGCAGCGCTCGACATCCTCCGGCCAGATGGGGTCGTTTTCACCTGGTTGGGCTGCGGGTAAACCTGTCTCAGCCTCTTCCGACATTTCCCTGCACCCCACATTTTCTTGGTTGTTTTGGTTTGATCGTCAACTCAGGCCGTAGCGCATTCAAATAAAAACGTTGAGATTTTACACTCACCAGATCAGACCCGCAAGATATTGGCTGAATTACGGGGAAGCTCGGAGCGAAGCTTGCAGAAGTTCGTTGGCATCACGGTTCAGGCCTTCTAAAGTCACCGCGACATCCTCCCCCTGCAGGATTGCCAGCATGGCGTTATGCACCTGCTCACGCACCAGATCGTAATCAGGGGTGGACGGCTCCGAAGAGGCATTGCCCATCCAATTGGTCAGCCCGCCTTCCAGCAGGTCATCGCCAAGCGCGCCGGCTTCTTGGTCAGCCGCGTCTATGCGCACCGGCAACCCCGAGCTAATCTGCGCCCATTGAAGGTTCAAGTCAGGTGCAGTCAGGAACTTGATGAACAACCAGGAGGCCAGCTCGCGTTGAGGCGTGGTGCGCGGGATGGAAAGGCTGGCCCCCAGAGTGTTGACGATCGGTTCAGCCGTTGTGTGCGGAAAAGGTGCCATCTTTATCGCCATCTCGCCGGCGATTAAACGCCTCAGGACTAGACTTGGTGCACTGATAAAGAGCGCTTTTCCCGCGGTCAGATCGGCGAGAATATTCGCCGGTTGCTCTTCGAAACGGGCGCAACCATCTTTCACCAGCATCTGAAGAAAAGTCATCGCCTGGACGGCTTCAGGCTGATCGAAGCTATACCGGCGGGACGATGCATCAAACAACCTGCCGCCGAAAGCGAACACCCAACCGGCAAAAGTCGAGCCATCCACCGCAAAGGTATATCCACTGCCTCCCCCGGCCTCCTGTGCGCGGCTGTAGGGTGTCACAGCAGCCTTGCAGGCTGCTTCCCTGAACTGATCGGGTGTTCGCGGCGGCCGGGAATAACCCAGCTCATTCAGCCAGGCGGTATTGGTGAAGATCAAATATAAATAACGCAGCCAGGGGAAGCCCAAACGCTGGCCGTCGTAGATCGGATAAACATCCTGCTCCAAAAAGGCGGGAAAGAAATCTGCGCGTTCTTCGGCTGAGAAGCCCCAACGCGGGCTGGACAACAGGCTATTTACATCCAGCAGGGCATTATGAAGTTGCAGAACCGCTGCCTGAGCCTGGTACGCCAGGATCACATCTGGCGCCTCAGGGGTGTTGGCCAATGGCAGCAACTGGTTGAGGATGTCCGCGAAGCTGTCCATGCGCTGCAGGGATACGCGAATGTGATAAGGGTTGGTGCCGTTGAATTCCTCGACGGCTTTCTGCAGCCATGCTTCCTGTTCGCCGTTATAGGTATGCCAGAAGACGATCTGCGCCCCCGTCGGATTAACTCCCGCCCATTCGTCTGGCGCGGCCGGAGTAGGGGTGGCTTCGACCGTCTGTGTATCCGGTGTTGCGGAAATGGCAGCAGTCGCATGAGGCGCGGCCGATGGCGTTGCCGTCGCCAGAGCGAGAGTGACCCGACTGACAGGAAGCTGACAGGCTACGAGAAGGCCGCTCAGCAATAACCACAAGCCTGACCGTAGATGGGAACCGCTCTTCACCTTATTCTCCCTTTATTGCGAACAACCTGCATAAGAGAATCCATAACAATGTGTATGCAAAATCCAGGCCAGATCGAATCCCCAACAATAGGACGAGCCCACCCCGATATTGACGCCTTTCTTCTCAGCGAATACAATCAATGAGATCGAACATCGTGGAGGAACGTCATGCCGCTTTACGAGTATACCTGCAGAGATTGCGGTCGGCGCTTTGACGCCTTGCGCAGTATGCAGACCGCCGACGATCCCATCGCCTGCATCGCCTGTCATGGTACGAACACCACGCGTAATCTTTCCGTTTTCTTCTCCCGCAGCGCAGGCGCTCGCGAAAGTGAGCAGGCTGCCCCTTCCTCCTCGGGATGCGCCGGATGCAGCGGAGGGTCTTGCAGCGCCTGCCGATATTAAAATCACGCAAATCCACTCCGAAGGCTGACGCGGCTGCAAGAGCCGCGTTTTTATACACTGGACGCCATGTATCCTAACGTCCTCGCATAGGACAGAGAGGCATTCGTTTTACTTAAGCTATACCAGATGATTCTGCAGCGCAGTCGCCACCGCTTCCGTACGGCTGGCTACCCCCAATTTCGAGAGGATGCTGCTCACATGAAACTTGACCGTCGAACGGCTGACCACCAGCCGCTCTGCGATCTGGTTGTTATTCAAGCCTTCGACGATCAAAGAAAGCACTTCCCGCTCCCTTTCGGTCAACTCGTTGCCCGGCGGCGGCGTGTGCGTGGCTGCATGGATCGGATCTTCGGCTGCCTCCGGCGCCAGGGTGGATCGGCCGGCGTGGGCTGCGCGAATGGCCGCAGCAAGCTCTTCGGCCGAAACATTCTTGAGAAGGTAACCGATTGCTCCGGCTCTCAACGCTCCCTGCACCAGGTCATCCTCGCGAAAGCTGGTAAGCGCGATCACCCGTATTTGCGGACTGCGCTGGCGGATCATCTGCGTGGCAGTAGCTCCATCCATATCCGGCATAACCAGGTCCATCAAGACCACATCGGGTTTGAGGTGATCGCACAACCGCACCGCCTCCTTCCCCCCAGAGGCCTCTCCAACCATCTCCAGGTCTCCGAAGGCCGTGAGGAACGCAGATAACCCGCTTCGAACGACAGCGTGATCGTCGACGATCATGACTCGGATGCGTGGTTGTGTGTCCATCGGAAACTCCCCTTGCCAGATATGAACACCGGTGTTGCCCTTATTGTATCTAATCCATTAATAAACAAAAGTCATAGTGAGCATCCAATTATGGATTTGAGGGTTTTGTCACATGAGAAAGACAAATGACCCTATATGGACCTGAATATTGCTATATGGTGATATAATCGCCACAGGTTTATTTCACAAACATACCCCTTCTAATTCCATGACATCTTCCATGTTCGCGCAAAAATTGGCTCTCATCACTGGTGGATCCAGCGGCATCGGACTGGCTCTGGCCAGATCTCTGGCTGCGCAAGGCACGGATGTCTGGATACTGGCCCGTGATCCGGAACGCCTTGAGGCGGCCTTGCACCAGGTTCGCGCCGCTCAGATTCTCTCCACCCAGAAATCCGGCGCCCTCAGCGTGGATGTTTCCGACCGCAACCAGGTGACACAGGTAGTTGGCGAGTTCCTGGAGAAAACCGGCACTCCCGATTTCCTGTTCAACTGCGCCGGTGCTGCCCATCCGGGCTATTTCGAAAAACTCGACCTGGAAATCTTCGATTGGATGATCCAGGTAAACTACCTGGGAACGGTGCGCGTTACCAAGGCGGTCATCCCTGGCATGATCCAGAGACGTTCCGGCCACGTGGTGAATATCTCATCGATCGCCGGATTTCTGGGCGTGTTCGGCTATACCGCTTACGGCGCGGCAAAATTCGCGGTGCGCGGCTTTTCCGAGGCCTTGCGCGCGGAGATGAAGCCTTACGGCATCCGCATCTCAGTGGTTTATCCGCCGGACACGGATACCGCCGAGCTGGCTTACGAGAACCAATTTAAACCCCCCGAGACCAAAGCGGTAAATTCGGCCGCCAGTTTCATGTCTGCCGATCAGGTTGCCGCCGCGATCCTGAAGGGTGTGGCGCGTGGGAAGCGCAACATCTTCCCTAACTTCGAAGGCGCACTGTATTATCGTCTGGGCGACTTGATCTATCCTTTTCAGGAGATGATCATTGCTCGAGCTCGGCGTAAGTTGGCGCAGAACGATGCTCTTTCAGGTGACGGCAGGTCTCGGGATGGACAGGGCCTGGGCGCTGAACAGCACCAGGGAGATCCACACCAGGTCGGCGACCAGCAGGTGGACAAGCTGCATCCAAACCGGGGCCAATAAAACGACGTTCAGCACGCCTAACCCTGTTTGCAGCAAGAAGACCCCCGCGAGAATAACGGCGAGACGCCCCAGGATGAAATCCCGCCGGGAAAGTACGATCTGCAGGACGGTAGCCGCCAGATAAACTCCCATTATTATGGCGATGAACGGATGAATTACCCGCAGCCGGATCAGAAAATGGGCAGTCGGGCTTACATCCTGCTGCAGGCCCTCCACCAGCGATCCGGAAGGGAAGAGCGTGTCTCCTAAGGCGGTGACCGCTCCCGCCGCCCCCAATATAAGCATCCCAATCAATCCCAATCCCAGCCGCCAGGCAGATCCGCCCTGCCGCCTCAGGCTGATCTCCCCCCCACCGGATGACCACCAGGCTGTCAGAGCCAGCGCGGCCAGCAGCAGGAAGGTATTGGCCAAGTGCGCTGCCACCGAGGCAGCCCGCGCGACCGAATCGTTTTGCGCCACGAGCTGGAACAACACCAGACCGGCGCCAAGCAGCGCCTCGGTGACGATGAATGTTCCTGCCAGGGCGCTGCCAAGTCTGACAGGATGTCGTCTTGGATAAGAGCGCCAGCCCCACACCAGTAGAACCGCAATCAACGGCAACGCAAGGCCGCTCATCACCCGATGGGTGAACTCGATCATCGTTTGCACCTGCGCGTTTTGCGGGATCACCACGCCGTTGCATAATGGCCAATGCGCCCCACAGCCCGCTCCCGACCCTGAAGCGCGCACGTACGCTCCCCACAGAATCACCAGCAAGTTGTAACCCAACACACTCCAGGCGAAGACTGCAAAACGCGGCATTCGTCGTGCTGATGCGGGTGCGATCCCGCTGGAAAATGGTTTGGCAAGATCGGTCATAACCACCCCTAAATCTACCTAATTTTGTATGAATTCTACAACCCGGTGGGAGAGGTGTCAACGGCCTCGACGCGTAAAAACCCGTCTCCATTGAGGTGGCTTTATTTTTAATAATAACTGTCTATTACAGCTTGACACATCTCCCTCAGTAATGAGATGATTGTACAAATCCTCTTTACAGGCTGGGGATATGCCGCCTCTCTTGACGTATTTGATCCGCCGCCTTCTATTTTTCCCGATTACCCTGATCGTCATCACGATAATTTTATTTTCCATTGCCATGCTGACGCCGCCCAAGGATCGGGCCATGCTTTACGTCAATATCCCTCCGCATTTAATGCCCGACCAAGTCGAGCGTCTGTTAGGCCAGGTTGCAGAACGCTATGGTTTGAATGATCCCATGCCGGTTCAATATGTACGCTGGCTGGGCAATCTGGCGAGAGGCGAATGGGGCTATAGCCCGGTGATCGAGGAAGACGTTTTCTCTGCCCTGGTCAATCGATCGGCGGTAACGGCCGAGCTGACCTTATATTCGCTGATCCTGCTGCTGCCATTGGGGATCATCTGCGGCGCATTCGCCGCCTGGAGGGCTCACCGGCAGGTGGATATCTTCTTTCGCCTGACGGCTTTTATCGCTACATCCATCCCGTCCTTCATCCTGGGTCTGGTTCTGATCGCGATTTTTTACGTCGCGCTTCACCTTCTCCCCATCGAGCGCATGAGCTATACAGACATGGAAATTATCCGCTCACCAAGTTACCACGTATACACCGGCCTGCTCACCATTGACGGTCTGCTGAATGGGCGTATAGATGTGACCCTTTCGGCCTTCCGTCACCTGGCTATGCCTGTGGCCACCCTCAGCCTTGCCCATTGGGCTATTCTCGCCCGTGTCACGCGCGCCTCCATGATTGAAGAATTACAAAAGGAATACATCGTCGCAGCGCGCGCTCGTGGATTGCACGATCGGATCGTCGTCTGGAAACACGCCTTGCGTAACGCTCTCCCTCAGGCGCTCACCAGCACCATCCTCTCCGCCGCATCCCTGCTAACCGGTGTTTACGTTGTGGAAGCGGTCTTCAACCTGAACGGCGTCTCCAGTATGGTGGTCTCAGCTTTCGGTGGTGTGGTGGACGTGCCGACCGCGCTCGGTTTTGCGATATACAGCGTTCTGGCGGTTCTGGCGATCATGCTGATCCTCGACATCCTCCTTGCTCTTATCGATCCACGCATCAGGAAGGGCGTCGCAGAATGATCGCCACGGTGATCAACTTTCTATCCAATTGGCGTAATTTGCTGGCTGTAGCCTTGGTGTATGCGTTCGTGTTCGTAGCCATCACAGCCCCCGATCTGGCTCCTCCGGACGATCCGGCGCAAGCCGGTCCTTATCGCCGCACAAGCACATCCATGGCAAAAATGCCTGAGCCGCCTCAACCGGGCCTGTGGCTGGGCTCAACCCCTGCCCATTTGGATGTGTATTATTCGCTCATTTGGGGGACGCGCTCCGCTCTACGCTTTGGCCTGGTGACTACCCTGATCACGTCGGTGCTCGGCGTGACATTAGGCGCTGTGAGTGGATATAACGGTGGTTTCACCAGGCGCGTCATCATGGGCGTCACCGATTCATTCCTGGCCTTCCCTCCTATCGCCGCAATCTGGCTGCTCAATATCGTGATGCTTCCGAGCAGGACGATGCTTGCGCCGACAGAATTGCAGCAACTGCTCGCCCAACTCCATATTACGCCGGTTATGGTGGCGTTGATCCTCTTTTCCTGGATGCCGTATGCGCGCATCACGAACGCCGCGGTTCAGACGTTGAAGGGTATGCCCTTCCTGGAAGCTGCTCATGCGATGGGCGGAAGCAGACTGCACATTCTTTTCCGCCATGTGATCCCTAACACCATTTCCTCCGCCATCATCCTGGCCGCCAAGGACGTTGGCGGCATGGTTGTGCTTCAAGCAGCCTTTTCATTCATTGGATTTGGCGGCGATTCCGTCTGGGGCACCCTTTTAGCCAGCAGCCGGAGCTGGATCATCGGCATTGGTGGTAACGTCCTTACCTATTGGTGGATTTTCTTGCCCACCACACTTACACTCATCTTGTTCGGAATCGCCTGGAATTTGCTCGGCGACGGCCTGGTTGAGTTCCTCAATCCAAGGTCGAATGGTCCAATGCGCAATCAAAAGAGTTTCTGAGTGCGCCAACTCGAATAGTGGCGGGGATGATTGCGGCATCCCCCTCGGGATGAACAGCGCTTAGCGCAGTAGCTCTCATCCCATGAGAGGCCCGAATACTTCGCGAGCATCTTCACATGGAGCGCTGGTTTGGAGGAGCGACTCTCGTATTTCAGATTCCCTCCCTTGCCCGGTCAACAAGATTGGGTTTATATTCGGGTATATCCTGCAATGCCAGAGGTGTCGTTGCTCTCACAGTACTTTCCAGCCTTATCCTCTCGCGATTTCCGTATTTTCTGGACGGGACAATTTCTTTCTCTGATCGGCACATGGATGCAGAGCACCGTTCAGCCATACCTGGCTTACAAGCTGACCAACGAGCCTATTTATTTGGGCGCGATTGGCTTTGCTGCCGCTATCCCGGCCTTCTTCATCACCCTGCCCGTCGGAGTGTTCGTCGAACATTGGGACAAACGCAAGACGGTCATCTGGATGCAGACCCTGATGATGCTTCAGGCCTTTATTCTGGCCGCCCTGACTCTAACCGGACGGGTGACCATCTGGCATCTCCTCAGCCTGACCCTGGTGCTTGGCTTTGCCAACGCCATCGATGTCACCGCCCGCCAGGCCATGATCGTCGAGCTGGTCGGTAAACAAGCCCTGCCCAACGCCATTGCATTGAACTCGACCATCTTCAACGCCGCACGCGTCATCGGACCATCGTTGACCGCCCCTTTTCTCCTCCTTCTTCAGGATCAAGGCATCGGTTGGGCATTTTTTGCCAACGGCGTGTCTTACCTCTTTGTCATCGTCAGCCTGCTGTTCGTACGCACCAATCCTGTTTTGGATCCTACCCCTGCTACCCGTGACTGGCTGGCCGAATTCCGCGCTGGACAGGAGTATGTCCGCAAAACCAATGTGGTGGCCTTGCTCATCCTCACTGCAGCGGTGCCGGCCTTCTTCGGTTGGCCATTCGTCCAGTTGATTCCCGTCTTTGCCAGCGATGTGCTCAAGGCGGTTGGTGATACCGAAGCCATTGTGGCTGCCCGCAACAGCTTTCTCGTGACCGCCCAGGGCGTCGGCGCCTTGATCGCTGCTTTTACGCTGGCCGTTTTTAGCACCATCCGCCGCAAAGGTTTGATGCTTTCCATCGGCCAGGTGGCTTTCGCCGGCGCACTCCTGGCCCTATCCTTCGTGCACACTCTGAAATCCGCCCTGCCGCTCATGATTTTGATTGGCTGGGGCACGGTCACCCAGCTCGCCCTGACCAACACCCTCATCCAGCTTTTCGTCCCTGACGAATTACGCGGGCGCGTGCTCAGCACCTATCTCTGGGCTAACAATGGTCTGGCGCCTTTTGGCAGCCTTTTCCTTGGGTATCTTGCCCAGGTTCGCGGCGCGCCGCTTGCCGTCCGGTTCGGCAGTGTGGTCTGCCTGCTGGTTTATCTGGCCGTGCACGCCTACAGTCCCGCGCTGCGCAGCGCCGAGGCTTGATTTCGAAAATGAGCACTTCCAATCTCTCCCGATTGCTGGCGCGCTGGCGTAAAGACCCGACCGTGATGGACAGCGTGATCCATTGGGAGACATCTCCCGCGCGAGAGGCGCTTACCGCTCCATTCCCCGCAGACCTGCATCCGCTCCTGGCCGATGCGCTGCGGCGGCTGGGCATCACTTCGCTCTACTCGCATCAGCTTCAAGCCTGGCAGCATGTCCGCGCCGGCGAGAATGTGGTGGTCGCCACCGGCACGGCCAGTGGGAAGACACTCTGCTACAACCTGCCGGTCGCTGACCGCATCTTGCGCGAGCCGAACGCGCGGGCGTTGTATATTTATCCAACCAAGGCTCTGGCCCAGGATCAGCTCAGTGCGCTGCGCGCTCTCTCGGACGCCCTTGATACCTCCTCCAGCCCACCGGCGCATCTCCCGGCTTCGGTTTACGACGGCGATACGGCGACCAGTTCTCGTGCGAGCATCCGCACCCAAGCGCGTATTCTAGCCACCAACCCGGACATGCTGCATACAGGCATCCTGCCACACCACACCCTGTGGGCCGATTTCTTCCGCCGTTTACGCTTTGTGGTGATCGACGAGGTGCATGTCTACCGCGGAGTGTTTGGCTCCCATCTGGCCAACGTTTTGCGCCGCATGCAGCGCGTGGCCCGGTTCTACGGCTCTGCTCCCCAATTCATTCTCACTTCAGCCACCATTGCCAACCCGGTGGAACTCTCCGAGCGCCTGATCGAAGCGCCTGTCGCACTGGTGGACGCCGATGGCAGCGCGCACGGCGCCAGGCACTTCCTCATTTACAATCCGCCACTCGTCGACCGCGACCTCGGCCTGCGCCGCTCCGCGCTGATCGAAGGCGTGCGCCTGTCAAGCGATTTGATCGCCTCGGGCGTGCAGACCATTCTCTTCGGACGCAGCCGGCATACGGTCGAGATTTTACTCAGTTACCTGCGCCAGGAGCTGCCAGATCAAAGCGCTGCGATTCGCGGCTACCGTAGTGGTTACCTCCCTCACGAACGGCGCGCTATCGAACGCGGACTGCGGGATGGTTCAGTGCGCGCGGTCGCGGCCACCAACGCCCTGGAGCTGGGCATCGATATCGGTGGCATGGGAGCCGCTGTCCTGGTCGGCTACCCTGGCACAATCGCCGCCACGCGCCAGCAGGCCGGACGCGCCGGACGGAAAAGCGAGGATGCGCTGGCCGTACTGGTGACTTCTGCAGATGCCCTCGATCAATTCCTGGCGCACCATCCCGAATATTTGCTCGGCCGTCCTGTTGAGCAGGCACTGATCGATCCCGATAATCTGCTCATCCTGTTGGCCCACGTGCGTTGCGCAGCCTTCGAGCTGCCCTTCCGCCAGGGGGAAGGCTTCGGCCGCGTCCCGGCCGAGACCGTGGCCGAATTTCTCACCTTACTTGAACAGGCTGGCGCTGTGCATGCCTCTCAAGGGCGGTATTTCTGGACTGCCGACCAGTACCCTGCTGCGAGCATCTCCCTGCGCAGCGCCTCGGCCAACGCAGTAGTCCTCCAGGTGCAGACCGGGGAGAACAGCCAGACGGTTGGCGAAGTGGATTTCGCCAGCGCGCTGTGGATGGTCCACCCGCAGGCGGTGTATCTGCATGAGGGGCAGTCTTACCTGGTCGAAAATCTCGACCTGCAAGCCCACGTGGCCAGATTGAAGCCCTTCGAAGGTGACTACTACACCGAGCCGCGCCGCGAGACCACAGTGCAGAAAATCGCCGAGATTGAGCGCGAAGCGGCGCGGGGCTTCTCGAAATCCTACGGCGAGGTTCTGGTGACCACTCAGGTGACCGGTTTTCGCAAGGTGCGCTGGTTCACCCATGAGAACCTGGGGTATGGCCAGGTCGACCTGCCGCCCACCGAGTTGCGCACCACCGCCTACTGGCTTACCCTGTCCGAAGAGACGGTGGACGGCTTACGCGCATTGGGTCTGTGGTCCAGCGACCGGAACAACTACGGCCCCAATTGGGATCAGATGCGCAATCTGGCGAGAGCCCGCGATAATTACCGCTGCCAGATATGCCAGCGCCCTGAAGAAGGGCGCGCGCATCCGGTCCATCACAAGGTGCCTTTCCGCACCTTTCCCTCGTACGTAGAGGCGAACCGGCTGGACAATCTGATCACCCTTTGCCCCGAATGTCACCGTCGTGTGGAAATGAACGTGCGCGTGCGTAGCGGCCTGGCCGGGATGGCTTACGCCTTGGGCCACCTGGCGCCCCTGTTCGTTATGTGCGATGATCGCGATCTGGGTGTACACTCTGATCCCCAATCCCCTCTTGGGGACGGCGGGCCTACCATCGCCATTTATGATACCATCCCGGCCGGCATCGGCCTCAGCAGGCGCCTCTTCGAGATCCACGATGAGCTCATTGAGCGCGCCTATGAGCTGGTAGCTGCTTGCGAATGTCAGGATGGCTGCCCCTCCTGCGTCGGCCCGGTCGCTGAAAGTGGCGAGGGCGGCAAACGTGAAGCGCTGGCGCTTTTGGCCCTGTTGGCAAATCGCGACATACCGGTATGGATTGAATCCCAATAGAGGTAGATTTGACATGGAGACCAGGCAAATTAGAGATGTCGAGCATTTCAATCATTGGAGCACCACCTACGAATCTTCTTTAGGCCAGCGCTTCCTGTTCGATCCCATTCACCACATGGTCCTGAACCTGATTGAGGATGGATTTACGCCCGAGCGCATCCTGGACATCGGCTGCGGTACCGGTCGTTTGTTGCGCAAAGCCGGCGCACGCTGGCCGGCAGCCCATTTGTTTGGCGGAGATCCCGCTTTCGGTATGCTGAGCGTCGCTCACCGCCTTGCCCCGCAAAACATATACTTCCAGGCCATGGCAGAAAAACTGCCCCTGGAGCAGGAAAGTTTCGATCTTATCCTCAGCACCGTCTCCTTTCACCATTGGCGCGACGGCGCTGCCGGCATTCACTCCGTTGCTCAGGCGCTGCGTCCCGGCGGTTTGTTCCTCCTGGCCGATTTTCGCCCGCCGCGCTGGGTTCCCGGCGCAAGCGCACACGTCGGTCCTGACCGGACGCATGGTCCGCTGGCCTTGCGGGAATATTTCAACCGGGCTGGTTTACTCGTGGTTGACCAGCGCCGGGTCTATTTCCACATGGCCCTGGTGACGATCGGTCGGCGCCCTGGTTGAGTGATTGAATTCCTGCTCTTCGCCATGGCTTGAACGTGCGATTTCCCCTGCCCTCACCCTGTTCCTTTTCCCAGAATTGGGCAAAGAGAAAAGCCGTATTGGGATAGCTCGCCTCCCTGGCCAGAGGCCTGTGAAGGTGGATGAATCGAGCATCTTCGGTTCTCGAAAATTTTCTTTTATGGCATAATGCGAACCAATGGGTCGAATGAAACGGCATCGGCAGTCAAATGGCTGAGGAATCGCTCGAAGACAAATTGAAAGCTCTGGGTGTAAAGCTCGGCAGCCAGGGAGTGCCCCGGCCGCCGCCACCTCGAGCGTTGCCGATCGAATCGGTCATACCGGGCGAGTTGATCCAGACCGCATTCGGCGAAACCTTCCGCATTCTGGCCAATTATCCGCCCGATTACCGCCACGGCAATGGGGATCTCAATCTGACCGCCCCGCTCAAACGCATGGCCGAATGGGGCCATGCCGACCATCTGGCGGATGATCCCAGGGCGAGCTTCTTCTTCCTCGATACCGAGACCTCTGGGCTGGCGGGCGGCGCTGGCACATTCGCCTTCCTGGTCGGCATCGGTCGTTATACCCAGGAGGGTTTCGAGCTGGCCCAATTTTTCATGCGCGACCCGGCCGAAGAGCCTGCCTTGTTGGCCGCTGTGTCCGCCTATCTGAGCGGTTGCCGGGCGCTGGTGACCTTCAACGGAAAAGCCTTCGATGCGCCCTTGCTCAACGCGCGCTACACCCTGCAGGGCATGACCAGCCCACTCGCCGGGATGGTCCATTTTGATTTGCTGCCTCTTGCCCGCCGCCTTTGGCGCGAGCGGTTGCCCAGCCGTACTCTCGGCTACCTGGAAAATGCCATCCTCGGCCACACTCGTACACAAGAGGAAGTACCTGGTTGGCTGATCCCCGAGATGTACTTCGAGTATCTGCGCAGCCGTGACGCACGCCCTTTGGCGGGCGTCTTCTACCATAACGCCACGGATGTCCTATCCATGGCTGCGCTCTTTCGTTATATCGTCCGCCTTCTGGCAGACCCGCTGACTGAACCTTTCCTGGATACTCTGGATAGGATCAGCCTTGGACGCCTGTTCGAGGAATTGGGGTATGATGAAATCGCCGCTCAGCTTTACCGCAGCAGTTTGGAGCAGGGACTGCCCGAGAGTCACCGCTGGATTACCCTGGAAAGGTTGTCCTTGCTGTGCAAGCGGCGCGGTGAATGGGAAGCCGCCCTGTCGCTCTGGCAGGAAGCAGCCGCAGGCGGCCAGGTGTTCGCCTGCGTGGAGCTGGCAAAATATTTCGAACATCGCCGGCATGAGTACGCCGAGGCGGCGCGTTGGAGCGAGGCTGGGCTAGCAATCGTCGCAGCCTCCAATTTCCCCGCATATTTACGTAACCAATGGAATTCTGAATTGACCCACCGCTTGCAGCGGTTGCGAAAACTGATGGGGCGATCTGGTTGATCGCACTGGCGGAGGTTTGCAACTTTCGCCAATACGATCCAAGGCCACTATTTTAATATCTGGCGGATGTACTCCTGCGCCGCTTTGATGGCCGCCGGCAACTGGCCAGCATCCTTACCGCCAGCCTGGGCCAACGTCGGCCGGCCGCCGCCGCCACCTCCCACCTTCTGGGCGGCCACCTTGACCAGATCGATGGCGTTCAGACCGCGCTTCACCAGATCTTCGGTCACCGCCGCAATGATCACCGGGCGGCCATCCTGCGCGCTGGCCAGCGCCACCGCTCCGCTGGAGAAACGCGCCCGGAACCGGTCGGCCATCCTACGCAGCGTATCGGCGTCGGCGTTGGGCAACAGGGCTGCCAACATCGCTGTACCGCCGACTGTCTCCACGCGTTCCAACTGCCTGTCGAACTCGCTCATGACCAACTCCTGGCGCAATGACGCGGAGGCTTTTCGGGCGTGATCCAGCTCGGCCAGCAGCGCCTGCACCTTATCTGGAACTTCTTCAGGCGCAGCGGCCAGCAGAGCAGCCGCTTCATTGAGCGCGCGGAAACGGCGCTGGATCAGTTCGTACGCCGCCCGCCCGGTCACTGCTTCAATGCGCCTCACCCCGGCCGCCGCGCTGCCCTCGCTGGTAATGATGAAAACACCAATATCGCCGGTCTCGTCGACATGTGTGCCGCCGCACAGCTCGTACGAGAACGGCTCCGGGTCGCCAATGGTGATCGTGCGTACGATCTCGCCGTACTTTTCTCCGAACAAGGCCATGGCTCCCTCGGCGATGGCCTGCTGAAGGGGCTTTTGCACAACTTTCAGGCGGTAATTGCCCAGGATGTTGCGGTTGACACCCGCTTCGATGCGTCGAAGCTCCTCCTGCGTTAGCGCCTCGGGATGGGTGAAGTCGAACCGCAGGCGGTCTGGAGCCACCAGCGAACCGGCCTGCCGGGCGTGGCTACCCAGTACAGCCTGCAGCTCAGCGTGCAGCAGGTGTGTGGCGGTGTGGTTGCGCATGATGTCGCGCCGGCGCTGGGCGTCCACCGCGGCAATGGCCGCGTCGCCCACCCTCACTTCCCCATGCACCACCTTACCCACGTGAACCACCATGCCCGCAGCCGGCCGGCGCATATCTTCAACACGCACCTCCCAGCGCGGCTCATCGACCGAGACGATCGTGCCGGTGTCGGAAACCTGCCCACCGGCTTCGACGTAAAAACAGGTGGTGGGCAGCACTACGGCGACCTGGTCGCCCTCTCGCGCGCGGCTTACCTGCTGACCATCGCGGAACAAAGCCAGAACCGGCCCTTCGACTTCCAAGGTTGAATAGGGATCATAGCGCACGCCTTCCCGGCCCAGTTTCCCCTCCGCCTGCAGATCCAGCAGCGCTTCGCGGTAGACCTCTACATCCCCTCCACCGAGCATGCCGAAGGCTTTGCCGGCCCCCGAGGCTGCGCGGTGTTCCTCCATGGCTCTCTGGAAGCCCTCGGCGTCCACTTCCAGGCCTTGCTCGCGGGCCACGTCACGGGTCAGCTCCAACGGCAGGCCGTGGGTGGCATAAAGCTCGAAGGCGCGCCTGCCGTCCAGAACGGACAACTTGCCCTTACGCACCTCCGCCAGCGCTTCATCGAGCTGGCTGAGGCCGGCTTCGACTGTGCGCTTGAAACGTCGCTCTTCCCGAGTGATATTCTCCAGGATGGCTTCGCGGTTGCGCACCAGCTCCGGGTAAAATGAACCGTAATTCTCGATGACTTTTTCGGCCACCTTCGCCAGGAAAGGCTCATTGAGGCCGATTTTCATGCCAAAGCGCGCTGCCCGCCGGATGATCATACGGCAAACGTAATTGCGACCGGTGTTGCCAGGTACGACACCATCGGCAATCAGGAAAGCCATCGCCCGACTGTGATCGGCGATCACACGATAGGGAGTAAGGTTAGCTTCGCGCTGCTCATCGCTTTGCCCGCTGAGCTTCTGCACCTGCTGGATGAGCGGGAAAAGCAGGTCGGTGCGGTAATTGGAGTGCGTGCCTTGAAGGATGGAAGCAATGCGTTCCAAACCCATCCCTGTATCCACGTGGCGGGCTGGCAGCGGCTCGAGCTGGGTCGGATTGAGCCGATTATATTGAATGAAAACCAGGTTCCAGGTTTCGACAAAACGCTTACAATCCCCATTGACCCGGCAGACGTGCCCAGGGACGCCTTTTTTGTCGCAGTATTCCTCGCCCTGATCGTAGCTGATCTCGCTGCACGGGCCGCAGGGACCCACATCCGCCATTTCCCAGAAATTGTCCTTGCGGCCAAAGGGCAGCACGTGGCTGGGATCCATGCCGTCCTGGGCGCGCCAGACTTCGGCGGCCTCATCATCTGTGGGAATTTCACCCTTCTCGTCCTGGAAATACGTCGCCCATATGCGCTCTTTAGGCAGCCCCCACACATTGGTCAGCAAATCCCAGGCCCAGGTGATGGCTTCCTTCTTGTAATAATCGCCGAACGACCAGTTGCCCAGCATCTCGAAAAAAGTGTGATGGGTGTCATCGCGCCCAACCTCATCCAAGTCGTTGTGCTTCCCCGATACGCGCAGGCATTTTTGCGAGTTCACCGCCCGCTTGTAGGGTCTCTGATCGGTGCCCAGGAATACATCCTTGAATTGCACCATACCGGCATTGGTGAACAGCAGGGTTGGATCTCCGCCGGGGACCAGA
The DNA here is from genome assembly GCA_034435955.1 of Anaerolineaceae bacterium. Classification (GTDB taxonomy): domain Bacteria; phylum Chloroflexota; class Anaerolineae; order Anaerolineales; family Anaerolineaceae; genus DAOTWA01. The sequence goes on along the minus strand of DAOTWA010000036.1, from coordinate 27,609 downwards.
GAAGAGGAAGGCACGAAAGTGTGACCCCTTTGCAGGAAATAATCGATAAATTCCTGCCGTATTTGGGCGCCGCTCAAATCAGTCCTCATCATAATCTCCCAATAAAATTCAAAAGTGTAATGATTACACCGCCGAGTGAGGATATACGCACTGGCTTGGATGGAAATTATACGCTACGCATACCCGCTAAGCAATAGCCGCCGGATACCACTTTCACGGTATAATCGGCGGGTGAGCACCTTCCAGGGGGCGCGCTCGCGCCGTTTTCTTTACCTGGCCGTCTTCATCGCCGGTATGACCTCATTGGCCGTGGAATTTTCCGCTTCCCGGCTGCTCGGCAACGTATTTGGCACCAGCAACCTGGTGTGGGCCAGCATCATCGGCCTCATCCTGGTCTACCTGACCGCCGGTTACTTTATCGGCGGTCGCTGGGCGGACCGCTCACCGCACCCTCATACCTTTTATGGCATCTTGGCCTGGAGCGCCCTGCTGGTTGGCGTGATCCCGGTCGTCGCCAAGCCGGTGCTGCGCTTCTCCGCTCAGGCTTTCGACCAGCTCCAGATGGGCGTTCTGGCGGGCTCATTTGCGGCGGTTCTGCTGCTATTTTCCCTGCCGGTCACCTTGTTGGGAACAGCTTCGCCCTTCGCCATCCGCCTGGCCATCGAAGACCCTAAACAGGCAGGGCGCGTTTCAGGGCTGATCTACGGCATTTCCACCCTGGGCTCGTTCATTGGCACCTTTCTCCCCGTCTTGGTGCTAATCCCCCTGATCGGCACCTACCGCACATTCCTGACTTTCAGCGGTGTGCTGCTTTTCGTTGCCCTGTTCGGCCTCTCGTTCAACTGCGGCTGGCGCTGCGTTCTTCCCTATATGTGGATGCCGTTCGTGCTGATCCTGATGATCGCCTTCGGCATTGGCGGACCCACCAAAAACACGCCGGGCATGGTCTTTGAGACCGAATCGGCTTACAACTATATCCAGGTCTTGAAGGACGGCGACCTCACGCTTCTACGCCTGAACGATGGCCAGGGTGTGCACTCGGTCTACGCTCCCGGCCGGCTAGATTTTGGCGGCCCCTGGCAGGAAATGCTGGTAGCGCCTTTCTTCAACTCTCCGCCTTATGACCCTGCCAGGGTGAAGAGCATGGCCATCCTTGGACTGGCCGCCGGCACCACCGCCCGTCAGGCGACTGCCGTCTTCGGTCCGATCCCCATCGATGGTTTCGAGATCGACCCCGTCATCGTCCAGGTCGGGCGCAAATACTTCGCCATGAATGAGCCCAACCTGCACGTGTACATCCAGGATGGCCGCTGGGGCTTGGAGCAGAGCCCGCACCGCTACCAGCTTATTAGCGTTGACGCTTATCGCCCGCCCTACATCCCTTTCCAAATGACCACGGTCGAATTCTTCCAGATTGTGCGCGACCACTTGAGCGATGACGGCGCTCTGGCGATTAACGTGGGGCGCAGCCCTGACGACCGCGAACTAATCCAGGACCTGTGCACCACCATCGCCCAGGTTTTTCCTTCGGTGTATGTCGTGGACGTGCCCGATTCGTTCAACTCGCTTATCTTTGCCACCGTTCAACCTACCCGAGCTGCCAACCTTGCCCTCAACCTGAAAGAGCTTTCACAGCGGCAAGACGTTCACCCCCTGCTGGTCGAATCGCTGCAAGTCGCTCTCGCCAATCTCAAATCCACGCCGCCGGCGTCGATCGTTTTTACCGACGATCGCGCTCCGATTGAATGGATTACCAACAAGATGGTCGTTAATTTCGTCCTCTCTGGGCAAATCGAGGAGCTGCCGTGAAACCATCGTTATTCGTCCGTCGTATTTTCTCCTGGTTGATCACCTTATCCATCCCTTATGTGTTGATCCTGTCCGCCATCCGCCTGATTCTGCTGCCGGCCTTCCTGCCGCTGGAGTACAGTACGCCGGGCTTCCCGGATGATCCATATGGCTTCACCCTCCAGGATCGGCTGAAATGGTCGACCTATACCTGGAATTATCTGACCAACGACGCGGGCATTTCGTACCTGGCCGACCTGCGCTTTCCGGACGGCACGCCGGTATTTAACCAGCGCGAACTCTCCCACATGGTGGACGTGAAGAAGCTGATACAGACGAATATTCGTATCTGGCTGGGCACCCTGGCCGCCCTGCTGGTCCTGGGAGTGTGGTCCTGGCGTGGCAAGTGGCTGGACGACTTTCGCCGCGGCGTCTGGCGCGGCGGATGGCTGGCCGTATTGCTCGTCATCGCAATCCTGATCTTCACGGTGACCAGCTTCAATTCCTTGTTTACCGATTTCCACCATATTTTCTTTGTCGGTAATAGCTGGATTTTTTCCTATTCGGACACGCTCATCCGTATGTTCCCGTTGCGATTCTTCCAGGACATATTCATCTACATCGGCGCCCTTACACTGGCGGCCGGGTTGATCCTTGGGTTATCCCTCGGACGGCGTGTTCCTGCGGCCGAATCCAATCCTGTTTACAAATGAAGTGCGTGCTGAATTATAAATTTCAGGGTTTAATTCCAACTGCTGGGCAATAGCTGATAGACGGCCAGGTCTGAGCGCCGCGCGCCCAACCGTAGCCAGTCTACCGCCTTGCCCATGCCTTTGCCGACATAAACATCGAAACGCCGGCTATTTGGACCGTACGCGCCGCCCCGATCTTGCACCTCGAATAGTCCGCCGTATTCGATCAACTCCGGAACATATAATAACGTCCCATCGTCGAAGCGCGGCGGAGCGGCAACCGAATAATACGGGATGAGCTGGTTCCCTGGACTGATTGCAAAGCGCGCATCCACCAGACGAATCTTGGGAATCAATTGGGCATCCACCGGTCGATGGTCGGCGGCGTAATACCAGTAATCCTCGATGATTACGTCCTGCCCGTCCAACTCCCAATGTCCGGCGATGTAACGTATGTTAATCGGTTGCATCTGCCTGTTCGCATCCAGCCGCCAAATGACGCCGCTGCCTTGCATGCCGACGCCATCCACGCCGAATAAGAAATCTTCTTTCGCGGTCAAACCTAGGATGCCGGGTATCTCAACCTGATCGCCGGAAAAATATTGCTCGTCCGCGTGGCTGAACGCTGAGAATGTGTAACCCCCACTCAGACGCTTCCAAATAAAACCCCTCGGCGGGTGCGGCACCAGGCCTTTTGGGATATCGAGGCAGGTGCTGCCTGGATCATCGCCGCATTCCAACGTCCATCTATGCTTGAGATACGTGTTGGTGGTTTCTAGATTGGTTAAAGGGTCTTCCTCAGGAGTGTAAGGCCATCCGATGAAAGAGCGGACCAGGCCAAATGGATCGACCAGTCGCATTAACCTGTCGATGGGATTACCGCCCTCCGCCATTGCCAGGTCCGTATTGGAATCCGGTGAATTGGCCCGGAAACCCGTAGCGATGATAAGCGTCAGGACGGAGAGTGTGGCCAGGACACGATGCTTGCCCATACCCACCAGGGACCTCCAGAATGAGGGTAGCAGGTATTTCGGTTCCAACTTGTATAAAATTTAACGAAAGGTGATCGCGTAATGTATCACCCGCCTGTCCGGCCGAACCGGCAGCGCGTCTTATTCCGCGCTGCCGGTTTTGTGTAAATTGTCAATGGCCGTTCAACGGATGGCGGAAGGATTTTCCGCATCGGTAGCCGGATCGAAGATGTGGAATGTATCCATGTCGAAGATGACCGGGATGCGATCACCAATCTGCACGCGCGTCCTCGGGTCCACACGGGCGACGAAGCTGTTCCCATTGTTCATCAGGTACAACTGAATCTCGTTGCCCAACAGCTCGCTGACGTCCACCTTGGCTTCGACTTTCTCACCGTGGATGCCCGGCGGCGCAAACTCCGGTGTATGGATGTTCTCTGGGCGGATGCCAAAGATGACCTGTTTATTTGCGTGCGGCATATACGTGGGTGCGCGGTGCTCGGGTATTTTGACTGCAAAACCGCCAGTATCCACGTATAGATCGCTCCCGTCCTTGCGCAGGTGTGCCGAGAAGAAGTTCATGGCCGGCGACCCGATAAATCCAGCGACGAATAGATTCGCCGGTTTGTCATACAGATTTTGCGGCGAATCGAGCTGCTGCAACACCCCCTTATTCATTACCGCAATTCGCGTCGCCATCGTCATGGCCTCGGTCTGATCGTGGGTGACGTAAATGAACGTGGTCGACAGTCGCCTGTGCAGTTTGGTGATTTCGGCCCGTGTCTGGACGCGCAACTTGGCATCCAGGTTGGACAACGGTTCGTCGAACAGGAACACCTTGGGCTCGCGTACGATCGCCCGTCCGACTGCCACACGCTGACGCTGGCCGCCCGACAGCTCCCTTGGGCGCCGCTTAAGCAGATTCTCGATCCCCAGTATCTGTGCGGCCTCCTCCACCCGCCGCTTGATGTCGTTTTTCGGCACTTTGCGCAGCTTCAACCCGAAGGCCATGTTGTCGAATACGGTCATGTGCGGGTACAGGGCGTAGGACTGGAACACCATGGCAATGTCACGGTCCTTTGGCGCCACATCATTGACCACCTTGTCGCCGATCATCACCTTTCCTTGAGTGACCTCTTCCAGGCCTGCCAGGCAGCGCAGGGCGGTGGTCTTCCCGCAACCGGACGGGCCTACCAGCACCAGAAACTCCTTGTCCTCCACATGGATATTCAGGTCGCTGAGGGCGGGAAAATCACCAAACTTCTTCCAGACGTGATCATAGGTAACGCTGGCCATAACTTCCTCCTTTCCGAACGAGTATAGTGAATGTATTATAGTGCAGTTATTAATCTTACGCAAAGGAATCACGCCCCTTGCTGAAATAACCGCCCACATATAGAATGACGGTATGCCCGAGGACGTCACTCCTATCCGCCAGCAATATCTTGAGATTAAGCGCCAGTATCCTGACGCCATCCTCTTTTTCCGTTTGGGCGACTTCTATGAGACCTTCGACCAGGATGCGGAAACCGCCGCCCGAGAGCTGGACATTGTGCTCACCTCGCGCAATGTGGCCAAGGGCGTGCGCGTGCCCATGGCTGGCATCCCCTACCACGCGGTGGAGAACTACCTCGCCCGTCTAATCGAGCGCGGTTATCACGTCGCCATATGCGAACAGGTGGGTGATCAGCCAAACCGCGGCCTCTTCCCGCGTAAAGTGGTGCGGGTGGTCACTCCGGGAACGGTGGTCGAACCGGGTCTGCTGCGCGGAGACGCGAACAATTATCTCGCCAGCCTGTATGCTCAGGAGGGACGCGCAGGGGTGGCCTATGTGGACATCACCACCGGAGAATTCGCCGCCACCGAGCTGGAGGGCGCAGACCTGGGCGCCGTGCTGCGCGCAGAGATGACCCGCTTGAAACCAGCCGAAGTCCTGCTGCCCGACGGTTTGGAGCTCGGCGACGGCTTCAACGGGCACATTACCCGTTATCCGGCTTGGCGCTTCGAACCAGGCCGCTGCCAGGAAGTCCTTCTGGCTCACTTCCGCGCTGCGACGCTGGAAGGCTTCGGCCTGGATCAGCATAGCTTCGCCGTCCGCGCGGCTGGCGCCATTCTTCAGTATCTAAAGGAAACCCAGCCCGCCTCGCTCGAACTGCTCACCGGACTGAGCACCTATAACCTGAGCGAGTTCATGACCCTCGACTCCGCCACCCGCCGGAACCTCGAGTTGACCGAGACCATTCGCACTGGATCGGCGCAGGGATCATTGCTGAGCGTGCTCGACCGCTGCGTCACGCCCGGCGGCCGCCGTTTGATGCGTCAATGGGTCAGCAAACCGCTGCTGGATGCGAGCGCAATCACACAGCGCCAGGACGGCGTGCAGCTTTTCGTCGAGCAGGGCATGCTGCGCGCCGAACTGCGTGAGGCCCTCCACCCCCTCGGCGATCTGGAACGTCTGGTTAACCGGGTTGTATCTGGCCATGCCGGCCCAAAGGATCTGGTCGCCATCCGCAATATCCTTCGGGAGCTGCCAAGCATCCGCGTCTTGCTCCCCCCCGACTCACCAGCCCTGGGCGCGATCTTCTCGAGGTTGCACCCATGCCAGGAGGAGCTTGAGCTGCTCGAATCCGCCCTTGAAGACGATCCGCCCGCCACGTTGCAGAACGTGGGCGTCATCCGTCGTGGCTTTTCCTCCGAGCTCGACCAGGTAGTGGATGCATCGCGCCATGCCCGCGAGTGGATCGCCAGCCTGGAAACCCTCGAGCGTGAGCGAACGGGGATTAAATCCCTCAAAGTGGGCTACAACAAGGTCTTTGGTTATTACATCGAGGTTTCGCACGCCAACGCCGAACTGGTTCCCCCGGAATACATTCGTAAGCAGACGCTGGTCAACGCCGAGCGTTACATCACCCCCGAGATGAAAGAATATGAGGCGCTGGTGCTTAACGCGGAGGAGCGCATCCGCGAGATCGAGACGCGTCTGTTTCGCGAAGTGTGCGCGCGCCTGTCATCCAGCGCCGCCGTCCTCCTCTCGACAGCCCGCGCCCTGGCCGAGCTGGACGTACTGGCTGGACTAGCGGAAGCCGCCGTCCTCGGAGGCTACACCCGTCCAGTGCTCCTCGACGACAATACCTTGGATATCCGCAATGGCCGCCACCCGGTGGTCGAACTCACTCTGCAGGGTGAGCGTTTCGTTCCCAACGATGCCACCTTCGAGGATGGCGAAATCGTGCGCATCATTACCGGGCCGAACATGAGCGGCAAAAGCACCTTCTTGCGCCAGGTGGCTCTCATTGTGCTGATGGCTCAGATCGGCAGCTTCGTTCCCGCCGATGAAGCCCGCATTGGATTGGTGGACCGCATCTTCACCCGCATCGGTGCGCAGGACGAGATCCACGCCGGTCAGTCCACCTTCATGGTGGAGATGATCGAGGCGGCCAATATTCTCCACCACGCCACCCCACGCAGCCTGCTCATCCTGGACGAGATCGGGCGCGGCACCAGCACTTACGACGGCGTTTCGATCGCCTGGGCTGTGGTCGAATATATCCACAATCACCCGCGTCTGAGGTCACGCACCCTCTTCGCCACCCATTACCACGAGCTCACTCAACTCGCCGACCTGCTGCCAGGCGTGCGCAATTACAATGTCGCCGTCAGTGAGGCTGACGGGAAGGTCGTATTTCTGCACAAGATCGTCCCCGGTGGCGCCGATCGTTCCTACGGCATCCACGTGGCTCAGCTCGCTGGCCTGCCCGGTCCAGTCATCCAGCGCGCCAACGAGATTATGCAAACCCTTGAAGCTTCTTCGGGCAGCGCCGTGCGTATTAACCCGGCGGCCGCCAGCCAGATGGCCCTCTTCCCCGAAACCAACCCCCTGCTGGAAGAGCTCAAAGCCCTGGATGTCAATACCCTTTCACCCATCGAAGCCCTTAATAAGCTCTACGAATGGCAGCGGAAATACATATCGTAGGAAGCCAGCCGATCCTACCTGCCATACTTCGCCATCACCTTCTTCAAATCATCCAGCGGCAGCGCGTACGCCACCCGTCCCGCATAACCAGTCATTGTATCTGCCGCCGCTAGAGCATTCAGAATCGATTCCTCCACCGCCTCAGCGACTGCCTCGAATAATGGATTGAGATGGCTGTGCGGAACCATCGGCGCCAGTGGCACCGGACCATCGGGGCGGGCCGGCACGTGCTGGCCGGTTGCGAACGCCAGAAACAGGTCGCCGCTGGAGTTTTGCCCCACCCCGCCCACCCGCGCCAGGCCGACTGTCGCCCGCTGCGCCAGCCGCCGGCATTGATCGCCCAACAACGGCGCATCGGTAGCTACGATCACCAGGATCGAACTCGATTCGGGCGGCGTCTCCCATGCAGAGGGCACTTTATCCGTACCAATCTCCCGCCCGACCGGCACACCGTTTACGCGTAGTTGCTCGCGGTCGCCATAATTGGCCTGCACCAACGCGCCGACGATAAACCGGCCGCTCTTCGTTTCGACCACCCGCGAGGAGGTGCCGATACCGCCTTTGAAATCATGGCAGATCATTCCGGTACCGCCTCCCACATTACCCTCTTCCACCGGCCCCGATTTGGCCGACTCCATGGCCTGAAAGACATGCTCACGTGTAAGCGCTGCCACACTCATGTCGTTCAGCCAGCCATCGAAAGTTTCGGCTACGACCGGCAGATAAAACGGACCAGTGCGCTCGTTGGCGAATGAATATTCCATCAGCGCATCCCGCACCATGCCGACCTGACGTGTGTTGGTCAGCGCAATGGCTGATGAGAGCAGGCCCGTCTCTTCGATCCACTGAACGCCGGTCATCTCGCCGCAACCATTGAAACGGTGAAAACCGGCGCAAGCGTGATCGTGTCCGATCGCCCCATCCCTGGGCACGATCACGGTGATGCCAGTGCGTGTCACAGTTGGCTGGTCGAAATTTAACGTCATATGGCCGACCAGCACTCCCGGCACATCGGTGATCGCATTGTACTCACCGGTCGGGTACACACCCAGATTGATGCCAATATCACGGATTCTGGCTCTTCCCATATCTGTTCCTTTCTTTTCGAAGAGAATCGATTGGATATGTATAGCAATTTCAATCCATCTATGCTATAACGAGGACAGCAGCTAGTTTTAGCCGGTATGATACGATCATATTTATCCGTAGAGGTGATGAGATGGACAGATTGGCAGATGCAAAAGTTCTACCCCTTCAAGGGGGTGAGACATCTCTTTCCCGTGAAGGGATGTCATTATTGGCACCGCATGTCCCGGAATGGAACATCGTCGAAATTGACGGCGAGGCCAGGCTCCAACGGACATTCACCTTCAGCAACTTTGCCGAGGCGTTGGCTTTTACCAACCGGATTGGCCAAATTGCCGAGGCTGTAAATCACCATCCTTCAATTTTAACCGAATGGGGCCGCGTCACTGTGACCTGGTGGACACATAAGGTTCGCGGCCTGCATCGCAATGATTTTATCATGGCCGCCCGAACCGATCAGGTCTACTCAGAAGTCGCAAATTCCGGCTGAACTCCCAACGCCCGTCTTGCGAAGGGCCAAATTCCCTTCATGACCATAACTGGCAGCGCTCAGCCGCTCAGCCAAACGCCGCTCATAGCTGGCAGAGACAGGGTGATCCTGTCACCCGAGACGATCCATTCCTCTACGCCCAGCAAATCGCGCAGAATGTGGCCATCCTTGTAGCCCAGCGCACCGACCTTCAGCCTCAGGGTGCGGCGGGTTGGGTTTGGGTTCAACACGACTACAACCGCCTGATCCCCCAGTGCGCGCGCAAAGGCAAAGCACCCCCGCGCGTCATCGGCCCCCAGTCGAATGAAGTTCCCCCGGCGCAAGCAGGTCAATCTCTTGCGCAACCCGATCAGCCGCTGGACGCAGGCGCGCAGATCGGCGTCCCACAAGCTTTCGTCCCAAGGGAAGGTATGTCGGTTCTCGGGGTCTTTGCCTCCTTCGAGGCCGATCTCATCCCCATAATAAACGGCCGGCGCGCCCGGATAGGCAAATTGGAACAGAAAGGCCAGCTTGATCTTGCGCACATCGTCACCCAGCAAGGTGGCCAATCGCTCGGTGTCGTGTGATCCCAGCAGCACGTACATCGCGTAGACGTTGGCCCGCGGGTATGCTTTAAACAGTTTATCCACCCGCTCACCGAACTGCAAGGCGCTCATCTTACCCGACAGATAAGCCAGCAGCGCTTCGCGCAAAGGATAATTCATCAGACCGTCGAAGTGACCCTCACCCACCCAGCGGGGATTGACGTCCCAGATTTCGCCCATCAGATAGGCATCCGGGTTCACCGACCGCACTGTTTGGCGGAATTCTGCCCAGAAGCCATCATCGTCGATTTCATTCGGCACGTCCAATCGCCAGCCGTCGGCGCCCTGTTCGATCCAGTAGCGCGCGACGCCAAAGAGGTAACGGCGCACCTCAGGGTTGCTTGTGTTGAATTTTGGCAGGCTCTTGTGGTTCCACCAGCCAATATAGTCTTCCGCCTCATTCTCCGAATAAGCATCGACAGGAAAGTGCTTCACGTGGTACCAATCCCGGTAAGGCGAATCCTCGCCATTCTCCAGCAAATCATTGAATGCAAAGAAACCCCGCCCACAATGGTTGAAGACGCCATCCAGAATGACGTGCATACCATTGCGGTGGGCGGCGTCAAGTAGGGCATGAAAATCCGCCAGGCTGCCCAGGCGTGGATCGATACGGTAATAATCTGTCGTGTTATAGCGATGAGTCGAAGATGCCTGGAAGATCGGATTCAGGTACAGGGCGTTCACCCCAAGATCGAGCAGATAATCCAGGTGATCGATAATTCCCCGCAGATCCCCGCCCTGAAATCCCTTCACCGTGGGTGGAGCATCCCATGGGCGTACATTCGGTGGATCATTGTTCGGATCGCCGTTTGCAAATCGGTCAGGAAAAATTTGATAGAATATCGCGTCCTGCACCCAGTAGGGCACGCTCATACACTTCCCTCGCTATCAGGATGGGATAAAGACCGGCTTACCCGCTCACCGATACCCCGATGAGTTTCCCTATTCCAAAAGTCACTGCGGCAGCCACCAGGCCGAACAACACCTGGCGCAGACCCGATTGTACCAGCGGCCGCCCGGTGAATAGGGTGATCGCCGAACCGATTAAGAACAAGCCGATTGCGCTGAGAGCCAGACTGATGATCACAGCGGTGTACCCGCTCAAAATGGCGAAAGGCAGCACCGGGAAAATGGCTCCCAAGGCAAACAGAAAGAAAGAGGTCAGCGCGGCCTCCCAGGCCGAGCCGCCCAATTCCTGGGGATCCACCCCCAGCTCCTCGCGCGCCAGTGTATCCAATGAGCTGGATTTGTCCGCCATAATCGACTTGGCCAGCAGATCAGCTTGGCTGGCTTCCAGCCCCTTGGCCTGGTAGATCAGGGAGAGTTCTTGCTCCTCCTCTTCGGGAATCTCTTCAATCTCGCCCGCTTCGATCTTGATTTGATGCTGGTATAACTCACGCGAGCTCTGCACCGAAAGCCATTCGCCCAACGCCATCGAGATTGCGCCGGCCAGCAATCCGGCCAAGCCGGTGATCAGGATGGTTCGTCCGGACAAATCGGCGCCGGCGACCCCCATTACCAGGCTCAGATTCGAGACCAGGCCATCATTTGCGCCCAACACGGCCGCCCGCAGCGCATTGCCACCCCCTGCGCGGTGGCGACCTTCCAGCAGGGCAAGGGCCCCTCCTTCTAGGCCGCCGCTTGTCCTCCCGACAATCGCCATGATCAGGCGTTCGTGGGATCGCTCAGCGCCTGGCATGTCTGTCTCACGGCTCTCCTTCTGATCGAGGTACGAGCGCGCACCGCCTCGTTCCTTCCCCATTGCCGTCGGCAAGATGAAAGCTGCTCCAAACCGTCCGGCCAGCCAAATCAGCACCCGTGTTCGCCAGCCCGGTCGGCGCGGCGGCGGCGTCACACCAGCCTGGCGCAGCTTTTCCTCCCAGAACCCGGCATGCTCCTCCTCGCTTTCAGCCATCTTGCGATATACCTGAGCCAATTGAGACTGGCCTTCTAACCTTGCCAGTTCATGATACAAGCTGGCGCTGTCAATCTCATCGTGAAAATTACGTAAATAACGCTCTATGTCGTCTTTTTCGGTCATCGCAGTCCCTCCTGCTGCAATCGAAACAAATCCAGATATCGATCAATCTGGTGGGCGTAGCTTTCAACGGCCAGCCTGTCGGTCACCAGAGCCGTAAGCGTGTCCGTCAAAATTCGGTTGACCGGCGTGGGCACGCCGGCAGCTTTGCCATGGCGCACTACCGCGCCGTTCAGGTAGTCCACCTCGCTCCGATGGCGTCCGCTGTGCAGGTCGATGTGAAAAGAGGGCATTTTCTCTCCTCGTCCCGAGCCGGCCACCCGTGCCAGAACGATGCGTGATACATCCGGCGGCAGGCGGTTGACCAGCGTGGCAAGGAATCGCACCGGGATTCCCGGCAGGTTCGCCACTCCAATGCGGAGGGCGGCCATCACCCGAAATGCCTCGCGCATTTGTTCGATCTCAATCCGGTACAACCGTGCATCGGACAAAATCTCGCCGGGGGACATATCCAGGATCGCCGCGCTGGCATTCGCCAGCAGGTTGGTGACCATTTTTGACCATTTCATAGCTGCCGCATCGGGATAGAGGCGGGCGTGCAGACCTGCCGAATTGAACACAGCCACCAGGGCTGCCGATAGGGTGTGCGTGGACGCTACGCCCATCCCCCTCCGTCGTTCAACGCTCACGCTTCCTGTTCCTCGCTTGCTTATCGCGCTCGTAAGGGTGCCGGCAATCACCTTCTCGGTGCCCAAAACCGCCGCAATTTGGTCTTCGCTGTCCACCCCGTTCTGCAGGCACAAGATAGGCGGCAGCGCCACCCGGTATGCCGACAATGTGTCCAACAAATCCGCCAAATCATAGGCCTTCACTGCCAGTATGGCGATGTCGAAAGGCCCGTGCTCCAGCGCATCCTCAATCGTCATGGCCACCTCAGGCATGTGGATGTGATGCGCCTGTCCATCGAACGATAATCGCAGGCCCTGGTTGCGGATGATTGCGGCGTTTTGCGCTTTTTCCAGGAATAGGACTTTCTGGCCGCTCAGGATCAGACTGCCGCCTATATACGAGCCGATCGCCCCGGCTCCGATCACCAGAAAACGCATGTGAGTCACATTATCATCGGTCATAGAGCGAACCGTTCCTGCAATTACTCATCCTCGCCCCGAACCAGCCCATTTAGATGGCAGGTATCATTGATTGCTCGGACGTACCCGATATGAACCTCAGGGTAGGATACGAAGATGGATGCGCCGGCGTTGTCGGTGCGAAAATAAGCCCCTTGCAAATTGGGCTCTGGCATTGACGTTCATCCCTCCCGTCGAAATCGCTTAGAAGCAGGCGACTGATCATCTCCTCCCTCAGCTCGATTAGGCGGATAGCCGGTTTTCAATGCGGTTCCCCGGAATCGAGGACTTCTTTTCCCCAATTTGTGGCGCCGTGGATAAATTCGGCCCCGCTCATGATTCGCTTGCCGGCCGGCTGCACCTGCGTGAGCACAAGCCACCCCTCCGCTGTGGCGACGGCCGGCTGCCCAGCGAGGATGGCTGTCTGACCAGGTTTTGAGGATGCTTCATTCCTGCGCGCTTCGGCGAAATGCACTTTGAGCGGCTGACCTTGCCAGAGAGTGAACGCCCCTGGCCACGGATTGAAAGCGCGCACCAGGCGCGCCAGCTCTTCTGCCGGCCGTCGAAAATCGAGGCGCCCCTGTTCCTTCTTCAGCATCGGCGCGTATGTCGCTCCCTCTTCGGGCTGCGGACGGGCCTGGAGTCGGCCGGATAGATAATCCGGCAGCGTCTCTGCCAACAAGTCTGCACCCAGCTCTGCCAGCCTCTCAGACAGGCTGCCCGCCGTATCCGCTGGAAGGATAACCGTCTCGCGTTGGGAGAGGATGGGACCGGTATCGATGCCCGGATCCATTCGCATGATGGTTACCCCGGTGCTCCGATCGCCAGCTAGAATAGCAGCATGGATCGGAGCCGCTCCGCGCCAGCGCGGTAAAAGCGATGCATGCACATTGATACAGCCATAGCGCGGCAGATTCAGCACTTCGGGGCGCAGGATTTGCCCGAAAGCGGCTACCACGATCAGGTCGGGCGCCCACTCGCGGAGTTGCTGCATTGCCTCCGGATCACGCAGCCTATGCGGCTGGATTACCGGCAGTCCGAGCGACAATGCCAGCGTTTTCACCGGCGGCGGCGTCAGGACGCGACCCCGTCCCGCCGGCCGGTCGGGCTGGGTGACCACACCTACCACACGAGCGATGCGCGCAAGCCGATCAAGCGTCGGCAGCGCAAATTCGGGCGAACCCATGAAAACCACTTTCACGTCCACGTCAGGAATTTTAGCATATCTCGACCCTCCAATCTACCCAACGAGCCCGGCATCGGAAAATAATCCCGTCAGACGAAATAAGCTATACTAAATCACGAACGCATACGCACACGCAAATTATGGAGGAAACCATGACCGAGCAAATCCCCACCCCTTCGGCTTCTCATCCAGACGTAGAGCCGCTCTCCACCGAGGAGGAGCGCACCTGGGCCATGCTTGCCCATCTGACGGTCTTGATTAACCTGTTCACCGGGCTGCTAGGGCCAGTGGCAGCCCTGATCATCTACCTGGTTTACAGGGACCGGTCGCGGTATGTCGCCTATCAATCGCTTCAGTCTGTGCTGATGCAGGTGATTGCCTGGCTGGGAGGCGGCCTCCTGGCGGCCATCCTGTGGGTAGTCGCCGCGCTGCTCACGATCGTGTGTATCGGCGTCTTACTCTATCCGGTTGCCATGCTCGTCAGTCTATTACCCATTGCCGCAGTGGTTTATGGCATTTACGCAGCCATTCAATGCAATGAAGGCCGGGATTTTAAATACTGGCAGATAGGCGACTGGCTGCGCAGCACCTACACCGGAGAGGAATAGTGGATCCTTGCAAATCAATCCACCATGAATCAGTGGCAGTCAGGTATACGGCTCGATGCGCGGACCTTCGGGTGTATCCACTACCCGCCAGCCGAGCGCTTCGATCTCCTCGCGCAGCTTGTCAGCCAGAGACCAGTCCTTTCGCTCGCGAGCTTGCTGGCGCTCTTTTACATAAGCCAAAACTTGATCAGGGATGATCCTGGGTGTGGGCTGATTTTCATCCATTTGCGCATGGGCCAGGGCCTGCTGCCAAACCACGGACGGGATGCCATTTTCCGGCATCGGCTGGCGGAAGGGCCCCAATTCCTGGATTGAGAAATTGCTTCCATGCGGGAACTCGCGCTCTTTACCGCCCTGGATCAGGTGTACACGGCCGCGTCCCATAACTCTGCAGATGCGTTGTTGCGGGTCGAGGATCAGCGCAGTCTGCTCGTCCAGACCTACGACCGTCATGGTCGCCGGAAGCATGGCGAGTAAAAGCTCGAAGCGCGGTTCACCCATGAAACAGTAGCGTGTATCCAGCTCCTGGCCCCCCTCGGCGTTGTTCCAATGAGGCACGAAAACCAGGCTAAGTCCATACGGCGCAAAGAAGTTCAGACCCTCTTTCCAGTGCAGGTCCTCTCCGACTTTATAGATTTCATAGACAGGTAGAGCCAGTGCGCCTGAGGCAATGGTGGCTGCGCTGGCCATGACGACTGTCCCACCCATGCGGTGACGCGCCTGCAAGGCAGCCCACGTCAGGCTGTCCCGGAGCTGGCGCACGGCGTAAGTGGGGCTGCCTGGTCCCAGAAAAATCATTTCCACGTCCAATAAGGATCGTACGATTTCTGGATTATCAGGGCTGAAAGGCGTCCCTTTCTTGCGCGCCGGGATGACGGTGATCGTTGGCTGGTAATTCTGCAGGCGCTTGCGCAGGAAGTCCGCCACCCGTCCAGCTACCAAAGGCGAGTTTAATTCGAATCCCGCCGGGGTCTCCAAGACGCCAATCCTCAGAGGGATTGTCAGCCGGTGGGCAAGCCATTCGAACACATGCCCACCTTTCGGCGAGGTCTCTCCCGAGCCAAATAATGTGATTAAACCGGGTTGGCAACTGCGATTCGCGGACTGATCCATGCAATGGGTTTTTCCTCACAATTTATACCTGATTATATGGGTATATTTGATCTTATCATATACCATTAAAAGAGAGTACAATCTTCCCACGATGTCATCCGCCTGGAAAGACCGTTTCGCTCACGAAATCCGGAGCGCCCGGGCTGCCCGTCAGCAGGGCAACGAAGGCCAGGCGCGTGTCTGCGCCCGGCGTGCGGCCGGAGCGGCTATTCGCGCTTATTTGGATGCGAAGGGTTACTTTGCTCCCCCAGCGAGTGCTTACGAATTGTGTCGGCTGCTGCTTGACTGCCCAGATGTCCAGTCAGAAGTTCGCGCCATAGCCGCACGCCTGCTCCTGCGCGTCAATGAGGAACACGACCTGCCGCCTGGCGTGGACCTCATCGAAGATGCCTTCCGGCTGACCAGCTTATTAGGATTGGATCCAGAAATCGATCCGGATGCACTTGGCCTGAGGTAAATACCACCTCATCCTTCCGGTTTGTCAGGCGCGGCCAGCAATCTCACCAGCAGCATCACCAGCCGGGTGATAGCAAATCCCAGCAACACCACACCTACCACGAAACCGCTGATGAAGATGGCCACGTCTACCGGATCGTGCTCAGGCGCCAGGGTGGTGTCCTTGGGCGTGGTGAGCCTGTCCCGCAACCGGCCGACAAATTCAGGATCGGGGTGGACCGGCTGCAGCGAGAATCGCAGCGCGCCTTCCAGCTCCGAGAATTGCTCCGTGGTATCTCGGGTGGGAAAATGGAATACGGCCATGTCTCAATCTCCCCTTTTATCCACCTGCTTCGATCTCATCAACGGCCCGTTTCTCTTCCGGCGTGTGATCCATCCGTTCAAGTTCTTCCCGTAGCGAGAGCAGGGTGCGGTGATACAGGCTCTTGATTGCGCCTTCGCTGCGGTTCATGATCATACCTATCTCTGCGTTCGACATGTTTTCGACGAATTTCAAGATCAATAATTGCTGGCGATCATCGGGCAGCTTGCGAATAACAGTAAGCAACGACTCAAGCTCCTCGCTGCGCTCCAGGGTGATTTCAGGATGCTCTCCCCGCTGGTGTGTCAGATGATTGTCCTCTAACGGCACCTCCTGACGGCGACTGTTATCGCGATGCCAGTTGGCCACCAGGTTGTGAGCGATCCGGTAGAGCCATGCCGAGAAAGGCACACCCACGTTGCGGTATAGGCCGATGTGACTGATAGCGCGATTGAACACACGGGAAGTGAGATCCTCGGCGTCGCTAACATTACCAGTACGATAATAAATGTAGTTGTAAATTCGGCCCACGTAACGCTCGTAGAGAATGCCGAATGCTTCGCGGTCCCCTTTGGCGGCACGGGCTAACACTTCGTCGTCGTTCAAATCAGCCACGATCACCACCTGCCTGAGGAGCCTAGCATAGATAACCCCATCATCACGCCTTCGTTGCACGGGGTCGGAAGTATTGAGGGTTTAACCAATTCCAGCATCGTTCAACTTTACTTCGTCGGCAACGAGACCGCCGTTGTACATCAGCTCGTAAACGGGTGTTCCAAAATAGTAAATCCTTTCCACACCTGTAAAACGATCGACGTTACCCATGAACTCATTTCGATATGCAAAATCCCCATTTCGGAATGATCCCGGTCCCCGATACGGCAGCTCCACACTGACTTCTCTCAGGGCGGCCTTCAAAAACTCATTGATTTGAATGGCGGGTAACTGCGAAGGTCTCTCTTCCAGCAGCCCGCCGGCATATACCATGCTCCAGAGCGGATGCTCTTGCCAGTAGACGACCTCCTGCCCCGCGAAGTAACCGGCGCCGAAGTACATGTCACGGTAAAGCCAATTCCCCTGTGAATACTCGAATTGGAACGATCCGGGCAGCAGGGGCTGCACGCGCGCCGAATCCGATGCGCTGGCATAGGTGGCTCGCTTGGCAGCCACAAGAAAATGGAGAAAATCTGCCTTCTCGATAAGATTGTCCATCGCTTGAAATTATACCCATGAAAGTACGGTATTGATCGGCTGCTGCTACGCCCAAACATGGTTTAATATCGACCTTTCCAGGCCCGATCTGTTTGGGTTTTCTGTAAAGGAGAGCTATTTGAGACTCAGCGCCATTTTTACTGCCTGATAGGCATCCAGCACGCCGTATCCCACTGCATCATTGGGATGCTGGCGTGAGTCGACGCATTGCGGATATGGCCCCTGGTACGCGCTGGCTGATTGCGCGAGAATCTGATCCGTGCGCTCGATGTCCCCGATCAACGCCGGATTGGCCGACCACATCAAGGCAACCGTGCCGGCTACGTGCGGCCCTGCCATGGACGTGCCGCTAAGGCTCATATAGCTGTCCTGCGGAAACGCCGATACGACATCCACCCCTGGCGCAACGATGTCCGGCTTAACCCGGTTGCTGCCGTCCACCCGCACTGGTCCCAGACTGCTGAAATCGGCCAGACTTCCGCGGTCATCGATCGCCCCGACCGAGAACGCCTGTGCATAAATCGACAGAGGATCGGTCACCGTGCCGCAACCCAACAAGCCCGCATTACCTGTGGAAGCCACTACAAAGATGCCGGCTGCCTGTAAGGCTTTAACCGCTGGAAGCAGCGCGTTCGCGTCACACCCCTCAATGGGCGGGCAGCCCCAGGAGTTGTTCAGCACCTCAGCCGATTTGGACGGGTCGCCGTCTCTGAAAGGGTCGCCTCCTTGAGGGAAAGGCGCAAGCATGAACTGCATGCAGTTCAGGTAATCGCTGGGATTGCCCAGGTTGCGCGCCAGATTCACACAGGCGATCCACTGGGCTCCGGGCGCTACACCGGTATGCTCTCCAACGACCAATGCCAGCGTGTGCGTACCATGACCGTTGATGTCCACCGGATGGGGGCTATTATTCCACGGATCCAACCAGTTATACTGATCCGACGATCCGTAACCGCGATAATTCTTCTCAATTTCCGGATGGCTGCCATCCACTCCGCTATCGGACTGGCCAACGACGATCCCTTTGCCGGTGACGCCTAACTCCGTCCAGACTCGATCAGCGCCAATAGCCTTCAGATTCCACGGCACGCCATTCGGCGCTGCGGCATCCCCTTTGGCTTCGGGGATCGGCGCAGGCAGCGGCCTCAAGATCGGATCATTCAAAATACGGTCCACCTCCGGCTGGGATTCCAGCCATAGGCGCACCAGGGGTTCAGCCTGCACCTCCAAACCATTAACCAGATAGTAAGGCGTGTAATGCAGCCCCAATTTAAGCAGCGCATCGCGCAGACGAGACTGGGTTTGTTCGGCATGCTGGACCAACGTTTTGTACACATAGGTGCGCCGCTGGGTATAGTCCTGGATCTTTTCGGCCGAAGAGACATCCGCCTGGTCTTTGAGTACGACGAACAGGCGCTCCCCATAAAAACCGGTTTGTCCCGCAAAGAGATAGATGGCCAGGGCGCCCGCCCAGGCCAGCCCCGCCAGTCCGCCCAACGTCGGCGATGCAGTCAGCTCCTTGCGCCTTCGTCCCGCCAGCAGCGATAAGGTAATACTGGCAAGAGCGGCGAATGTGAGGGTGAGCAGACTGGCTCGCACAGCCCACTGAATCAATTCCCCGGGATCCCCGGTAATGATCAGGGAAAGCTCCATCGGATCCAGGAAAGCCATTGGGAAAGCGGCCGCCAGTCCAGACAGCAAGGCCGCCGGAATCCAACCGCCGGGCGTGTCGGCTCGTGCGCTCAAGCGCGGCAGCGCCACCAACCCCCAACCGAGTCCGGGTAAAGCCAGGCTGAGTACCCACTGCATGCCGCCCATGCCATATGCCGTGGCAGCAATCAGCAGGAAAACAGCCACGCTGCTGCCATGCCAGAGCATTTGTCGGCCGCCAGGCATCCCTTCTTCGGCTGGATGTTGGGGAACCAGCGCCAGTGTAAGCCCGACTGCAACGCCCAGGGCAAGGCCCGCCGCGAGGTTGAGCAAGACATCGGTGGGAGAGCCCAGCGCGCCCCATAAAACCCACGGGATTCCCAGAAAAGCGGCCGCCAAAATGGCTGGCGATAGGGTTACATCGCCCAGCGAAATCGGTTCAAAATCACGGCCACGTGCAGTTCTGCGCTGCCAGAGCAACAAGATGGAGGCATACACCAGTGCTCCGCCCACCTGAATCAACGCACCCAATTGCGTCTGCTCGATGCGCAATAACCGCAACGGCGCAAGCACGAGGGCAAAAATTGCAGCCCACAGCCAGGTTCTCACCACAGATCGGAAACGCGAACCCTTCCCCCGCGAGGCGATGCCCAGTGGGATGAGCAAAGCAGCGGCATATACGATTTGGATGATGAATTCCCCGCGGGTGTAATTTATGTACGAGAACTCATAAGCGGCTTGTAAAACCCCCCAAGATGTGCTCTGGACTCCAAATGTGACGATGAGAATCCAAAACGCCAGCGAGACAAGGGCGACAATGTCTCGGCAGGCCAACCTGCCTTCGTTCAAATCATGAACTTCGCCGATCGGCTTTGGCACTCCGTTCTCATTATCCATGGATGGACATCCACCAAGAAAAGGTAATGGAATATAGGCTGCGAGTTTTCAACACTTGAAACGCATGATCGGTCTGCGCGGCGAACGTCGCGCCACCTCTACGAAACCAGCCTTGCGGAAAGCATCCGCCAATCCTGTGTACGCGTACGGATCGGGCATACCTTTTTCCGCATCCGGCTCGACCGGATAACCTTCCACTATTTTCGCATCGCGTGAACGAGCATAATCGACCGCTGCCTGAATGAGGCGGTATGAGACCCCCTTACGTCGGTAGGGGCGCGTTACGTAAAAACAAGTGATGGACCACACAGGCGTTTCGTCTACTGGCGCCAGCACCCGTGAACGTGCCAGACGGGGATAGTGATCTCGCGGGGCGATAGCGCACCACCCGACCGCCTTGCCTTCCGCATATGCCAGTACACCGGTGGGCACTTCCGACCCAACAAGCTGGCGGAACGCCTCACGGTTGCCCTCACCCGCGCCGGCTGAGAACTCTTGATTGGACAATCGCCACCACATGCACCAGCAGCCACCGTAGGCTCCTCGCCTGCCAAATAACGCCTCCAAATCGGTCCAGCGTTCTTTAGTTAACGGTTGAAATTCCAGCTCGACTTCTACAACATTAACGCTCATGCCACGCATCTCACAAGACCAAGGTTATCAAAGATCACATCATCTATGCAGTAACCGGTTCGATTATAGCGGATAATCCGTTTATTCTACGAGCCACGTAGCGCCTCCCATCCTGATCGGCATCAAGGTCATAACTCGGTCATGAACTTATACACTTGACCCTGTACATTCCAACGACTACAATACAGATGCTTGGGGCCGGTTACCTGGATTGGATATGCCGCGGGTGAAACGTTTGTACCCAAGTTGGAGAGCCGGACGGCGGATTCACACGCTGTCGCTGCCTTCCATAAGGACCTTACCATGATCGAGGAGAGAGTCCATGACCGATTTTATCTTTCGTGGCAGCCTGGCCGATCTCGACCCGTCTGTATATGAAATCTGCAGGCTTGAAGCCGAGCGCCAGCAACGTAAGATTATTCTCATACCCAGTGAAAGCACCGCACCTTTAGCGGTGCGGGAATCCTTGGGCTCGGCATTGCAAAACATTTACGCCGAAGGATACCCGGACGAGGAAACGCGCTGGATGACCGAGAGTGAAATCCTCGATTTTCCAGCGCGTTTAACTTACTATCGGCGCTATTCCGACCCTCGTTATTACAAAGGCGTCGAATACGCCGATATCATCGAATCTCTGGCCCGTCGGCGTTGTGTGGAAGCATTCGCCGCCAACGGATACAGCGCTGATAGCCTGTTCGCCAACGTCCAGCCCCTCTCCGGAGCCCCAGCCAACAACGCCGTGTACACCGCCCTGCTCAATCCCGGCGATACTCTCCTGGGCATGAATTTGCTCCACGGCGGCCACCTGACCCACGGATCGTCGGTCAACCGCTCCGGCAAGTTCTATCACGCCGTGCATTACACCGTCGACCCACGGACCGAACAGATCGACTACGACGCCGTGGCGGCGATTGCCAAGGAAACCCAACCGAAGATCATTGTCGCTGGTTATTCATCCTACTCCTGGGCACCGGATTGGCCCCGTTTTCGCGCCATCGCCGATGAGGTCGGCGCTTACCTTCTGGCCGACATCTCCCATATCGCCGGGTTGATCGCCGCCGGCGTGATCCCCTCGCCGGTCGGTTATGCTCATGTCATCACCTTTACCACCCACAAGACGCTGTGCGGCCCGCGCGCTGCGGTTATTTTGACCCACGATGCCGCCCTGGCCCGCAAACTCGATCGGGCTGTGTTCCCCGGCGAACAGGGTGGTCCACACGTTCACGTGTTCGCCGCCCTAGCCACCACCTTCAAACTGGCGCGCAGCGAACAGTTCAAGAATCTCCAGCAGCAGATCGTCAAAAATTGCGAAGTTCTGACGGGGCGCCTGAAAGAACGTGGATTGCGTATCCCGTATGGGGGCACCAACACCCACCTCTCGAATTTTGATTGTAAGTCCGTGATTGGCCCAGACGGCACCCCCCTGTCCGGAGATATGGCCGCCCGCATCATGGACGTGGCTGGTCTGGTCGCCAATCGCAACACCATACCGGGAGATAAAACCGCCGCGCTCGCTTCCGGCATCCGTTTTGGCACCCCTTGGGTGACCCAGCGCGGTTTGAAAGAGAGCGACATGATCCAGATAGGGGACGCTATCGCTGACCTGATGAAAGCTACCGTCCCTTATCGCGTTGATACCCGTCAGGGGCCAACCGTGCGCGCAAAAGTCGACTTCGATGTCCTCGAAGACGTAAAGCTACGCGTCCGCTCGCTGGCCGAGAAAGCCGGGCAGGTCGAAGAGACGCCTGTTCACGGCTATCCCCATTATTTTTACATCGACGACAAGCCAGCGCGTGAAAATGGCTGGGTCGCATATGAGTTGGCTGGTGAGAACGTGCGTCATTACGTCGCATACGTCTTCAGCAGCGACACCGAAGCCCTGAAGCCCGGCCAGAGCCAGCCCACCCGCGTACACACCACCCGCGGCGATGTGGAAGGTATCTTGTCCTGTGTGGACCAGAAGCATTACCGCCTGAGCGTTCCTGCCGCGAAAGCTCCCCTTGCCGCCACCTGGCTGCGTGATCTTTCAGATGGTTACTCCGCCTTCGATGCAGACCCCATTCGGCGTATCCCAGGACCGGTCACCGTGATTGAATCCCAGGCGGAACCGGTCGTAACGGCTGCCGGGCAGCCTGCCGATGCCCGCAAACCCTACTATATCGGTATACCCGCCGGGGAGGGGACACCGCTGCCCAAATTCGCCTGGGAAGAAAAGGAAGGCGAATTGCGGCACACCCCGCTTTATGAAGTCCACAAGAGCATGGGCGCGAAAATGGTCGCCTTCGCCGGCTGGGAAATGCCAGTCTGGTATACCTCGGTGGTGGAAGAACATTTGGCCACCCGCCAGGCGGCCGGCCTGTTCGACGTCGCCCACATGGGCGTCTATCAGGTCGAGGGGCCGGATGCCTCCCTGTTCCTGGACAGCGTCGTCGGAAACGACATTGCCGCCTTGCAGGTAGGCGAGTCTTGCTATACCCACTTCCTCGACCCTGACGCGAACGTGATCGATGATACCCTCGTCTACCGGCGCGGTGAGCAGAAATACCTGGTCGTGGTCAACGCGGCCAACGATGACAAGGATTGGGCCTGGCTGAACGCTGTTCTCGCGGGTCAGGTGTTAGTCGATAATGAGCGCCCCTGGGCGCGCGTCCTGGGATACAATGCCGTCCTGCGGAATTTGCGGGACCGCAAAGAAGGCGCGGATATGCGCGTGGACATTGCCCTCCAGGGACCGAAGTCGCGCGATATCCTGCTTGCGCTGGGTGCTGACGCTCCCACGCGCCAACGTATCATGGCCCTCAAGCGCACCGAGCTGTGTGAGGCAGTCGTTGGCGGTTTCGATCTGGTGGTATCGCGCACCGGCTACACCGGTGAGAAGATGGCCTTCGAGCTGTTCGTTCATCCTGACCGGGCGGTCGATCTCTGGAATGCCCTTCTGAAGGTGGGCGAAGGCTTCGGCATGAAACCATGCGGCCTGGGCGCGCGCGATTCGCTTCGCACGGAAGCCGGTCTGCCGCTTTACGGCAACGAGATGGGCGGTCGTCTGAACCTGGGCGTAGCCGAGGCAGGTTTCGGCTCCTATGTGAAGGTTTACAAACCCTGGTTCATCGGCCGTGCTGCGTACATTCAGCGCGAGAAAGGCCGCAGCGGCGTAGTGGTGCGCTTCCGCTTTACCGAGAAAGGTGTGCGTATGGCTCACCTCGGAGACCCGGTCGTGGACCGCAAAGGCCGCGTGATCGGAGTAGTGACCAGTTGCGCCATTGACAGCGAAGGCTTTCTCACCGGACAGGCTTTCGTCGACTTGAACTTCGCTGAGGAGGGCACGCCCATAGCGGTGTATCAGGGGGCGCCGCAAAGCATTGGCAAACCGCCGGCGGAGCTTTCGATTGGCGACCGCGTCGTCTTGCCCACACAGGCCCTGGTCATATCCCGGTTCCCTAAACCCTAGCAAATGTGATGCGGGCACAGCCAGTGCCCGCATCATGGCGTCTAGGGCTGTGAATCGGGCTGAAATGATCCGCCGAAATTGCGGCTGAGATTGTGAGCCATCGGCGGAAGGAAAGGAAACGGAATATCGACGGCGAAACTCAGTGCAACTCCATTCGATTCTACCTATCCAGTTCGCATAAGGAGTAAGAATGCAAACACCTTGGGATTATCGCTACGCCCAACGCACGCAACGGATGTCGAGCTCCGCGATTCGCGAGCTCCTCAAATTCACCGAGCTGCCGGACGTGATCTCCTTCGCGGGCGGGATGCCCGCCCCAGAGGTCTTTCCGGTAAAGGAGTTCAAAGAAGCCTGCATTCGCGTCCTGGATACGATGGCTTCCACCGCGCTGCAATATGGAACCACAGAAGGCTATCTCCCCCTGCGCGAGATGATCGCCCGACACTCCGCACGTTACGGCATAGCTATTTCCCCTGACAACATTCTGATCACATCAGGATCACAGCAGGCTCTCGATTTGCTGGGCAAGATCTTTATCAATCGTGGGGATCGTATTCTGGTCGAATCACCCACCTATCTGGGCGCATTGCAGGCCTGGAATGCCTACGGCGCAGAATACATCGCCGTGCCATCGGACGAAAACGGAATCCGTACCGAAGCGCTCGAGGAAGCGTTGCGCGCCGGCCCCAAATTCATCTATATCTTGCCTAATTTCCAGAATCCGACCGGCGTCACCATTCCCCTTGAGCGGCGCTACCGCCTGGTTGAGCTGGCCGACCGCTATGGAGTACCCATCATCGAGGATGACCCGTACGGTCAGCTTCGCTTTGAAGGCGAGCACCTGCCGTCGGTCGTTGAGCTAGATGGCCGCATCCGCACCAACCACGATGCCTGCTACCGCGGCAATGTGATCTATTTGAGCACTTTCTCGAAAATCCTTGCGCCGGGCATCCGCCTGGCCTGGGTCATCGCCCCACCAGAAGTCATTCGCAAACTCGTCCAGGCCAAGCAAGGCGCCGACCTGCACACTTCCACTTTCAACCAGATCGTTGCCTATGAGGTCGGACGCGGCGGCTTTCTGGACCGGCATGTCAAAATTATCCGTGACACTTACCGGGAGCGCCGCGACGCGATGCTCGAATCGCTCGAAGAGCATATGCCGCCGGGCGTCCGCTGGACACGCCCGTTGGGCGGCCTGTTCCTCTGGGTGACCTTGCCTGAGCACCTGGACGCCACCAAAATCCTCGAAAAAGCCATCGAGCAAAAGGTCGCCTTCGTGCCTGGCGTCTCGTTTCACCCCAAAGGCGATGGGAAAAATACCATGCGGCTGAATTTCTCCTATCAGAATCCGGAAACGATCAACGAAGGGATTAGCCGTCTGTCGCGCGTTCTGCGCCAAGAGCTCGATCTGAACGGGTAAGGTGAATAGATCGTCGTTGCTGGTGGAGATTTAATCGCCCCTCTATGCAAGGAATAGAGGGGCGAATCGATGCTTGTCAAATGGGTAGGGCGAAAAAAGGTTTTTCGCTCAGTTCGTCCCCTGCCACAGCTTGAAATCTTCCAAGATTGAATCCCCGATGAATTCACGCAAGATCGAGTTATCCGGTATGGGCGCACCGTCGATCGCCCGGAACCATTCCATGAAGGTAAGCAGCCGTTTGGCTTCGATGTATTCCGCTGTGCCGAAAGGTACCTGGCGCAGTAGCGGCTCAACCAGCGGTTTGATCGCCGGGATCTCGTACACCAGGGCCGAGTTGAAGATGATGTCGGCATTTTCCTGATACGGGAAAATGTACAGGCGTTCACCACGCCGCACCGACTCCCAACGGGCGATCGTTTGTTGAGCCGAATAGCCGCGGTCGTGCGCATCGCGCAGGATTCGCCGCAGCAAGCGCGTGTCGGTAGTGGAGATGCGGTTGTGGCGATCCAGGTTGAGCTGGGTGAGCGCCGACACGTAAATCCGGTAGGTCTGTTCTTGCGGAATGGAGGGCACCAGCTTGGGATTCAATCCGTGAATTCCCTCCATGATAATGAGCTGATTCTTACCCAGCCGGATCGTATCCCCTGGCTCGCTCTTACCCGCCTTGAAGTTGAAGTACGGTAATTGCACCTGTTCGCCAGCGATTAGATGGACCAGGTCGTTGTTCAACCTGTTCAGGTCCAGCGCCTCTAAAGCCTCGTAATCGTACTGGCCGTTCTCATCCAGCGGGGTTTTTTCGCGGTCGACAAAATAATTATCCAGCTCGAGTGCAAAGGGCGATATGCCTTGCGTCAAAAGCTGGATGGCCAGGCGTTTCGAAAAAGTCGTCTTACCGGAAGATGAAGGACCTGATATCAGCACCAGGCGTATACGGTCGCGACGCTCAGCGATCTGGCTGGCAATCTCAGCGATTTGCTGCTCATGCAGCGCCTCGGAGATCAGGATGATCGAACGAATACGGTTGGACTCAATGGCCTCATTCAGTGCGCCAACACTTTCGATTCCCAGACGTTGCAGCCAGTTTCCATATTGCTGAAAGGTATCCAGCAATTTGGGATAAGCGGGCATCGGCAACAGCCTGTCCGGCGAATGCCGCCGCGGGTACTGTAACACGAAGCCCCCTCCCATCGGGATCAGAGCAAACAGGGTCAGATAACCGGTTGATGGCACCATGTAGCCGTGGTGGTAATCCCGATGGTCGCCCAGGCTGTAAAGGACCAGCTTATCCTTTTGCCGGTATTTCAAAAGGCGCACTTTGTCCGTCTGCCCTTTTGACTGGAAGTAAGCGATTGCTTCCTCCAAAGGGACGAGGCTGCGCTCAAGCGGTAAATCGGCCGCGACCAGCTCGCGCATGTGCGCTTCCAGGCGCTCAAGCTCCTCTCGGGTGAGCGGTTCCCGCCCCGCCACCCGGCAGAAGAATCCACCTGAAGCCACCGAATGATCAATATTCAGCGCTGCGTTGGGAAAGAGGTCCTCAAAGGCCACCTCGAGCAGGAAGGTGATTGAGCGCCGGTAAATGCGCGCGCCGTCAGAATCCGACATGGTGACCGGGCGCACTTTTGACTCGATATCGATAGGAAATGTGAGCTCGCGAAGTTCGCCGTTCACCACCGCGCCGACGATGCGCGGATTGTCTTTTTCCGGCAGCGCATCCAGAAATGCTCCCACCGGTGTATGACGCGGACCGGATAATACCCGCCCATCCGGCAGGTAGATTTCAACCGTATCGCGCTTATGATCCGAAATTGTGATCGGCACAGGCTTGATCAACACCATTGTTTACCCCAATCCTCTTTTTGCGTCGCAATTGTATCACGTTCCACCCGGTGAAATTAAGGTCAGATGCATTGAGTGAGTTCCAACTCGCGTGCCACTTGTGCAGAAATAATCATTCATGTTCGCTTTGTCGAGCTGAGAAAATCAAATCCCCTCCTCG
>DAOTWA010000035.1:0-68148 GCA_034435955.1 Anaerolineaceae bacterium | reverse complement strand
CGGGCGATAACGTGGACATGGAAGTGGAGCTGATCGTGCCGGTGGCGCTGGAGCAGGGTTCCCGATTTGCCATTCGCGAGGGTGGTCTGACGGTTGGCGCCGGTACGATCACCAAGATCTTGGACTAATAAACTATGGCTAAACAAAAGATACGCATTCGCCTCAAGGCTTACGATCACCGGGTTCTGGATCAATCTGCCAAACGCATCGTCGAGACGGCCGAGCGCAGCGGGGCGCAGGTCGTCGGCCCGGTGCCTTTGCCGACCAAGATCGAACGCTTTACTGTGCGACGCTCGACCTTCATCGACAAGGATTCACACGAGCACTTCGAGATCCGCACCCATAACCGCCTGATCGATGTCCTCGAGCCGGACTCGAAGACCATCGACATGCTCATGCGTCTCAACCTGCCAGCGGGCGTGGATATCGAGATCAAGATTTAAACGCACTTTTAAAGGCCTCTATCCATTTTGGAAATAAGGCATTATAATTGCGCGGCTTGGGGCCCGAAACCCTGAGCAAGGCGGCTCAAGAGTGGCCTGCCTCGCGGACCGAAAAGATGCCTGGGTTGCGCGACGGGTCACTGACTGGGCTGCGGCCGGAGATGATGCAGCCAGGCCCTGGCTGACAGTCTCGTCAAGTCGAGTTGACAAGGAGAATATTGGCAATGTTAAAAGGGCTGATTGGGAAGAAAATCGGCATGACCCAGATTTTCGATGAGGAAGGCGTCGCCATTCCTGTGACGCTCATCGAAGCTGGGCCTTGTTACGTTACCCAGGTACGCACGGCCGAGAAAGAGGGCTATTCGGCCGTGCAGTTGGGCTTCGCTGAGGTAAAACCCAAACGGTTGACCGGCGGCGAGCTCGGCCACCTCAAGCGCGCTGGCGCGCCCCCATTGCGCTTTTTACGTGAGTTCCGCGTCAAAGATCCCCAGGTGAAAGAGGGTGAGCAGGTCACCGTGGCTGCTTTCACGGTGGGTGACCGCGTCGACGTGGTCGGCACGAGCAAGGGCAAAGGTTTCGCCGGCGCCGTCAAACGCTACCATTTCCGCGGCGGTCCCAAGACCCACGGCCAATCCGACCGCCTGCGCGCCCCCGGCTCTCGCAGCTCCACCACCACCCCTGGCCGTGTCTTCAAAGGCTCTCGGGGTGCTGGTCACATGGGCAATGAGCGCGTCACGGCTCAAAATTTGCGGGTGGTGCTGGTCGACCCGGAGCGAAATCTGCTGGGTGTGAAAGGTCCGGTGCCGGGCGGCAAGCGCAGCCTGGTGATGATCAAAGAGGCGCGGAAGCAGTAGGTCAGCCGCTCGATGGCTTTAACACACTGGGAGTGTTGCGATCATGAAAGTTGACGTATTCAACATGGAAGGCGAGAAGGTTGGCATGGTGGACCTGCCAGCGGAAATCTTCGAAGCCCCTATTAATGTCGATCTGATGCACCAGGCATTCCAGCGCCAGATGGCTAACGCTCGTCTGGGCACGCACGACACCAAAACTCGCAGCGAGGTATCCGGCGGCGGGCGTAAGCCCTGGCGTCAGAAGGGCACCGGGCGCGCTCGTCAGGGTTCCATCCGCTCTCCGCTTTGGAAGGGCGGCGGTCGGGTGCATACGCCCCACCCGCGTTCCTACGCCCAGTCCATGCCGCTGAAGATGCGCCGCGCCGCGCTGCGTTCGGCCCTTTCGGTGAAAGCCTCTGAATCCAACATCGTCCTGGTGGATAAGCTCTCCCTTGCCGAACCGAAGACCCGTCTAATGGCTCAGGCCCTCAATGCACTCGTCGGCGAGGCCAGCGCTCTCATTCTCATCCCGGCCAAAGGCCCGGATTATGAGCCGGTGGTGCGTTCTGCTCGCAACCTGCCTGATACCAAGACCCTGCTGGCCAGCTACGTCAATATCCGCGACCTGCTGGGCTACGATAAGCTGGTGATGCCGGTTGCGACCCTGGACGTGTTGAAGGCCCACCTGGTCAACTAGGAGATTGCCATGGCTACATTGTATGATATTCTCCGTCGGCCGGTAGTTACGGAAAAATCCAATTATCAGGCCAGCAAGCTTCACCAGTATGTCTTCCTGGTGGACAGTAAAGCGACCAAAACCCAGATCAAGGACGCGGTGGAGACCCTGTTCGACGTCCACGTAGTCCGTGTCAATGTCCTCAATGCGCCGGCCAAGCGCTCGCGTCGCGCCCGCAGCCGCCGCCTGCTGGTGCGCCACAGTAGCTACAAGAAAGCCGTGGTTACCCTTATGCCCGAGGACCGTATACCGATCTTTGAAGGGGTAGAGTAATGGCCGTCAAGATTTATAAACCGGTAACCCCCGGTCAACGTGGTATGACCGGATATACCTTCGAGGAAATTACCAAGGAGCGGCCGGAGCGTTCGCTGATCATGCCGCTGCACAAAACCGGCGGGCGCAACTCGTATGGGCGCGTGACCGTGCGCCATCGCGGCGGCGGGAACCGCCGCGCCGTGCGCGTTGTGGATTTCAAGCGGGACAAGGTCAACATCCCCGCGCGCGTGGCCGCCATTGAATACGATCCGAACCGTACCGCCCGCCTGGCGCTGCTGAATTACGCCGATGGCGAAAAGCGCTATATGATTGCGCCGCTGGGATTGAAGGTCGGCGATATGGTGATGACTGGCCCTCAGGCCGATATCCGCCCCGGGAACAGCCTGCCCCTCGCCAATATTCCTGTTGGGACTCTGATCCACAACATCGAATTGAAAGAGGGCCGCGGCGGGCAGCTTGTCCGTTCCGCCGGCGCGGCGGCGCAACTGCTGGCCAAAGAAGGCGATTATGCCCACGTCCGTCTGCCTTCGGGCGAGGTGCGCCTGGTGCGCCAGGATTGTTACGCCACGGTCGGCCAGGTGGGCAATTTGGATCACAGCAACGTAAAGCTTGGCAAGGCCGGACGCAAACGCCACATGGGCATTCGTCCCACCGTGCGCGGTTCGGCCATGTCTCCGCGCGACCACCCGCACGGCGGTGGTGAGGGCCGCCAGCCGATCGGTATGCCCGGTCCTAAATCACCATGGGGCAAGCCAACCCTGGGCTACAAGACCCGCCGCAATAAGGCGACCGAAAAGTATATTGTTCGCCATCGGAGCAAATCCAGCCGATGACCCGCCAACCGGTCGGGAGAAAAGCACCGAGCGAATAGAGGGACGAGCATATGTCACGATCGTTGAAAAAAGGGCCGTATGTTGACCCGAAACTATTGAAGAAGATCGAAGCCATGAACTCCCGCGGGGAGAAGAAAGTCATCCGCACCTGGAGCCGTGATAGCACGATCTTCCCCCAGATGGTCGGGCACACCATTGCCGTTCACGATGGCCGCCGCCATGTGCCGATTTACATTACCGAGAACATGGTCGGCCACCGTCTGGGCGAATTCGCCCCTACCCGCCATTTTCGCGGCCATGTGGCCGAGAAATCGTCTTCCGCGAGGAAGTAAGCCATGACCGACATTCGCGCTAAACTGCGTTTCAGCACCGCCTCCCCCCAGAAAGTGCGCCTGGTGATCGACCTGGTGCGCGGGAAGCCGGTCAACGATGCGGTCAGCATCTTGAAGTTTATGCCGCAAGGGGCGGCCCGTGAGATTTCGAAGCTACTGGCCTCGGCCATCGCCAATGCTGAAGAGAATTTCGGCGTCAGCCGTGATGATTTATACGTTCACCGCATTTACGCCGACGAGGCGCCGGTGCGCAAGTGGCGCCGCTTCGGCGCGCGCGGCCGCTTCAAGCCGATCTTGCGCCGCAACTCGCACATTACCGTGGTCCTCCGCGAGCGAGAGTGAGATAGATTTGCCGGCCAGATCGATCGTCGCAGTCCGGCCGGCGGCTAGAGAAGCCAGGAGACAGTATGGGTCGTAAAGTACATCCGATCGGGTTTCGCCTGAACATCAACCAGCCCTGGCTGGGGCGCTGGTACGCCGAAGGCAGCGAATATACCCAGCAGCTTCAGCAGGATTTCGCCATTCGCCAGCTCATCCATGAAGAGACCGGCAACGCGGGCGTTTCCAAGGTCGAAGTGGAGCGCTTCCCCGGCAAGGTCAAGATCGTGGTCAATACCGCCAAACCGGGTATCCTCATTGGACGCAAGGGCGAAAGCGTGAAAAAGCTGCGCCAGAACCTGGAAAAGCTGACCGGCAAGAAAATTGATCTGGAAATCAAGGAGATTAAAAACCCGGATACCGATGCGTACCTGGTTGCAACGAACATCGCCAGCCAGCTCGAACGCAGGGTGAGCTACCGGCGGGCGATGAAGCGCGCGTTGCAGCAGGCCATACGCCAGGGAGCCCAGGGCATCAAGGTCGAAGTGGCCGGTCGCTTGAGCGGCGCCGAAATGGCCCGCAGTGTCTGGCTGCGCGAAGGCCGTGTCCCCCTGCAAACCTTGCGCGCCAACATCGACTTCTCCCGCGCCGAAGCGCTGACCACCTATGGGCGTATCGGCGTCAAGGTGTGGATTTACAAGGGTGACGTCCTCGCCGAGGCCGAAGAGCGCGCCGAGCCTACTGAGGGTGTCTACGTGAGTGAATAAACGTCCGCCCGACCGAATTTCGGGGCGGTTAGACGAGGTGGCTTTATGTTGATGCCAAAACGATTGAAATGGCGCAAACAGATGCGCGGCCGCATGAAGGGCAAGGCCCTGCGCGGCGCAACGGTTACCTTTGGCGAGTACGGTTTGCAGGCGTTGGAGCCCGGCTGGGTTTCTGCCCGTCAGATCGAAGCTGCCCGCCGCACCATCGTGCGCGGCATGCGCCGCCGCGGTAAAATCTGGATTCGCATCTTCCCGGATAAGCCCTACACAAAGAAGCCGCCGGAAACGCGCATGGGCAAGGGCAAGGGCAACGTGGAATACTGGGTGGCCGTCGTCCGTCCCGGGCGCATCATGTTCGAAGTGGGCGGCTTACCCGAAGAAATCGCCGTCGAGGCTTTGCGCCAGGCTGCCTATAAGTTTTCGATCAAAACCAAGGTCGTTGCCCGGCACGAAATGGGAGGTGAGTGAGCATGAAACCGGCAGAAATTCGCCTCTTGTCGACCGAGGAATTGAAAAACAAACTGGCCGACCTGCGCCATGAATACATGAATTTGCGTTTTCAGATGGTCACTGGCCAGTTGACCGATACCAGCCGTCTGAAAATCACCCGCCGGGAGATCGCCCGCATGGCGACGATCCTGCGCGAGCGCGAGCTGTCGGCCCATGTGGAAGGTGAGCAATGAACAAACGCCGTCGCTTAACCGGTGTGGTCAAAAGTAACAAGATGATGAAAACCGTCGTGGTGGAGATCACTCGCACTTATATTCATCCGTTGTATAAGAAGGTCGTCCATTCCACGAAACGGTTGAAGGCCCACGACGAATTGGGCTGTAATGTAGGCGACCACGTGCGCATCGTGGAGAGCCGCCCTTACTCGCGGGACGTGAGTTTTTCCGTCGAGGAAATTCTCAAGCGTGAGAGCCGCACGGAAGATGCCGGTATCGGAGAGTGAGGCATGATCCAGCAGGAAACACGATTAAAAGTCGCGGACAACACCGGCGCGCGTGAGCTGCTGGTGATCCACGTGATGGGTGGGTCGAAGCAAGCCTATGGGCATGTCGGCGATGTGGTCGTCGCCACGGTGAAATCGGCCTCTCCGCAGGGCTCGGTCAAGAAAAGCGAGGTGGTTAAGGCCGTTATCGTGCGCTGCGCTAAGGAATGGCGCCGTGAAGATGGCTCATCCATCCGTTTCGACGACAACGCCGCCGTCATCCTGGATGCTGATGGCCAGAATCCCAAGGGCACGCGCATCTTTGGCCCGGTGGCGCGCGAGCTGCGTGAGAAGGGCTTCATGAAGATCGTTTCGCTGGCTCCGGAAGTGATCTGATCGCCGGCGTATTGTGGAGTGTGAGTATGAAAGTGAAGATTCGCAAGGGTGATACCGTCGAAGTGATCAGTGGGGAGCTGGAGGAGCGCGGAAAACGCGGCGAGGTCATCCGTGTGCTGCCGGATGAGCATCGCCTGGTCGTCTCTGGTATTAACGTGCGCACCAAGCACCAGCGCCAGGTTCAGACCCAGGGACGCACAATCTCCCCCGGTAAGGTGCGCTTCGAGGCTCCGATTGATATCTCCAATGTGATGCTCGTCTGCCCGAAGTGCAGCAAGCCCACCCGGGTGGAGATCCAGCGCGAGGACACCGGCCCGAAGCGGGTCTGCAAACATTGTCACGCGTTGATCGACGACTAGGCCGCGCGGGAGTGGAAAGATGAACAGGTTGAAGGAGTTCTATCGTACTGAAGGTGTGCCCGTCCTCGCGAAGGAATTGGGCGTTAGTAACGTGATGGAAGTGCCGCGCATCGTCAAGGTCGTGGTGAACATCGGCGTCGGAGAAGCGTTGGATAACCCAAAGGCTCTGGATGCGGCCGTCAACGACCTGTCCCTGATTGCTGGGCAGCGGCCGATTGTGACCAAAGCGCGCAAGAGTATTGCCAACTTCAAGCTGCGCGAGGGGCGCGCTATTGGCGTCAAGGTCACGCTGCGCGGCGAGCGCATGTGGGCGTTCCTCGACCGCCTGATCAACATTGTCCTCCCCCGCGTACGCGATTTTCGCGGTGTATCCCGCGAGGCGTTCGATGGACGCGGCAATTACACCCTGGGCCTGCGCGAGCAGTTGATCTTCCCAGAAATCGAATACGATAAGATCGATAAGATCCGCGGCATGGAGATCACCATCGTGACCACCGCCCGCTCAGACGACCAGGCGCGCATGCTGCTGCAGATGCTGGGCATGCCTTTCAAGAGGGAATCCTGATATGGCAAAAAAGTCCATGATTTATCGTGAAAAGAGGCGGAAATTCGCCGTCCAGGTGCGTAACCGCTGCTCGCGCTGCGGTCGGCCGCGCGGATATATTCGCCGTTTTGGTTTGTGTCGCATCTGTTTCCGGGAGCTGGCCCTCGAAGGCAAGATCCCCGGCGTGACCAAGTCATCCTGGTAGCCTTGGAGGTGGTGCGATGACAGTTACCGATCCGATTGCAGATATGTTGACCCGCGTGCGCAATGCCGTGCTCGCAGGCCACCCTGTGACCGCCATGCCCAGCTCCAAGATCAAGGTCGAAATTGCCAAGATTCTGAAAGAGGAAGGCTATCTGGAGAGCTATGAGGTGGTCGATAGTGACCGTCCGGGTCAGAAAACCCTGCGCCTGCGGATAAAATATATAGGCGAGCGCCGCCAGCGGCGCCCGGTCATCAGCGGACTGGAGCGCGTCAGCCGGCCTGGCCGCCGCATCTACACCCGTAAAAACGAGATCCCCTGGGTGCTTTCTGGTATTGGCGTCGCCATCCTTTCGACACCCAAAGGGGTGATGACTGGCCAGCGCGCCCGCCAGTTGGGTGTGGGTGGCGAAGTCTTGTGCAAAATCTGGTAACGCTTGCGGATTTAAGGAGGTTTGTTACCGTGTCACGTATTGGTCGAATGCCGGTGGTCATTCCGGCGGGTGTTCAGGTGGACATTGACGGTTCGCTCGTGCGCGTGAAGGGCCCCAAAGGCGAGCTGCAGCGGGCGTTCTCGCCGGCCATCTCCATCGCCAAAGAGGGCGGTGAGATTCTCGTCAAACGCGCCTCAGACGAAGCCCCAATCCGCGCCCTGCACGGTACCACCCGCGCTCTCATTCAAAACATGGTCACCGGTGTGAGCGATGGTTTCGTCAAAACCCTGGAGATCGAAGGCGTCGGTTATCGCGCCGAACTGGAAGGCGAGACCCTGGTCCTCTACGTGGGCTTCTCCCACCCGGTGCGCGTCGCGCCTCCACAGGGCATCTCCTTCGGAGTAGATACAAAGACCCGCCAGATCATGGTCAAGGGCAATGATAAAGAGCTGGTTGGCCAGGTGGCCAACGATATCCGTAAGATCCGCCCGCCCGAACCGTATAAAGGGAAAGGCATCCACTACCTGGGCGAACGGGTGCGCCGCAAGGCGGGCAAATCTGGTAAAGTAAAGAAATAGGATAGGCGCTTATGGCTATGAAAACTCGTTCTGAAGCTCGTATTCGACGCCACAAGCGAGTGCGCAAGAAACTGGCCGGCACCCCGCAGTGCCCCCGCTTGAGCGTCTTTCGCAGCTCGGCGGAGATCTACGCCCAGGTGATAGACGACCTGGCTGGGCACACCCTGGCGGCGGCCTCCTCGATCGACCGCGAAGTGCGCGAGAAATTAAAAGGCAAAACCAAGACCGAGCAGGCCCGCCTGGTTGGCGAGTTGTTGGCTGAACGCGCCCTGAGCAAAGGCATCCGCTCGGTGGTCTTCGATCGCGGCGGTTTCCGCTACATCGGGCGGGTGAAGGCTCTGGCCGAAGGCGCCCGTGAAAAAGGTTTGGCCTTCTAGGCAACCCGTTATGGAAGGATGAGGGCCTGAATTATGGAAATGACCGATTATTCGGCACTGGAACAACAATACGACGAGCGTGTCATCGAGATCGCCCGCGTCGCTAAGGTCGTCAAGGGCGGCCGGCGTTTCTCCTTCCGCGTCACCGTAGTGGCCGGGGATAATAAAGGCAACGTCGGCCTGGGAGTGGGCAAGGCCAATGCTGTGCCCGAAGCCATGCGCAAAGCGACCGAGCGCGCCCATAAGAATATGCGCCGGGTCTGGTTGAGCGGCACGACCATCCCTCATGAGGTGATCGGCAAAGTGGGCGGCGCTCGGGTCCTGCTCAAGCCGGCTTCACCTGGCACAGGCGTAATCGCTGCCGGTGGTGTACGCGCCGTCCTGGAGGCTGCCGGGGTGCATGATATTTTGACGAAGTCGCTGGGCAGCTCCAATGTCCTCAACGTGGTCAAGGCCACTTTTAACGCGCTGGATATGCTCAAATCCCCGCAGGAAGAAGCCATCCGGCGTGGCAAGCAGGTCAAAGACCTGCTGCCGTTCTGGGAGCGGAGGAAGAATGTCTCCTAAAAAAGCTGCCCCCAAAGTGCTGCGCTTGACTCTGGTGAAGAGCCCAATCGGCTATTCCAAGAAGCACAAAGCGACCATCTACGCGTTGGGCTTTCGTCGCCTGAATCAGACCGTCGAGCAGGTGGACACGCCCGCATTGCGCGGTATGCTTGAAAAAGTTGCACACCTGGTGCGTATAGAAGAGTAGGTGGCCATGAAACTCAACGATCTCGTCCCAAACGAAGGTGCCCACAAGCGTCGCAAGCGGGTCGGGCATGGCATCGCTGCCGGCCAGGGCAAGACCGCCGGCCGCGGTACAAAAGGCCAGGCCGCCCGCAGCGGTGAGGGTCCGCGCCTGTACCACCAGGGCGGCAACCTGCCTTTCTTCCGACGCCTGCCGTTCATGCGCGGCGAGGGCTTTACCCCGCCGAACCGCGTCGAATATATCGAGGTCAATCTCGATAAGCTGGCCGCTTTCAAAGCCGGCAGCGAGGTGACCCCCGAGACCCTTGCCAAAGCCTCTATCGTGCGCTCGCCCGAGAAACCCATCGTCATCCTGGGCCGCGGTGAGGTCAAGGTTCCTCTCAAAGTGCGTGTACATCGCGTTACTCGCGGCGCGCGCGCTAAGATCGAGGCAGCCGGCGGCTCCGTCGAGCAGCTCTAGCCGCCCCGAAGAGAGCCGGAAACAGGAGTTTTTCTATGAAGCGCTCAGCCTGGCGCTACCTGTGGAAATCAGAGGACATCCGTAAGAAGATCCTCATCACCCTGTTGCTCCTGGTCATTTACCGCATCGCGGCCAATATTCCCGTCCCCGGTATCAACCATCAGGTGCTTAATACGCTCGCAACGGGCGGGGGGGCGGCGGGAACCCTCTTTAACCTGCTGGACCTGCTCTCCGGAGGCACGGTCTCCCGTTTCTCGATCCTGGCCATGGGCGTCTATCCGTACATCACCGCCCAGATCATCATCCAGTTGCTCGTTCCGATCATCCCTGCCCTCGAGCGGCGTTTGAAAGAGGATCCCCGCGGCGGGCAAACCTTCATGGAGCGCTGGACGATCATCCTGACCGTGCCAATGGCGGCTCTGTCGGCCATCGGCCAGATCAATATCTTCAATTCTCTGGCTGGCGGCCAATCCATTCTGCAGAATTTTGGCCTGAGCGGCGGCAACCTGTTGCCAACCGTCTCCACCATCCTGTCGATGATGGGCGGCACCATGTTCGGCGTATGGCTCGGCCAGTTGATCTCGGAGTACGGCATTCGCAACCAGGGCCTTTCGCTGATCATCTTCGCCGGCATCGTGGCGCGCATCCCTGAGTATTCCGTCAGCCTGCTGGCCGACCAGCAGAACCGCTGGCTGATCCTCGTGATCCTGGCTATCCTGGCGGCTACGGTGTTCGTGATCGTCTTCGTTCAGCAGGGCCGCCGCAACGTACCGGTCATGTTCCCCGGGCGGCGCGTCGGCAACCGCATGTCCATGCCGGTCAAGAGCAACCTGCCCCTGATGGTCAACCTGGCAGGCATGATCCCGCTGATCTTCGCCCAGTCGATCCTGACTTTCCCGGCGATCATCGCCAGCTATTTCGTGCGTTCTTCGACGCCCTGGGTGGCCAGCCTGGCCAACAGCATCTACAACACCTTTGGCGCGCAAAACGGCTGGTACGCCATCCTGTACTTCTTTATGGTGGTGATCTTCACCTTTTTCTACACCGATGTGCTCTTCACCCAGCAGAACTACGGCGATAACCTGAAGAAGCAGGGCGCGCAAATACCCGGTGTGGTGCGTGGCGGGCCAACCCAGAAATACCTCACCAAAGTGCAACGGCGCATCACCCTGCCCGGTGCCATCTTCCTGGGTCTGGTTGCTGTGCTGCCGTATATCATCGGCCTGGCTCTGCCCACCGGCGCGCGCCAGGCGGGGCTGTACCTGCTCACCCCCGCCGGCCTGCTGATCGTGGTCGGCGTGGTGCGCGATACCTTCACCATCATCGAAACCGAGCTGAAGCTCCACGGCTACGAAGAGAAGCTGGTCAAGGGGTAAGCGCCATGCCATCGTACATCGTCCTGCTAGGTCCGCCTGGGGCGGGCAAGGGCACCCAGGCCAAGGCTATCGCCGAGAAGCTGGCCCTGGTGCACATCTCTTCGGGAGATATCTTCCGCGAGAACATTCACCATCAAACCGAGCTGGGCAGCCAGGCTCAGGATTATCTCAACCGGGGTGAACTGGTGCCGGATGATGTGACCATTGCCATGATCCGCGAGCGCCTCTCCCGTCCGGATTGCGCCAGGGGTGCCGTGCTGGACGGTTTTCCGCGTACACCGGCACAGGCCGAGGCCTTGGATGTCATGCTGGCGGAATTGGGCGGCAGCGTGCAGGTCGTACCTTATATTTCTGTCCCCGCCGAGGTGCTCATCGAACGCCTCAGCGGTCGCTGGATCTGCCGTGCGGCCGGGCATGTGTTCCACATCAAGTACAACCCTCCTAAAGTGCCGGGCGTCTGTGATTATGACGGCTCCGAGCTATACCAGCGGGAAGATGACCGGGAAGAGACCGTGCGCCGGCGCATCCAGGTCTACTTGGAGCAAACCGCACCCTTGATCGAACATTATCGTCGACGC
The DNA here is from genome assembly GCA_034435955.1 of Anaerolineaceae bacterium. Taxonomy (GTDB): domain Bacteria; phylum Chloroflexota; class Anaerolineae; order Anaerolineales; family Anaerolineaceae; genus DAOTWA01. Next base: position 56,626 of record DAOTWA010000035.1, on the reverse strand, counting down.
GGTTTACTGGTCGAAATTGATGGTACACAGCCGATCGATAAAGTCACCGATCTGCTGCTGGCTGCAATAAAGGTAAAAGTACATGAGTTGGGAACGGCAAATTAACATCAAGACACCCCAGGAGATCGAGATCATGCGCCAGGCAGGGCGCATCAATTACGAAGCCCTGCAAGCTGCTAAAGCCATGATCCGCCCTGGTATCACCACTGCGGATATCAATGCGGCCATTGAAGAGGTGCTGAAGAAATACGGCGTGTATTCGCCCTTTAAAAATTACCCTGGCCCGTATCCATACCCGGCCAGCGCTTGCGTCAGCGTGAACGAGGAACTCGTCCATGGCATCCCTGGCAAACGCAAGCTGCGCGAGGGAGATATCGTCTCCATTGACTGCGGCACGGTTTACGAGGGCTTCGTCGCCGATTCGGCCATCACGGTTGGCGTTGGTGAGATCTCGCCCGAGGCGCAACGGCTGCTCGAAGTCACTCTGGGCGCGCTCGAGGAGGGCATCCGCCACATGGTGGCCGGCAATCACACCGGTGACGTCTCGGCGGCCATCGAGAAATATGTCGAGAGCCGCGGCTTTTACGTCACCCGCGAGTATACCGGTCACGGCGTCGGCCGCCAGATGCACGAAGGCCCGCAGGTGCCGAATTACGGCATCCCCGGGCGTGGCATTCTTCTTCGCCCGGGCATGACCATCGCCCTGGAACCCATGGTGCTGGTGGGGACACCGGCCACCCGCGTTCTGCCCGATCAATGGACGGTGATCTCCGCCGACCGGTCATTGACCGCCCATTTCGAGCACAGCGTGGCCGTCACCGAAAATGGGCCGTTGATACTGACCACGGCATAAGCAGACTGGACGATTTGAGATTCAGAGGATATAATTGAAACTTTGGCTGTCGAAAACCGCCTCTATGGTTTGAAGGAGTAATCATTCATGAAAGTATCACCATCCATACGCAAACGCTGCGCGAAATGCAAGATTGTCAAGCGCAATCGCAGATTGTACGTTATCTGCGAGAACCCGAAACACAAGCAGCGGCAGGGGTAAGCGGCCATGGCGAGAATCGAAGGCGTTGATCTGCCCCGCAACAAGCGCGTGGAAGTCGGACTCCAGTATATCTACGGCATTGGGCCGACGCGCGCCAAACAGATCCTCTCGGCCACCCGCGTCAGCCCTGACACGCGCGTCAAAGACCTGAGCGAGGCGGAGGTTTCCGCGCTGCGCGAGTTCATCGCCAAGAACTATAAAGTCGAAGGCGACTTGCGCCGCGAGGTTCAGATGAACATCAAGCGGCTGATCGAGATCGGCTGCTATCGTGGCCTGCGCCACCGGCGCAACCTGCCGGTGCGCGGCCAGCGCACCCGCACCAACGCGCGCACCCGCAAGGGGCCCAAGAAGACCGTCGCCGGTCGCGGCCGCCGCCGGGGCGCCGGCAAGAAATAATGTGCCTCTCCCGGCCAGGTGGGGACCCCTCCTCCCCGCGGCTGCCTGGCTGGAATGTTGGCACCAGACTTGATCAGTGAGGTACTATGGCACAGAACGTACGCTCGACGCGTCGCTCAGGCGCCGCACGAAAAGCCAAGCGCACCCTGTCCTCTGCGCAGGTGCATATCTATGCGTCTTTCAATAACACCATTGTCACCGTGACCGACCAGCAGGGGAATACGATTTGCTGGGGCAGCGCCGGATCGGCCGGCTTCAAGGGCTCACGTAAGAGCACGCCTTTCGCCGCTCGTCTGGCCGCCGAACAGGCCATCAAGGCCGCCCAGGGTATGGGCGTCCAGGAAGTCGACCTGTTCGTCAAAGGCCCTGGTCCGGGCCGCGAATCGGCCATCCGCGCCGTGCAGGCTGCCGGCATGAAGGTTCACTCGATCTCCGATGTGACTCCGGTGCCACATAATGGCTGCCGGCCTCCGAAAAAACGCCGCGTGTAACGATCAAAGAGAGGGAAGAAAGTTATGTCGAAATATCTGGGGCCGGTGTGCAAGTTGTGCCGGCGAGAAGGTGAAAAACTGTTTCTGAAAGGCGAGCGCTGCTTCACCCCCAAGTGCGCCTTTGAGCGGCGGGGTTTTGCGCCCGGCCAGCACGGCCGCTCGAGCCAGGGTCGCAGCGACCGCCAGTCGGATTACTCCCGCCAGTTGCGCGCCAAACAGAAGGCTCGCCGTGTCTACGGTATCCTCGAACGGCAGTTCCGCCGCTACTACGGGGTGGCTCTGAAACGGCGCGGGCTGACCGGCCTGAACCTGCTTCAGACCCTCGAACTGCGCCTGGACAACGTCATCTACCGCATGGGCTACGCCGTCAACCGCGCCGAAGCCCGCCTGCTGGTCACCCACGGGCACTTCCTGGTCAACGACCGCCGCACGGATGTGCCTTCCATGCTGTTGCGCCCGGGGGATGTGATCAGCGTGCGTGAGGGTTCACGCGATAACCAGTACTTTAAGACCTTGCGTGAATTCGCCGAGCAGCGCAACCCGGCTGCCTGGCTGGAACGCAATTTGAAAGATTTGAGCGGCAAGGTCCTACGCTTGCCGGAACGTGCCGAAATCGACGGCAATTTGAACGAACAGCTCATCGTCGAGTACTACTCGCGATAAGTCTGTGCCAGCGCCGGTGCGCGGTCCTACAGGGTGCATCGGCAAGGGGTGAAGAGTGACTACATTAAGTAACATGGTAACGCCGAAAGTCGAGCGAACCGCAGAAGCTCGCAATTACGGCAAGTTCGTCATCAGCCCGCTGGAGCGCGGTTACGGGGTTACCCTTGGCAACGCGCTGCGGCGTGTGCTGCTCTCCTCATTGGATGGTGCGGCCATCACCTCCGTGCGCTTCTCGGATGTTCTCCATGAGTTCAGCGACGTCCCCGGTGTGCGCGAGGATGTGATCCAGATCATGCTGCAGATCAAACAGTTGCGCCTGATTCTGCATGACACCGACACCGCTCACCTGCACCTGGACGTGCGCGGTGATGGGGTCGTCACCGCCGCCGACATCATGGCCCCGCCCGAGGTCGAGTTGGTCAATCCCGAGCTCTACCTGTTTACGGTGGACGATCCAAAAGCCCGTCTCGAGATCGACATGACCGTCGAACGAGGCCGAGGTTACTCGCCAGCGACCGAGCGCAGCGGGCGGCTGCCCATCGGCGAGCTGCCGGTGGATGCCATCTTCAGCCCGGTGCGGCGCGTCAATTGGAACGTCAGCTCGGCTCGCGTTGGCCAGAGCACCAACTACGATCGCCTTACCCTCGAGATCTGGACCGATGGCACCATCTCTCCAGAGACGGCCCTCGGCACCGCCTCCAAAATCCTCATCGATCACCTGCGCTATCTGGCTGGCATCAGCGAGGAATCTCTGATGATGGAGATTGAAAAGGAGACCGTTGCCAACAGCCGTCTGACCAGCGAGGCCGCCGAGACGCCCATCGAAAACCTGGATCTGTCCGTGCGTGTATTCAATTCATTGAAGCGCACTGGCATCACTACCGTCGGAGACGTGCTGGAGTTGCTCGAAAAGGGCGACGAGGCGGTCATGTCCATCCGCAATTTCGGCGAGAAGAGCCTGGACGAGCTGCGCCAGAAGATGCAAGAAAAGGGCTTCCTGCACGACGACAAGGATACGGAGTAATCATATATGCGCCATCAGGTTGCCGGAAAAAAACTCTCTCGCAGCAGGGATCAGCGCACGGCCTTGCGGCGTACACTGATCAAACAATTATTCGAGTATGAACGCATCAAGACCACGCGGGCTAAAGCCCTGGCTGTGCGCAGCGAAGCCGAAAAGCTGATCACCCTCGCACGCAACAGTGAGAAAGCCGACGAGATCGCAAAGGTCAACGCGCGTCGGCTCGCGGCTGCCCGCCTGGGCGGCAGTCCGGAAATCATCAAGAAGCTCTTCGATGATATCGGCCCGCGTTTTAGCGGCCGCAACGGCGGTTACACCCGCATCCTCAAGCTGGGGCCGCGCCTCGGCGATTCGGCCGAGATGGTCCTGCTGGAATTGGTTGAAGAATAATCCGTCCGGCCGAAAAGCACCGGATTGGAATGGCACGTTACCAGGTGATCCTTGCCTACGATGGCAGCCTCTTCAAGGGCTTTCAGCGTCAGGCGCGCGCCCGCACCGTTCAGGGCGAGTTTGAGGCCGCGCTGCGGGGCCTGGGCTGGCAGAGCCGGTCCATCCTTTCCGCCGGCCGCACCGATACCGGCGTCCATGCCCTCGGGCAGGTGGTAGCTTTCGATCTGGATTGGACGCACGGCTGCGACGACCTGCTCCACGCGCTGAACGCCGCCCTGCCAGAGGACATCGCCGTGCAGGCCGTGCGCCAGGCGCCCGCGAATTTCCACCCGCGCTTCCACGCAGTTGCCCGCACCTACCGCTACCGCATCTACTGCCGACAGGTGCGTGATCCGCTGAGAGAGCGCTACGCCTGGCGGGTGTGGCCAGAACCGGAGCTGGAAGTCCTTCACGCGGCAGCCCGGATGTTCGTCGGCCGCCACGATTTTGCCGCCTTCGGCGCTCCGCTGCGCGCCGGCAGCTCGACCGTGCGCGAAATCTTGACCAGCGGTTGGGAGATCAACGGCGATGAGCTGACCTTCGTGGTCTCGGCGAATGCCTTCCTCTACCACATGGTGCGCCGCATGGTCTTCCTTCAGATCCGGGTTGGCCAGGGTCTGGCTGCCCTGGAGGAGCTGCGCGGCGGCCTGGAACGCGGGCAGACACAGACGCCCGGTTTGGCGCCCGCCAGAGGGTTGACCCTGCTCGAAGTGAAGTACTCGTAGGAAAAAAACCTGACATGCAGGTAAGGACAAGTCGACGGATCGCCTGGCAGATAGATCAATTGAAATCATTGCTTTTGTGTGGAGATGATGATGGTGGATAAGACATTCGTGCCGAAAGGGAAGGTGGACAAGGGTTGGGTCCTGGTGGATGCCAGCGGGCAGATCCTCGGACGCCTGGCTACGCAGATTTCGCAGGTGTTGTTGGGGAAGAACAAGCCCGTCTACACCCCTGGGGTCGATGTGGGCGACTATGTGGTCGTGGTCAATGCCAGCCAGGTGAAGGTCTTCCCTCGCCGTCTGGAGGAGAAGGTGTATTACAGGCATTCCAACTACCCTGGCGGCCTGAAATCGACCAACCTGCAGGAGATGCTGCGCCGCCACCCCGACCGCGTCATCCGCCTGGCGGTTTGGGGCATGCTGCCGCACAACAAGTACGGCCGCAAGCTGATCAAGAAGCTCAAGATTTACGCCGGCGCCGAGCATCCGCACGCAGCTCAAAATCCGCAACCCTTAGCCTGAAGGAGCCATAGGCATGTCCGTTCAATATTATGAAGGCATCGGCCGCCGCAAGGAAGCCACCGCCCGCGTACGGGTGATGAGTGGCAGCGGGCGCTTTATCATCAATGAAAAGCCGATCGAGGCTTACTTTCCCCGTATTGGGGACAAGGAAACCATCCTGACGCCCTTTCAGGTGATCGGCCAGGATCCCTCCACGTACGACGTAACCGTGCTCGTCAAAGGCGGTGGAGTGACCGGCCAGGCCGAATCGGTGCGCCTTGGCCTAGCGCGCGCTCTCTCCAAACTCAATCCCGATTTCGCCGCGATGATGCGCAAGCACGGCCTGCTGACCCGCGATCCGCGCGTTAAAGAACGCAAGAAGCCAGGCCTCAAGCGCGCTCGCAAGGCGCCCACCTACACCAAGCGTTAGAGCCTCTATCTTTGACTCGCGTCGCGCCAGGCTGGCCGGCCACACCGGCCCGCGCCTGGCGCGATGGTTAACCTCAGCCAGAGTACAATTGGACCGAGTTTCCTCGGTTTTGACAGGTGCTGCCAATGGACCAATTTGACCCCTCTCCCCGCCTGACCCTTTTGGGGCTGGGTCCGGGCTCTCCTGAGCTGCTCACCCGGCAGGCGCTGGCCTGGTTGGAGCGTGCCGGCGAGGTCTACGTGCGTTCGCCCAACCACCCCGCCCTGGCGGCCCTCCCTCGTGAGATAAAAGTCTTCAGCCTGAGAGAATTGGGTGTTTCCGGCGTACACCTTACCCCCCAGGACGTCGAGCAGATTGCCATACGCCTGACTGAGCTCGCTGAGCGCCCGCAGGGCGTTGCCTACGCCGCCGCAGGCGATCCTCTCACCGAAGACGCCGTCAGCCGCGCCGCCGCATCCCTGGCCCGCCAGCGCGGTCTGGACGTGCGCATCCTTCCAGGCGTCAGTCTGGCCCAGGCGGTGGCTGCCCGCATCGGCGCAGACCCCGTTCCCGCCTGGACCGTCGTGGATGCGCTCGAGCTCTCCGCCCTGCACGTGCCGCCTTTTGCGCCCTCTGCCCCCGCCCTGGTCGTGCAACTGGAAACTGTTAAAAGCTTCCGCCGTCTGGCGGCCTGCCTGCGGGCCATCTATCCCGACGATCATCCCCTTCAGGTGGTGCGCGCCGCCGGCCTCAGCGAGCTGACGCTGAGTAAGCTGGAATCGGCCCGGGTGCGCGATGCGCTGGCCCTCTACCTCCCCCCGTTAGGCGCCGAAGCCTCTTTCGAGGGTTTTCATCAGGTGGTAGCCCGCCTGCGCGCACCGGACGGCTGCCCATGGGACCGCGAGCAGACCCATTTGACCCTGCGCCGGCATCTCCTTGAGGAAACTTACGAGGCGCTCGAAGCCATCGATGCTGGCGACCCCGCCGCCTTGCGCGAGGAGTTGGGCGATCTGCTCCTTCAGGTGGTGTTGCATGCCCAGATCGCTGCCGAGAGCGGCGAGTTCAACATGACCGACGTGTTGCGCGGCATACATACCAAGATCGTCCGCCGCCACCCGCACGTCTTCGGCGCTGCTCAGGTTGACGGGGTTCAGGGCGTGCTGCGCAACTGGGAGAAGCTCAAGGAGGCTGAGCGGCGCGCCAACGGCGAGAAAGAGAAGAGCCTGCTGGATGGTGTGCCGCCGGTCTTCCCTTCGCTGGCTCAGGCCCAGGAGCTGCAGGACCGCGCCGCGCGCGTCGGCTTCGACTGGCCATCTGTGGAGGGCGTCGAGGCCAAGGTAGACGAGGAACTGGCCGAGCTGCGTGCTGCCAAGGACGCCGCTGCCCGGGAGGCCGAGCTGGGCGACCTGCTCTTCGCAGTGGTTAACCTGGCGCGCTGGCATAAAATCGACGCCGAGAGCGCCCTGCGCAAGACCAACGCGCGTTTCCGTCAGCGTTTTGCCTACATCGAGGATGACGCCCGCCGCCGGGGTGTCGACACTTCTACCCTCTCACCTGACGAGATGAACGCCCTGTGGGAGCAAGCCAAGCACAATGAGACAAAATCCGAATAAACCTTCTTAAATGTACCGCACACTTTATGGATAAATGTAAAACCCTGCCACCTTGTGGTCGCCGCCGGTGTGGAGGGTCAACGTGCTCTTGACCTGATCCTTCTCGGTGAACTTCACGTCGTATACCACGGTGGCCGAATCTGCGCCCGTCTGATAAACCGCGATGACGCTGCGCGATACGTACCTGCCCACCTTCTGGCTGAGGGTCTCGCGCAGTTTGTCGAAATTGTCCTGGCTGGTGGCTTTCAGCATGGCTGCGTCGAAATCCTGGGTGAAGGCGCCATAATCACCGTCGGTGATCGCCTGAAAGATATGGTCGGCGGCCGGTTCAGAATAGGACAGCACCTGATCACGCTCCTGCCCCTCGATGGACGGGTACTTCGCCCCGCCGCAGGCCGACAGGCTGGCTAGGAAAACCACTGTCACGAGCAGTCTCCCAAAGATTTTTGTTGCTGTACTCATAATCCCTCCCGAACGATTTCTTTGCTAGGCCCCGGCGTGGGGAATCACTTCGATATCCTTTCCGATGCAGGTGTTCATTATACTGATCCCGTCAAAGGAGCATGCTGCGCCGGCGGTGGAGCGGCGTCAGACGCAAGTGCACCTTGGACGATTTTTATGATTTCATTGCCAGGAAACTTCGGGTAATCAGAATCAGCCAGATAAGCGTTGGAATGAGAGAAATGAGCGAGAGAAGAAGTCCGATCGTTCCAACTGTAGGCGGCACCAGCATCAATACTCCCATCACCATCCCCACATAGGCTGTTGCCTTGCTGAATAGGACGCTCTTAAGCATGACGATAGAGAATAATAAGATGACGACTCCGCCAAGGATATAACTCAGGTCGAAGGCAGTCCCATTGTAGATGGCAAGCAGCGCCTCTCCCGCCGCAAGAAGCATGGCTTTTTGAATATCTGTGGACGCACCTTGATATGAATTACTGAGCGAAAGCAGACCAAATGTCGCTTCTCGTGACGTAAAAAAGAGGGTCGTTCCGATCAAACCGAGTATCAGCGCGATGACTGTATATGATTTATTGAATTCATGAAGGGCAACGTAAAGGGCGAGGTAAATCAAAATCAAAAGCGCATTGATGACGATCAACAAGAGATCAAGGTCCAGCAAACCAAGAATCTTGCTTTTCTGAAAAAGCGTGAAGAAATCAATGGCTGTGCTGGGCGGCGGATTTGTGATGAAAATGAAACTCTGAATGAGAGTTATAACAGACATGAGCAAGGCCGCGGCAGCACCAATTTTATACAGGCTCTTCCAGTCGGAATTCGAAGTTTCTACATTTACCGCCGGATTGATCATTTTCATCCATCCTATTCATGGATACAAAGAGCTTTTGGTGTTGCCGCCTGACAGCTTGCGCTTCATCTGCGCTGCGAGGCAAAGCAAAGCGTAAAGGGAGGAAAGCGCTCGTGAGGCGGCGTCCGGGAAAACGGTCGAGCGTCAACTCATGGTTGCCTGACAATATCGACCGAGATCTCCACCGCCGGCGTCGTTCCCCTGTTCTCGAGCCAGTGGGTGGTGTTCTTATCCTCAGGCCAGCCCACTCCAGGCCCATACTCCTTAGCCTCCCCATTCCGATGGTCGGTGATCGTCCCTTGCAAAATATAAACCATGCCCGGCCTGTCTTTATGGTCGTGAAGCGGGCCAAAGACGCCTCCAGGTTCGATGGTCACCATACGCATGCGAAATTGGCGCCCAGCCATGCCCTCGATTTCAGGGCCAAGGTCGAGCGCGGCGAGTAGTTTCACCGTTACACCTTTCGTCTCAGGTGCCGCCTGCTCGTTTTGCATTGCAGTCTCCTTTCCGAATGTCCTGCCTGCCGAACTGCCGAATATTAGGTTGTTTTTTAGTGTAGATAAAAATTGACAGGGTGTCAATGACCACTATTTTTAGCCCATACCATATGTAGGGTCGAAAAAGGAGTCATGCTTCCCCCGATCATCACCGCAGAGAGGATTCGCTATCCGCTGCAGTATGTAACTAAAGCGGCTCAAACCTGGCGGTGAAGTGCCGCAGCAGCTCGGGCGAATAGGTCAGTCGGAATCCGCGCAGCTCTTCCTTCCTTGCTGCCACACGCGCGCAGGCCTCGGCCACGTAATCGATGTGGCTCTGCGTGTACACCCTCCTTGGAATGGCCAGCCGCACCAGCTCGAGCTCTGGGTAGACCATCTCGCCCGTCTCAGGATTGGGCGCGGCGAACATGACCGAACCGATCTCCACCCCGCGGATGGCTCCCTCGCGGTACAGCTCGACCGCCAGCGCCTGCCCCGGGAATTCCCCGTGGGGGATATGCGCCAGCAGCCGCCCGGCGTCCAGGTAGATGGCATGCCCACCGGCCGGCTGCAGGATCGGCACGCCCGCCTCGGTCAGCCGCCCGGCCAGGTAAGCCGTTTGGCCGAGGCGGTAGGCCAGGTAGGCCTCGTCCAGCCCCTCCCACAGCCCGACGGCGATCGCGTCCAGGTCCCGTCCGGCCAGGCCGCCGTAGGTGATGAAACCCTCGCGCAGGATCAGCTCATTGCCGATGCGCTGGAAAAGATCGTCGTCGTTGGTGGCCAGAAAGCCGCCAATGTTGACCAGCGCGTCCTTCTTGGCCGACATCCAGGCCCCATCCGCCAGGGAGAACATCTCGCGGGCGATTTCCAGGGTCGATTTATTCGCATAGCCTTTTTCGCGCTGTTTGATGAAAAAGGCGTTCTCGGCGTAGCGGCATGCGTCAATGAAGAACGGGATGCCGTATTCGTGGTAAATCTCTGAGATGCCGCGCAGGTTCTCCATCGAGACCGGCTGCCCGCCGCCCGCGTTGTTGGTGATGGTTACCGCGCCGAAGGGGATGTTATCCCGCCCCACCCGGCGGATGAAATCGCGCAGTTTGTCCAGATCCATGTTGCCCTTGAACGGGTAGTTGCTGGTCGTGTCGAACGCTTCCTGGCAAACCAGGTTGATTGGCCGGCCGCCCCGCGCGCGGATATTGCCCTCGGTGGTGTCGAAGTGCATATTGGACGGCACGTACATGCCCGGCCTCACCAGGATGGTTGCGAGGATGTTCTCTGCCGCGCGTCCCTGGTGGGTGGGCACGAAATGCTTGAAACCAAAGATTTGTTCCATGGCTTCCGCCAAACGATAGTACGAACGCGCGCCGGCGTAAGATTCGTCGCCTTCCATCAGTGCACCCCATTGCGCCTGGCTCATCGCCCCGGTGCCTGAATCGGTCAGCAGATCGATGTACACATCCTCCGCGCGCAGTGCGAACAGGTTGTAGCCCGCTGCGCGCAGGGCCTGCTCGCGCTCCTCCGGAGGGATCAGGCGAATCGGCTCGACCATTTTGATGCGGTAGGGTTCAGCGGGGTGAAGGGGCATTCCGTGACCTCCTCTGAGTTTGGGTTTTGGTTGTGCTTCCTCAAGTTTAGCACTGATTGGGAAGGAATGGGAACACCCTGGCAGAAGGTATAATCTCACCGTGCGCAATCGGCCTTGGGTATTGAGTCTCGCCGGATTGGCCATGCTTCTGGCGGGCATCACCTTGCTTTTCTGGACGCTGTGGCCACCGCGTGTTACGCGCCGGCAGGTCGCCTGCCGGCAGTGCGAACTGCCCCAGCCTTACGTTCTCTCCCTCGAAACGCCCGCCTGGGTGCGTTTGGGTCAGGCCGGGACGGTGCGACTGCGCGTCTTCCCTTTCTCCCCGCGTCAGCAGGGGGCTCCTTCACCGACGCCGGTTCCCAACAGCCCGCTGACCAACCCGCTGATCGAGGCTCGCCTGGAGCTGCCGGGCGGCCTGGTCGATCCGGACGGCTCGCAGATGTCCCCGCTGCCCACCGGCGGCGCCCTGGCCTTCGAGTGGAACGTGCGCTCCGCCGATCCTGGAGAGATCGATGGCACCCTGTGGGTCTACCAGGACATGCAGCCCGGGACGGACGGCAGCGGGGACCAGCGCGCCCTGGCGGCCTTCCCCCTCGCCGTGAAGACCATATCTCTGGCGGGCTTGAGCGCCGTTACGTTGCGTGTACTGGCCATTCTGGCCATCGCCCTGGGCCTCTTGCTCAATCTGCCTGCAATCGGAGAGCGCATCTCTGACTCCCGGTCGAACGGTGCAGAAAAAGACGGTCCTTCTACCGAAGGACCATCCGAAGCAGACAAACTTCATTAAATTTCAAAAGTTCCCTGCCCTGTCCCAGCAGAGCGCCATTCTGGCGATTTCCATGAATGGTAATGTCGGAGGGTCGAATTTCACATTTTTATGCCGAATCAATGAAAAGTGACTTTGAACGTAAATAAGATGACATTTGTCCCTCCCAGACGCTTCGGAATTAAACCATAATCAGTTGTGGCAAGTTATCTAAACCTCCAGGTGCAATTGAAACTCCCGGTTTATCGTTTAGGCCTCGTGAAGGAGAGTTTATGTTGACGGATTGGTTGTACATCGGGCTATTTTTCGTTATCGCTATGCTTCTCCCGGCCGCCGCCATTACCATTGCCGGAATTCTAGCACCCAAAAAACCCAACCCAATTAAAAATACCACCTACGAATGCGGAATCGAGACGGTTGGAGAGACTTGGATCCAGTTTAAAGTTCAATATTACATCTATGCGCTCGTCTTCCTGGTCTTCGACGTCGAGACCGTGTTCCTTTATCCATGGGCGGTCGCATTCGGTCAATTGACCTTGTTTGCCGTTCTGGAAGGCATTTTATTCATTTTAATATTGGTGAGCGGGCTGATTTACGCCTGGCGTAAGGGCGCACTGCAATGGGTGTAACCTGCCACATAAGCAGAGCTCAAGCTGATCGGTTGGCTCCCATCAGCTTTCTTTTTGTTCTCAGCAGGAGTGCACGATGAACTTCTTGTTAGACCCGGTCAATGCCATCGCCAACTGGCTGCGCACCCTTTTCCTGGGGTGGGGCGTTCCGCCCGATGTAGCCTCTTTCCTGCTGTCTCTCCTCGGCGCGGGTATCCTGGCCACGGGCGCCATGCTATGGGTGATCTTTCTCATCTGGTACGAGCGCAAACTCCTCGGCCGTATCCAGGACCGCTTCGGTCCCAACCGCCTTGGCCCGTGGGGCGTCTTCCAGCCCATCGCCGACATGCTCAAGATCTTCACAAAGGAATACATCACCCCGCAGGGCGCGGATAAATTCCTCTATAACCTCGCCCCCGTTCTGTCGGTGGCCTCTGTGCTGATGATGTGGGTGGTTGTGCCTTTCGCCGTCACCATCTATGGGGTGGACTTGAACGTGGGCATCCTCTATATCGTCGCGGTTGGCGCGCTGGGTGAGCTGGCCATCATCATGGCCGGGCTCTCTTCGAACAACAAATACGCCATGCTGGGCGCCTTCCGCGTGGTGGCTCAACTGATCTCCTACGAAGTCCCCATGGTGATCTCCTTGCTGGTGCCTGTCATGCTGGCGCGCACCATGAGCATGAACGGCCTGGTAATCGCCCAGGATGCCTGGTATCTGTTCACCGCGCCGCTGGCCGCCCTGATCTTCATGATTACCCAGGTGGCCGAGGTGGGCCGCGCGCCATTTGACCTGGTCGAGGCCGAGTCGGAGATCGTGGCTGGCTACAACATCGAGTATTCCGGCCTTAAATTTGGTATGTTTTACGTGGCCGAGTTTCTGCACGCCTTCACCGTCTCGCTGATCTTTGCCACCGTCTTCCTGGGTGGCTGGCGCGGTCCTTCCGCCGAACAGATGCCCATTCTCGGCTTCCTCTACTACGCCGTCAAAGTGGCTATCGTCTATTTCATCTTCATCCTCCTGCGCGGTTCGCTGCCCCGCTTCCGCATCGACCAGATGATGGACCTGAACTGGAAACTCCTCACCCCGCTCTCGATTGCCGTGCTGGCAGTCAGCGCGGTGGTGGACAAGCTGTTGCAGTCCATACCTGTGTTTTGGAACCACCTGGCGTTATTCGCCGCTAACGTCGTCATTTTATGGATCTCGATGACCATCTTGAACCGGCGATTCAGACGGGAGCAGACCCGCGTCGCCGGCCTGGAAGCCAGGCCTGCCCGCGCCGTGCAGGAGCACATCTCTGCCTAGGAGCCGGCCATGACCCTCTTACAGCTCTTCTTCCTCTTCGTCTCCGCTGTCATCCTCGGCTCCGCCGTGATGGTGGTATCCACACGCAAAATGCTTCACGCCGCCTTCTGGCTGATCCTTGCTCTATTTGGCGTGGCGGTGATCTTCGTGTTGCTCCAGGCCAGTTTCTTTGCCGTGGTTCAGGTGGTGATTTACATCGGCGCAATCGCCATTTTGATCCTCTTCGCGGTGATGCTCACCCGCCGGGTTATGGCCGATGTCGGCCCGCAGGTGATCCGTGCCTGGTGGCTGGCTGGAATCGCCGCCGCATTGTTGTGCGCCGTGCTGGTCTGGCTGCTTTCGAGCTGGAATGGTTTCACTGCCTCTTTACCCCCGCTGCCGCAGCGCGGCGATCCGATCGCTGAGCTGGGCCAGGCGCTGGTTTCGCCCAACGCCTTCGCGCTGCCCTTCGAGGTAGCTTCGGTGCTGCTCCTGGCCGCCCTTGTCGGGGCGATCTACATCGCCTGGGAGAGAAAAGGTAAATGAAGCTGTCCACGCTGCTGCATTCATGGGAGGTTTGATGATCCCGCTGTCCTGGTTCCTGATCCTTGCCGCCGCCTTGTTTTGCATTGGCCTGTACGGCGTGCTGGCCCGCAAGAACGCCATCGGCATTTTGATGGGCGTCGAGCTGATGCTGAACGCGGTTAACATCAACCTGCTGGCCTTTTGGCGCTACCGTACACCCGCCGAAACGGCCGGTCCGGCCTTCGTGGTCATCGTCTTCGCCGTGGCCGCCGCCGAGGTGGCCGTCGGTCTGGCCCTGATCATCTCAGCCTACCGCCGGCGCAACACGGTCATCGCCGACGAGATCGACCTGCTCAAGGGCTAGGAGGCTCACCCGCATGTCCATCGCGACCCTGATCTGGCTCATCCCGCTGCCGCCGCTGTTGGCATTCGGCCTGATTGCCCTGTTCACCCACCGTTCCAAAGGGCTCAGCCATACCCTGGGCGTAGGCGCTGCCCTGCTCTCCTGGCTGGCCAGTATGCTGGTGATCTGGCGCGCCGTGCGCCTGCCTGACCTCGGTCAAAACCCGATCACTTCGGCCGTGGACTGGTTCCCAACCGCCAATACCTGGTTCAAGATCGGTATCCAGGTCGATCCACTCACTGTGGTGACCCTCTTCTTCGTCGCCTGGACCATCGCAATGATTTTCATTTACAGCGTGGGCTATCACAATTACGGCCAGCCCGTCGGGGAAAACGACCGGCCCGGCCTTCAGCCCCACGGCGCCACGGTCACCGATGCGCACGGCCACACCCACCGTGTGCCCTCCGTCGAGCCGCTCTATTCTCGCTTTTTCGCTTTCCTCAGCCTGTTCGCCTTCGGCATGTACTTCCTGGTGGTGAGCGACAACCTGCTCAGCCTGTACATCGGCTGGGAAATCATGGGCCTGTGCTCCTACCTGTTGATTGGTTTCTGGTACGCCAAGGAATCGGCCCGCAATGCGGCGATCAAAGCCTTCATCACCACCCGCGTCGGCGATATGTTCATGCTGCTCGGCATTGTTTACCTGTACAGCGTCACCGGCACGCTGAATTACCGTGCTCTATTCGCCGATCCGCAGATGCTGGCGCGGCTCGCTCAAGCGCCATCATACATCCCCGGCCTCTCGGTTGCGGGAATGAGCGGCCTGCTGCTCTTCATCGGGACGGTGGGCAAATCCGCCCAGTGGCCCCTGCATGTATGGCTGCCGGATGCCATGGAAGGCCCCACGCCGGTCTCCGCCATGATCCATGCCGCCACCATGGTCTCGGCCGGCGTTTATCTGGTCGTGCGCATCTTTCCGCTGGTATCGGCTGGCTGGGCGGAGAGCGGCGCTATCACCCCGGCCATGAGCGTGATCGGCTTCATCGGCGCCTTTACCGCCCTGTTCGCCGCGACCATCGCCCTTGGCCAGAATGACATCAAACGCGTCCTGGCCTATTCGACCATTTCCCAGCTCGGCTATATGATCGCCGCGCTGGGCGTGGGCGCCTATGCCGCCGCCGCCTTCCACCTGGTAACCCATGCGTTCTTCAAGGCCCTGCTCTTCCTGGGATCCGGTTCGGTCATCCATGGCATGGAGCATGGCGTGCTGCACACCGGCGAACATATCGACCCGCAGGATATGTACAACATGGGCGGGCTGCGCACAAAGATGCCCGTCACCTTCTGGACATTCCTGATCGGCGGCCTGGCGCTGTCCGGTTTTCCCCTCGTCACCGCCGGGTTCTGGTCCAAAGACGCCATTCTTACGGGCGCCTTCCAGGGCGGCCATTGGATTGCCTTCACCGCCCTGGCTCTGGCTGCCCTGCTGACCGCCTTTTACACCATGCGCCAGATCGCCCTCACTTTTCTGGGCGAACCGCGTACTCAGGCGGCAGCCCATGCGGTCGAATCGCGCCCCTCGATGGTGCTGCCGCTGGTGGTGCTGGCTTTCTTCGCCGTGACCCTCGGCTGGTTAGGCATCCCCAGGGAGTTCCCCATCATCGGCGGTGCGCTGCCCGACTTCTTCGAGAACTTCCTGCACGGAATGGCCTATGCCGTGCCCGAAATCGAGGCAGCCGGCAGCCTGATACCGCTGTTTACCTCGCTGGTCGTGGCCTTGGGCGGCCTTTACCTTGGCTGGTTGGTCTACCGCCGGGTGGCGCCTGGCGCTGCTGACCCGCTGGCAGCACCATTGGGCGTCGTCTACACCGTAATCCGCCGCAAGTATTACTTCGATGAGGCGTACGATTTCCTCTTTGTGCGCCCCTCGCGCTGGCTGGCGGAAACTTTCACCGCCGCCTGGATGGACCGCGGCGTGATTGACGGCGCTCTGCACGCAATCGCCAGGGCATTCGTATGGATCGGCGGCGCGCTGCGGCGCGGCTTTGATATCCCCGTGGTTAACAGGGGTTTCGAATCGGTCGGACAGGGCGCGCGTCTGCTCGGCGGCGAATTGCGCCAGGTGCAGACCGGGCGTGTCCAGCAATACATGATCACCGCCTTGCTGGTTGCCCTGGTTTTTGGACTGTTGTTTTATTATTTCTTCGTGTTGGCCTGAAGCGGAGCATCCGTTCGGGAGTGGACCATGGAATTTGTCGTCAGTCACCTGCTGACCCTGATCTTGTTCATACCCAGTCTGGCGGCGCTGGCAATGCTCTTCCTGCCGCGCGAGGAGGTCAGGCTGATTCGTTGGGTGGCGCTGATTGCCAGTCTGATCCCCTTCTTCTTATCACTCTGGCTATGGCTGCGCTTCGACCCCTCCCGCCAGGGATTCCAGTTCGAGGAGTTGTATGACTGGTATCCGGCAATCCATTCCAGCTACCATCTGGGCATTGACGGCATTTCGCTCACTCTGGTGGTGCTGACCACACTGCTCACCTCGCTGGGTGTGCTGGCCTCCTTTAGCATCACCGACCGCGTCAAGGCGTACATGATCCTCTTCCTGTTCCTGGAGACGGGATTGCTGGGCGTCTTCATGTCCCTCGACTTGCTGCTGTTCTTCGTCTTCTGGGAAGTGGGTCTGGTGCCGATGTACTTCCTGATCAACCAGTGGGGCAGCGCCAACCGCAACTACGCCTCGCTTAAGTTCATCCTGTACACCATGGCCGGATCGCTCGGTTTGCTGTTGGCCATCCAGTTGATCGGTGTGGTTTCCGGCACTTTCGACCTGCCGCTGCTCTTCCAACGCTGGACCAGCCTGGCGGGAGATGCCCGGCTTCTCGGCCTGCCAGTCTCGACGGTAAAGGCCATCGCCTTCTGGGCTTTCGTGATCGCCTTCGCCATCAAGGTGCCGGTGTGGCCGTTCCACACCTGGCTCCCGGACGCCCACACGGAGGCGCCCACCGCCGGCTCAATGATCCTGGCCGGTGTGCTCCTCAAGCTGGGCGCTTACGGCTTCCTTCGCCTGGTCCTGCCGCTCTACCCGGTCGAGTCCAGAATTTATGCCGGAGCGCTGGCCTTCCTGGCCACCATGGCCATCATTTTCGGCGCGCTGGGCGCTTATGGTCAAGATGACTTTAAACGCCTGGTAGCCTATTCATCCATCAACCACATGGGCTTTGTCGTGCTGGCCATTGCCGCGGCCGCCTGGGCGGCTGGTACGCCCAACGCGGTCATCGCCCTGAACGGGGCCGTCCTGCAGATGTTCAACCACGGTCTTTCGGCGGCCGGTATGTTCTTCCTGGTAGGCGTGATCTACGAGCGCACCCACACCCGCGATCTGAACGCCTACGGCGGCCTGTTTGCCCTGCTGCCCGCCTACGGCGGCATCTTGATCTTCACTGCCATGGCCTCGCTAGGGCTGCCCGGCCTGGGCGGTTTTATCTCCGAATTCCTCGTTGTGCGAGGGGCCTGGCCGGTGTTCACCCTGGCTACCGCGTTGAGCATGGTTGGCCTGCTCTTTACCGGCGTCTACGTGCTCAAGGCCATCAAGAAGGTTCTTCACGGCCCGCTGAACGAGCGCTGGAGCGGGCATCTGAAGGAAATCAACGCCCGCGAGGCGGTTGTGATCGCTCCGCTGATGGCTCTTTCGCTGGTCATCGGTCTTTGGCCGGCCTGGATTTTAGACGTGATCAACCGTGCCGTATCCATGTGGTTTTAGCCGAGGTTGTCGATGCATTTCCCGATCCTGAGCGTCATCATCTTCACCCCGCTGGCCGCCGGGCTGTTGATCCTCCTTCTGCCGGCTGAGCGGAAGACGGAGATTCGCGTCATCGCCCTGGCGGCTGCGGCTGTCTCGCTGCTGCTTTCCATTTGGGTCTACGCTTCTTACCAGACCGCCGCCGGCGGATACCAGTTCGTCGAACGCCTCCCCTGGCTGCCCACCCTGGGCATTTCCTATTATGTGGGGGTGGACGGTATCAGCGTACCGCTCATGCTGATGGCCGGACTGGTGGTGCTTACCGGCGTGATGATTTCCTGGAACATCGAAGACCGTCCGCGCGAATTCTTCTCCTTCCTTCTCATCCTGGGCACCAGCGTCTTCGGCGTCTTCGCCTCCCTGGATCTATTCCAGCTTTTCTTCTTTTACGAGCTGGCGGTCTTTCCAAAGTACCTGATGATCGTCGTTTGGGGCTGGCCCAAGACGCGCGAGTACGGCGCTATGAAGCTGACCCTCTATCTGTTTATTGGTTCGGTGGTCTCCCTGGTCGGCGCGCTGGCCATGTATTTCGCCGCCGGACAGCATACCTTCGATATGCTGGCCCTGGAGCGGGCCGGCTACTCGACCGCCTTCCAGCGCCTGTGGTTCCCGGTGGTCTTCTTCGGCTTCGCCGTCCTGGGCGGCATATTCCCATTCCATTCCTGGGCGCCCGACGGCCATGTGGCTGCCCCCACGGCCGTCTCCATGCTGCTCGCCGGTGTCGAGATGAAGGTGGGCGCCTTTGCCGCCCTGCGCGTGGCCATCATGCTCATGCCCGAGGGCGCACAGATGTGGCGCTGGCTGATCCTGGGCCTGGCCACCATCAATGTGGTCTACGGCGCCTGGATCGCCATGATCCAGACCGACTTCAAGTATGTCATCGGTTTCTCGTCGATCTCCCATATGGGTCTGGTGCTGATCGGCTTCGCCACGCTCAACCACGACGGCCTGGTTGGCTCTGGCATGCAGATGTTCTCCCACGGGGTCATGACGGCTCTCTTCTTCGCCGTGGTGGGCATGGTGTATGACCGCGCCCATACCCGCGACCTGACCCGTTTGGGCGGCCTTTACCGTAAGATGCCCTGGGCGGCCATCGGCTTCATCATCGCCGGTCTGGTCTCCATGGGCATGCCCTTCTTCTCCGGCTTCGTGGCTGAATTCCCCATATTTATGGGTATGTGGCAGACCGCGCCGGCAGTCGCTCTGGTGGCTGTGTTGGGCGTGATCATCACCGCGGCCTACATCCTGCGCGTCGTTGGACGCGTCTTCTTCGGCGAGCTGCCTGCCGAACTGGCTGGCGTCGGCGATGTGACCGTGCTGGATAAGCTGGCCGTGGCCATGCTTTCCGTGGTAATGGTGGCGCTGGGCGTCTATCCTTCGCTGATGGTACCGCTGGTCGAATCGGGCGTGCAGCATGTGCTCAGCCTGGTAGGAGGTGCGTGAATGCCTGTCCCCAGCTTCGATCCTACCATGATAACGGCTTTGCTTCCCGAGATCGGTCTGCTCGTCCTGGCCGGTCTGGTGCTGCTCTTTGACCTGCTGTGGCCCGAAGAGCGTCGCCGCGCTTTGGGCTGGCTCACCTTCGTCGGCCTGGTCGTGTTGATCGCCGCCGCCCTGGTCTTCTCCCGCCCGGATGGAAACAACCGCCTTATCTGGGGCGGTATGCTGCGCCAGGATTGGTTGGGCTTCGTCTTCAGCCTGCTGTTCCTCTCGGGGGCCGCGTTGACCGCCCTGTTCGCCATGGACAGCCCCACCATCGGACAGCGCGGCGAGTTCTACCTCCTCATGCTGGCCGCCACGCTGGGCATGTTGCTCATGGCTTCCTCCGCCGACCTGGTGATGCTTTACCTGGCCATTGAGACCACCTCCATCCCGCTTTACGCTCTGGCAGGCTTCCTCAACCGCCAGGAGAAGTCTTCTGAAGCTGGGTTGAAGTACATCCTCTTCGGCGCCATGACCTCGGCCGTGATGCTCTACGGTTTCAGCCTGTTGTACGGCTTCACCGGCACCACCCAGATCTACACCCTGGCGGCCCGCCTGCAAAGCGGAGATCTGTCGGTCGCCACCCTGATTGGCGTCGGCCTGCTGGTGCTGGTCGGCTTCGGCTTCAAAGTCTCGGCTGTGCCGTTTCATTTTTGGGCCCCCGACGTATACGAGGGCGCGCCAACGCCGGCGGCTGGCTTTATTTCGACGGCTTCCAAGGCGGCCGGTTTTGCCGTACTGCTGCGTTTCCTCCTGGCGGTCTTTCCCGCCGAACTGCCGTATTGGACCATGGCGGTGGCGATGATCTCGGCGATCACCATGGTGGTCGGCAATTTCGTCGCCCTGACACAAAGGAATATCAAACGGCTGCTGGCTTACTCCTCCATCGCCCACGCCGGCTATATCCTGATCGGTGTGGCGGCCTCCTCGGCTTTTGGCACCAGCAGCGCGGTCTTTTACCTCATTGCCTACCTGCTGACCAACCTGGCTGCCTTCGGTGTGGTGGCCGTGGCCGGCAAGGCCCTCGGCTCGGACGAGATCTCCGCCTACTCAGGTCTGAGCCGCAGATCGCCGGGGCTGGCCTTGGCCCTTCTCGCCGCGCTGCTGTCCTTGGGCGGCATACCGCCGTTTGGCGGTTTCGTTGGGAAGGTGCTGGTCATCGCATCGGCCGTGAATGCCGGCCTCGTCTGGCTGGCTTTCCTCGCCATCCTCAACTCCATCGTGGGCCTGTACTACTATCTCAATGTCCTGAAAGTGGTCTATTTGTACCGCTCCGAAGGGGACGAGCAGCCTTTGCCGCTTACCCGCCCCTGGTCCATCGCCCTGGTGGTTTGCGTAGCGGGCATTTTGTTGCTCGGCACCTTCTTTGCTCCCTGGTACAATTGGTCCATGACTGCTGCCGCAGGATTGTTTTAATCTCTCATTGACGCTCGTCCGCCGTATATGATAAAATTCTTTACCCATGGGTCAGCCAGAAGACGCCAAAAAAGGTCGTAAACAGAGTATTATCAATCTGACGCTGGCAGTCGTGGCGGGGCAGGTGGGTTGTCTGACCCTGGTGATTGTGCTGGCTGCTGTCTTTCTCGGTCTCTGGCTGGATGCCCGCTTTCAAACCAAGCCGACGTTTACCATCATCTTTGTTCTGGTGAGCATCCCGGTTTCGTTGGCAGCGATGTTTTTAGTGGCGCGTTCGGCGATTGCGCGCATAAAGACCGATTTGTCTGTGGCCAAACCGGCGCAGCAGGAGGGAACCGATCTTGGAAAAAACGCGTAAATGGCGCTGGGGCGTCAATCGCTGGCTGGTGCTGCTCTTCACCGTGCTGAGTTACCTGGCCGCGCGGTTTTTCCCGCCCATTCGTCCGCACATCCAGGTGGCCGCCGAGCACCTCTCCACCCGGCCTCTCTTCTCTTTGCCGGCGCTGGGCGAGGTCTACCTGACCAACACCATGGTGGGCATCTTCATCGTCGACCTGATCCTGATCGTGGGCGCCTTCTTCGTCAACCGGGCCGTCAAGAGCGGTGAGCTGGTGCCCAAGGGCCTCTCCGGAGCGGTCGAGGCGTTGCTCGAGGCAATCTACAATTTGACCGAGAGCACTGCGGGCAAATGGGCTAAGGTGATCTTCCCATATTTTGCCGCCATCAGCCTGATCGTTCTGTTTTCCAACTGGCTGGAGCTGATCCCCGGGGTGGATAGCATCGGTCGTCTTGAGCCGTCCTCGCAGGGCTACGCCGTCCGTCAGATCCTGCCCCATGTTTTCGCTCTCGTCCAGGGAGAGACACAGGGCGGAGGTTACCTGGTCGTCCCGGCGGTGCGCGTGCCGTCCACCGATCTTAATTTCACCGTCGCCCTGGCGCTCGTATCCGTGGTCATGACGCAGGTAATCGGCATTCGTGCCCAGGGTCTTCGCTTCTTCACCAAGTATTTCAATACCACCACCCTGTTTACCAAGCCCTTCTTTGGCGCCATCGATTTCGCCGTCGGTTTGCTCGAGACGATCTCGGAGTTCTCCAAGATCCTCTCGTTTTCTTTCCGTCTATTTGGCAACCTGTTCGCCGGGGCGGTCCTCCTCTTTGTGGTCGGCTCGCTGATCCCGGTGTTTGCCCAGTCGCTGGTGTTGCTGTTCGAGTTCTTCATCGGCATCATCCAGGCGCTGGTCTTTGGCATGCTGACCATGGTTTTCATGACCCAGGCCACTCAAGGGCATGCTGGGGAGGAACAGTCCCAGGCAGCCGAGTGACCGGGGAGTGGAATGCTGCAATCGGTTTATGGGGGGCGAATTACCGCCCGGGAAAATTAATCAACGGAGGCTGAGGAACGAGCGATGCAAGGTGATATTGTGGCGGCGGCAAAATTGATCGGCGCCGGATTGGCCATGATCGGCGTGGCCGGTGCAGGCGCGGGCATTGGTCTGGTCGTGAGCGGTGCCATCCAGGGCATGTCTCGCAACCCTGACCTGTACGGCACGATCCTGACCAATATGATCCTGGGGATCGCCTTCGCAGAAGCGATCGCAATTTATTGTCTGGTGATTGCTTTCCTGATCCTGTTCGTTCTCTGATCAGGGGCACTGGAAGAAAGAAAGGAGACCCCCTTGGAGGCCCTTGGAATCAATCTAGGTTATCTGCTCATCCAGATCACCATGTTCGCCATCACCCTGGTGGTATTGCGGGCGTGGGTCTTTATCCCCATTATGGGCCTGTTGGAGAAACGCCGCAAGGCGATTGCCCAGGGGCTGGAAGACGCCCGCGTCGCCGCTGAGGCGCGCGCGAACGCCGAGCGTGAGGCCGAGACCATCGTCGCCGACGCGCAGGCCAAAGCCGCGCAGACCATCCGGGAAGCCATCGAACGGGCCGAGGCCGCTGAGCGCGAAATCCGCGCCGCAGCCGACGCCGAAGCCGCCCGCATACGCGAACAGGCCCTCGCCGAGCTGGATCAGGAGCGCAACCGCATCCTGAGCGAGCTGCGCGGGCAGGTGGCTGCCCTGGCCATTGCCGCTGCCCAGAAACTCGTCGGTGAGAGCATGGACGAACGCCGTCAGCACGATCTGTTGCTCGAATTCTTCTCCGGCGTGAAGAACGGCAAGGTGGTCGTCCTGAATGGCGATTACAAAGGAGCCGTTTCCGCTGAGGTGACCAGCGCCCTGCCGCTGACTGCCGAGGAGCAGGAGCTGATCAAGCGCGATTTGCTTGCCAAGACCGGCAGCAATACCACCATCACCTTCCGTGTTGACCCCTCCATCCTGGGCGGTCTGGTAGTGCGCGTCGGCGATAAGGTGTTGGATGGTTCCATTGCTGGCCAGTTGCAGAGCCTGAAGCAGTATTTAAGCTGAATCGATTAAAATGTCAACGAAACCCGCCTGTTTGCCCCTCTCTGCATCTCGGAGAGCAGCCAAACAGTCTTCGCCTGGAAGACCGGGGTGAGGGCATAACCATTTAGTCTTATACATCTCAATATAACGCTTTCGCAATCATGATGGACAACCCTCGTTCCCTGCGTGATCTTTTTGCCGAAATCCAGCCGCTTTCACCAAAGGTTATCCCCGAAACGCCGATCACGGCCGTCACCTCCGATTCCCGCGCCGTCCAGCCAGGCGCCCTGTTCGTGGCCGTCTCTGGCGGCTCTTTGGACGGCCACCATTTCATCCCCGACGCCCTGACGCGCGGCGCGGCTGCCGTAGTCGGTACGCAGCCCGGACTGTCCCTGCCGGTGCCGTATGTCCAGGTTTCCGATGGGCGTAGCGCGCTGGCCCGCCTGGCCGCTGCCTTCTATGGCTATCCCGCCCGTCGGCTTACCGTCCTGGGCGTGACCGGCACGGATGGCAAGACCACCACCACCAACCTGATCCACCAGATCATGCTGGCTGCCGGCCTCCGTGCAGGCATGATTTCCACCATCAACGCCGTTATCGGCGATGAGATTCTCGACACCGGCTTCCACGTCACCACGCCCGATGCCACCGACGTTCAGTCCTACCTCGCCCGCATGCTTGCCGCCGGTCTGACCCATGTGGTGCTCGAAGCCACCTCCCATGGCCTGGCCCAGCATCGCGTGGATGCCTGCGAGTTCGACATCGGCGTGGTTACCAACATCACCCACGAGCATCTGGATTATCACGGCTCCTACGAGGCCTACCGTGACGCCAAGGCGCGCCTCCTTCAAGAGCTGGCGCTCACCGGACCCAAACCGCAGGGCAATCCCCGCCTGGCGGTCATCAACCGCGACGACCAGTCCTATGACTTTCTCCACAAGCTGGTGACGGTGCGCCAGGTGGCCTATAGCCTCTCCCCTGGCGCCGATCTGTGGGCCGAGGAGGTGGTTTACGGCCCGCACGGCGTGCGCTTCACCGCTGTTGCGCCGGGTTTCAAGGTTGAGCTGTCCAGCTCCCTGGTGGGCGCCTACAATGTCCATAACATCCTGGCCGCCGTGGCCGCTACAGCGCTCGGGTTGGGCCTTCCCGCTGAAGCCGTTCAGCGCGGCGTCGCCGCCCTCTCGGCTGTGCCGGGCCGCATGGAGCGCATCGACCTCGGCCAGGATTTCACCGCCATCGTCGATTTCGCCCATACCCCCAATGCCTTGCAGCGCGCCCTGGAGACCGCCCGCCAGCTCACCTCGGGACGCGTGTTGGTTGTCTTTGGCTCGGCTGGCCTGCGCGACCGTCAAAAGCGGCGACTGATGGCCGAGGTCTCGGCCCGCCTGGCCGATATCAGCGTTCTGACCGCCGAAGATCCGCGCACCGAATCGCTCGACGCAATCCTGGCCGAGATGGCCGCCGGCGCCTCCAGCCAGGGCGGCCTCGAGGGTCAGACCTTCTTCCGTGTGCCCGACCGCGGCGAGGCCATCCGCCTGGCTGTCCGCCTGGCCCGACCGGGCGACCTGGTCATCGCCTGCGGCAAAGGCCACGAGCAGTCCATGTGTTTTGGCGAGACCGAATATCTCTGGGACGACCGCACCGCCATGCGCGCGGCCCTCTCCGAGCGCCTGGGCATCCCCGGCCCCGCGATGCCCTACCTCCCTACGCGAGACTTCCCATCGAATTAGCTCGTTTCGCCCATCATGGCAAGCTCGCAGGCCTGGCAGGGAATCCGTATCCCTTCCCTGGGTTCATTTCATTTCCTGGCAATAGGTCGGCTGGTTGCCGATCACGCTGCAGTCCAGCCACTGCCCGTCGAAATTAACGTACACCTCGACCGAATGGATCAGCTCGTCATACCGCCCGAGAATCAGTCGGTACGGCCGCGCGAGCAGATCGCTGAACGGGTTGAAGATGTCCAGATACATCTGGTGGGCAGTGACCGGATCGATTTTCCCTTCAGTCTGGTTGCGATATTCGATGATCGAGCCGATCTTGACCACCGGCGAGCGCATCGGTTCGTTGATCCGGCCGTCCACTACCAGCCCGCCGATGATAAAAAATGCGGCCCAAATCATGACCGGCAGGATGCGGCTGAACGCCGCCGGCGCACCCCAGGTGCTGTCCATGAAATTGCCCTGGAATACTCCCGCCAGCACACCGATCCCTGCCAGGATCACCGCCGAAAATATCATGTTGGTCTGCACGCTGATGACGGTGGACAGGTTGACCATGCGTTGCACGTTCGGATCGAGCCAGCCCAGGGCAGTGTATGTGATCTCGTGGGCGATCCGCCCGGCCAGAAGCGCCAGGCCGGCGCCAACCGCCGCCCAAACCAGTATCCGCACGACGGCTGATTCAGAGCGCGCTGTGAGGTAGCCCGCCAGCGTCCCCGCCGCCAGTCCGGGTATCAGTCCAACGGCCAGTTTGAGCCAGGGGAAGTAAGCGTGCGCTCGCGCCAATGAGAGCGCATCCGCTCCCCACGCCGCCAGACTGAAGGCGAGGCCGGCCACCAGGCCGTACATCACCCCCACCCGCACCATTTCAGCCCGGCCGGAAGTCTCTGCAACGACGTTCTTCATGAAGACTTTCCCTCCCGCCTGTTTTTTTCTCGCTCCGCATCCGGCTGCCTGCCTTTCGCGCCTGCATACGGTGATCAGCGGAATTGAACTTTGTTTGCCCGATTTGCATTTTTTCGCGTGCTATTGTAAAGTATACGTAAATACGATAAGAAACCGGATTGACCCCTTGTGGGCAGGTCATCCCTTGGATCGCCCGTATGTTGAGCCAAAAAGAATTTCCAATCTCCCAAATCGTGGGCGTGTTTTGGGAGCTATTTAAAAAAGGGCGCTCCGTCACCTTGAAGAATTCCTTTCACGGGCTGCCGGTCCAATATAAGGCCCGCATCAGCATGATCGGCCAGGATTGCCTGGCCGTGGTCGTCCATCCCCACCAGGTCGTCTGCATCGCCCTCGAGCGCAGGACCGTCGTTAGCAACAAGCGCCTTCCCATGCCAGTGCAGGCGAAGCCGCTCAGTCTGGATGTCAAGAACGGTGAGGTGGTTCTCGGCCGCTTCAAAACGCTCAATCAGCTTTCAGAACGCCGCCTGGTGAGCCGCATCGAGCCGCTCCATCCCATGCCGGTCACGATTATACAGCGGGAACGCAGAATCGAAGCCCGGCTTGCCGACCTGAGCCTGGCCGGCCTGGGCGTTTTGATTGAGCAGAATCCGGGGCCGCTGCGCCTTGATACGGGAGGGATGGTCCACCTCGTTTTCGAGCTGCCGGGATTGGGTGTTCGCCTGTCTCTGGAGGGCGACGTGGCCTACGTTCATCGCAAGCGCGGCGCGCAGCTCTACCGGGCCGGCTTCGCGATTCAACCGGGTGCCTCCGACCAGGAAGTACTGAATGAATACCTGATGCACTCCAGGCAGGAGCTTCTGCGCGAGTTGGAGCGCCTGCACCAGTCCATGCGCAAGCGGAAGCCCAAACGGGTAAACCTTGATTAAGGAAAAAGTTTACCGAAGAATTAATTTTGGAAACTCGAATTCCCCGCTTTTGTCCATCTCCACATTGCACCGCTTCGTGTTCAGATCAACCCATCGATGGGGCCCCATATTTACCCACATGATCCATCCCTGATTTAGGGACGGATCATGTTTTTCGCTTGCGCCTGGTTGGAAGCGCTCTTTGCCTGCTCTCCAGTTTTAATGCAGCGCGAGGTTAATTAGATAAAGTGATCCTCATTGTCTAAGCATGGGCTGATCAGCTCTTTATCAGCGCCGGTACCCTCCACCCGATCGCCGATCATGATCCCCAGGCCGGTGGGTTCCCTGCCGCTCGCTGCCCGGGCGACCGTGTGAAGAAGTCGACCGCCCACCCGGGCCGCTCCTGCTGGAGCCGTTCGTCCGGGCGCCGCGTCGGTCGTGCTCGCGCGCTTCCTCCGCCGACCAGCCCTCCAGCACCGCCTGGCGCGACAGCCGTATCTTGCCAAGTGGATCGATGTCGGTCACCATCACTGTCAGCTCGTCGCCCACGTTCACCACATCTTCCACCCGGTTGACGCGTTCGCTGTCCAGTTGCGAAATGTGCACCATGCCATCCACGTTGGGAAGGATCTCGACGAATGCGCCGAAATCGGTGATGCGCACAACCTTGCCGGTGTAAATGCGCCCGATTTGGGGCGTCTCGATCATCGCCTCGATCCGCTCGCGCGCCTGAGCCTCGCTGGCGCCGTTGACTGCCGCGATGTAGACCGAGCCGTCGTCTTCGATGTCGATTTTGGTGCCGGTCTCTTCCTGGATGGCGCGGATGATCTTGCCGCCCGGTCCGATGATTGCTCCGATCTTGTCCACCGGTACTTTGATGATCGTGATGCGCGGCGCGTGCGGTTTGAGCTCCGGCCGCGGCGCGGGGATGACCTCCAGGATCTTGTTCAGGATGAACAGGCGGGCTTCGCGCGCTTGAGCCAGCGCTTCGGACATGATCTCCGGGGTGATGCCCTTGATCTTGATGTCCATTTGGAGCGCGGTGATGCCCTTATCGGTGCCGGCCACCTTGAAGTCCATGTCGCCCAGGTGGTCTTCCATCCCCTGGATGTCAGTCAAAATGGCGTACCGCTCGCCCTCTTTGATCAGCCCCATGGCCACACCGGCCACCGGCGCCTTGATTGGCACGCCCGTGTCCATCAGTGCCAGAGTGGAGCCGCACACCGAAGCCATCGACGTCGATCCGTTGGAGGACAGTACTTCCGATACCAGTCTGAGCGTGTAAGGGAATTCCACCTCCGGCGGGATGACCGGCAACAGCGCCCGCTCGGCCAGCGCTCCATGGCCGATTTCGCGCCGTGATTGACCGCGCAGCGGTTTGACCTCGCCGGTCGAATAGGGTGGAAAGTTGTAGTGATGCATGTAGCGCTTGGTCTCGACGGGCGTCAGACTGTCGAGCTCTTGCGCCTCCTTGGGCGTTCCCAGAGTCGCCAGGGTGAGCACCTGCGTCTCACCGCGTGTGAACAACCCCGATCCGTGCGCCCGTGGGCTGATGCCTACCTCGCACCAGATTGGACGGATCTCCTTCGGTGTACGCCCGTCTGGCCGTTTGCCTTGTTCCAGGATGCGCTGGCGCACGATCTTCTTGAACGCCTTCTCGAACGCTGCTTTGACATTGGCCGCCAGGTTCTCATCGGCCGTCTCGCCAACAAACTCGGCCACCACTTCCTCGGCGAAAGCGTCTACGGCTGTATTCAGCTCGTTCTTGGTGTGATACTGATCCAGGATCTCGTTCAGCCTGTTCTCGACACGCTGGTATACCTGCGCTTCCAGCTCGGCGTCCACCTCGGTGAGGACGACTTCTCGCTTGGGCTTGCCCACCTCGGCAGCCATTCTCTCTTGCAGCTCGACCAATGGCTGCAAGGCCTTGTGCCCGAAGGAAAGCGCCTCGACCATGACCTCTTCGGGGACTTCACTGGCGCCGCATTCCACCATCAGGATCGCGTCGCGTGTGCCCGCTATCCGCAGGTCCAGGTCAGATTCGGCCATTTCCGCGTAGGTCGGGTTGACCACCAGGTTGCCGTTGATCCGCCCTATGCGTACTGCGCCTACCGGTCCGCCCCATGGAATATCTGAGATCATCAGCGCGGCCGATGCGGCATTGACCGCCAGGATGTCTAACGGATTATCGCTGTCAGCGGAAAGCGAGAACAGGATGACCTGCACCTCGTTGCGCATCCCTTCCGGGAAGAGCGGACGCAGTGGTCGGTCGGTTAGACGCGCCGTGAGGATCGCTTCGTCGGAGGGTTTGCCTTCCCGACGGAAGAACGACCCTGGGATGCGCCCTCCGGCGTACATGCGCTCCTCGTACTCCACTGTCAGGGGGAAGAAATCGATGCCTTCGCGCGGCTCGCCCATTGTGGCGGCGGCGAAGACGACCGAATCGCCCAGGCGCACGGTGACTGCGCCACCGGCCTGTCCGGCCAGCTTGCCGGTCTCGAATGTGACGGTTCGGTTGCCAACACTCGTATTAAATTGTTTCGCTTGCGGTTGCATAAGCTCCCTATCCGCACCCGCCTGGTTAGGGACTGAAAGCCGCAGAGGACGATTGTCCTCATCACCTTTCAATTCCCAACCTGCGGGTGTATTCATATCGCCCTTATCGGGCTCGATCTAAAATAACCTCCGTTTTAAGCTCACCCCTCTGGATTCCGAATGCGAGTAGATGGATCGCATCCCATCTACTCGCCAGAGGACGAACTCATTTCTTGCGGATGTTCAATTGGTCCGTCAGGGCCAGGTAGCGCTGGTAATCCGTTCGGCGGATGTACGCCAGAAGCCTGCGGCGCTGGCCCACCAGTTTCAGTAACCCACGTCGGGATGAATTGTCGTGCTTGTTAGCGCGCAAATGTTCCGTCAGTTGGGTGATCCGGTGCGTCAGAATGGCGATTTGCACTTCTGGCGAACCGGTGTCGTTCTCATGGCGATGGTATTGCGTGATGATCTTCGTCTTCTCTTCTTTTGTCAACATGACGTCTGCTGTCTCCCAATTTGGATATGTAGCAAGTCTCCGTGTCCGCAGCCTTGACCGCAGATCGGACCAGTCATTGTTCAAAATTATACCAGATAGCGCTGTGATCGAGAAGACTCGCTATTCTTCCTGTGGGTAAGCCAGCAGGGCCGCGCGTAGGCTTCTTTGAGCCTCTTCCGGGAAAGCGGCCAGACTGTTGCGCACCAGCCGGCGCACGCCGCGATGCCGTCCGGCTGCCAGCGTCTGGCGCAGGAAGTAGGCCGTTTCCGCCGGAGACCTCCTCGCCAGCGCGCGCATCAGCGCGGTCATCTCCGCAAGCAGTTCGGCCGGTGCGGCCGACACCAGCGGCGTCAGCAAACGGAACACCTGCGGCAGATTCTCGAAGCGCACATCTTCTACCAGGGGCAGAAGCGCGCGCAGGCCCATGGCCTGTACAGGCCGTTCATCGCTGCCCAGCCACCCTTCCACCAGCGCCAACCAGCGCTCCGGTTCATCCCGCAGCACCCTGACACCGCCCTTTTGCAGCAGCTCAATCAGCAGGGTCGCGTCGAGGGTGGGCTGCGCCCAGGCGTTCAGCCGCGCCATCACCGCCTCGGTCGCCTCGCGCGGCAGACTGCCCAGCAACCATGCGGCCAGTTCCCGCGGTTCCAGATATTGGTTGGCCCACAGGGCATCCGCCAGGCGTAGCCCTTCTTCTGGTTGCTGCTGCGCGCGCTGCGCCAGCTCGCCTTCGATCTGGCGCAGCACCTGCGCCGGCACCTTAAAATGCGGGACGATCGGCGTGCGACCGCCTGGCGTGGGTCGGTAGGTGTGATCGGTGTAATATTCGAGCAGGTCGCACAGCCGACGTACGAACGCCTCCGGGTCTGTGAAGGCTGCCATTAACCCGGCGATTTGGGTGCGCAGGCGGGTCAGCTCGATAGCGGTCACGCTCAATATGCCCGGGCGAAATAGGCCTTCTCGGCGGCGGGCTGACCGCAGTGGATGCATTGCCCGCTCCCCCCTGGCTGTTCCAGCGGGATGCAGCGTGTGGTGGCTTTCGTCTCCGCTTTGATTTCAGCCTCGCACTCCGCACGACCGCACCACCACGAGAATGCCCATCCGTGCTGGACGACCTCCTTGAATTCCTCATAATCCTTCGGATCGAAGATGTGCTCGTCGCGGAAGGCTTCCGCCCGCTTGTGCATCGCGCTGTGGATGTCGTCCAACAGTTTCGTCGCGGCGCCGGCCAGACCCTCGACCGGCAGTGTAGATTTGCCCTCGCGCCCGGGTTGATCGCGCCGGCTCAGCGTCACTACCCCGCGCTGGACATCCTTGGGCCCGACCTCGATGCGCAGGGGCACGCCGCGCAGCTCCCAATCGTTGAATTTGAAGCCCGGCGTCACTTCGCTGCGCTCGTCCACGTGCAGGCGAAAAGCGCCAAGCTCATGGCGCAGGCGCTCGACGATTGGCGCCACCCGGGATTTCTCTTCATCGTTTCGGTAGATCGGTACGACCACGATCTGGATCGGGGCCAGTCGGGGCGGTAGCACCAGCCCCTGGTCGTCCCCATGGGTCATGATGATCGCGCCAATGAAGCGGGTGGATAGCCCCCAGGAAGTCGTCCAGCAGTATTGGAGCTGATTTTTCTGGTCCAGGTACTGGATATCGAACGCGCGGGCGAAATTCTGCCCCAGATTGTGCGATGTGCCGGCCTGCAGTGCGCGGGTATCGCCCATCATCGCTTCGATAGAGTAGGAGCGCACCGCGCCGGCAAATTTCTCCGTTTCACTCTTCCGCCCGGGGATCACCGGTACGGCTGCTTCGTCAATGGCGAAGCGAGTGTAGGTGTCCAGCATGCGGCGGGTCTCCTCCTCGGCTTCTTCCTTGGTCGCATGGGCCGTATGGCCCTCCTGCCAGTAGAACTCCAGTGTACGCAGGAACAGGCGCGTGCGCAGCTCCCAGCGTACCACGTTGCCCCATTGGTTGATCAGCACCGGCAGATCGCGGTACGACTTGATCCACTTCGAATACATATAGCCGATGACCGTTTCGGAGGTAGGCCGCACCACCAACGGTTCTTCGAGCTTCTCTCCGCCGCCGATGGTCACCACCGCCAGCTCGGGCGAAAACCCTTCGACGTGCTCTTTCTCCTTCTCCATGAACGACATTGGGATAAAGAGTGGAAAGGCGGCGTTGACGTGCCCGCTGGCCTTGAAGCGCCGGTCAAGGGATTGCTGGATGTTTTCCCACAGCGCCCAGCCGTATGGCCGAACCACCATACAGCCTCGCACCGGCGCGTAGTCGGCCAGCTCGGCCCGCAGCACCACCTGGTTGTACCACTCCGAAAAGTTTTCGCTTCGTGTGGGGAGTTTTTCGTCGCTCATTGCACCCTTCCATAAACCGAAAGATGATTGACCGCGGTATCCACGTCGGCTGCGAAAGACAGTAAGTCTCTATCGTGGCTGTTCATGTAATTGCCCAATTGCTGGAAAAAGACGTCGAAGGTTGTCTTCCAGCCCGCGCCGACCAGGATGAGCGGCTTGGGCTCCATCGCGCGAATGACCAGATGATTCCAGAATAATGCGATTTCCGTCAGCGTACCCACCCCGCCCGGCAGGGCTATGGCCGCCTGGCAGCCGTCGATCAGCGCCCCCAGGCGCTCGCGCAAAGTCACGTAGCGCCGCTCCTCCATGACCCATGGATTGTGGCCGCCCGGCCGGAAGCGCTCGATCTCTTCGCAGGTCACGCCGATGACGTGCGCTCCGGCTTCCGCCGCCCCGCGAGACACTGCCTCCATCGTTCCAATGTACCCACCCGTCAGGAGGGTGTGCCCTGCTGATCCCAGCAGGTAACCCAGCCGGCGGGCCTCTTCGTAGGCCGGTTCACCCGGCCGCGGCTGTGATCCACCGAATACAGAAATGTTCATAAACTCTTCCGATGATAAGATTTACGCTCGACCTGCGTCGCCAGCGTCCTGCCCATGCAGCCTTGTCGACGATCCGTTATACGGATTCACGCACCGATCGGATATTCGGCCGAACTTCCATTTCCAGAAATACTTTGCGAAGTCCCGTCGTTGCCCCATCTTCAGCTTCCCTGACCCTCCTTTTTCTCGCGCGGCTCCCATTCTCGCCCGTAATTGATATCCAGTTTATCCAAAATGGCCTTTTCCAGATCGATTCCACATACGCTCGCCAGTTGCAGCAGATACAGACTCACATCGGCCAGCTCGCTCGCCAGCGCCTGCGCATTATCCGCCTCATCTCTCCACTGGAAATGTTCCAACACTTCACCCGCCTCCAAACACAATGAGATTGCCAGGTTGCGCGGCGTCTGTGGACGCTGGCTGCTGCCTTCGTTCCATCCCTTCGCCCTCACGAAATGCTGCATGGCCTCGGTCAGTTCAGAAAGTTGCATGATTATACCCGTTTCGCCTTCCATTCAGGCTCAGGAATCTGACTTTGGATGCCTGGCGCGTCTGGCGCTCAAGGCCGCCAGGGCTGCCCGCGCGGAGCGGCGCTGTTCGGGATGCCAGCCCTCCTCGCGGGACATGCGCCGCAGGTGCACCAGCACCGCTTCCTTGTCGCTTTCCTGTAGTTCTGAAAATGCCTCCCAGATGCGCTCCGGTTGGCGCGAAAGCAGCTCTTCCCAGAATTCTTCCAGTGAGTCGCGCATCGGTTTCTCGCCCTCGGACTGCCCGCATAATGAAAAAATTATACTGCCGTTCAGCTCATCCTTTCAATTTATCCCCATGAAAATGCCAGGCGCTTTCCTCAGAAATTGTCCGGGAAAGCGCCTGACTTACCAAAGGCCGCCAGGATCCGCCCTCATCATCCGGTGGCTACCTGTAAGAACGCTCAATTTGGCGGGCCGGCCTCCCCCAATCCCGCGAGAATATCTTTCAAGTGCACCCCCTCCAGGCTCGTTAATACCAGGTCGGCTTTGCCGACCCGCTCGATGGGTCCCAAACCAACCGCGCGCATACCGCCTGCTTTGGCCGCTTCGATGCCCGAGGCCGCATCCTCGAATACCACACATTCCGCTGGCGGCACACCCACCTGCTGCGCGCCTAGCAAGAACAGATCGGGCGCGGGTTTGCTCCGCGCGCCGCTGGCACCGTCCACAAGCGCGTCGATGTATGGCCACAGTTCCAGCCGGTCTGCCACCCTGTGCGCGTTGCGGCTGGAGGAAACGACCGCTATCTTGATTTTCGCCGCGCGGGTCTCCAGCAAAAGCTCACGGGCTCCCGGAAGCAGGTCGGCCGGCGTCATCTTTTCGATCATTGCCTGGTAATAAGAGTTCTTCCGATCCGCCCACTCCTGGGCCTGCCGTTCGCTGACGGGCCGCCCTTTGAGCAGCAGCTTGAGCGATTCGCCGCGCGAGATGCCCCGCAGCGCTTCGTTATCCTCGCGCGTGAACGGGATGCCGAGCTCATCCGCCAGCCGCTTCCACGCCTGAAAGTGAAGCTCTGAGGTGTCGGTCAGTACCCCATCCAGATCGAAAAGAAACGCGCCAATCACGTGCCGACCTCGCTATCCACTTCCACTTGCGCTGGCAGGTCAACGCTGACCGGCTGCCCGCGGTAGACGAAATTGAAGCGAAGCCGCCGCCAGTGCCCCGGCAGACGCGGCCTGAGCACCCAGCCGGTTGGGGTAAGCCGCAGACCGGCGAAGCCGAAGACGGCCGCCTGCCATAATCCGCCTGCCGAAGCCCCGTGGATGCCATCGCCGGCGTTGCCGCGCACATCCTTCAGATCTGCGCGCGCCGCGCGCATAAAATTCTCGTAGGCGCCTTCCATGTCACCGACCTCGCACGCTATGATCGTTTGAATGGCCGGTCCCAGGGAGGAACCGTAAGTCAGGTCGGTGCGCGGGGTGTAATAATCGTAATTGGCGCGCAAATCCCGTTCGCTGAACTGCTCCGGCAGCAGATGCATCATCATTAACACATCCGGCTGCTTGATAATCTGTGTTTGCGCCACCCCCTCGATCCCCAGCAAGGATTGCGCCGACTGCGTGCGCGGTTCCAGATCCGCCAGGGGGACATCCTTCAAATTGAAATAGCCCTCGAATTGTTCAATCAGACCGGTTGTCGCGTCATAAGGGCAGTACAGCTTTGCGCTTACTTCTTCCCATCTTTTGCGCTCATTTGCAGAAAGCCCCAACCGCCTGGCTGCAGCGGCGCTCACCTCAGGGTGTTGGGCCACCAGTTCTGCCGCCGTGCGCAGATTCCAGCGCGCCATATAGTTGGTAAATGCCGAGTTGTGTACGTGGTCGTGGTATTCATCCGGCCCGATCACGTCGCGGAACTGATAACGGTTGTGTTTTGCGTCCCATTCTGCCCGCGATGCCCAAAATCGGGCCGTTTCGATCAGAATATCTGCGCCGCGCTCCTGCATGAACTCGTCATCGCCGCTCAGTCGCCAGTATTGCCATACTCCATACGCTACATCGGCCGTGATGTGAATCTCGATGTCGCCCGTCCAGATGCGCACCAGCTCTGTCGGCTCGGATGGGTGAATCACCCAGGTAGGAGTGACCTCGTCGCCGGTGTCGGCGCTTTCCCAGGCGTACTGCGCGCCAGCGTAGCCGTTCCTGCGCGCCTTTCTGCGCGCCCCGTCCAGCGTGTGCCAGCGATAAGAAACCAGGTTGCGTGCGATGGCCGGCTGGGTATAGGTGAAAAAGGGCAGAATGAAGGTGTCCGTGTCCCAGAACACGTGTCCACGGTAGCCATAACCGCTCAGCGTGCGCGCCCCAATGCTGACGCGCTCATCATGCCGCGGCGCAGCGATCAGCAGGTGGTAAATGGAGAAGCGCAGCGCCAGTTGTGCTTCGTCGTCGCCCTCCACCACCACATCGCTGACCCGCCACTCCTGCTCCCATCGGCTGGCGTGGCTGTTCCATGCAGAGGTCCAAACCGGCGCGGAGGATTCCTCCAGTCGGCGGCGCACGGCTGCGGCGGGATCGGCTTCCTCGCGCGATGTGTATACGTAAACGTCCTTCTCGACTGTAACCGGCTGTCCGCTGCGCGCCGTCCATCTCGCCGAGAGGGTGGGGTGCCGCCGGGCGCTGCACCCTGATTGGTGCGCCTCAACCGCGCCTTCCACGTGCAAGCGCATGCCCATCGCCAGCCGAATTCCGCTCGTCCGCGTCCGGCTCATCAGCCAGGCCCAGTGTTCTCCCGCCTCCTGATCCAGGGTTTCCCAATGCGCGAGGCCGAGATTATCCGGGCAGCCGTCGATGCCTGCGCGCACCTCGATCGGCGCGGCCGCATCCAGTGCAGTGACCGTCACGCGCAGGCACAGCAAATGAGGATCAGCCAGACTGGCAAAGCGTTCGAATTTCAACTCAACCGTGCAGCCTTGTGGACTGCGCCAGTGCACCGTGCGGGTCAATAAACCGGTGCGTAAATCCAACTCGCGCAGATACGAGAGTACCTGCCCGCGCTGCATGCCAAACTCCTCGCCGTCCACGTAGACGCTCAATTCCAGCCAGTCTGGTGCGTTGACCAGTTCGGTGAAGAAAACCGGGGCGTCATCGAATACCCCATGCACGAAGGTCGCCCTCGTCTCGCCTGGATAAGTCTCTTCGAAGGCGCCGCGCGTCCCCAGATAACCATTCCCGATGGTGAAGATGGTCTCGCTGCTTGCCAGTCGTGCAGGATCGAATTCCGTCTCGCGTACGTGCCAGAGGGGGTCACTGCTCATAAACGTTAAAATCCTCCCCGACCGATTAAAGGTCCTCTCGGTTTTTACCTGATTTGTCAGAAATTTGGACCGCCAGCCGGTCCAGTACCGCCCGATTACCCGTTGCTGCCACCAGCGCACCTCCGAACCCAAGGCTGAGCAGGAAAAGAACCGTCCCGGCTGCGCACAGCAGCAGGAGCAGGAGAATGACCCATAATGTGAACCCCGGATTGCGTGCGAACATAAGGGCCCCATTCCGCAATGCCGTAAAAACCGCCGGTTTTTCCTGCTCCAGCAGGAATGGCAGCGTGTAGAACTGAATGATCACCCAGCCCGTCAGGCATACCAGATAAAAGCCCTGCAGGAAGTAGTTCAAAGCGGTCATCTGGCCTTTGTTGAGCAGGTAAATGTCTCCGCCCAAGATCAGAAGCATGACCAGGTTGACCGCTCCCCACCGCCAGGCTGGTAGCCAGTAGCGCCGCAGCCCTTCCCAGAAATCGCCCAGCCCGGCGACCTCGCCGTGAGCTTGCCGGTTGGTGAAGTAAAATAGCGCCACCGTGGCCGGAGGTGCGGGCAGGATCAATGCAATCGAAAGCAGCCATATGAACTCGCATACCAACGCCGTCCAAAGATCACTCCACACGGCAGACAGACCAGCGCGTACCACTCGAACGGCGCTCTGAAGTGATCCCACGGCGGTCGAAATCCTTTATCCGTTGGTTTATCCCTTGACGCCGGTGTAGGCCACGCCCTGGATGTAATACCGGCTGAAGATGAAAAACAAGATCAGGATTGGGATCGCGTTCACCATTGCCCCGACCAGGGTCAGATTCCACTGCGCTTTGTACTGCTGCTGGAAGATCGACAGCGCCACGTTCAATACGTACTTGTCCGGAGTATTTAGATAAAGCAGCGGTTTCAGGAAATCGTTCCATGCTCCCTGAAATTGCAGGATGAAGACGGTCAGCAGCGCCGGCCGCGCCAGGGGCAGAATCACTGTGCGGTAGATCTGAAAGTGGCCCGCCCCGTCGATGAAGGCCGCCTCTTCCAGATCCTTTGGGATGGTTTTGAAAAACTGAGTCAACAGGAAAATGCTCCCCGCATCCACGATCCCTGGCAGGATCAACGACCAGAAGGTGTTGATCAGCTTCAATTTGGTCATCAGCACGTAAGCCGGGATCAGCTTGACAGCGTCTGGGATCATCATCGTACTCAGCATGAAAGTGAACGCCAGGTCCTTGCCGGGGAAGTTCATGCGCGCAAACGAGTAAGCGGCCAGCGAACAAAAGATGACGCGCAGGAATGCGAGCGTCACCGAAAGAAACGAAGTGTTAAACAGCCAGCGTGGGAAAGTTCCGCCTTGGCCAATGTCGGTCTTCCACACCGTCACCCAATTCTGCACCAGCCATTTCGCCGGGAGAAACTTGGGTGGGTAGGCGGTAATTTCCGCGTCGGTCTTGAACGACCCAAGGAATGCCAGGATGAAAGGCGTGAACATGACCAGCCCGATCAGGAGGTAAAGCAGGTAACGCAACGTCTGGCCGATGTAAAAGCTGGCCGGCTTTCCGATTACGCGAGGTGTGGTTACGAGCGTTTTTTCTACTGTGGTGTCCATTATGCACCTCCTAATACAGCTCGGTGCCTCGCTCGAGGATACGCCGTTGCACCAGCGTGATCACAAAGATGATCACCGCCAGAGTGAACGCCAGCGCCATCGCGTAACCCATTCGAATCGGACCTTGTTTGCCGAGGGCTTCGGTGAATGTGAGGTAGATCGGCGTCAACGAAGTCCCCAGTGGGCCGCCTTGGGTAGCCAGATAGACCTGATCGAATACCTGCAATGCGCCGATCGTACCCAGCACCACTACGAGCAAAATGATCGGCCTCAGCATGGGCAGTGTGATCTTGAAAAATTGCTGCCGGCCGTTCGCCCCGTCGATGCTGGCTGCCTCGTACAACGTCGGGCTGATATCCTGCAGCGCCGCCAGGAACATGACCATGAACGTCGGTACGGTCGTATAGATGTTCTGGAACATGATCGACATCCAGGCGATGCTTGGCCCCTTCAAATACCAAAGGTCAGACGAGATTGATCCGCCAAACGCATTGACGATCAATTCGATCAATCCGCGCGGATCTCCCAGCCAACTGATGCCCTCCCAATGAACCCCTACCAGACCCAGAATCTTGGCCAGTACAAAGTTCACGTAACCGGTTTTGAGATAGAGCCACATGAAAATCAGGGTAATGACCACGGACGAGGTCACGCTCGGCGCATAGAAGATAGTGCGAAAGAATTGCTGGAAACGCATGGGTGTGTTCAGCAGAACCGCGAGCAGAATCGCTAAGGAGGTCTGCACAGACACCACGATGATCGTGTACCACAACACGTTGTACAGCGATTGGATGAAATCCTTCTGGATTGGATCGACCAGTCCGCGGAACGCCCGGGCGTAATTCTGCAGCCCAATCCACACCGGCGGGGTAAAGATATCGTACGATGTGAAGGAGATATACAACGCGAACAGGAGCACGCCGACCGTAAAAGTAAGCGTCACCAATAAGTAGGGTGCCAGAAAAGCGTAGCCGGTCAACAGGGTGTTTCTCCGCATCTGGTTCGACCAGCTTTGTTTTACGGCTCTCGCCGCGAAGAAACCCAGTATTGCTGCGCCGATGCCAACTGCGATGATGTATGGCAGGCCGGTATGCCGTACTTCGGAAAGATAAGCAGCCGCCGATGACATGGCGCGCGGTCCACCCACCGTGGGCGCATTGAACAGGGCGATAATCAGCGAGATGAGTACGATCAGGATGAAAGTCCAGATGGCTGGGATCGTCCCGCTGCGTGACTGTTCGATCCGCTTTTCCATACGCATCCTCACTTAGCCCCTGGTGGCGGCTTGCTCCGATATGGCAGGGCGGTGTAAGCCGCCCTGCCAGGTAAGGCGCGCCGTTGATTATTGGCCGCTCAACGCAGCTTGAGCCTCTTGCTGCGCCTGAGCGAAGGATTGGTCTACGGTCTGATCACCCAGGAAGACGCGCTCCAGTGCTTTGGAGACGATGTCTTCGAGCTTGCCGGTGTACGGTCCCCAATAAGCCGGATGGGTGTCAGGCAGCAAACCTCCCTGAGCGATCGCCTGATCGTTGGGATCCACGATCAGATTGGCTTGATCGGGGTGTGTGCTGTAAGCGAAGCCGGTCTTGACGATCTCGGCCTGATTTTCCCTGCCGGTGATGAAGATGGCCAGCGCGGCGGATGCCTTCGGATATTTGGTCGAAGCATTGACGCCAATCGCGTTGGTGAAGACAATGTCGGCCCGCGTCTTGGGACCCTTGGGGATCATCACGGCCTTCCACTGAACATCTGGATAGGTCTGCTTCATGAAGTTCACCATCCAGCCGCCCTCGGTCGTCATTGCCACCAGTTTCTTGCCGATGGCCTCACCGCACCAGCTTGCCCCCAGGTCTTCCTTCGGCCTTGACAGGCTCTTCTCCTTGAACATGTCTTCGACGAATGTGGCCGCTGCCTTTACCTCAGGCGTATCGAGCGTGGCGGTCTTCCCGTCCGGGGTGGCAAAGTTGCCGCCGTAGGAGAAGACGAAGGGGGCGAAGCGCGCCCAATCCGCCGCCATGCAGAAGCCCGCGAATTTCGTCTTGGATACGATGGTCTTGGCCGCGTTGCGCATGTCATCCCACGTCCAGTCGGACGTTGGCTCGGGGATGCCGGCCTGGGTGAATGCCTCAGGCAGATAAACCAGACCCAGCGTGCCCCAGTCCTTGGGTAGACCGTACACCTTGCCGTTCAGGGTGAACTCAGACATCAGTGAGGACACGAAGTCGCTGGTGTTGATGCCGGCTTCCTTCATGTAATCATCCAGGGCAAGTAACTGGCCGGAGGGAGCGAATGCGGTCATCAACTGATCATCCACATAAAAGACGTCCGGCGCGGTGCCGCCCGCCATTTGGGCCTTCATCTTGTCCTGGAATTTATCCGGAATGGGCACGTAGTCCACTGAAACATTCGGGCAAACAGCCTTGAACCGGTCGATGGAATCCCGGTAGATCTTCTGCTCGGTGGGATCGCCCCAACCCGAGAAGGTGATCTTCGCGCCATCCTCGACCTGCAGCGGGCATTTACCGGCTGCCTGCGCCTGGGTGGGTGCTTCAGTGGGTTGTGCCTGGACCTCGGTGGGTTGCACCGGAGGGGTGGTCGGCTGTTCTTGAACCGGCGCTGTCGTTGGAGCGGTTGTTGCAGCCGGCGCGCATGCCGCCAGCACCAGGCTCAAGATCGCCGCAAGAGATAAGAGAACCAGTCTGTTCTTCATGGGTGACTTCTCCTTTTGAGAGTTAGTCGGATATGAGCCCCTCGATGGGACAGGGGAACGGCTGTGCTATAATAGGATAGACCTTGTGAGCTTTTGCGGCTCACTGGTCCGCCAGTGGGGACCGCTCAACTTCCGTCCAGAAAGCCGCGAGCGGTTCCCTTTTTCATCGCTTCATGCCATAAAGCGAGGCCACCGCGAAAACCGGTGGGGGTTTGGCATCGACGTTTTTTCCCGCATCACCTCCTTTCCAAACAGGCCGCTGGTAGTCAGTCGTTTGGCCGCCAGCCCAGGCTGGATGGCCTGACGATCAGTCTGGGGGCGATCAGTTCCCGATACGGCGCGGGACGTTTGCCGTTGAGCCTGTCCAGGAGCATCTTGACCAGCCGTTGACCAATCTCCCAGACTGGCTGGCGCAGGGTGGTCAGAGGCGGAGAAAGGTATTGGGCCATCGGCGCGTCGTCGAAGCCCGTCACGCTGATATCCGGTCCGACCCGCAGCCCGCGCTCCTGTATGGCGTGCATGGCGCCGATCGCCATGGCGTCATTGACTGCAACGATGGCGGTAATGCGCTCGTTCTCGGGCGCGTCTAACCAGCGCAAGGTAGCTTCCCGGCCAAAGGCGTAGCGGCCTTCTCCACGGGCGATCCATTCTGGTCTCGGTGGGATACCAGCGTTGCGCATAGCCGTAAGATAGCCTTCCAGCCGGTTGTTGCCTACCCGGCTCGTTTCCGGCCAGGCCAGGGCGGCGATGCGCCGGTGTCCTTGTTCGAGTAAATGCTCGGTGACTGCGCGAATGCCCTGTCCGCCGTCTACGTCGATATAAGGGAAGTCCAGCTCGAGGTTGGAGCGTCCAAAAGCCACGAAAGGGAAATTGCGCTCAATCAACAGGCGAATGCGCCGGTCGTCGTACTCCACCGCCGAGAGGATAAAGCCGTCCACCCGCCCGGTGTCGATCAGCTCGCGGTACTCGTGGAGGGGATCGCCATCGCGGCTCTGGTAAGGGAAGATGAGGATGTAATAGCCATCCTCTTCGGCGGCTGCCACCAGGCTTTGCAGGAACTGATCCAGGATAGGATTGTATTGATCGAGCGGGGAAGGCGGCCAGGAGTAGCCGATCGTGCGGCTGCGCTGCGAGCGCAGGCTGCGCGCCAGGTGGCTCGGACGATAACCGAGCTGCTGCACCACGCGCCAGATGCGCTCCTCAGTCTCTTTGGAGACCTGGGCCTGGCGGTTAATGACCTTCGAAACAGTCTGGTAACTCACGCCGGCCTGAGCCGCGACTTGCTTCAGGGTGACTCGTGTGGGCATCTGCCTTCTTGTCCGGGAAGGCGAACGTTCCCGCGAACGTTCGCATTAATACTATAGCCACTTTCTTAACCCTTGTCAAGTGTCTTTTCCTCCGCAGCGGCCTCATTTCCATATTAAGCAAGAATCCTTCCCGCCTGCATAAGAATGCCCCTCGCTCCGACCCGAATACGCCCCGGCCTTTGTTGGCAGCTTTTATTGCCAGGGCTGTGCGTTATATCCACCCCCACAAGCACTTGCAGCGTTCGTCCGGAGCGGTGAGCGTCGTAATCTGCGCCGCCCGCAACGGAAGGTGTTCTAGACAATTGCGCTCCTGCTCCACCTAACACATCTGTAAAGGCCGGATTAACCCATTTCCGGCTTTTTTTCCCTATAATAGGTTTACAGAATGGCTCTTCAGCCATTTATTCCCTCCGCCAATCCTTGAATGGGGCGTGGTGGGTGATCCGGTAAAAAGCCGTTATTCCGCGAAGAGCGGATTCCTTAGCAGGTACTCTGACGAGGGTTTATTCAATTGAGGTGGGATTGAGTCATGGAGATCAGTGCCATTCCTTTCAAGCAATACGATCTGGTAAAAGTGGTCGGCAGAGTGGATGGCGCCACCGCCAACCAGTTCGCCGACGAGCTGGACAGGATTGCCAAAAATGGGCACCACAGGATCATTCTGGATTTATCTGCGGCCGAGTACATCTCTATCTCTGGCCTTTGGGTGCTCGTCAATATCCAGAAGGTCTGTAAACGGCACATGCGTGGTGATCTTATCCTGGCTGGTGTTCCCGAGCGGATAAGGTCTCACATCAACTTAACCGGGTTTGCCAATTTCTTTCGCACCTACGACGATCTTGCCGATGCTCTGGCACAATTATTGCCAGTTCAGGACAGCCCTTCAGTGCCATCCGATGCCCTACCAACAATGGAGAAACCCATGGACAATAAAAAATATCGGCTCGAACCCGGCGTTGACCTGTCTTACGCCAACCTGATGAAGATGACTCTGGATTCGATGGATTTGTCCCGCGCCGTCCTTGCCAGGGCTAATCTGGATGCGGCTCAAATGCACAACTCCAAGCTCACCCAGGTGAACCTGTTTGCCGCCAGCCTCGAAAAGACCGACCTGAACGGAGCCAACCTGTCTCAGGCCTGCCTGAGCGCTGCCAACCTGGTGCGGGTCATCCTGGTGGGCGTCAACCTGTCCAATGCCACCATGTTAATGGCCGATCTCAACGGGGCGTTGTTGAACGGCTGCACCTTCGATGGGTCCGATCTGCGCGGCCTGAACCTGCATAAAGCCAGCCTTGGCAAATCCACGCTGCTTCGATGCAAACTGGCCTGCGCCGATTTCTCTCGCGCCTCCATCGACGACGTGAATTTTACCGGCTCAGATCTTGCCGGCGCCAATTTCGCCCACGCTTCCCTTTATTGGGCCAAATTGGTCGATTGTATTCTCGATGGGGCGGATTTCTCCGGCGCCGAGGCCAGCGAATCCCATTTCGAGGGCGCCAGCATGAAAGGCGCCGTATTCTTCAAGTCCGATTTTAACGCCGTGGATTTCTCGCGCGCCGATCTCACTGGCGCCAATTTCTATGGCGCTAATTTGAAAAGGGCTAATTTCAAAGATGCCAGACTGGACGGCGCTGTTTTCGATAAGGCG
This sequence comes from Anaerolineaceae bacterium, assembly GCA_034435955.1. GTDB lineage: Bacteria > Chloroflexota > Anaerolineae > Anaerolineales > Anaerolineaceae > DAOTWA01. The sequence continues at coordinate 12,830 of DAOTWA010000035.1, read as the reverse complement.
GATCTTAGTAAGGCAAAATTGACTTTCGAGCAGCTATCCTACATAAAATCATTGAGTGGAACGATCATGCCGGATGGATCAGTTCATCGCTGACGACAAATTCCGCCAGCTCGGCGCTCAGCCGCACGATCTCTTCCACCATGCTGGCCGGGTTCGGTTTTCCCGGGCATAGACCGAAGATCAGCATCGTCGGTGAAACCATCATAACGATCATGCTGGTGTTTTCGCCCTGGATGATGGAATAATCGAATTTCCCCTTGTTCATCAGCCTGACGCTGCGCGATCCCAGATTGACGATCGCGGCTGCGATGGCGGTGAGCATTTCCTGGTCGGGAGGGTTTTCCAGGCAGGCAGCCATCACCGTGCCGGCTGTATCCATCACCAAAGCCTCTTTGTACAGCTTGCTCGCCATCAAAAAATTGACCAGTGTGTTGTTGATCATCTTCTCCGGACTGAGCGGCCCGCCCGATGAGCTGGATTCGTCCATCTGCTTGGCGCCTTCCAGCAGCAAGCTGGACCAGTTCCGCGTGATCGACACGATCGGCGCCTCCGTGCCCACTTCCAGGACGAACTCGCCATCTTCCCAGGAGAGCGCCTCGAAGATCGGCTTTTCGCCGATGATGCCGCCCATTGCCGCGTGCACGATGGTCCCGTCCTTAAAGAAGATCTGGATCTGCTTTCCATCCCGGTTGATCGTCAGCAAGGCCGTTTTTTGATCCTGGCAAGTGTGCTGGATCAGATCAACGACTGACATTTCCCGTAAGCTACCCTGTAGTGCCATTGCGGTTCTCCTGAGATTAGAAGTTCCAGGTCTGCTGGATAGATCGGATCGCCTGGTTCATCACCTTTCGATAAGCCTGTCCTTTCGTGGGGATCAGCACCGCCAGGATCACCGTGGCGTCCCCCACCCGGAAGGGACGGCACACCAGCCTTTTTCCCTCCACATCATTCAGGGTGATCTCCTCCGGCTCTGCCATGCTCAGGTGCCTCACCACTCGCTGAACGAGCCCCTGCACCTGCGCCCCCACCGCCGATTGCATCTCGGAGGTGTCGGGATTCTGATCTGAAGAGGCCAGCAGGAGGCCGCTTTCGTCGGTCAGCACGCTGATGACGAAGTTGCCCCGATCGTTGAGGGCCTGCATGATGTCGGTCAGTTCAGCATATTGGATGCTCGTCTCGATAACCATAGTGTCCCCTTCTTGTGTCGCCATCTAAGCCATTTCTTTTTGCAGGTTGGTGATCACCGCGTTGATGATCGCTTTCAACGTATCGAATACACCCTGCCCCTTGATCGCCACCGCCGGCAGCACCGGCGTATGGTCGCAGTTGAGCGCCCGCACCATCACCGCGCCTGGCAGCGCGTTTCTCAGGTCTTGTTTGTTCATCTGGATGATGATGGGTATACTTCCAGGCGGCATCCCCAGTGAGAGCATGTGCTTTTTCATATTCGCCCACGATTCGATGTTCTCCTTCAACCGGTGGGCGCCCGAATCCGCAACGAACACCACCCCATCCGCTCCCTTCAGCACCAGTTTCCGGCTGACCTCGTAATATGCCTGCCCCGGCACCGTGTATAACTGGATCTTGGGCGTCAGCCCATTGATCTTGCCGAGCTCTAGCTGCAAAAAATCGAAGTACAGCGTACGGTCTTCGTTCGTTTTAAGCGAGATTAGTTCGCTGCGCCGCGCCGGATCGATCCTCAAGTGGATTTGCTCCAGATTGGTCGTCTTTCCACTCAAAGAGGGACCATAGTACACGATTTTTATGTTGAGCTGGCGCAGTTGCCAATTGATAAACATGCATCAGCCCTTCCAGAGATCGTCAAGAGCGTCATTGATCAGATCGGTCATCTCGCCTTCCACGAGCGGCGAGGTGAAAGCGTCGTGTTTGCCTGCCTCTTCATCGGTTTCGATTGAAATCCGGCTGAGATCTGCGGCTGTCTTCTGGATCATCTTGCGCGCCCAACCCAGCGGCACTTCCTTGGAAAAAAGTACGAACAGCACGAAATACTGGCCTGCTTCGGCGATGATGATGTGGCTGTGTGTCCCTTCCCGCAAGATCATCTGGAAGTCCTGAAACTCACCGATCATCCGGGCGATCTCATGGCTGGCAGCCAGGTCGCCGGCGACCAATGAGCCGAGAGCGTCCGCATCCACCCCGTGCGCCTCTCCGACTTTGGTAATCATCTGGCCCGAGGTATCCACCAATACGGTCATCCGCGCCGGTATCGCAGCCTGAAGGATCCGCAAAGATGTCTCGATCGCCATCACCTGTTCTGGAAAGATCGAAATGCCGCTGCGATAGTGGATCCTGTGGTTATTGGAAGATTGCTCGTTCATATTCCCTCCTTCGCTTTCGCGCTGGCTTTGCTTCGATGCAAGTTTTGTGCTCAAGACAGCAGCCGGTTTAATTCATCGCTGTAATACTTGTCCGTGGTTTTATCGAAGATAGGGGAGGGCTTTCCTTCTTCGATACTTTGATGGATTTGCTGTAGCTCGAAAGCCGCCTTGCGCGCAAAATACCAAACCGAACCGAGCCGCTGAAACATTTGTCCCCGGTCAATGATGATGATCAATATCCAGTCTTCGCTGATGTTGATGGCGTAAAGATCGGAATGTTTCCCTTCCCGGTAAGCCAGGTTGATGACCGCTTCGTCCTCCAGGTTTTTTCCGGCCTCCAGCAGCGTGGCGATGCCCCCGCTGATCAGCGAGGTCACCGCATCGATGGCTAGTCCGCCCAGATTACCGGTTTGTTGGATGACCCTCCCCACGTTGTCACACAGCAGAATGCACCTTGCGCTGGTCTCCCCCAGTAAAATCTCCAGGTAATCCTGGATCTCTTCGTACAGCTTGCTGATCGCTGGCGAGGGGCCTTCGCGTTCTTCCCGCAGGCGCGCTCGGATATCCTCGACCAGTTGTTTGAGCTCCTCCCGCGTGAACGGCTTGATCAACACGCGGTAAATGGGCACCACATTCGGGGGGATATCGCTCTGGTAATATGTCATGACCACAAATCTGGGCGCGCGGAATTGTGGCGTCGCCAGCAGCGGCGCCAGTTGGTTCTGTATGGCCTGCAGAGCCGCCGAATCGATGATCACCAGGTCTGTCGGCTCGCTTGCCAGCCTCCTCAGCGCAGTTTCAGGATCCGATTCGGTTTGAACCGTGCTTTCGAGATCCAGCCCCGCGATGCTTTTCGCGATGGCATCGAGGACGATCGGGTCCTCATCAATCAGCAAATATCGGTTCGTGGCCACGGCAGTTCCATGATGGGCATAAGTAAAACCGGATAAATAGCCTTGATGGCTTGTGACTAAACAAACCGTAAAATAACCTCGGTTTGTTTGAAGGTAAATCCATTATAGCGCGTCGTTATATAAAGGTAAATCAAACTCCACCCCACCTATCTAAATTGTTAAGTCAATGGAAATGGTGCACATAAGGATCGGGGTCCGTATGTGCGGACCCCGATCCCTGTGCGCAGTTTATGAATTCCCCCTATTCTTCTCTCTGCTTTTGCAATTCCTTCTGCCGGTTGTTGATGATCTCCTGGGCGATGTGCTGGGGTACGATCTCGTAATGATCGAATTCCATGGTGAAATATCCGCGCCCACCGGTAATCGAGCGCAGTTGCGTCGTGTAGCGCAACATCTCGGCCAGCGGCACCTGCGCTGAGACCACCGAGCGGCCTTTTTCTGTCTCCATCCCCTGCACCCGCGCCCGGCGGGTGTTCAGATCTCCCAGTACGTCTCCCATGTTTGCCTCCGGCACGATCACCTTGACGTTCATAATCGGCTCGTACAGCACCGGCGCGGCGTCCATAAACGCCAGCTTGAACGCCTCCCTACCGGCGATCTCAAACGCAATCGGCTTCGAATCGACCGGATGCTCTTTCCCGTCGAACACCGACACTTTGACGCCTGTCACTGGATATCCCGCCAGGATGCCTTCCTTCATAATATTGCGGATGCCTTTCTCGATGGCCGGCATATAGGAGCTCGAGATCGCCCCGCCGAACACGTCGTTGACGAACTCGAATTCGCCTTGATTCAACGGTTCGACGCGCAGATGCACCTCGCCGAATTGGCCGGCCCCGCCGGTCTGCTTTTTGTGTCGGTACATCGCCTGCGCCTTTTTGGTGATCGTCTCCTGGTAAGGCACCTTCGGCTCCTGTACGGTCAGGCTAACCTGGAACTTGGTCTCGCATCGGCGCAGCACCACGTCGATATGCTGGTCGCCCATCCCTTGCAGGATGGTCTGGTTGGTGGCCGGCTCCATGTGCCACGAAAGGGTCATGTCCTCTTCCGCCAGACGCGTCAGCGTGGGTGTGATCTTGGTCGAATCGGCTTGCGTCTTCGGGAAGACCGCCACCTGGTACAGCGCGTGGGGGTAGGTGGGTACCGGCAGGCTGAGCGGGTGCCCACGGTCGCACAGCGTGTTCCCCGTCGAGGTTTCACTCAGCTTGGGCACCAGGCCGATATCGCCTGCGTGCACCGCCTTGACCGGCAGGGTCTCCTTACCACGTGGAATGTACAGCGTGCCCAGCCGCTCCTCCACGCCCTTGGTTTGATTCCACACCCGACTGTCGGAGGTCAGTACGCCGGAATAAACCCTGAAATAGGTTTGCTTGCCGACGAATGGGTCGGCGGTCGTTTTCCATACATAGACGGCCAGCGGCCCCTGGTCGCTGGCGGTAAGCTCTTCGTTGCCGTCCTTGCCCTGCGCGACCACCGCTGGAATGTCCTTCGGCGAGGGCATCAGGTTCAGTATGGCATCCAGCAGCGGCGCCAGGCCAATCTCCGCTGTGGCGGCCGTCACGAACACCGGGATGAAGCCGCCGGTCCGTACGATGCTGGCCAGACCGCGCACCATCTCCTCCTCGCTGAGGGAGCCGCTCTCCAGATATTTTTCCAGCAGCTCGTCCTCCCCTTCGGCGGCGGCTTCCATCAGCGCCAGATGCGCCTCTTCAGCCGCCTCCTTCATATCGGCCGGAATATCCACCACCGTTTTGCCATCCCCTTTGTATGCTTTCATGCTCAACAGGTCGATCACCCCCTGAAAGGCGGCCTTCTCCCCCCACGGCAATTGCACCGGGATCAGCCGCGTCTCCGAGAACTCCTCCACGCTCGCCAGCGCCTTGCGGAAGTTGGCGTTCTCGCGGTCCATCTTATTGATCACCACGAAGCGCGGCAGATGGAAGGTGTCGCAGTAACCCCAGGCCACCTCCGTGCCCACTTCCATCCCCGAGACCGAATCCACCAGCACCAGTGCGCCGTCTGCCACCCGCAACGCGGAAATCACTTCCCCGACAAAGTCCGTGTAACCGGGTGTATCCAGCAGGTTGATCTTGTGGTTCTTGTATTCCAGCGGAATGACCGAAGTTGAGAGGGAAATGCCGCGCCGTATTTCCTCGTCATCGTAATCGGACACCGTCGTCCCATCCTCGACCCGGCCCAGACGCGTGGTGGCTCCTGTAAAATGTAATAAGGCCTCTGCCAGCATGGTCTTGCCGGCGCTGCTGTGCGATACAAGTGCAATATTGCGGATAAACTCGGTGGTATACTCTTTCATGAAATTTAAACCCTTCCAACTGTCTTGTTTTTGAGGACAATCCCCGACGGGTGTTATTGTAAGGGATGAGAGCGTTCTTGTCAAAGACCGATTCGGATGAGCGCATTTTTACGCTGGCTGGCCTTTAACCTCTGGTATTACCGCCGCCCGCCCTGGGACACCGGCGTTTCCCCACCCGAGTTGCTCGCTTTCCTCGACTCCCACCCGCCCGGCCGCGCCCTCGACCTTGGCTGCGGCACCGGCACCAACGCCATTACCCTCGCCCAACACGGCTGGTCGGTGATCGGCGTGGACTTCGCCCTCGCGGCCATCCGCCGCGCGCGCCGCAAAGCCCATACCGCCGGCGTGGCGGTCGACTTCTACGTCGGCGACGTCACCCGCCTGGAGTTCGTGCGCCAACCCATGGATCTCATTCTGGACATCGGCTGTTACCACGGTCTGCCGCCTGCCAGCCGCGAGCGCTACCGGCGCCAGGTGAGCGGTCTGCTCGCACCAGGTGGTTGCCTGTTGTTGTACGCCCACCTCAGCCGCGATCCGACGGTTTCCGGCCATGGCATCGGTCAAGACGATCTGGAACAATTTGCCCGCCTTTTGCGTCTGGAAAATAGGCAGGACGGCCAGGATCGTCTCAATACCCCCTCCGCTTGGCTGACCTTCGTGAAGGATGCCGGCGAATGAGAGTTACGCCCATTTGATTCAATCCGCTTTTTGAATCCTGGCCGGCAGCGCCGTGAAGGGCGTTTTGCTTGGGTCTCATTCGTGGTCGGTTCGGATAAATAGGAGATCAAATGAACCATGATCCTTCGTTTTTCGCGTTCTTGCGCCGCGCCTGGCCGGCTGCCAAGATCTCCCTCGTCATGGTCGGCGCTGTTGTCCTCACCTCTTACCTGATCTCCATCCTCATTCCCGACTTACGCTTTCCATTGAACCTGTCCACCCCGTCTCCGGTTCCTTCCCGAGCATCCGACTTCCAGGCCGCCCTCGACCGCGCCGCCGCCTCCGCACCTTTCGCCCTGCTTGTCCCCGACGCTTCCGCACTATCGTTCCCGCTGATTCGCAGCGGCGTCGAGGTCCTGCCCGCCAGCGACGATGCCCATTACACCGTCGTCCAGCATTTCACCGCCAATGACGCCGCCTTGGATATGGTCCAGGCGGCGTTCTTCCCCGGTGAGATGGATCAGGCGCCGTTGAAATCCATCGGCCAGACCAGCGTGCGCGGAATGACCGCCTACTGGCTCGTCCTCAACACCGGCGTTCAGAGTCTCTACTGGCGTGAGCGTGATTCTGCCGTGACCATCCTGGGCGACCTTCCAGACCAGGACAAATTGGCCCTGGCTGAGGCGTTGGTACCCTACCAGTCGGGCGCCAAAGCCCCGCTGGACTGCTCCCAGGTCTTCCCCGGCTTGCCTGGTTGCCTCAGCGACCGATCTCTGGTCGGCGGATTGCTGGCCCTCAACGATGCGCAGGGCCGTCTGGGCGCTGGCGTCTTCCTGGCTGACCTCAAGACCGGCGCTCAGCATCTTCTCAGCCGCGCTCCCGGTCGCCTGCTGGGCTGGTCGCCTTCCAAAAACTACCTGCTCGTCCTTCGCCCCGACGCCAATCCCAACCTGGACGTCTACCGCGTGGCGGATGGCAGCCTGGCCGCCCAATACACCCTGCTGAGCGGCGAGCAGCCCATCTGGCTGCCGCCTGACACCCTTGGCCCCGGCGTGGACTGGCTGGCCCTGCCGTCTCACGATGGCGCTCTCCTGGCTGTGGCCGTACCCGGACAGCAAAGCGTGACGCTTCTTCCTCCAGGCGCGCTCCTTCCCCCCGAAGAAGGCATCGGCCGTCCCGTAGTCGTCTCACGCGGCGGCTGGCTGGCCTGGATGTCCTCCGCGACGAAGTCCCAGGGTGAGCCGTCTGCCCCGCAAACCCTGACCGTCCGGCGCCTCGCCGCCCAGGATGTGCGCATCTTCAATCTGGATCCCCGCGCTGGCTCACCGCGCTTCGCTTTGCTCGATTGGGATTCCGGCGACAACCACATCCTATTCGCCGGTCTGTCCTCCCCATCCGCGGCTGAAAATTCTGCCGGTATCCCCCTTTACTCGCTCGACGTTGACACCGGCGAGCTGCGCTCTCTGGATGTGCGGGTTGCTTCGCTCGCGGACTCGTACGCCTGGTTCCCCTACCGCTCTGGTCTTCTCGCCGTCGCTGAGATGGCTCCCGATGCCGGCGACGGTTTTGGCCGTCTGGCCATCATCGATCTCTACAGCGGGGATAAGCGTTACCTTACCGAACCGCTTCCTGGTTTGTGCACGCCCGTCTGGGCCACGGATACCAGCCGCATTGCCGTCCTCATCGGCGCACCATCCGGCCCCAGTCGCATCCTGTCGCTCAATCAGTATTCCGGCGAGGAGGAACCCGCCATCGCGCCCGAGATCGAGACCATGGGCTGGCTGCGTTGGTCCGCCGATGGCCAGAAGCTGCTCTACGCACGCCAGCGCGAGGCCGGCGCGCTCGACGTGCGCGTCCTCGACCTGGCCACCGGCGCCGATGACCTTCTCCTCACGGGTTTTCCAGTCCCTGAATGCCCCGGCGGAAACTGTGAGTGGGGGGAATTGTTCCTTTATCAGCCTGAACCCTCCTCCTTCGAGTTGGCGCCCGCCGCCGCGCCCTCACCCACACCAAAATCCCCGCCGTCGGTGTCTCCCTCCGCCATTTATTCTTCCGGCGCTCGCATCAACCTCGGCCAGATCCTGGCCGGCGCCCAGGCCGTCGATATCGCCATTTTCTACTCCGAGCGTAGCCCAAACGATCCCTATTTTGTCCAGCACGTGGTCAATGATCCCGACTTGATGAAGAAGATCATCGCCAGCCTGGATCGCGACCAGGTGGTGGGCGGCGTACCCGCCTGCATCGCCGATGTCGAGCTGCGCTTTCGTCTGGCCGATGGCCGCACGCTTCTCTTCGGCTACCAGTGCACCGGCAAGGGCGCCAGCCTTTTCCGCGGTCGCTCCGCCGATGGCAGCCTGGCCATCGAAGGCGAGGTGCCCGTCTCGGATGACTTCAGCGCCCTCATTGCCCCCGCCATTGGCATCGCCGAGTTCCGCCGCCCGAACAACACCCCGCCCCAGTGGCTGTCGCGCATCGAGCAACGCCAGCATTCGCTTGACCCCTTCACCCTCGATGAATACCTGATCCTCGACCCGGGAGGGTATGCCCCTTATCAGTTCGAATGGATGGCGATCACCCCTGAATGGGTCTACCAGAAGAACGCCGCATACCGTATCCCCGAAAAGTCTGGCTGGCCTATCCCGCCTGTTCAGATCGCCGGTCACGAGATCGCCGTGGCCGAAGATTGGCAGCAGACACAAAATTACGCCGTGGTTACCCGTGACGGCGCCGAGATTTACCGCCTCGAAACCCGCCCGCCGGCTGGCTCTTCCCCTATCCGCGGATTGTGGGCCTGGCAGAATCGGTGGGTGCTCGAGGTCGAAGGCCATATCATCGTTGACGGCCAGGATCTCGGTCAGAATCTGGGCGCCCAGGAGACCTTTGACTGGCAGATCATGGCTGGAAAGCCTTTCTATTTCTTCATCAAGGATGGGATCGTGAACGCCATGTACGGCGACCAGCTTCTCTCCCTCGGCTATGACGCCGTCGTCCACGATACCTGTTGCGAGGCCGGCGCCTTTGACGTCGGTCACAACGATCATATGGTCTGGTTCTACGCTAAAAAGGATGACATCTGGCGTTACGCCGAACTGCTGCGGAAATAATTGAGGGCTGTGCTGACAATCCATCTTTGTGGTCTGACAGCCGGCTGCTGGCTACTGTCCCCCGCATACGGACCATTGCGTACTGACAACTGTGGACTGAAGACGGTCAACTGAGTACTTTCTCCATCCTCCACGCCGGCTCCTCCACCGCGTGCCACTCCCCGTTCTCATCCGGATAGGACCATCTCCCCGCCTCGCTCGCCAGGATGCGGTAGCCCATGCGACGGTACAGGTTCAGCGCGCGCGAATTGTCTTTCGCCACATTGAGCGTCGCATAGCGGAAACCGCGCCGGCGCAGATCGGCTTCCGCTTTACGCAGCATGCGCGTCCCCAGCCCGCTGTTTCGATACGCCGGACGGATGCGGAAGGCGTAAATATAGGCTCGCTGCTTCCCGTCGGCAAGCTCTTGCCGATCTGTGGTGAGTTGCACGAAGAGCTGACCGATCACCCCCACTCCGGCCAGATCGGCCACCCACAGCACCGCCCGCCCCTGCTGCGCCCGCAGGTAAGCATCCGCGTACAGCCGCCGGTAGCGCGTGTATTCCCCCTCCCACTCCAACGCCGGCAGGTCCGCTTCCATCAGCGGGCGTATGCGCACCCGGGCCATCCAGCCGTGCCTGGTGCCCTTATTCGCCGTTTGTCCGGCTTCATTTTTATTTCGCCTGAAGATGCGCTCCGTCCAGGTCATGCCTCAGCGCTCCCCGCGAGTCAGGTCCATCTGCCGCATCAGGTGCGCCACGTATTCGCGCTCTTCTTCTTCCGTGTGCACCCGTCCATCCAGGCGTGCGTCGCGTAACGCGCCGAGGATCTCACGGTACGCCGGACCAGGCGGCAGACCCATCGCCCGCAGATCATGCCCGCTCAGAGCAGGCGATACCTTGCGCCACGCTAATGCTACCTTGGCGACCAGGTCACGCTGCGCGGGATCATCCAACGTCCGGTAGAGGGCGTATAGAGCGATGGAAGGCGTCCCTTCCAGCCGGCGTGTTGCCTGGCTCGGGGGCAGCCTGGTCAGCGCCGGCAGTTCTTCGCGTGCGCGGCAGGCCAGCTCCAGCGCCTCGATCAATGCGGTGGGCAGTTTCAGTCTGCGCGCGATGCTGCGCGCCTGGCGCTCCGGTCGGCAGCCCAACCACAGGATATACGCCAGCGCGCGGCGGGCCGGCAGCGAACCCACTTTGGCCGCCACACCCCATTCCGGCGGGATGTCCTCTTTCAAAATGGCCTCGAACCGCTCCGTGTGCTCCGCCTTCCAGCTCAGCTCTGGGTGGATCGCGTTCAGCAGGCCCAGCTCGTCCAGCCGCGCCAGCATCGCCGCCGCCTTCTCTTCCGCCAGGATCAGGTCCAGCTCGTGGCGGATGCGCTCCCCGCTGACCTGCTTGAGCATCGGCCGCGCCTCTTCCATCAGTTGCAACGTGCGGCTCTCGATGCGGAAGCCGAAGCGCTGCTCGAAACGCACCGCCCGCAGCATGCGCGTTGGATCGTCGATGAACGACAACGAGTGCAGCACTCGCACCAGTTTCTTGCGCAGGTCGTGCAGCCCGCCCCAGTAATCGTACAGCTCGCCGTAATGACGCCCGTCCAACCGCAACGCCAGTGTGTTGATGGTGAAATCCCGCCGGTGCAGATCCAGCTTGATGCTGCTGCGCTCGACCGTCGGCAGCGCCGTAGGGTACTCGTAGAATTCGATCCGCGCCGTGATCAGATCCAGGCTGGATGGCAGGTCTTCCGCCCGCGGCTTCTCATGGTTGGACAGACGCTCGGCGAGCTCCGCGCGGATGGCCGCGATGTCCCACTTGGTCGTACCGAAACGCGCGTGGCTGATCACCCGCCCGCCGTACTCGTCGCGCAGCGCCCGACCCAATGTGATGGCATCGCCCTCCACCACCACGTCGAAATCCAGGCTGGGGCGCTCCAGCAACAGGTCGCGCACGAAGCCGCCCACGATGTACACCGCCATGCGCAGCTCGTGCGCCTTGGCCGCCACCGCTTTGAGCAGCGCAAGGCGCGCTGCTGGCAGGGCCGCTTCCAGCCGCTCCGCCAGATTCTGCGCCGCCGGCTGCGCTGCCTGCCCGGTCAGTGTTTTGAGCAGGTCCGTGCGCGTCACGATGCCCACCACCTCGCCCGTCGTCGGCGAGATCACCGGAACCTGCCCCCAACCCGAGGCGGTCATCACCTCCTGCAGATGATCCAGCGTATCACCTGGGTACACGGTTACCTCGCCCGCCTCCATCAGACTGGCCGCCGGCAGGTTGAGCTTGTGTGCCAGCGCCCGGTCCACGGCCCGCCGCGTCAGCAGCCCGATCACCCTGCCTTCCTGCACCACCGGAAATCCCTCATACCCATAGCGCTGCATGAGCTGCGCGGCTTCCTCTGCCGGGGTATCTGGCTTGAGCACCCTCGGCCGCTTCGACATGATTTGCCCCACCGATACCGCCGGGCGCACGTATTGTGGCAGGACGCGCAGCAGTTCCTGGTAAACCTCAGCCAGAGGATTTGCGCTGGTCTCGGCTGGATGGATCAGCGCCGCCGCCGCCCGCGCATGCCCTCCGCCGCCAAAATGCGCCGCCACCTCCGCCACGTTGATCGCATCGGTGGTCGCCCGCGCGACCATGCGGATGCCCTCGCCCGTCGTGACCAGCAGGAACAGCGCCGCCGGCTCCAGCAGGTCACGCATCTTGTGCGCCACGCTGGAGATCTCCTCGCTCATCTCGGTCGCTTCCGCCCGCGCCACCACGATCGTTTGCCCATTGATCACGATCGTCTCCGCCGCCGCCAGCAGCCGGTCGTACAACCGGCTCTGCTCGGGCGAGAGCGGCGGGTTGAGGTACTCCCCCACCAGCGAAAGGCTGGCCCCGTTTTCCAGCAGGAACGCCGCCGCGCGCGCCTCCCGGGGCGTCGTCGCTGTGTAGGTCAACGCCCCTGTATCCTCGTAGATGCCCATCAGCAGCAGGCTGGCCTGGATCTCCGTCAGGCGTATGCCGCGCGCTTGAATCTCCTCCACCATCAGCGTGGTCGCCGCCCCGGTTGGCTCGACCCGCACCCGCCACTCGGCCGGCAAGTCGCCGCGCAGTTGGTGGTGGTCGATCACCTCCACGTGCGTCTTCGCGCTCATCCCCTTCAGCGTCACCAGCGACTGGGTATCCACCAGTAAGACGCTTTCGATCGCCTCGCCTGGCAGTGCCCGCGGGTCGACGAACGGCAGCTCCCCGCCGTACAGGTCGATGAAGGCCCGCGCGTTGCGGTTCATGCGCCGCGGTAGCACCGGGATCGCATCCGGATGCAGCAGATGCGCCCCCAGCAGCGCCCCCAGCGCGTCAAAATCCGCCTGCTCGTGGGTCAGGATCACATGCATATGATTATTGTAACATCCATGCCTTATTGCGCGAGTTGCACGCCCCCTTTTTCCTGAAAGCACAATTCGCAAAATCATACTGTTATTAAGAGTCTTTGGTTTTCTTCCATAGTGATTTGGCAATCTCGATGTATTTTATGATCATTCGCC